>NZ_JBSGYY010000001.1:0-553625 GCF_053610705.1 Streptomyces sp. NPDC054872 | reverse complement strand
GATAATCGCGGCCAGCACCTCGCGGTCACCTCGTCGACGATGGCCTCCACCCTGCGGGCGAACCGGCGCCGGCGGCACCACCCGCTGGAACAACGCCCACAGGTCTTCCGGCGCCATACGCTCGACAAGCGCAGCAGTCATCACCCCAGACTGCCGCAAGATCACGCCAACTGAAATGGCGTCTTAGCCCCGCCATGGGGCTGCGCGCGATGAGCGTGACCCTGACCAACTGCGGCATGGACAGCTACCGCCTGAAGGGGTACCCGAAGATGCGGGTCCTCGACGAGCACCGTGAACCCCTCGACGTACAGGTCCTCGAAGGCACCGAGCCCATCATGGTGAGGGACGACGACCCCGGCCCGCGCCACTCGGTCACGCTCAAGCGGGGCGAGGCGGCCTACACCGTGGTCGTCTGGCGCAACACCGTCACCGACACGACGACGACCGCCGTCAGCGGGACCTATCTGAAGGTCACCCCGGCCCCGGGCACCCGACCCGGGACCGTGACCCCGGAGGGCCGGATGGACCTCGGCAACACCGGACGCATCGGCACGACCGCCTGGCAGCGCAGCCAGGCGGACGAGACGAACCGGACCAGGACTACGGCACCCGCGCCGTCCACTTCGGCGAGCTGAACTTCGTCCGGGCGAGCTCGCGCGCCCGGTCCATCTCCTCGTCCGTGGCCTTGCCCGCGGTCAGGCCGTACCGCGTGCGGAAGGAGTCGAGCATCCGCTCGATCACTGCCTCGCGGGGCAGGCCCGTCTGGCGGCGCAGCGGGTCCACGCGCTTCTTCGCGCTTTTCGTGCCCTTGTCCGAGAGCTTCTCGCGGCCGATGCGGAGCACCTCGACCATCTTCTCCGCGTCGATGTCGTACGACATGGTCACGTGGTGCAGGACGGCGCCGTGCCCGCCGGCGACCCGCTTCTGGGCGGCGCCCGCGACCTTGCCGGCGTCGGTGGCGATGTCGTTGAGCGGTTGGTACCACGCCTTGATGCCCATGTCGCCGAGGGCGTCGAGCACCCAGTCGTCCAGGTAGGCGTAGCTGTCGGCGAAGGACAGGCCCTGTACCAGGGAGTCGGGGACCGAGAGCGAGTACGTGATGGCGTTGCCCGGCTCGCAGAACATGGCGCCGCCGCCACTGATCCGGCGTACCACCTCGATGCCGTGCCGTTCGGCGCCCGCCAGGTCCACTTCGTTGCTCAGCGACTGGAAGCTGCCGATGACGACCGCCGGGGTCGCCCACTCCCACACGCGCAGCGTCGGCGGGCGGCGCCCTGCGGCGACCTCCTCGGTGAGCACCTCGTCCAGGGCCATGAGCAGGGCGGGGGACTGCGGAGCCTCGTGGATCAGCTGCCAGTCGTAGTCGGTCCAGTCCGTGGCGTGCGCGAGGGCCCGGCGCACGGCGACGCCCACTCCCTCCGACGTGAGCCCGTACAGGATGGTGTTCTCGGGAAGGGCCGCGTCGATGCGGGCGGCAAGGCCCGCGGCGTCGGTGTCGGCGGGGGCGCCCTCCAGGGCGTGACTCAGGGCGTCGAACGCCTCGTCAGGTTCCAGGAAGAAGTCCCCCGCCACCCGCACGTGCCGCAGCACGCCGTCCTCGACCTCCAGGTCCACGACGACGAGCTTGCCGCCGGGGACCTTGTACTCACCGTGCACGCTGTTTCCCTCCGGGCCCGGGTCCATCGCGAACCAGGCCTGACTCCCTTGCGAACGCCGGCCGAATCGCGAACACCGCGGGCCTGCGATTTCATATCAGGACAACTCGACCCACTAGGGATAGATTCCCGCACAGGGTGGTCAGTCGTCCCTCGGCGCCGGCCCTGACGGGAGCTGACGGGGAGCCCATGAGCCACGCAGAGACGAGTGACCAGGCCACGGCCGGCGCGTCACCTGCCGTCAAGCTGACCCTCATGACGCTGACGACGATGGTCGTCGGCTCGATGGTCGGCGCGGGTGTCTTCTCGCTGCCACGGCGGTTCGCCCAGGAGACCGGAGTCGCGGGCGCGCTGATCGCCTGGGCCATCGCCGGTACGGGCATGCTGATGCTCGCGTTCGTCTTCCAGGCCCTCGCCGTCCGCAGACCGGACCTGGACGCCGGTGTCTACGCCTATGCGAAGGCCGGGTTCGGCGAGTACCTCGGCTTCTTCTCCGCCTTCGGCTACTGGGCCAGCGCGTGCGTCGGCAACGTCACCTACTGGGTGCTCATCATGTCGACCGTCGGCGCCATCTGGCCGGCCCTCGGCGAAGGCGACACCGTGCTCGCCGTGGTGCTCTCCTCGTTCGGCCTATGGGCGTTCTTCCTGCTGATCCGCCGCGGGGTCAAGGAGGCGGCGGCCATCAACAGGGTCGTCACCGTCGCCAAGATCGTGCCCATCCTCGTCTTCGTGATCCTGGCGCTCTTCTTCTTCGAGCCGTCCGTGTTCGCGGACAACTTCGGCGGCGCCGACTACGCGGGATCGCTGTTCAACCAGGTGCGCGGCACCATGCTGGCCACCGTCTTCGTCTTCCTCGGGGTCGAGGGCGCGAGCGTCTACTCCCGGCACGCCAAGCGCCGCGAGGACGTCGGCCGGGCCACGATCCTGGGCTTCCTCAGCGTCTTCGCCGTCTTCGCCTCCGTCACCATCGTGTCGTACGGGATCATGCCGATGGCGGAGATCGCCGAGCTGCGCCAGCCCTCCATGGCGGGCGTCCTGGAGGAGGCCGTCGGCACCTGGGGCAAGGTCTTCGTCAGCGTCGGACTCATCATCTCCGTGCTCGGCGCCTACCTCGCCTGGACGCTGATGGCCGCGGAAGTGCTCTTCGTCGCCGCGAAGGACGACGACATGCCCCGCTTCCTGCGCAAGGCCACCTCCGAGGACGTGCCGGTACCCGCGCTCCTGATGACCACCGCGCTGAGTCAGGTGGTCCTGGTCGTCACGATGTTCTCCGATGACGCGTTCAACTTCGCGCTCGACCTGACCAGCGCGCTGAGCCTGATCCCGTTCCTGCTCGCGGCCGGTTTCGCCGTCAGGATCGGCCTCGGGTACGGCCGTGCGGACGTCGCCGGGCACAGCACCCGCAAGGAGCTGGTGATCGCGGTGATCGCCACGCTCTACACGGCGTTCCTGCTGTACGCCGCCGGGCTCAAGTTCGTCCTGGTCTCCTTCATCCTTTACGCCCCGGCGACGCTCCTGTTCGTCAAGGCCCGGCGGGAACAGAACCGGCGCCTGTTCTCCCCCCGCGAGGCCGTCATCTGCGCCGTCTCGATCGCGGGCGCCGTCGTGGGCGTGATCGCCCTCGCGGCGGGCTGGATCGAACTCTGACCGACCGCCGCCCCCTGTTGCCACCGACCGAAAGGCGCACCGTGACCAGCCACGACAATCCCGCCGCACCGACGTTCGGTGTCCACTCCGAGGTCGGCAGGCTGCGCAAGGTCCTGGTCTGCGCGCCCGGTCTCGCGCACCGCAGGCTGACCCCCACCAACGCCGACGACCTGCTCTTCGACGACGTCATGTGGGTGGAGAACGCCCAGCGCGACCACGCCGACTTCGTCATCAAGCTGCAGCAGCGCGGCGTCGAGGTCGTCGAACTGCACGACCTGCTCGCCCAGACCGTGGCGATCCCCGAGGCCAGGGCCTGGCTCCTCGACCGCAAGATCACCGCGAACGAGGTCGGCCTCGGCCTCATCGACGACACCCGCGCCTTCCTGGAGACGCTGCAGCCCCGGCAGCTCGCCGAGTACCTCATCGGCGGCCTGGCCACCGCCGACCTGCCGGACGAGTTCCGCTCCGGATATACAGCCCTCGTACGTGAATCCACCGGCGTACGCGAATACCTGATGCCGCCGCTGCCGAACACCCTCTACACCCGCGACACCACGTGCTGGCTGTACGGAGGTGTCACGCTCAACCCGCTGTACTGGCCGGCCCGGCACGACGAGACGCTCCTGATGAAGGCCGTCTACCGCTTCCACCCCGACTTCACCGGCGCCACGGTGTGGTGGGGCGACCCCGAACTCGACTGGGGACAGGCGACGTTCGAGGGCGGCGACATCATGCCCGTCGGCAACGGCGTCGTCCTGATGGGCATGAGCGAGCGGACCTCGCGCCAGGCCATCACGCAGGTCGCATCCGCGCTGTTCGAGAACGGCGCGGCCGAGCAGGTCATCGTCGCCGGCATGCCCAAGCTGCGGTCCGCGATGCACCTCGACACCGTCTTCACCTTCGCCGACCGCGACATCGTCACGCTCTACCCGAAGATCATGGACGCCGTGCACTCCTTCACGCTGCGCCCCGGCGACAAGGCGGCGGGCGTCGAGATCACGGACGAGGGCTCGCGGACGTTCGTCGACGTGGTCGCCAAGTCGCTCGGCCTGCCCGAGCTGCGCGTCATCGAGACGGGCGGGGACGTCTACGCCTCCGAGCGGCAGCAGTGGGACAGCGGCAACAACGCCGTCGCCCTGGAGCCGGGCGTCGTCTTCACCTACGACCGCAACACCCAGACCAACACGCTGCTGCGCAAGGCGGGGATCGAGGTCATCACCATCGTCGGCGCCGAACTAGGGCGCGGCCGCGGCGGCGGGCACTGCATGACGTGCCCGCTCGTCCGCGACGCGGTGGACTTCTGAACCGGCCGCCGACCGGGCTCAGTACCGCTGGGCCTTGACGAGCTTCGCGGAGAGTTTCGGCTCCGGGGGCTCGTGGCTGATGGCGTACCGCTGGGCCCGCTTGCCCGGTTCGAGGTTCTCCGTGCCGACGTAGCGGGTCTCCGCGACCTTGCCCGAGGAGTCGACGAAGTCGACCCGCACGGCGAAGTCGGCCGTCTTGTCGGTCCTGTTGGTGAAGGTCACCACGGAGGCGAGCACCCCGCCGGTCTCGGAGCGGGGCTTGCCCGTCATGGAGACGTCGGACGTCGCGTTGCCCCGTCCGTCGACGCCCTTCAGGGCGTCCTCGGCGGCCTGGTTGGCCCGTTCCGTGTCCGCCGACACGGACGCCTCGAACTCGTCGGCGCGCTCCGAGGCGGAGGCCTCCGCCTCGGAGGCCGAGGCGCGGGCGGACTCGGCGGCCTCCGATGCCTGTGACTTCAGCGGCGACGCGGTCTTCTCCGAGAACGACGACGCGTCGGGTTCGGTCGGCCGTTCGCTGACCGTCCTGCTGCCCTCGGCGGACGGGGCGTCGCTGTCGGTGCTGCACGAGACGAGCGCGGCGGCGGCCGTCACCGTGGCGGCCAGCGTGAGGGCGGCGGACACCACGGGCCCGCGGTGCGCGGGGCGGGTGGTGAGGCGCGTGGGGCGCCGCTTCCCGCGGGGCGGCAGGGGGTTCATCGGCTGCGGTCCTTTCCCTGAGGGCTGTGCTGGGTGTTGTGGGGCTGACGTCAGTACCGCAGGGCGCAGGCGATCCGGCCGCGGCCGGTGAGCGTGCCCTCGGGTACGAAGCGGACCTGCGCGCCGGTGTCCAGGGCCCGCTCGACGATGTCGTCGACCACGTCGTCCACCGCGTCGAAGTCGTCACCGTCGGCCGGCACGAGGTGCCCTCCGTCGTCGCGCACGGTCGCCTGGTAGGTGTCCTCCACGGCGAGGAGGCGGACCCGGTCCGTCGTCACGTTCTGCCAGACCTCGTCGAGACCCGCCGCGTACTGACGACGGCCTTGCGCCGCGTCCAACTCATGCACCACAGAGTCGAACTCGGCCCGCTCCCGGGTGGCGAGGAAGGGGCGCGCCGCCTGCCACACCGCGTCCGCGGGGCCGTGCGCGAGGCCGCCGTGGGGCACCCGCGTGGCCTCCTTGACGACCGTGCCGACGTCGTCGATGAGGGAGAGCGCGGGAGCCTCCCCGGCCACGAACAGGGGGCGCGGATGGGCGTGGAGCACGGCGGCCGCGGCATGGTCGGCCGCGCGCAGGAATTTTCGGGTGTGCTCGTCGCTGAAGGTGCTCGGAAGGTCGCCGATCCGCTCCTTGCGCTCGGCGTCGGGGTCGTCGAGGCTCCGGGTGAGCGGGAAGCCGTCCGCCGTGTGCTCGACGACCCGCTCCGGGGTGCCGCTCCACAGCGAGACGCGGTCGGCCGAGACGGCGAGGACCCAGTACGGACGCTCGGCGGCCTGCGCCGCCACGACGTTACGCGTCAGGAAGGTGTCCGAGAGCACCACGCGCGACGGCACCGTCCTGGCCAGCGACCACACCTGGTGCTCGCCGGGGGCCGCGAAGACGGCGAGCCCGTCCTCGGCGTGCACCAGGTCGATCTCGGCCACCGCCCGGTCCAGCTGCGCGGCCACCTCGGTCCGCTGCTCCCTGGCCACGGCCGGGTCGGACTTCAGGCGCTCCTTGGCCTCGGCGACCAGATTGCGCAGCCGCACGGGGTCCTGGGCGTTGTCCGGCTCCTTGCGGTGGGTCGGCAGCAGGACCGTGACGGCGGGGTAGGGGCGCGGCCGGCGCAGCCCGGCCAGTGTGGCCGGGTTGAGGGAGGGGTGCATGGAGTGACCCTTTCGGGGCGGGGCGGCGGATGAGGAGCCTCCAAGGAGGGTTTACGCCATGAAATGCACCATATGTCGGTTCGCTGGCCGTGGCATGTCCCCCGGGGAGCCGCTGCGGCCAGCGCGAAGGCCCTCGCGTACGTCTTCGGCCTCCTGCCGCGGCGAACCGAGGGGAATCGCCCCACCGAGAGTGGGAGGGCCGGGGCGGGGGACGGGCCCAGGGGCCAGGTCACACGGGATTCATCTCGAATCCATGCCCCCTTTCCCTGGGCCGTACGGATTGTCAGTCCGGCGTGCTCTCATGGATGCATGATCGAAGCGATCGAAGACTTTCTTGTACGTGGCGTCCCCGATGTCGAAGAAGCCCTCCGCAAGGCCGCGGCGGCCGAGGTCATGCCGCGATTCCGGCAGCTCGCCGAGGGCGAGGTCGTCCAGAAGAGCGGCCCGCACGACCTCGTGACGGTGGCCGACCGGCTCGCCGAGGAGCAGCTGACGGAAGCACTCACCACGCTGCTCCCCGGCTCCGTGGTCGTGGGCGAAGAAGCGGTGCACGCGGACCCCGCGCTGTACGAGGCGATACGCACCGACGCACCGGTGTGGATCGTCGACCCCGTGGACGGCACGAGGCAGTTCGTGCACGGCAACCCCGGATTCTGCATGCTGATCGCCCTGGCGTGGCGCGGCGAGGTGATCGCCTCCTGGACGTACGCCCCGGCGCTCGACGAGATGGCGGTCGCCCTGCGCGGCAAGGGCGCCTGGCTCGACGGAGAGCGGCTCGTGGCCGGTTCACCCGGCGAGGTGCTCGAGGTGGCGACCTCGCACCCGGACTTCACCACGCCCGAGCAGAAGCAGGCACTGCTCGGCCTGCGCGTGGCGGGCGTCGCACCGCGGCCCTGCGGCTCGGCCGGGCTCGAGTATCTGGCCATCGCCAGGGGAGAGCTGGACGCGGTCGCCTTCTCCTGGGAGCTCGCCTGGGATCACGCGGCGGGTCTGCTGCTCGTGGCCGAGGCCGGCGGCAGCAATCGGACCCTCTCGGGTGAGCCCTTCCGCATAGAGGGCGGCAACACGCTGCCGTTCACGGCAGGGCGGGACGCCGCCACGGTTGACCGGGTGGTGGAGTTGCTGTCGGACGCAGCCTGATCTGCGGGGCCGAGCGCCGCGTGAAGTCGAACCGCACGGTGGTGACCTCGAACTCCGTGACGGTCCCGACGTGCGGCCAGTCCTCGGGACCGAGGGGGAGATGCCCCAGATCCACGAAGCCGGTGATCGGCAGCCCCAGGTCCACGAAGAGCCCGGTCCGCCCCGGGCCCCACGGCAGCTCGCTGACCGTGCCGGTCAGGCGGGCGCCCCGGGGAAGCGGACCCGCCGTTTCCTGCGCCGTCGTGTTCCTGCTGTGCCGGGCCCGCTGCCAGGCGGACTCGAACTCCGCCTCGGACACCGGCTCCCCTGCGGTGACGGGACCGTTCGCAGGCGCGCCGTATCTCACCTCGTACAGCTGCGCTCCCAGCGAGCCGAACTCGGCGCGCGTCCAGGCCAGTTCGTCGCGCGAGGCCGCCACGGAAGCCGGTCCTGCCGGGCCGGGGAAGGACGCCTGACGTACGACGATCCCGCCATGCCCTGTCTCGAACCACTCCTCGGAGTTCGCGTCAGCGCGGCGGAACCAATACGTCACCCGTCAGAGGCTACCCGCGCCCGCGGCGCTGTCGGTGGTCCGGCCTATCCTGGGCGGCAGAGGCCATCGGCTGACAAAGGAGTCCGAAGGTGCCGTCGATGCTTGATGCCGTCATCGTGGGGGCGGGACCGAACGGTCTGACCGCTGCCGTCGAGCTGGCCCGCCGCGGCTTCTCGGTGGCCGTGTTCGAGGCCAAGGGCACCGTCGGCGGTGGTGCGCGGACCGAGGAGCTGACGCTTCCCGGGTTCCGGCACGACCCCTGTTCCGCCGCGCACCCGCTGGGCATCAACTCGCCGGTGTTCCGCACCATGCCCCTGGACCGGTACGGCCTGGAGTGGCTCCAGCCGCAGCTGCCGATGGCGCACCCCTTCACGGACGGCAGCGCGGCCGTGCTGGCCCGCTCCGTCGCCGAGACCGCCGCCTCGTTCGGGCCGCGCGACGCGGGGGCGTACAGACGACTCGTCGAGCCCTTCGTCAGCAAGTGGGACGACATCCTGCGGGACTTCATGGCGCTGCCCTCGACGGCCCTGCCCCGCGACCCCGTGACCCTCGCGCGCTTCGGCCTCGCGGGCCTGCCGCCCTCCACCTGGCTGATGCGGCGCTTCCGCGACGA
Organism: Streptomyces sp. NPDC054872; assembly: GCF_053610705.1. Classification (NCBI taxonomy): domain Bacteria; kingdom Bacillati; phylum Actinomycetota; class Actinomycetes; order Kitasatosporales; family Streptomycetaceae; genus Streptomyces; species Streptomyces sp. NPDC054872. Next base: position 544,893 of record NZ_JBSGYY010000001.1, on the reverse strand, counting down.
CCGGGCCCGCGCCCTGTTCTCCGGGCTCGTCGCCCATGTCATGGCGCCGCTCGGCGGGATCGCCACGGGCGCCGTCGGCATGGTCTTCGCGCTGTCCGCGCACGCCCGCGGCTGGCCGGTCGCGCGGGGCGGCTCGCAGTCGATCTCGGACGCGCTCACCGCGTATCTGAAGGACCTCGGCGGCACGGTCCACACGGACTACGAGGTCAAGCGGCTCGACGACCTGCCGCCGGCCCGCGCGTACGTCTTCGACACCTCGCCCACCGCGCTGGCCCGCATCGCGGGCCTGGGACGCAGCTATGAGGGCTACCGCTACGGCGCGGGCGTCTTCAAGATCGATTACGCCCTCGACGGCCCCGTCCCGTGGACGGCGAAGGAGGCCCGGTCGGCGGGCACCGTGCAGATCGGCGGCAGCAGCGCCGAGATCGGCGCCGCGCTGAACGCCGCGGCGCGTGAGAACCGCGCGCCCGACCCGCCGTTCCTGATCACCGTGCAGCCCAGTCTCGTCGACCCGTCCCGTGCACCCGAGGGCAAGCAGGTCTTCTGGGCGTACGGCCACGTGCCGCACGGCTGGGACGGTGACCTCACCGACGCCATCGAGCGCCAACTGGAGCGTTTCGCCCCCGGATTCCGCGACCGCGTCCTGGCCCGCGCCACCGCGGGCCCGCCCGTGATCGCCGCCCGCAACGCCAACTACGTGGGCGGTGACATCGCCTGCGGCGCCGCCAGCGGCCTCCAACTGCTGCTGCGCCCCAAGCTCTCCCTCTTCCCGTACGGCACCGCGCACCCGGCCGTCTTCATCTGCTCGTCCGCGACGCCCCCGGGACCCGGCGTGCACGGCATGTCGGGGCACAACGCGGCGAAGGCGGTCTGGCGCAGGCTGCGCACGTCCTGACATGCGCCCCAGGGGTGGCCGCGGTACCGGCCCCTAGAGATCCGCCCACGGTCGATTAGGGGCGCGCGCCGTCCTGTTAGGGGCTGACGCGCTGATCGCCCGCTCATACGCTCGCGTTGTTGCCGTATACGGGGCTTTCGCTTGTGGTGTCGGGTTCCGCAGGGGACACAGAGCCGCGTCGGCTCGCGCTGTCCGGGCGGAGCAGGCCCGGGCCATCCCAACGAAAGGGCGATGACATGACCAGTCGGGTGGCGTTCCTCTTCCCCGGCCAGGGCTCGTACCTGCCGGGCGCCTTCGCCGGCATCGGCGCGGACGCCGACCGCATCTCGGCCCGGGTGGCCGAGATCGACGCCGTCACCGCGGAGTACCAACTCAAGCCGGTGCAGCCGCTGTTGTTCTCGCCGGACGCCCCGGCGCTGGGGAAGCTGCTCGAATCCGAGCCGGAGCGCCTCGACGTGGCGATCCTCGCGACCTCCCTCGCCCTGGCGACGCTCCTGGAGGACCGGTACGGCATCACGCCCGATCACGTCATCGGACACAGCCACGGCGAGGTCGCGGCGCTGGCCGCCGCCGGTGTCCTCACCCCGGCCGACGCCGTCAGGGCCGTCTGCGAACGCTACGCGGCGCTGCGCAAGGCGCCGCCGCCCGCGGGCGGCATGCTGGCCGTGAACACGGACCCCGCGGGCGCCGAGAAGCTGCTGGCCTCGGTGCACGCCGGCACGTCGGCCGTCTCGGCGCACAACTCCCCGCACCAGACGGTGATCAGCGGCCCCGACGCGGACCTGGTGAAGCTCCAGGAAGCGGCACGCGAGGCCCGCATCCGCACGTCCCGGCTGCACGTCCCCGGCCTCTTCCACGTCCCGCAACTCGCGGAAGCGGGCGCGCTCTACGCCACGGCGATGCGCGACATACCGATGTCCGCGCCCCGCGAGGGCTTCTTCCACTCCCAGAGCCTCGGCCGACACCTCACCGCCGACGACGACGTCATCGGTCTCCTGGTGGCCGACATGACCGAGCCGGTGCGGTTCGACGACGCGGTGCGCGCGCTGCACGCCGAGGGCGTCACCACGTTCGTGGAGTGCGGCGCGCTGGACGTCCTCACCCGCATCGTGTCCGGTTTCCTGCCCTCGGTGGTCACGGTCGCGCCGCTGCGCGAGGCCATGGTGACCGGTGACCTCTCCGCCAGGCTCGGCCCCCTCGCGCCCCCCGACGCCGCACCGTCCGTCGAGCAGCAGCCTTCCGCCCATGCATCGGACGAGTCCGGGGCTTCCGAGGCCGATCCGGAGATCCTGGAAGACGTACGCGCCCTGTGCGCCGAGATGCTGGAGTACCCGGCGGACGTGGTCACCGACGACGCCGACTTCCAGGCCGACCTCGGCGTCGACTCCCTGACGATGACCGAGCTCCTGGACCGCGTGCTCCAGCAGTACGGCCTGGGGGACAGGTTCCACGACGCCAACGCGGAGATCCACGCCACGGTCGCCGAGCTGGCCGCGTATGTCACCGGCCTGCGGCGCGAACAGCAGCGGTGAGTCGGTGATGACCTCCACCGGTCCGTATGAGGAAGGCGCGTACGGCGAAGGTGCGTACGGCGACGGCGCGTACGGCGAAGCGGTCGCCGTCGTGGGGATGGGCATCGCGGTGCCTGGCGCCTGCGACCCGGACGAGTTCTGGAAGCTGCTGTGCGGCGACCGGCCCGTGTTCGAGGAGCCCGCGGACCGCTACCGCCTCGACGACTTCTGGTCCGCGGATTCCGCGGCCGAGGACCGCGGTTACGTACGCACCTCGGGATTCCTGCACGACTTCCGGCCGCACCCCAGGCTCGCGGCGGAGATCGCGAGCGGCGCCTTCGCGGCCGCCGGGCAGAACCCGCTCTGGCTGCGGCACTGCCTGCTCCAGGCAGGCGACACGGTCACCGCACGTGACACCGACCGCTACGCCTACTACGTCGGCGGCAGCACCGTCGTCGGACAGCGCACCGACGAAGCGGTCCTGACCGCATCCGTCGCCCGGCACACCGCCGGGCACCTGCACCCCGACGACTCCGCACGCCGCGCCGAGGCCGAGGAGCGGCTGTGCGGGCTGCTGGGACGCCACTACGGCCACGGGAGCGGACGGCCGAGCGACACGCTGCCCGACCGGGTCGCGCGGGCCGCGGCGGCCGGACTGCTGCCCGACGACTGCGAGTTCGCCGTGGTCGACACCGCGTGCTCCTCCGCCCTGTACGCGATCGGCCAGGGCATCACGAGCCTGCTGGCCGGGGACAGCGACATCGCCTACTGCGGCGGGGTCTCGGCGGTGACGCCGCGCTACAACGTCGGCTTCGCCAAACTGCGCGGCCTGAGCCGCACCGGGGACGTCCGCGTGTTCGATCAGGCGGCGGACGGCACCCTCTTCACCGACGGCGCGGGCATCGTCGCGCTCAAGCGCCTGGACCGTGCCCGTGCGGACGGCGACCCGGTGCTCGGCGTCCTCCTCGGCTTCGGCGGTTCTTCGGACGGCCGGGGCACGGCGATCTACGCCCCCAATCCGGCCGGTCAGCGCCGCTGCCTCGACCGCGCCCGGCGGACCGCGGGCGTGACGTCGGACGCGGTGGACTGGGTGGTGGCGCATGGGACGGGCACGGCCGTCGGCGACGCGGTGGAGGTGCGCACGCTCGCCGAGGTCACCGGCCCGGACGGCGTCTGGTGCCGCTCCAACAAGTCCCTGCTCGGCCACACCGGTTGGAGCGCCGGAGTGATCTCGGTCATCGAGCTCCTGACGGCGCTGCGCCACGGAGCGATCCCCGCACAGCGCCGCTACACCGAGCGCGCGGCGCAGCCGGCGGGCGCATCCGCGGAGCCGGCCGACGACCGTGTGCGCATACCCGTCACCGATATCCCCTGGCCCGAAGGGGGCGCCCGCCCCCGAGTCGCGGGTGTCTCCTCCTTCGGCTTCGGCGGCACGAACGCCCACCTGCTGGTCGCCGACCGCGCTCCCGCGCCACGGCCCCGCCCCGCCCCGGACCCCGAAGCCGACCCGGTGGTGCTCCTTGCCTGGAGCGCGCACCTGCCCGGGGACCCCGGCCCCGCGGAAGTGGAGCAACTGGTGCGTGAGGGCCGCCTTCCGGGGCCGCGCACGTTCGGCGCCGCGTATCCGGCGCCGCCGCTGCAAGACGTACGCCTCCCGCCGCCCACCGTGCGTGCCACCGACCCGAGCCAGCTCATGGCCCTGCGCGCGGCGGCCCTGTTCGTCGCCGAACACGGCGAGTTGTGGGCCCCGATGCGCGCCACCTCCGGCGTCGTCGCGGCCACCACGGGACCGTCGCCGTCCGCGATGGACCACCTCGTGCGCTGCTACGCCACCGAGGTGGACCGGGTCCTCGAAGGTTCCGACCGCACGGCGTTCGCCGACTGCCTCGCCGAGATCAGGTCCAGGACCCAGGCGACCACGAAGGACACACTGCCGGGGATCATGCCCAACGTCATCGCGGCCCGTATCGCCAACCGCCATGACCTGGGCGGCTCCACCATGCTGGTGGACACCGGCGCCACCAGCGGGCTCACCGCCGTGCACACCGCGCTCCGGCAGCTGTCCCACGGCGTTCTCGACATGGCGCTCGTCCTCGGCGTCAGCCCCACCGGACGCCCCGAGTTCGCCCGCTTCATGGGCCTCGACCCGCAGCGCGTCGCCGAAGGGGCCTTCCTGCTCGCCCTGAGCCGGGAATCCACCGCCCGCGCCCACGGACTCACCCCCCTCGCCCGCCTCACGTCCGCCTGGCCCGCCACGCCCCACGCGCCGGCCGACATCATCTGCGGCGCCACCCCGGGCGACACGGGCGCCACCTTCCTCGCCGCGGACGGCATCCTCGGCGTGCTCAGGGCGTTGCACACCGCCACAGCCGACGGAGCCGAAGCCGTCGTGGGGCCGGCGCCCGGCGAAGCAGGACCCGTCATCACCCTCGCCCGTACCGCCCACGGCGCGCCCCGCCCGGCGACCCGGAAGACAAGGACCAGTCGATGAGTCAACTCCGCGACGCCGCGGCCACGGACGACCCGCAGGCCATCGCCGCCTGCGAGGTCCCGGCCTCCTTCCGGGCCGCCGTCGTCCTCGCATCGGAGCAGAAGGAGATCGCCCGGACCCCTGCCGCGGACCGCGACCCGCGCAAGACGGTCCACGTGCAGGAGGTCGCCACCCCGGAGCTCGGGCACGGCGAGGTGCTCGTCGCCTCCATGGCCAGTTCGATCAACTACAACACCGTGTGGTCCGCGCTGTTCGAGCCCGTCCCCACCTTCCGTTTCCTGCGCACGCTCGGCCGCACCTCACCGGAGGCCGCGCGCCACGACCTGCCGTACCACATCCTCGGCTCCGACCTCTCCGGAGTCGTGCTGCGCACCGGGCCCGGCGTCCACGAGTGGAAGCCCGGCGACGAGGTCGTCGTGCACTGCCTCCAGCCGGACCTGCAGACTCCCGGCGGACACGACGACGCCCTGCTCGATCCCGGCCAGAAGGTCTGGGGGTACGAGACCAACTTCGGTGGCCTCGCGGAGGTCTCGCTGGTCAAGGCGAACCAGCTGATGCCCAAGCCCGCCCACCTCACCTGGGAGGAGGCCGCCTCGCTCGGGGTGGCGCTCTCGACCGCCTACCGCCAGCTGGTGTCCGACCACGGAGCGGGGATGAAGCAGGGTGAGCGCGTCCTGATCTGGGGCGCGGGCGGCGGTGTCGGCGCCTACGCGACACAGTTCGCCCTCAACGGCGGTGCCATCCCGATCTGCGTCGTGTCCTCGCAGGCCAAGGCCGATCTGTGCCGCGGGATGGGGGCGGAGCTGATCATCGACCGGTCCGCGGGCAACTACACCTTCTGGGATGAGCAGGACCGCGCACGCCTCGGCGAGTGGGGCCGTTTTCGCAGTGCCATCCGCAGCCTGGCGGGCGACGACCCGGACATCGTCATCGAGCACCCCGGCCGGGACACCTTCGGGGTCAGCGTCATGGTGGCCGCCCGCGGCGGAAAGGTGGTCACCTGCGCGTCGACCACCGGCTACCAGCACACCTACGACAACCGCCATCTGTGGATGCACGTCAAGCGCATCATCGGGTCGCACATGGCGAACTACAAGGAGGCCTGGTCCGCCAACGACCTCGTCGCGAGCGGCGCGATCCATCCGGTGCTCTCGCGGACCTACCCCCTCGAAGGAGCGGGCGACGCCACCTACGACGTGGCGGGAAACACCCACCACGGCAAGGTCGGCGTGCTCTGCCTCGCCGACCGTGAGGGCCGGGGAGTCCGCGACCCCGAGCTCCGCGCCCGCAAGCTCGACCGCATCAACCTGTTCCAGCACAACCCGGGGGCACAGCGGGCATGAGCGGGCCGGCAGATCATTCCGACCTCTGGGTGAGGTCGTATCAACAGGCCGGAACCAATACCGATACCAGGGCCGGAATCAATACCGGAAACAAGTTCGCAAAACAAGCGGAGAAACAGGCCGTACGACTCGTCTGTTTCCCGCACGCAGGCGGAAGCGCAAGCTATTTCCACCCCCTCTCCCGAGCCCTCGCTCCCACGATCCACGTGCTGGCGGTGCAGTATCCGGGACGGCAGGACCGCTATCGCGAACCCTGTGTCGACGACATCCCCCGGCTCGCCGACCGCATTTACGAGGCGCTGCTGCCGAGCCTGGACCGGCCGTTCGCCTTCTTCGGGCACAGCATGGGCGCGATCCTCGCCTTCGAGGTGGCGCGCCGCTGCGAGGCCGCCATGACGGCATGGCCCATGCGGCTCTTCGTGTCCGGCCGCCGGGCGCCGTCGCGGCACCGTGACGAGCGGGTCCACCTCGCCGACGACGCGGCCCTGGTCCAGGAGTTGCTCACCGTCGGCGGCACCGATCAGCGCCTGGCGGCGGACCCGGAGCTCCTCGCCACCGTGCTGCCCGCCGTACGCAGCGACTATCGCGCGGCCGAGACCTACGCCTTCACCCCCGGCCCGCCGCTGACCTGTCCGATCACCGCGCTCACCGGGGGGAGCGACCCCAAGGCGACCGTGGCGGAAGTGCGCGACTGGCGTGCCCACAGCGCGGGCGGCTTCACGCTGCGGGTCTTTCCCGGCGGACACTTCTTCATCGAGGAATGCCGCGACGACATTGTCGAAATCATCACCGACTCGCTGCACCCCACTTCCCGGTGACCGCCCTCTAGGTGGCCAGCGCCGGGCAATAGGGGCCGGTTAGGGGTTATGGGTCGACCGAAGTGCGCGTTAGCGTTTCCGCATATTCAGGGCGCCACCATTTCACGGTTGAAGTACCGCGGTCGATTGACGTAATCCCTTGCTTTCTTTCCTTGCCCGCATACCGGTCCGTGGTGGAGACCCGCACACGGGACGGGCGCGCCACGGCGCGCGGAAGGAGCAAGGCATGACGGAGACCACCAGGCGTCGGGCGCTCGCCCTCATCGGCACCACGGCGGCCGCGGGCCTGACGGCGGCGGCGTCGGCGGGCGCCGCCGAGGGGCCGGGCGGAGCCCGGAACTGGGTGACCACCTGGTCGACCGCGATGACACCGCCCAGCCTCGGCATGGGCACCAACTGGTCCAAGGAGGGCTTCGCCGACCACAGCGTCCGCCAGCTCGCCCGCACCAGCCTCGGCGGCCGGACGCTGCGCGTGCGGCTCTCCCACCACTTCGGCACGCGGCCCATGCGGCTGGCCGGCGCCACCGTGGCGCTCAGCGCGGGCGGCGCCGAGTTACGTCCCGGCACCGTGCGCCGGCTGACCTTCGACGGCGCTTCGTCGGTGACGGTGCAGCCCGGCGGCACGCTGGCGAGCGACGCGGTGCACCTGACGGTCGCGGCCCGCGAACGGGTCGCGGTCACCCTGTACTTCAAGGACGCCACCGGGCCCGTCACCTTCCACCCGTGGGCCGGGAGCACCTGCCACCGGGCGCGAGGAGACCACCGCGACGACACGGGTGCCGCCGCGTTCACCGAGACCACGGGGGCGATGTACTGCCTCGCGGCCGTCGATGTCGTCGCGCCCGCCCGGCAGTACACCGTGATGTGCTTCGGCGACTCGCTCACCGACGGATTCGGTTCGGCCATGGACCGCGACGAGCGCTACCCCGACGCCCTCGCCGAACTCCTCGCCGCCCAGGGCACCCCGCACGCCGTGGCCAACACCGGCATCAGCGGCAACAGGCTCCTCAACGACACCTTCTGCCTGGGCGAGAAGGCCACCAAGCGCTTCCGCCGCGACGCGCTGACCCAGCCCGGCGTACGCAAACTCGTCGTGCAGCTGGGCGGCAACGACATCACGGTCCACGCGAATCACCCCTGCCTCGGCGAGACCCCCGAGGTCACCCCGGACGAGGTGATCGCCGGACACCGTGAACTGCTGCGCCAGGCCGAGGAGTTCAAGCTGCCGGTCATCGGCGTCACGAAGCCGCCGTACGGTTCGTCGCCGTCGTACCAGGAGCACCACGACAAGATCCGCATGGCGGTCAACGCGTGGATGCTCCAGGAGCGCCGCTACGCCGCCGTGGTCGACTCCGACCGCGTCCTCGCCGACCCCACCGATCCGGTGCGCATGGACCCCCGCCTCGACAGCGGGGACGGAGTGCACCCCAACGGCGCCGGATACCGGGCCATGGCCGCCGCGGTGGCCCCCCACCTCCGGTGACGCGCCGGCCCCGGTAGGACCCAGACAGAATCAGAGAGGAGAGGCAACGTTGTTCATACGGGACAGTTCACAGGTCAGAGCCGTCGAGTGGGGCAACGGCACCAGCCGCCGTCTGCTCGTGGAGACGGACGGGATGGGCTTCACCGTGGCCGAGACCACGGTGCGTGCGGGCACCAAGTCCCGGCTGCAGTACCGCCGGCACCTGGAGGCGTGCTACTGCATCGGCGGCCACGGTGAGGTCACATCGGCGGACGGCGCCGTCACCTACCGGCTCGAGCCGGGGGTGCTCTACGTACTCGACCAGCACGACGCGCACTTCCTCGTGGCCGACGCCCACGAGGACCTGCATTTGATCAGCGTGTTCAACCCGCCGCTGCGCGGCGACGAGGCACACAGGCTGGACGAGTTCGGCTTCTCGCAGTACTGACCCGTCCGCCGCACCACGCCCGCCCGGTCCCGTTCGAGCTCGCGGAAGAGGATGCACCGTTGATTCAGTGGAATGAGGACCAGAGGGCGCTGCGCGACGCGGCGCTGGGGCTCGGGAAACCTCTGAGCGCCGGATATCTCGAACGGGACGCGGGCGGCGAGTTCCCCCGCGAACAGTGGCGGCTCCTGGCCGAGTCCGGTCTGCTCGGCCTGCCGGTCGACGGGGCCTGGGGCGGGCTCGGCCAGGATCTGACGACCACGATGCACGTCTTGGAGGGCCTGGGGGAGGGGTGCCGTGACACCGGGCTCAGCTTCTCCGCCTGCACCCACCTCATCAGCACCTGCCTGCCCGTCGACCGCTTCGGCTCCGACGCGCTCAAGGAACACGTCCTCACGGCCGCCGCCGCGGGCGAGCTGATCGGCGCCCACGCCATCTCCGAGCCGGAAGCGGGCTCCGACATGCTCGCCCTGCGCACCCGGGCCGAGCACGACGGCGACGACCTCGTCATCAACGGCCACAAGGCGTTCGTCACGAACGGCCCGGTCGCCGACCTGTACGTCGTCTATGTGAAGACCGATCCCGGCGCGGGAGCCTTCGGCATCACCGCAGTCGTCGTGGAACGCGACCGGCCCGGCCTCACCATCGGCCGGCCCATGCAGAAGATGGGGCTGCGCTCCTCGCCGCTCGGCGAGCTGTTCTTCGACGACTGCCGGGTGCCCGCGCGCAACGTCCTCGGCGACGTCGGCTCCGGCTTCGCCATCTTCGACCACGTGATGAAGTGGGAGGTGCTCTGCTCCTTCGCCGTCAACGTGGGCGAGATGCAGCACCGCCTGGAGCGCACGGTCGACTACGTCAGGAGCCGCCGGCAGTTCGGCCGTCACATCGGCTCCTACCAGTCCGTCGCCCATCGCGTGGTGGAGATGCGCATGGCCGTGGACACCGCCCGGCGCGCCCTGTACGACGCGGCCGTCAAGGTGCAGCGGGACGAGGACGCCACCGTGGACGTCGCGATCGCCAAGCTCCTCGCCAGCGAGGGCAATCTGTCCTCGGCCGTCAACGCCGTCCAGATCTTCGGCGGCTACGGCTACATGACCGAGTACGGCCTGGAGCACGACGTGCGCAGCGCCATGGCAGGCACCATCTACTCCGGCACCACCGACATCCAGCGCAACAGGATCGCCAGCATGATGGGCCTCGAGGAGCCGGCCCCGGACGGGAGTCGACCCCATGCCTGAGCCCCTCACGGTGACCCAACTGCGGGACCGGCACGACCAGATGATGTCCAAGCTGCCGCGGCCCGATGTGTCCGAGGTCCGTGACCTCACCGTCGCCGGGCGGCCCGCCCGCCTCTACCGGCCGCACGGCGCCCCCGAACCGCAGCCCGCCCTGATCTTCTTCCACGGCGGCGGCTGGGCGCTCGGCGGCATCGACTCGTACGACCCGGTCGTCCGCTCCCTGACCCGCGCCTGCGACGCCGCGTACATCTCGGTGGCCTACCGCCGCCCGCCCGAACACCCCCACCCGGCGGCCGTCGACGACGCCGTGGCCGCCGTCGAGTGGATCGCGCACCATGCCGCCGAACTCGGCCTGGACTCCGGCCGCATCGGCCTGGTGGGAGAGAGCGGCGGCGGGCAGATCGCCCTGGCCGCCGCCCTGCGCCTCGCCGCGTCCGGCGGCCCGGCGCTCGCCCTGCTGCTGCTCGCCTACCCGGCGGTGGACCTGCGCGCGGAGCCGCCGTCCGGCGCGCTGCCCGAGGACCTGCTCCGGATGATCGAGCTGTACGTCGGCGACTGCGACCGCACGTCCCCGGAGGTGTCGCCGCTGCTCGCCCCCGATCTGAGCGTGCTGCCGCCGACGGTGGTCGCCACGGGCGAATTCGACTTCCTGCGCGGTCAGACAAGGGAGTTCACGGCACGGCTGCGCTCGGCCGGCGTGCCCACCACGCTGGTCGACGGGGACGGACTCGACCACGGGTTCCTGGCCTGGGGCGGTCTGGCACGGCGTCCCGCGGAAGCCATCACCCTGCTCGGCGGCCATGTCCGCCGCGCCCTCGGGTGCCCGGCCGCGGCCGACACCGCGCCCTAGTCAGGGCGCGGGGGACGAGGACGGCGCGGGAGAGACGGGAAGGCCCGCCTCAAGATGGGCCAGGGCCTGGTCGAGGACGGCGGGGCCGTCCATCGACGGGTCCTTGGCCCAGTCGAGCCACACCATCAGGATCACCCCGCAGACCGCTCCGGTGAGGCTGCGCACCTCGGGGTCGTCGGGGGAGCGGTCCGTGTGCTCCGCCATCAGCGAGGCCAGTCTCGGTAGCGTCGACGTGATGTTCGACAGGTTCGCCGCCCACAGCTCCGGGACCGACAGGATGAGCATCTCGCGCTCCATCCGCTCCGCCAGCTCGTCCGACGACTGCCCGGAGAACATCTCCCGCAGGGCGAAGCGCAGCGCCCGGGTCGGACTCAGCTCCGCGGGCTGGGCGTGGAAGGCCCTGGTCAGCAGGGAGTAGTCGTCATCGAGCCGGATCAGGTCCTCTTTGGTCGTGAAGTACCGGAAGACCGTGCTCGGCGCGACCTCGGCGGCCTCCGCGATCTGCTCGACCGTCGTGACGCTGTACCCCCGCTCCCGGAACAGGCGCAGCGCCTCCCGCTGGATCGCCGTACGGGTCCTGGCCTTTTTTCGCTCGCGCAGGCCCGAGGGGCGAGGGGAGGGCGGACTGCCGGCGTCGGCTGCTGGCCGACGACCTCCTTTCGACAGCGAGGACATGCGTCACCTCCGGTGCGACTGCGGCGTGGTCCTGTCGGGGCGCGCGCCCCAGGTTTCCGTCATGATAGCCAGCCATCCCCGGCTTGCCCGCTGCCCGGGAAACAGGGCTTTTCCGGTGAACAGCCCTACGGGCGGGACCATTCGGGCACCGAGGCGGCGAGCGCCGCGATGGTGGGCCGGTCCAGGAGCGCCTCCACGATCTCCTGGGCGCTGCGGTGCAGCCCGAGCTCCTCGCGCAGCGGCCCCAGCATGCTCACCACATGCAGCGAGTCCCCGCCCAGATCGAAGAAGTTGTCCTCGACGCCGAAGTCCGTCCGTCCCAGGGCCTCGCTCCACAGCTCGAACAACCGCTGCTCGACGGCGTCACGCGGCGTCACCCGCGTCACCGCGGCGGCCTCCTGCCACGGCAGCGGCAGCGCGCTCCGGTCGACCTTGCCGTTGGAGCTCAGCGGGAGCTGGTCGATGAGCAGCAGGTGCCGCGGCACCATGTACTCCGGCAGCGACTCCTCCACCCCACGGCGCAGGACTTCCACGTCCAGGGCCGGTGTGGCGCCACCCGGGGCCGCTGCGATCAGTACGTGCATGTAGAGGTCGTCCGGTGCGCCGTCGGCCGGGAGCGGGGTGAAACCGTCGAAGCCGGCGGCCTCGACCTGGTCCCGCCACTGCGCCACCGAGAGCAGTGGCAGCCGCCGCTCGTCCGTGGCGCGTTCCTGGGCGAGGCCCTCGATCAGGCCGACGGTGATCAGCGCGGAAGGCATGTTGACGGTGCTCTCCAGGAGGACGAGCAGGCCGCCCGGCGAGAGCAGTGCCCGCAGCCGTGTCAGCGTCTGTCCGATGCTCTTGGCGTCGTGCAGCACGTTGGCGGCCAGGATCACGTCCGCGCAGCCGGGGGCGAAGCCCTGCTCGGCGGGGTCCGCGTCGATGTCGAACACGCGGTGCTCGAGGAAGGGGTGCGCGGGCTTGAACTGCTGCTCCGCGCGCGACGTGAAGTAGCTGGAGATGTCGGTGAAGCAGTAACGCACCCGGTCCGCGGGCAGCTCGGGCAGGACCCGCTCGGTGGTCCCGCCGGTGCCCGCGCCGACCTCCAGGATCCGCACCGGTTCGGCGCCCGGCCAGGCGTCCACGAACGTCCGCAGGGCCTGCGCCACGGTGCGGTTCTGCACCTGTGCCACGGGGTTGTCCGCGTACAGGGCTCGCGTCACGCGCCAGTCGCCGTCGGGCATCAGGAACTCCAGGGGGCTCACCTCGCCCCGCAGCATGGCCACTTGGTGCTCGGCGCACTGCGCGAAGTACTCGCGCAGCACACCGTGCGGCCCGGCCACGTCCATGCCGTCGAGGGTGCGGCGGATCTCCGCGTCCAGGGCGTCGGCGTCGAAGGGCCGCTCGCAGCGGTACGCCGTCTCGCCCTCGCCGCTGGCGCCGTCGGCCCGCAGCAGGCCGCGCGCCGTGAGCTCGCCCAGCTGGCGCTCGATCAACTCCCGGTAGACGGGCTTGATGCCGGAGGCCACGATGTCCTCGCAGCGGGCGCTTTCGCCGGCCGAGCGGAAGAACCCGAGCCGGGCAAGGGACCGTGCGATCACCAGAGGGCACAGGGCATCCGCCGCGGCATGGGTGCGCTCCTCTGTGCGCAACTCCTGTGCGCGTCCCGCCTTTTCGCGCTCCAGACGTTCCCCGGCCCGCTCGGTGACCTGCCGCAGCAGCTCGCCCTCGTCCGAAGCGCCGCCATCCTCGGCGCCGCCCGATTCGGGCACCACGTACCCCACGAGCTGGGCGCGGCCCGTGGTGGGATTGGTGCCGATGCCGACGACCGCCTCGGCCACGCCGTCCTGCCGGGCCAGGGTCGCCTCGATCTCACCCAGTTCGATGCGGTAGCCGTTCAGCTTGATCTGCGAGTCCTCGCGGCCGAGGAAGTCGATGTCGCCGCCGGGCAGGTACCGGCCCAAGTCGCCCGTGCGGTAGATGCGTTCGCCGGTCCGGGGGTGGGTGATGAACCGCTCGGCGGTCTTCTCCTCGTCGCCCCAGTAGCCCTTCGCGACGCCGATGCCGCCGATGTAGATCTCTCCGGTGGCCCACACCGGGCACGGTTCGAGCCGCTCGTCGTACACGTGCAGGGTCTGCCGGGCGAGCGGCTTGCCGTACGGGATGCGGGTCCAGTCGTCCGGCACCTCGCCGATGGGGTACGACACCGACCAGATCGACGCCTCGGTGGCGCCGCCCAGGCTGATCACCCGGGTGCGCGGGTGGTGCGCGCGGATGGTGTCGGGCAGGGCCACCGGGATCCAGTCGCCGCTCAGAAGGGCGAGCCGCAGCGTCGAACTCCCCTCGGGGAAGCACTCGTTGTCGTCCTTGAGGCTGTCGGTCCACGCCTGCATGAGGGCGGGCACCGAGTTCCAGACCGTCACGCCGTGGCGCCGCACCAGGTCCGTCCAGTGCGCCGGGTCGTGGGCGTCCTCCGGAGCGGGCAGGACCACGGCGGCGCCCGCGGCCAAGGTGCCGAAGACGTCGTACACGGACAGGTCGAAGCTGAGCGAGGACAGGGACAGGACGCGGTCGTCCGGGCCGACGCCGAACCGCTGGTTGATGTCCTGCACGGTGTTGGCCGCGCCCCGGTGGTCGATCACCACACCCTTGGGCTGCCCCGTGGACCCCGAGGTGAAGATGGTGTACGCGAGGTCGGTGGGCGCCGGGTCGACGGCGGGCGGGGTGATCGGAGCCGAACGCACCTCGCTGTCGGCGAAGGTCACCACCCGCACGCCGGCCGGCCAGTCGAGCCGCTCGCGCAACTCGGGCGTGGTCACCGCGAAGCGCACCGAACAGCGGTCGTACAGCTGGGCGCGGCGAGCGGCCGGCCACTGCGGGTCGAGCGGCAGATAGGCGGCGCCGGAGCGGGTGATGCCGATGGCCGCGGCGACCTGCTCGCGGCACTTGGGCATCACGACGGCGATCAACTCGTCCGTACGGGCGCCCAGATCGACCAGGCGGTGCGCGAGCCGGCGCTCCTGCCCCAGGAGTTCGCCGTAGGTGTAGCGGCCGTCGGCGGCGAGCACGGCGTCGGCGTCCGGCGTCCGCTCGGCCTGCTCCTCCACCAGGGAACACAAGGTGCGCTCGGGAATCGGCGCCTCGGTGTCGTTGGCGGCGAGCCGCTCGCGCTCCTGCCAGGCGGGAAGGGCGACGGCGGGGCCGGGGTCGTCCCACAGGTCCTCGTCGCTGCCGAGCCGGCCCACCAGATCCTCGTAGGCGGCGAACATGTCGTCGAGGAGACCCGCGGGGAACAGCTCATCCGCGGCGTCCCAGTTGAGGTGCAGCTCCCCGTGCTCCTCGGTGACCTGGTGGTCGAGCCACACCTGCGGGGTCTGGCTGACGCCGTTCACGATCTCGCCGAGGAACTTCAGGCCGCCGGTGAGACCGGCGTCCGACGACGCCCCCAGCATGCTGGTGAAGACGACGGGCATCGCCGCGCCCGGCATCCCGCCCTGCCGCCGCGCGCGTTCGCGCAGCACCTGGACCCCGCTGTACGAGAGGTGCTCGAGGTCCTGGATCAGCCGCCGGTGCAGCACACCGGCCCGGGCGGCGAAGGTGTCCCGCGGCTCCGAGTCGGTCGACAGGAGCGTCACCGAGGTGAAGTCCCCCACGAGGGCGTCGACCTGGGGATGCAGCGGAGGGCGGTTGAAGAGCGTGAGGTTCAGGGTGTGACCCGGCTCCTTGGACCAGCAGCGCAGCACGTCGGTGAACGCCGTCACCAGGGCCGCCGACGGCGTGACGCCCCGGCGCCGCGCGGCCTCCTTGATCGCCGCCCACCGCTCCTTGGGCACGACGGAGTGCCGGCGGCGGAACTCCACCGCCCCACGGCCGGGCCTGCTGGGCAGCATCGGCAGCTCGGGAGCCGGCGGCAGCGTGTCGAGACGCTCCGCCCAGTACCGCTCGGCGCGCGCGTACTCCGCCCCGTCACGGGCCTCCAGCTGCGCCATCACGCAGTCGCGGTAGGAGAGTTCGAGGGGTTCGGGGATCCAGCGCGGGTCCTCGTAGAAGCGGCGCCACTCCTGGAAGAGGAGGTCCATGCTGAAGCCGTCCATGATCAGCATGTCCAGGCTCAGATGGATCCGCAGCCGCCGGTCGTCCAGGCGGCTCGCGCGGATGTCGAACACCGGCCAGCGGTCCGCCGGGAGCACCTGGTGGCCCATCTCCTCGCGCACGCTCTCCAGATGCGCCTCCTGCTCGGCCTCGGACAGTCCGCGCAGGTCCGCGACACGGATCTCGTACGCCGGCACTTCGGGCAACACCCGCTGCAGGCCCGAGGGTTCGATGACCGCGCGCAGCATGTCGTGCCGGTCGATGACCTTGCGCAGGGCGCGGGCGAGACGGTCGACTTCCAGGTCTTCCGTCGCGGTCTCGAGGTAGGCGTGGGTGGCGATGCCGCCCATCTCGATCGCGGGGTTGCGGCCCACCCAGTACGCGTGCTGGATGTCGGTGAGCGGGAACGGCTCGTGCCGCTGCTCGGGCCGGGGCACGATCGCCGCGGCGGGTCCGCCGTGATCGGCGCGGCCCAGGAGCTCGATCAGCTCTTCACGCGCGGCGCGCAGCCTGTCGCGCAGGCCGTCCGTGAGGCTGCCCGCGGGGGCGAGCACGTCGAGCCGGCCGTCGGCCAGGCGGAGCCGTATGCCTCGGCGGTGCAGTTCGGAGAGCAGTTCATGCTCCATGGGTGAAGTCCTCACGCGATGCGGTGGCAGGAAGAGGGGGCGAGAGCCGGGCCGTCACAGGCTCAGTACTTCGACGTCGCCCTCCGTCGCGTTCTGGAGGGGCGCCAGCAGGCCTCGCGCGACCAGTTGCGCACAGATGCGGTCCGCGATGGCGAGGGCGCTGTCGCCGCCGAGCAGATCCTTCAGGGCGAGGACGACGCCGAGGTCGGTGTGCAGCCGGTGCCGCAGGCGCACGGTGAGCAGCGAGTCGAAGCCGAGCTCGGCGAGCCGGGTCCTGCGGGGTTCGGCCAGATCGACGGCGTCACGCCCGAGCAGGAAGGCGACCCGGTCGAGCACGGCGGCCAGCGCCGCCTCGCGCCCTGCCTCGGGCTCCTCGACGACAAGCCGCGTCAGCTCCGCGCGCTCCTCGTCCGTCAGTGCCGAGGGCGCGCCGGGCAGCACGTCCGGCGCCGCCCACACACCCTCGTCACCGGCTGTCGACCGGGGCGCGAGCCAGTACCTGCGCCGTTGGAAGGCGTACGTGGGCAGCTCCACGCGGCGCGCTCCGGTGCCCTCGAACGCGGCCTGCCAGTCGATGGCGGAGCCCGCGGCCCGGGCCGCCGCCAGGAGCCGCAGTACGGCCGCGGGGTCGGCGAGCGAGGAGTCCAGGCAGGTGTACGAGGGGTCGGGGGCGCCGAGGGTGGAGCGGTCCAGCCAGTGCGACGGGGTGCTCAACTCGTCGGCCGTGCACGGCTGTTGCGTTCCCGCCGCGACGAGCGGGGTCGTCGGTGCGGCGAAGGTGAGACCCTCCACCGTCGAGGCGAGCGCGGCCTTGTCCGCGAGCGCGGCGGCGAGCGTGCACGCGTCCGTCAGGGACAGCGCACCGCTCAGGTGCGCGGCGGCGGCTTCCCCGGCGCCCGAGCACGCGGTCAGCGCCCGCGGACGCAGACCGAAGGACTCCAGGAGCCGGTGCAGGGCGACGGTGAACGCGAACTCGGCGCAGTCGTCCGTGTCGTTGCCGTCGAGCGCCTTGCCGACCTCGTCCCAGGCCCGTGCGAAGACGGGGAACCGCTCGTGCAGAAGCCGGCTGTCCGCGCCGGCGGCGCCACCGAGACAGAACGTCCCGCCGGGCGCGGTCCTGGCGTCCGTGGTCCCTTCGTCACGCGCTTCCGCGCGCAGCAGGTCCATGAGTTCGGCGGAGGTGGAGGCGACGAGCACCGCCTGCTCCGCGTACGAGGTCCGGGCGCAGGCCAGGGTGAAACCGACGTCCAGCGGCGGCAGTTCGGGGCGGTCGGCCAGATGAGCGTGCAGCCGGGCGGCCTGCTCACGCAGCGCCGCCGGGGTCCGCGCCGACACCACCCACGGCACGGCGACAGGCTCGGGGGCCGCCGCGTCGGTGCGTGGCTCGGGGAGTGGCCCCTCGCCCAGGAGCACATGGGCGTTCGTACCGCTGATGCCGAACGACGACACCCCCGCGATCCGGGGCCGTTCCGCGTCACGCGGCCACGGCCGGGTCTCGGCGACGAGCCGCAGCGGGCCGGCCGCCCAGTCCAGGTCCTCGCTCGGCCGGTCCGCGTACAGATTCCCGGGCAGTCGCTCATGACGCAGCGCGAGCACCGTCTTGATCACGCCCGCCACTCCGCTCGCGGCGTGCGGATGGCCGATGTTGGTCTTCACCGAGCCCAGCCACAACGGCCGGTCGGCGGGCCGCCCCTGCCCGTACACCTCGAGCAGGGCGCCCGCCTCGATGCGGTCGCCCATGGCGCTGCCCACGCCGTGCGCCTCCACGGCGTCGACCTGGTCGGGGGTGAGGCGGGCGTCGGCGAGCGCCTGACGCAGCAGGTTCCGCTGGGCTGTGCCGCTCGGCGCGGTGAGGCCGTTGGTCGCCCCGTCCTGCCCGACCGCTGAGCCGAGCAGCACGGCGAGGACATCGCGGCCGTTGCGCTCGGCGTCCGAGAGCCGTTCGAGGACCAGGATGCCCACGCCCTCGGAGAAGCCGATGCCGTCGGCCTCCGCGGAGAACGCCTTGCAGCGCCCGTCGCGCGCGAGACCGTGCCGCCGCCCGAACTCCTCGAAGGCGTCCGGCGTCGCCATCACCGCGACACCGCCCGCCAGGGCCAGCGTGCAGTCTCCGTCGCGCAGCGCCCGGCTCGCCGTGTGCAGCGCGACCATCGAGGAGGAGCAGGCCGTGTCGAGCGTGACCGCCGGTCCTTCGAGGCCCAGGGTGTAGGCGATCCGGCCGGTGGCCGCGCTCGGTGATCCACCGAGGCCCAGATACGGTTCCAGGCCCGCGGGCGGCTTCTCGCGCGAGTGCGGGCCGTAGTTGCCGTACACCAGGCCCGCGTAGATCCCGGTCCTGCTGCCGCGCAGCCGTTCCGGTACGACGCCGGCCCGCTCCAGCGCCTCCCAGGAAGTCTCCAGGAGCAGGCGATGCTGGGGGTCGAGGGCGAGCGCCTCGTGCGGGCCGATGCCGAAGAACTCCGCGTCGAATTCGGCGACGTCGTCGAGGAATCCGCCCTCGTACGTGCCCGCTTTCTCCAGGCCGTCCGCATCGGGCGCGTACAACCCCGCCATGTCCCAGCCGCGATCCGCCGGAAAAGGAGAAATGGCGTCACAGCCCGTGTCGACGAGCCGCCACAGATCCTCGGGAGACGTCACACCCCCCGGGAATCGGCAGGCCATGCCGACCACGGCGATCGGTTCGGCCGCGCGCGATTCGAGCTCCTGGACGCGGCGGCGGGAATTCTGGAGATCGGCAGTGACCTTCTTCAGGTATTGCCGCAGCTTCTCTTCATTCGCCAACGTACCGTCAGCCCCCTGTATTCATCGCCAAGTCGATTCGGGTCGCTCCGCCCTGGCTGCCGGTCATCGATCTCCCGCGGCCACGTGGCCGGATCCCGCCGAAGGAACGGTAGAAGTGGAGAGCGTGCCCGGGCCACCCCTAACCGCCCCCTAGCTCGCGCCTCGGCGCTGCCGCGCCGCCTTTTAGGGGATCACCTCGCGATCTAGGGGATGACGGCCCGACGGCGGTTTCCTACCCTCGAATCGGCTTCTGTCGTGTCTGTCCGTCCCACACCGCCGAAATCTGCGGGCCCCCATTCGAGCAGCGGAGGAAGTATGCCCGGCGACGAGATCACAGAGAAGATCCTCACCTATATCAAGAACAAGCACATGGACGGAGATGTCGAGTCCGAACTGGACGAGACGACGCCGCTTTTCGAACTGGGCATCATGAACTCCCTCCACACGCTTCTTCTTCTGCAGTTCATTCGCGACGAGCTCGGTGTCGCCGTTCCCGCCAACAAGATCAACGCAGCCAACTTCAAGAATGTGCGGTCCATCACCGCGCTGGTGCACACCGTGGCCGGGGCGCCGGCGTCCTGAAGCGGTGCGGAGCCCGGCGGGCTCGTACGAGGACCCAGCTGTTCTGCACGTGCACGCACGGGATGTGCCCGTATCGGAGTACGACAACGGAGGGAGACGAGGTGAGCGTTCGGTCTCCCGAACCCATCGCCGTCGTAGGTCTCGGATGCCGCTTCCCCGGGGGCGTCCGTACCCTGGAAGCGCTCGGTGAGCTGCTCGAATCGGGTGCCGACGCGCTGACCGAGGTCCCGCGGGACCGGTGGAGCGCCGCCATCCACGACCCACGGCGCGAGCGGCCCGGCACGGTCGTCAGCCACGTCGGGGGTTTCCTCGACGACATCGACCGGTTCGACGCCGCGTACTTCGGGATCTCGCCCCGTGAGGCGGGACGAGTCGACCCGCAGCAGCGGCTGCTCCTCGAAGTGAGCGCGGAAGCCATGGCCGACGCGGGACGCCCCCTCGACCAGTGGCGGGGCAGCCGCACCGCCGTGTTCGTCGGCATGCTCTCCAACGACTACACGCTGCTGCACGCCAAGACCCTCGGCACCGCCGGGATCGGCCAGCACTACGCCAGCGGCGTCGAGGCGAGCTTCGCCGCGGGGCGCCTGGCCTACAGCTTCGACCTGCGCGGCCCCGTCGCCACCGTCAGCTCCGCCTGCTCCTCCTCGCTGCTCGCGGTGCACCAGGCCTGCCAGAGCCTGCGTGCGGGCGAGAGCGACACCGCCCTGGCCGGCGGCGTGAACCTCCAGATCACCCCCGACATCAGCGTGTTCATGAGCCAGGTCGGGGCGATCTCGCCGAACGGCAGCTGCCGGCCCTTCGACGCGCGCGCCGACGGGCTCGTGCGCGGCGACGGCTGCGGGATCGTCGTCCTCAAGCGGCTGCGGGACGCGCTCGCCGACCACGACCGCATCCACGCCGTGCTGCGCGGCTCGGCCGTCAACAACGACGGCGGCAGCGCGGGCCTGACCGCGCCCAACGGCGAGGCCCAGTCCGCGGTGCTGCGCGCCGCACTGACCGCGGCGGACACGACCGCGGCCGACGTCGACTACGTGGAGGCCCACGGCACCGGCACCCCGCTCGGCGACCTCATCGAACTGGAGGCGCTCAGCGAGGTGTACGGCGCGGGGCGGCGCGACCGCGCGCTGCTCATCGGCTCCCTCAAGGCCGTCATGGGGCACATGGACGCCGCCGCCGGCATCGGCGGGCTACTCAAGGCCCTGTGGGTGATCCGCGCGGGCCGGGTGCCCGCGCAGCCCCACATCGAGAGCCTCAACCCCGCGCTCGACTGGGCCACGGCGGGTGTCGCCGTGCCCCTGACGACCACCGACGTGGCCCGCGCGGACGTGCCGGTGCGGGTCGGCGTCAGCGCCTTCGGGCTCAGCGGCACCAATGTGCACCTGGTCGCCGAGGGCGCCCCGGCGCTGGCCCCGGCGCCCGCTCCCGCCGAATCGTCGGCTGCCCCTCAACCCGCCGCGCCCTACGTCCTGTTGGCCTCGGCCTCCACTCCCGAGGGGCTCGCCACGCAGGTCGCACGCCTTCGCGAGCAGGTGGCGCGGGAGGACGACCTCGGCGAGCTCGCGGCGTCCGCCGCCACGCGCCGTACGCATGACGCCCACCGGTTCGCGGCCGTGGCCACCGGCCGCAGGGACCTCGTCGACACGCTCGTCGACCCCGACGACCCTCCCCGGGACGCCTGCGCCGGGACCGTCGAGGACCCCGACGACCCGCCGCCCGCCGTGTTCGTCTACTCCGGGCAGAGCGGCCACTGGCCCCACATGGCCCTCGACCTGCATGCCGCCGACCCGACCGTGCGCGACGCCCTCGACGAGTGCCACGAGCTCATCCGCGCCCATGCGGGCTGGTCGCTGCTCGACACGCTGCGGGCCACCGACGACCGGCTCGACCGCACCGACCGCGCCCACCCCGCGATCTTCGCGGTGCAGGTCGCGCTGACCCGCTGGCTCGCCGAACGCGGTCTGACCCCCGCCGCCGTGATCGGCCAGAGCCTCGGCGAGATCACCGCCGCGTACGCCGCGGGCAGCCTCACGCTGCGGGACGCCACCCGGCTGGTGGTCGAGCGGGCGGACATCCTGCACTCGCGGGCCGCGGGCCTCGGCTTCATGTACGCGGTGTCCGCCGGCGCCGAGGAGGTGCGAGAACTGCTCGGCGGGGCGTGGCCCCAGGTCGTGGTCGCCCTCGTCAACGGCCCCGACTCGGCGGTCGTTTCGGGCCCCGTACCCGACCTCGACGACGCCGTGGCCGCGCTGCGGGCAGCGGGCCTGCGCTGCAAGCGGCTCAACAGCGAGTACCCGGCGCACAGCCCGGCCTTGAGCGGGTGCGCGGACGCGCTGTACGAGACGTTGTCCGGTGGGCTCGGCGGGTCGGATGGCTCTGGCGGGTTCGGCAAGTCCGGTCTGTCCGTCTCCGAGCCGACCACCCGTCTGCTGTCCACCGTCGACCCCGCGACCGACCTGCTCCGTCCCGACGCCGCGTACTGGCGGCGCAACCTCGTGGAACCGGTGCAGCTGTGGCCCGCGGTCGAGCGGCTCCTCCGCGAACGTGACTACGCGCTGGTCGAGATCGCCCCGCACCCCATGCTCGTACGGCCCCTCACGGACGCGGTGCGCCGCACCGGCCGCCGCGCACCCGTCACCGGCACGCTGCACCGCGCCGAGCGGGGTCCGGTGGCGCTGCACAAGGCGCTGGCCAGGCTGCATGTCGCCGGGGTCCCCGTCGACTGGGACCGGGTCACCGGCAGGCCGCGACAGTTCCGCACCCTGCCCGTGCCGACCTGGGGCGGCGACCGCCACTGGCTGCCCGGCATCGAGCGGGGCGACCACGGCCCGTCACCGCAGACGCGCCCCCTGGACGCGGCGGAGCCGGGACCGGAGACGGTCGCGCCCTTGAACGAACCCGCGCCGGCTTTGGCAGCACCGTCGGCACCGCTGGCGCCGTCGGCACCGTCCGAGCAGAGCGTCACCGTCGCCGACCGTGTGGCTGAAGTGATCCGTGCGGTGCTCGACCTGCCGCCGGACCAGAGGCTGTTGCGCCGACGCGGCTTGTTCGAACAGGGCCTGGACTCCCTGACGGCCGCGGAACTCCGGACCAGGCTCCAGGCCCAGTTCGGAGTGGCCCTCCCGGTACCGATCGTCTTCGAACACCCGACGGTGCAGGATTTGGCGGCGTACTTGGAGACGGAGGCGGCTGCTGCCACCATCGAAGCCGCCCGCACCGAAGCCGACAGCACCGCCACGCCCGCGGCGGACGAAGCCGGGGCGGCCGGACGTAGCGACGCATCGGCCGCCGAGACCGCGCCGGCGGCCGGTGCCGGGCGCGCCACCGTCGCTGAGACGCGGCCGGAAGCCGATGTCGCGACGGCACCGGACGCCGCCCCCGCCGACGCTGACCGCACCGTCACGCCCGCGCCGGACGTTGTCGCGGCGGCCGAACGCGACGGCGCATCGGCCGCCGAGAGCGTGCCGACGGCCCGGGTCGCGACCCCCACCGACGCTGAAACGCGGTCGGAAGCCGACGTGGTCGCGACGGCACCGGATGCCGCCCTCACCGACGCTGACCGCACCGTCACGCGCGCGGCGCACGAAACCGCGACGGCCGAACGCAACGACGCATCGGCAGCCGGGACCGCGTTGGCGGCCGGTGCCGCGCGCGCCACCGTCGCTGAGACGCGGCCGGAAGCCGACGTGGTCGAGACGCCCGGGACGACCCGCGCCGCCCCCGCCCCCACCGCCACGCCCGCGGTGCACGAAGCCGCGGAGGCCGAACGCAACGACGCGTCAGTTGCCGAGACCGCGCCGGCGGCCGGTGCCGCGCGCCCCGCCGTCGCTGAGACGCGGCCGGAAGCCGACGTATTCGAGACGCCCATAACGCCGGGGGCGCCCATAACGCCGGGGACGGCCCACGCCGCCGAGCCCGCACCGGACGCCACCCCCACCCCCACCCCCGCCGACGACGCCATCGCCGTGATCGGTGTCGCCTGTCGGCTGCCCGGGGCTTCCACTCCCGACGAGTACTGGAGGCTTCTCGCCCACGGGCGGCATGCCATCGGGAACTTGCCCGCGCGGCGGCGCGAGGATCCCGTATGGGATGAGGTCGGCGGGGACTTGCCCACCCGTGGCGGATATCTCGACGACATCGCCGGGTTCGACGCGCCCTTCTTCCGGATCTCGCCCCGCGAGGCCAAGTCCCTCGACCCGCAGCAGCGGTTGTTCCTCGAAGTGGCCTGGGAAGCCCTGGAGGACGGAGGGTGTCGCCCGCGTGATCTGGAGGGGACCCGCGTCGGGGTGTACGTCGGGCTCGAGACCGCCGACTACCAGCAGATGCTCACCCGCGACATGGCGGACGTGAACCTCTACTACGGCACCGGCACCTCCTTCGCCGCGACGCCAGGCCGGCTGTCGTACTTCCTCGGGCTGCGGGGGCCGAGCATGGCCGTCGACACCGCTTGCTCCGCATCCCTCACCGCCGTGCACCTGGCCTGTCAGGGTCTGCTCGGCGGGGACTGCGAGGTCGCCGTGGTGGGCGGGGCCAATGTGATCGCCGCGCCCACCGTGCTCGTGGCCATGAACGGCGAGGGCGGCGCCCTCGCCCCCGACGGCCACTGCAAGGCCTTCGACGACGACGCCGACGGCCTGGGCTGGGGCGAAGGCGCGGCCGCGCTCATCCTCAAGCCCCTGGCCGCCGCCGAGCGCGACGGTGACCGCGTCTACTCCGTGCTGCGGGCCAGCGCGATCAACCAGGACGGGGCGAGCGGAGGTCTGACCGTACCCAGCGGCGCCGCCCAGGTGGCCGTCGTACGCGAGGCGCTCGACCGGGCGGGCTGGCAGCCGCACGAGGTCGACTACGTGGAGGCCCACGGCACCGGCACCCGCATCGGAGACCCCATCGAAGTCCGTTCCCTCGCCGAGGCGTTCGGCCCCGGCAGGGGAGAGGGCGACCCACTGCTCATCGGGTCCGTGAAGGCCAACATCGGGCACCTCGCCCCGGCCGCCGGCATCGCCGGACTCCTGAAGGTCGTCCTCGCCCTGCACCACGGCAGCGTCCCACCGCACCGCCTGAACCGGCTCACCACCCGGGTCGACTGGGACGCCATGCCCCTCTCCGTGCCGACCGCACCGCGCGACTGGCCGGCACGCGAGCGCCCGGCACGCGCCGGGGTCAGCTCCTTCGGGCTCGCGGGCAGCAACGCCCACGTCCTGGTGGAGGCCGCACCCCGGACCCGGCCCCAACTCGCGACCGCGCCCGCCCCCGCCCCCGCCCCCGCGGAGACGGGTGCCACGTACGCCGAAGCGGATGCCCCGCCCGCCGAGACGGGTGCCCCCTACGTCCTGCCCGTCACCGCCGCCACCGCGTCCGCCCTGCCCGAAGCCGCCCGCCGCATGGCGGACCGCCTGCGGGGCCTCGACGCGGACGCCGTCGACGCGCTCGTGTTCACGGCGGCCCACCGCCGCTCCCTCCTGGAACACCGGCTCGCCGTGGTCGGGGACCGCGACGAGATGATCGCCGCGCTCGAAGCGGCCGCCGCGGGCCGGAAAGCACCGAACCTCCGCACCGGTCACGTCACGGCGGAGGGGGCTCGATCCGTCACCTTCTGGTACGCCGCCCAGGCCCCGGACGCCTCCGTGCGCGCCGCCCTGGAGAAGCACCCCGCCTATGCCCGCGCCCTGGACCGGGCGAGTGAGGCCATCGGTGAACGCGGTCTCCTTGCGCACCACATCGCCGCCACGCACGTCTGGGCGACGTTCGGCGTCGTCCCGCACAGCGGCGCGGGGCAGGGCCCCGGAGAGATCAGCGCCGACTGGGCAGCCGGCCGGCTGACGCCTGCCGATGCCGCGCAGGCCTGGGCCGAGCGCGGCGCGGACCCCGGTGAGGTCCCGGCGGCCGTACCGCCGGGCGCTCTCCCGGTCCACCCCGAGGCGCCGGACCCGGACACCTCGGACGACCCCGACCCCGTACGGAGGATGGCGCTCGCGGCGGCAGAGCTCTACGTCAGCGGATACGAGCCGCCCGCTCGCCTTCCCGCACGCGGACGCACGGTGAGCCTGCCCGGCTACCCGTGGGAGCGCCGCGGCTACTGGTACCGCGACGCGGCGGCGCTCACGCCGTGCGTCCTTTCCGCCGCCTCCGCCGAGGAACTGCGGGACAAGGCGAGGAAGTTGAGTGAATTCGTGCTCGCCGAACCCGGCGCCTCCATGGCCGGTGTCGGCTCCGCGCTCGCGGCCCTTCCCCCGGCACCGCACCGCGCCGTGCTGTTCGCCGACCGGCGTGAGGAGCTGCTCAAGGGGCTCGGCGCGGTCGCCGGAGGGCGCGAGACCCGCAGGACCGTCGTCGGGTCGGCCCGCTCCACCGCCACGGACCCCGTGTTCGTGTTTCCGGGGCAGGGGTCGCAGTGGCGGGGTATGGCGCGGGAGTTGTTGGAGAGTTCGCCGGTGTTCGCGGAGTCGGTGGCTGCGTGTGCCGAGGTGATCGAGCCGTTGACGGGTTGGTCGGTGGTGGAGGTTCTCGGGCGTGAGGAGGAGGGCTGGCTGGAGCGGATCGATGTGTTGCAGCCGGTGATGTTCGCGGTGCAGGTGTCGTTGGCCCGGTTGTGGCAGGCGTGTGGTGTGCGTCCGGCGGCGGTGATCGGTCACTCGCAGGGGGAGGTCGCCGCGGCGTGTGTGTCCGGGGCACTGTCCCTCGAAGACGCCGCCCGCGTCATGGTCCTGCGCAGCCGCATCCTGGCGAAGGAGCTCGCGGGCAAGGGGGCGATGGCCTCCGTGGGTCTTGCGGCAGAGCAAGTGCGTGAGCGGATTGCCCAGTTGGGGTTCGACGGGAACGACGCGGTCGTGGTCGCCGGGTTCAACGGCCCTTCGTCCACCGTCATCTCAGGTGAACGAGCGGCAGTGGAAGAGCTCGTGGCCGCCTGTGTCGCCGACGGGCTGCAGGCCCGCGTCGTGCCGGTGACCTACGCGTCCCACTCGCCGCAGGTCGAAACGCTGCAAGGAACCCTGCTCGACGCACTGGACGGAATCCAGGGCGGCCGGGCGGAGATCCCCTTCTACTCGACCGTGACCGGAGAGGCCCTGGACACAGGGGAGTTGAACGCCGCGTACTGGTACCGGAACGCCCGCAGGCCCGTGAACTTCGAGGGCGGCGTACGGAGCCTGCTGGCGGCGGGACACGAGACGTTCATCGAGATCAGCACCCACCCCGTCGTCCTCCCCGGCATCGAACAGACGGTGGACGAGGTCGGGTCACCGGCCGTGGCCCTGGGCACCCTGCGCCGCAAGGACGGCAGCCTGTTCAGGTTCCGTACGGCCCTCGCCCAGGCCTGGGTGCGGGGCGTGTCCGTCGACTGGCGTGCCCTGGCCCCCGCCCCCGCCACGGGCGTCGACCTGCCCGACCTCGCCGCGACACCGGCCGGCGCGCAGGCGGACCCCGCCGACGCCGAGTTCTGGGACCTCGTGGAGCGCGCCGACGCCGGCGAGCTCGCGGGCACCCTGCGGCTGAACGGCGAGGACGCGCAGGCCCTGGCCGCGGCCCTGCCCGCGCTCTCGGCCTGGCGCCGCGACCGCCACGCGGATGCCCTGCTCGAAACCTGGCGTTACACCGTCGAGTGGCAGCCTCTGCCCGCACCGGCAGCGCCCCAACTGGGCGGCCCCTGGCTGCTCGTGGTGCCGTCCGCCTGTGTGGAACACCCCTGGGTGAGCCGATGCGCCGAGGAGCTCGGCGCCCACGGAGCCGACGTACGCCAGGTGGTCCTCGACGCGGCCGACGCCCACCGGGAGGCCTTCGCCAAGCAGCTGCGCGCCGCCACCGAGGAGGCCGAGCCCGCCGGGGTGCTCTCCTTGCTCGCCCTGGACGAGGGGGCGCACCGCCGCCACAAGGAGCTCACCGCGGGCGCGGCCGCCGCGGTCACCCTGCTCCAGGCGCTCGACGACCTCGCGAGCGACGCACCCGTGTGGTGGGCGACCACCCGAGCCGTCTCCGTCGACGAGACCGACCCGCCGGCCCACCCACGGCAGGCGCACGTCCTCGGCACCAGCCGTGTCGCGCTGCTGGAGAACCCACGGCGCAAGGGCGGCCAGATCGACCTGCCCGAAGAAGCCGACGACACGGCCGGGCGGCTTCTCGCCGCCGCGCTCGCCACGGACGGCGACGAGAGCGAATTCGCGGTGCGCGGAGACCAGTTGAACCGCAGGCGCCTGGTGCGTGCCCCGCTCGCCGGGCGTGCGCCCGCCCGCCGCTGGCATCCCCGCGGCACCGCCCTGGTCACCGGTGGCACCGGCGGGATCGGCGCCCAGGTCGCCCGCTGGCTGGCCCACAACGGCGCCGAACACCTGCTGCTCCTGAGCAGGAGCGGCCCCACGGCGGCGGGCGCCGCCGACTTGGCGGCCGAACTCACCGCGCTAGGCGCCCAGGTGACGATCACCGCCTGCGACGTGGCGGACCCCGAAGGACTGGCGGCCGTGCTCGCCGCCGTCCCCGCCGCGCACCCGATCACGTCGGTGTTCCACACGGCGGGCCTCAAGGGGTCCCGGGACACCGTGTCCGTGGCCGAACTCGCGGAGTACGCGGAGGTGTTCGCCGCCAAGGTGGAGGGTGCCCGCAACCTGTGCACGCTGCTCGACCGGACATCCCTGGACGCGTTCGTGCTGTTCTCCTCCACCGTGGGCGTGTGGGGCGGCGGCCAGCAGGGCGCCTATGTCGCGGCCAACGCGTATCTCAACGCGCTCGCCGAGGAGTTGCGCGCCGAGGGCACACCCGCCACCGCCGTCGCCTGGAGCGCCTGGGACGGGCCCGGCATGTCGAGCGGCGCCGCCGAGCACCTCGCCGAACGCGGCGTACGCCTGATGGACCCCGATCTCGCGATGCGGGCCCTGCGGCAGATCCTCGACCACGACGACACCTTCATCACCGTGGCCGACAACGACTGGGAGCGGTTCGCGGAGGTCTTCGGTGCCGCACGCCGCCGCCCGCTCATCGGCGACCTGCCCGAGGTGCGCCGCGTCTGGGAACCGGAAGCCGCCGACGACTCCACCGCGGAGGCCGCCCTGGTCCGCAGGCTCGCCGGTCTCACCCCGGCGCAGCGGGAGAACGCACTCCTGGAGGAGGTGTGCGCCCAGGTCGCGGCCGTCCTGCAGTACCCCGCGACCCAGAGCGTCGACGCGGAGCAGCCCTTCAAGGGCATCGGCTTCGACTCGCTCACCGGCATCGAGCTGCGCAACCGGCTCAACACCGCCACCGGCCTGCGCCTGCCCGCCACGCTCATCTTCGACCACCCGACACCGACCGCCGTCGCCGCCCTCCTCGACACCCGTCTGGCCCCCGAGCCCGCGGACACCCCGCAGCCGCCCGACGGCACGGAACCGCCCCGTGGACGCGACGAAGCCGCCGCCATCGCGGAGATGACCCTGGACGACCTCATCCGGCTCACGCACCGCCCCCAGGAACGGAGTTGACGATGCCCGCATCAACCGAGGAGATCGTCGAGGCACTGCGCTCCGCGCTGACGGAGAACCAGCGGCTGCGCACCCTGAACGAGGAACTGGCCGATGAGGTCGGCGCGGCCCGCGAACCGCTCGCCGTCGTCTCCATGGCCTGCCGGTTCCCCGGCGGCATCACCGACCCCGACACCCTGTGGGACCTCGTCGCCGCGGGCGGCGACGGCATCGGGGACCTGCCAAGGGACCGGGGCTGGGACATCGAGGGCCTCTACGACCCCAACCCCGACCGCCCCGGCAAGACGTACGGCCGCGCGGGCGGCTTCGTCGACGACGTGGCGGGCTTCGACGCGGAGTTCTTCGGGATCTCGCCGCGCGAGGCCCTGGCGATGGACCCGCAGCAGCGCATCCTGCTCGAACTCGCGTGGGAAGCCCTGGAGCGCGCGGGCATCGAGGCGGGGACGCTGCGCGGCAGCCGCACCGGCGTCTTCGTCGGCGCATCCGACTCCGGCTACCTGCCCGACCTCACCGACGTGCCGCCCGACGCGGAGGGTTACGCCGTCACCGGCAACACCCTCAGCGTCGTCTCCGGCCGGCTCTCCTACGTCCTGGGCCTCGAAGGCCCGTCGTTCACCGTCGACACCGCCTGCTCGTCGTCCCTGGTCGCCCTGCACCTGGGCGCAAGGGCCCTGGCGCGCGGCGAGTGCACCATGGCGCTGGTGGGCGGCGCCACCGTGATGGCCCAGCCCGCCCAGTTCATCGAGTTCTCCCGGCAGCGGGCGCTGGCCACCGACGGCCGCAGCAAGGCCTTCTCGGCGGCGGCCGACGGGTTCGGTCCCGGCGAGGGCGTCGGCCTGCTCGTCCTGGAGCGGCTCTCCGACGCCCGCCGCCACGGCCACACTGTCCTCGCGGTCCTCCGCGGCTCCGCCGTCAACCAGGACGGCGCGAGCAACGGCCTCACCGCCCCGAACGGGCCGTCCCAGCAGCGCGTGATGAGCCAGGCCCTCGCGGACGCCGGCCTCACCCCGGCCGACGTCGACGTGGTCGAGGCGCACGGCACCGGCACCACACTCGGCGACCCCATCGAGGCGCAGGCCCTCCTGGCCACGTACGGCACGGCACACACCAAGGACCGGCCGCTGTGGCTCGGCTCGATCAAGTCCAACATCGGGCACGCCCAGGCCGCCGCCGGAGTCGCCGGAGTCATCAAGATGGTGATGGCCCTGCGCCACGGAACGCTGCCGCCCACCCTGCACGCCGACGAGCCGACCCCGCACGTCGACTGGGAGCCGGGCACCGTGCGCCTGCTCGACCGGGCCCGCCCCTGGTCCGGCGCCGACGGGGTGCGCCGCGCCGGCGTCTCGTCGTTCGGCATCAGCGGCACCAACGCCCACGTCATCCTCGAAGAGGCACCCGCCGAAGCCCCGGCGGACGACACCACGACCGAGCTGCCGCCGCTGCCCGCAGCGCTGCCGTACGTCGTCTCGGGCGCCGGCGCCGACGGCCTCAGCGGGCAGGGCGAACGCCTAGCCGGGCACGTTGCCGCCCTCCAGGCCGACGGCCTTCCCGGGCTCGGCGCCACCCTCGCCCGGCGCACCCCGCTCTCGCACCGGGCCGTGGTCGTCGCCGCCGACCCCGAAGAGCTGGCCGCCGGTCTCGGCTCGCTCGGCGACGAACGCACCCCACGCCACGTGGTGCGCGGCACCGCACGCGCGCAGGGCGGCCGGGCCGCCAGGGTCGCGTTCGTCTTCCCCGGCCAGGGCACCCACTGGCGGGGCATGGCGCGGGAACTCCTCGACACGGCACCGGTGTTCGCCGAGGCCGTCGAGGAGTGCGACAGCACTGTGCGCGCGCTCACCGGCTGGTCGGTGGTGGAGCTGCTGCGGGGCGACGACGAGAGCTGGCAGGAACGCATCGACCTGTTGCAGCCCGTCCTCTTCGCCGTTCAAGTGGCCCTGGCCCGGCTCTGGGAGGCCCACGGAGTGCGGCCCGCCGCCGTGGTCGGCCACTCCCAGGGAGAGGTCGCCGCGGCCTGTGTGGCCGGAGCGCTGACCGTCGAACAGGGCGCCCGCGTCGTCGTCGTACGCAGCGGCCTTTTCGCCCGGGCGCTGACGGGCAAGGGCGCGGTGGCGACCGTGTCGCTGACCGCCGAGCGGGTCACCGAGCGACTCGCGGGCCTGCCCGGCGACATCGCGATCGCCGGCCGCAACGCCCCCCGTCAGACCATGGTGTCCGGCGACCGCGCCGCCGTGGACGCCCTGGTCGCCGGCTGCGTCGACGACGGGATCCGCGCCCGCGTCATCCCCGTGTCCGTCGCCTCGCACTCCGTGCAGGTCGAGCAGATCCGCGACGAACTGCTCACCGCCCTCGGCGACATCAGGCCGGGCCCGGTCACCGTTCCCTTCTACTCCACGGTCACCGGCGACCTCCTGGACCCGGGCGAGCTCACCGCCGCGTACTGGTACCGCAACGGCCGCGAGCCGGTGGAGTTCGAGGCCGCCGTCCGCAGTCTGCTGCGCGACGGCCACCGTGTCCTCGTCGAGAACAGCGCCCACCCGGTCCTCACCATCGGCATCGAGGAGACCGCCCACGCCCTGGGCGCCGAGGTCACGGCCGTCGGCACCCTGCGCACCGGCAAGGGCGGACTGCGTCAGTTCTTCACCTCGCTCGCCTCGGCCTGGGTGGCGGGAACCCCGGTGGACTGGACGACCCCCTTCCGGGGAGTCGACCCCGCGCCTGCCCCCACCTACGCCTTCCGGCACGACCGCTACTGGCTCGGCACCAGGGCCCGCGCCACGGACGCCGCCGCGCTCGGCGTGACCGCGACCGGCCACCCCCTCGTCGGTGCGGCCGTCGAGCAGGCCGATGAGGGACGTGTGTTGCTCACCGGGCGCCTCTCGCTGAGCACCCATCCGTGGCTCGCCGACCACGCGGCGGCCGGTGTGGTCCTGCTGCCCGGCACCGGCTACATCGAACTCGCCCTGCGGGCAGCCGACGAAGCGGGCTGCGCCTGCGTCGAGGAGCTGACGCTGCAGGCCCCGATGGTGCTGCCCGAGACGGGCGACGTGCGGGTCCAGGTGGCGGTGGAGCCCGCGGACGACGCGGGACGCCGGGCCTTCTCGGTGCACTCCCGGACAGGCGAGGGAGGCTGGCTGCGACACGCGACGGGCGTACTCGGCGACACCACCGAGGCTCCCTCCGCCGATCTCGGCGTATGGCCGCCCGCCGGAGCCGAGCCGCTCGAAGTCGGCGACGTATACGCCGAGTTGACCGCGCGCGGCTACGGCTACGGCGACACCTTCCAGGGCCTGACCGCCCTGTGGAAGCTCGGTGACGACGTCCTCGCCGAGGTGCGCCTCCCCGAGGGCGCCCGCGACGAGGCCCCCGCCTTCGGCGTCCACCCCGCCCTTCTCGACGCCGCCATGCAGGCCGCACTCGTGGGTGGTGCCGCCCCCGACGGGCTGTGGCTGCCGTTCGCCTGGAACGGCGTACGTCTGCATGCCGCGGGCGCCACCGACCTGCGCGTACGCATCTCGCCGAGCGGCGTGGGCACCGTCCGCGTCGATGTCGCCGACCCCACAGGGCGTCCCGTCCTGCACATCGACTCCTCGGTCGCCCGCCCCGTCTCCGCCCAACAGCTGCGCGCCCACCAGAACCCCGCCGCGGACGCCCTGTTCGAGATCGACTGGACGCCCGACACGACGCCCCCGGCCGCCTCCCTCGGAGCCGCGTGGACCGTGCTCGGCACCGACCCGCTCGCCGCCGCGGAGACCCTGACGGCAGGTGGCGCGCGCGTACGCACGCACACGGACCTCGCGGAACTGACGGCAGCCCTCGACGCCGGGGAACCGGCACCGCGGGGCGCCGTGATCACCTGCGCCGCACCCGACGCCGAGGACATCCCCGCGCAGGTCCACCGACTGCTGCTCGACGTTCTCGGCACCCTGCGGGGCTGGCTCGCCGACGACCGTCTCGCGGACACCCGGCTCGTCGTGCTCACACGCGGCGCGATCGCGGTCGCCGCCGACGACGGCGTCACCGACCTGGTGGCCGCCCCGCTCTGGGGCCTGATCCGTTCCGCGCAGGCAGAGCACCCCGGCCGGTTCGTGCTCATCGACGCCGACCCCGACGAGGACCGGGCGCCGAGGCCCGCCCTGGCCCGCGCCATCGATGCCGACGAGCCTCAACTGGCGTGGCGCGGCGGCGAGATACTGCTGCCTCGGCTCGCTCGCGTCGGCAGCGACGGGGGCCTCGTGCCGCCGCCGGGCCGAACGGACTGGCGGGTCGAGGCCGGCGGCCACGGCACCCTCGCCGACCTCGCCCTGATCTCCCGCCCGGAGGCGCACGCGCCGCTGCGGCCGGGCGAGGTACGGCTCGGTGTGCGCGCGGCGGGCATGAACTTCCGTGATGTCGTCGTGGGCCTCGGCATGGTCACCGACCACGAGGGCATCGGCGGCGAGGCAGCGGGCGTCGTCCTGGAAACCGGCCCCGATGTCACGGACCTCACCGTCGGCGACCGCGTCATGGGCGTGATGCCCGGCGCGTTCAGCCCCGTCGTGGTGGTCGACCGCCGCTTCCTCGTCCGTATGCCGGGTGACTGGACCTTCGAACAGGCCGCCTCCGTCCCCGCCGCCTTCCTGACGGCGTACTACGGCCTGGTGGACCTGGCGGGTCTGCGCGAGGGCGAGACGGTCCTGGTGCACGCGGCGACCGGCGGGGTCGGCATGGCCGCCGTGCAGTTGGCACGTCACCTCGGCGCACGCGTCTTGGTGACTGCGGGCCCACAAAAGTGGGACGTGCTCAGGGAGTTGGGTTTCGAGGAGAGCGAGATCGCTTCCAGTCGGTCGTTGGAGTTCGAGGAGAAGTTCCTCGCCGTGACCGATGGGCGCGGGGTCGATGTGGTCCTGGACTCGCTCGCGGGCGAGTTCGTGGACGCGTCCCTGAGGCTCCTGCCTCGCGGCGGCCGCTTCATCGAGATGGGCAAGACCGATGTCCGGGACGCCGAGCAGGTCGCCGCCGACCACCCCGGCGTCACCTACCGCGCCTTCGACGGCCGCGACGCCGGCCCGGACCGCCTGGGCGCCACGCTGGCGGAGATCGTGGGGTTGTTCGAGGCGGGTGTGCTGCGTCCTTTGCCGGTGCGGGTGTGGGATGTGCGGCGGGCTCCTGAGGCGTTGCGGTTTATGAGTCAGGCGCGGCATGTGGGGAAGTTGGTGTTGCGGATGCCGGGTGGCTGGGATCGGGACGGGAGTGTTCTGGTCACGGGTGGTACGGGTGTGCTGGGTGGTCTGGTGGCGCGGCGTCTGGTGGTGGAGCACGGGGTGCGGCACGTGGTCCTGGCCGGCCGGCGTGGTGATCGGGCCGAGGGTGCCAGGGAGCTGGTGGAGGAGCTTTCGGGGCTGGGTGCGCGGGTGAGTGTGGTGGCGTGTGATGTGGCTGATCGTGCGGCGTTGGACGAGTTGCTCGCCGCTGTCCCGGAGGAGTTTCCGCTGCGGGGTGTGGTGCATGCGGCGGGTGTGCTGGACGACGGGCTGATCGGGTCGTTGACGCCGGAGCAGTTCGAGCGGGTCCTGCGTCCGAAGGTGGACGCCGCGGTCAATCTCCATGAGGCCACCCGGCACCTCGACCTCACCGCCTTCGTCCTCTTCTCCGCCGGAGCCGGTGTGATGGGCATGCCGGGCCAGGGCAACTACGCGGCGGCCAACGTGTTCCTTGACGCGCTCGCCGCCCACCGCCGCGCCCAGGGCCTGCCCGCCGTCTCCCTGGCCTGGGGGTTCTGGGAGCAGGTCAGCGGCATGTCCGCCCACATCGGCGGCGAGGGCCGGGCCAGGCTAGGCCGCGACGGAGTCCTGCCCATGCCGACCGACCTGGCCCTCGACATGTTCGACGTCGGATCCGCCGTCGACCGGTCCCTGCTGCTCGCCGCCCGCGTCGACCTGGCGCGACTGCGCGAACTCGCCGACTCGGGCGTCCTTCCTTCGCTGTGGCGCGGCCTCGTACGAGCCTCTGCCCGGCCCGCGGCCGGCACCGCCGCCGACTCCGGCTCACTGGCACGCCGCCTCGCCGACACCCCCGAGACGGAACGGCACCGCCTCCTCGCGGGTCTGGTCCGCGACCACACGGCCGCCGTACTCGGCAGGAACTCCGCCACGGACATCGACGCCGAGCAGCCGTTCAAGGAGCTGGGCCTCGACTCGCTCACCGCGGTCGAACTGCGCAACCGCCTCAACGCGGCCACCGGCCTGCGCCTGCCCGCCACCCTCGTCTTCGACCACCCCACGCCCGCCGCCATCGCCGACCACCTCCTGACCGAACTCGCCCCGGCGGGCGCGACATCGGCCACACCGCGGGTCTACGAGGACCTCGGCCGTCTCGACGCCGCCCTCGCGGAGCTGCCGGCCGACGACGAACTGCGCCACGACATCGCCCTGCGCCTCACCGCCATGCAGCACGCCCTGACGGGCAGCACGGCAGCCAGGGACTCCTCCGACGCCACCACCTCCGACACCGTGCTGACCCGGCTGGAGTCGGCGACGGCCGCCGAGGTCCTCGACTTCATCGACAACGAGCTCGGCCAGAACCAGGACCGGTGACATGACTGACGAACGCAATCTCATCGACTACCTGAAGCGCGTCACCGCCGAACTGCACCAGACCCGGCGCCGCCTCCAGGACGCCGAGACCGCCCACCGGGAGCCGGTGGCGATCGTGGGGATGGCCTGCCGGTACCCGGGCGGGGTCGAATCCCCGGAAGACCTCTGGGAGTTGATGGCCGGGAGCCGGGACGCGATGGAGGAGTTCCCGCGGGACCGGGGCTGGGACGTGGAGGGCCTGTACGACCCCGACCCCGAGCGGGCGGGGACGTCGTACGTGCGCGTCGGCGGCTTCCTGAAGGACGCGGCGGGCTTTGACACCGGTCTGTTCGGGATCTCGCCGCGTGAGGCGCTGGCGATGGATCCGCAGCAGCGGCTGCTGTTGGAGGTCGCGTGGGAGGCGTTCGAGCGGGCGGGCCTCGACCCGTTGGGCATGCGGGGCAGCGACACCGGCGTCTTCGTCGGCGCACCCAACTCGGAGTACATGGGCAGCCTCGGCCACGTCCCGAAGCACCTGGAGGGGTACGCCCTCACCGGCAACGTCGCCAGCGTGGTCTCCGGCCGCGTCGCCTACACCTACGGCCTCGAAGGCCCCGCCGTCAGCCTCGACACGGCCTGTTCCTCCGCCCTCGTCGCCCTGCACATGGCGTGCCAGGGCCTGCGGCAGAACGAGTGCTCCCTCGCCCTGGCCGGCGGCGTCAGCGTCATGGCCACCCCCACCCTCTTCACCGAGTTCTCCCGGCAGCGCGGTCTGGCGTCCGACGGCAGGGTGAAGGCGTTCGCGGCGGCCGCGGACGGCACCAACTGGGGCGAGGGAGCGGGCCTGTTGGTCCTGGAACGCCTCTCGGACGCGCGTCGCAACGGCCACCGCGTCCTGGCCGTCGTACGCGGCTCCGCCGTGAACCAGGACGGCCGCAGCAACGGCCTCGCGGCGCCGAACGGCCCGTCGCAACAGCGCGTGATCCGGGCCGCGTTGGCGAGCGCGGGTCTTTCGCCGGTCGAGGTGGACGCGGTGGAGGCGCACGGTACGGGGACCCGGCTCGGGGATCCGATCGAGGCCCAGGGGCTGCTGGCCACGTACGGGCAGGGGCGCGCGAAGGACCGGCCGCTGTGGCTGGGCTCGGTGAAGACCAACCTGGGCCACACCGCCGCCGCCTCGGGAGCGGCGGGCGTGATGAAGATGGTGCTCGCGCTGCGGCACGAGACGCTGCCGCCGACCCTGCACGTGGACGAACCGACGCCGGAAGTGGACTGGTCCGCGGGAGACGTCCGCCTGCTGACAGAGGCACGGGCCTGGCCGATCGGCGAGCGCACACGCCGGGCGGGTGTGTCCTCCTTCGGGATCAGCGGCACGAACGCGCACGTGATCCTGGAGGAGGCGCCGCAGGAGACCCCGGGGCCGGATGCGTCGGAGCAGTCGGAGCAGCCTGGTTCCGTGCCCGTGGTGGTGCCGTTGTCGGGTGCCGAACCGGGTGCGCTGCGTGGCCTCGCGGGGCTCGTGCGTGACGCGGTGGCCGAACGGAAGCTGTCGGCGCCGATGGTCGCGGAGGGACTCGCGCGGCGTGGAGGCCTGGCGCACCGGGCGGTGGTGGTGGCCGGTGACGACCAGGAGCTGGCGTCGGGGCTGGATGCCGTCGCACGGGGTGATGTGAGCGGTTCGGTCGCGGAGGGCGTGACGGCCGCTCGGGCGCGTACGGCTTTGCTCTTCTCCGGACAGGGCGCCCAGCGTGCGGGTATGGGGCGCGAGTTGTGTGAGTCGTTCCCGGTCTTCGCGCAGGCCTTCGACGAGGTGTGTGGGCGCTTGGACGCACATCTGGGTGTGCAGGGGGTGCGGCTGAGGGACGTGGTGTCCGGTGAGGTCGATGGTTTGGGTCGGACGGTGTTCACGCAGGCGGGGTTGTTCGCCTTTGAGGTGGCGTTGTTCCGGCTGGTCGAGTCCTTCGGGGTACGTCCGGACTATGTGATGGGTCATTCGGTGGGGGAGTTCGCCGCGGCTCATGTGGCGGGCGTGCTGTCGCTGGAGGACGCGTGCCAACTGGTCGCCGCACGAGGCAGGTTGATGGACGGCCTGCCTGCGGGTGGGGCGATGGTGGCGGTCGAGGCGAGCGAGTCCGAGGCTCGGGAGTGGCTCACCGCTGGTGCTGGTGCCGGGGTGGAGGTGGCTGCGGTGAACGGGCCGCAGTCGGTGGTGCTGTCCGGTGCCGAGGATGCGGTGGAGCGGGCGGGGGAGTGGTGGCGCGGACAGGGGCGGCGGGTGCGTCGCCTCGACGTATCCCACGCCTTCCACTCCTCGCTGATCGAGCCGGTGTTGGAGGAATTCGGCCGTGTGGCGGCGGGCGTGGAGTTGTCCGCCCCGCGTATTCCGCTGGTGAGCAATCTGACCGGGCGCCCGGTGCCGGCCGAGGAGATCACCTCCCCGGGCTACTGGGTGCGGCATGTCCGTGAGGCGGTGCGCTTCGCCGACGGGGTGCGCTACCTGGTGGAGGACGGGGCCACGGTCCTGCTCGAAGTCGGCCCCAGCGCCGTCCTGTCCGGACCCGCGACCGAATGCGTGGCCGAGTGGGGCGCCGGAGACCGCGAGGCCGCGGTCGTGCCGTTGCTGCGGGCGGACCAGCCGGAACCCCGAACGTTCCTGACCGGCCTGGGGCAGGCATGGACCCACGGCACACGGGTGCAGTGGCCCACCCGCCCCCGCCCGGTCGACCTGCCCACCTACCCCTTCCAGCACCAGCCCTTCTGGCTCCATCACGCCCCGGCCTCATCCCCGGGCCACCCCCTGCTCGGCGAGACCGTGGAGCTGGCCCACGGGGGCGGAACGGTCCTCGGCGGCCGTATGTCCCTGCGGGCCCAGCCCTGGCTCGGCGGCCACGCGCCCGCGGGGCAGTCCCTGGTGTCGGGATCGGTGTACGTCGAGCTCGCGGTGCGTGCCGGTGACGCCGTGGGGTGCGCCTGCGTCGAGGAGCTCACCCTGGAGACGCCGCTGGTGCTGCCCGAGGCGGACGAGGTCCAACTTCAGGTGGTCGTCGAGGCCGCCGACCCGCAAGGGCGCCGGGCGTTCGCCGTGCACTCCCGGGTGGGCGACAGCGGCTGGCTGCGGCACGCGGGCGGCATCCTGGGCGAAGCCGCGCCCGTGGACACCGCCGGGGAACTCACCGCCTGGCCGCCGCCAGGAGCCGAGCCCGTCCCCGGCACCGAAGCGGACGCGCGGGCCTGGCGGCGCGGCGCCGAGACCTTCGCGGAAGTCCGGCTCCCCGACGAGCTGCGCGCCGAAGCCGAGCGCTTCGGGCTGCACCCCGCGCTGCTCGACCGCGTCCTGCGCACCCTCGACCTCGGCATGCCGGCCGACGGCGACGAGGGCACCCGGATGCCGTTCGTCTGGCAGGGCGTGACCCTGCTGGCGACCGGGGCGGCCGACGTCCGCGTACGCATCACCCGTACCGCCGATGACACCGTGTCCCTCCTCCTGACGGACCCGAGCGGCCGTACGGTCCTCTCCGTACCCGTCTTGGTGGCGCGCCGCGTCACGCCCGATCAGCTGGGCGTCGACCCGGCCCGTGGTCACCTCGCCGACGCGCTGTTCCACGTGACCTGGACGCCGCTGACCGGCGACGTCCCCGACCCTGAACGCGAAGACGAGCCGGGAGACGGGCCGAACCGTAGGACGGACAGCGAGCCGGGCTACGTCGATTTCGCGGACCTCCCCCAACTCCGCGCGGCCGGCGCTCCATTACCACCCGCAGTGGTCCTGCGCTGTGGGACCGCCTCCGCCGACGACGACCCGCACACCCCCGCGCGAGCCGTGCTCCAGGCCTTGCAGACCTGGCTCACCCAGGAGCCACCGGCACCGGAATCGCACGCCGAGTCGGAGTCTGAGCCGGCGGACGAGCCGGGGCCGCGCCTCGTCGTCGTCACACGCGGTGCCGTCGCGGCCGCGGCCGACGGCGGTGCGGGCGACGTGCCGGTCCTCGCCGCGGCGGCGGTCCCCGGCCTCGTACGCGGCATCCAGGCCGAGCACCCGGGCCGCGTCGTGCTGCTCGACGCGGACCCCGACGCCGCAAGCGAGGACGAAGGAGCCGACCGGTCCGACTGGTCCGCGCACCTGGCCGCGGCCCTCGCGGCGGACGAGCCCGAACTGGCCCTGCGCGACGGCACCTTGCTCGTCCCGCGCCTCGCCAGGACCCAGCAGCCCGACACCGTGCCGCCGCCCTTCACGCCGGACCCCGAGAGCACCGTCCTGATCACCGGGGGCACCGGGGCACTCGGAGCGGCCGTGGCCCGGGACCTGGTGAGCGGCCATGGCGTACGACGGCTCGTGCTGGTCTCGCGCCAGGGCGCCGACGCTCCCGGTGCCGCCGCGCTCGACGCGGAACTCACCGCGCTCGGTGCCGAAGTGACCGTCGCCGCCTGCGACGTCGCCGACCGCGATGCGCTCGCCCGGCTCCTCGCGGAACACCCGCCGACCGCCGTGATCCACACCGCCGGGCTCCTCGACGACGCACTGCTCGCGGGGCTCACCCCCGAGCGCCTCACGGAGGTGCTGCGCCCCAAGGCCGACGGCGCACGGCACCTCCACGAACTCACCGCCGGTCTCGGCCTGTCGGCCTTCGTGCTCTTCTCCGCGTCGGCAGGGCTGCTCGCGGGCCCGGGCCAAGCCGCGTTCGCCGCCGCCAACACCTTCCTGGACGCCCTCGCCGCCCACCGCCGCGCCCGCGGACTGCCGGCGACCTCGGTGGCCTGGGGGCAGTGGGAGCAGGCGGGTGGCATCACCGCCCGGCTCGACGCCCCCGGCCGGGCCCGGCTGGCCCGCACCGGCCTGCGCCCCATGAGCACGCCCCAGGCCCTCGCCCTCCTCGGCGCCGCCCGCGCCGGCGCGCACCCGGCGCCGCTCGCCGCCCGCATCGACCTCGCCCGACTGCGCGAGGAGGCCGGGCACGGCACCGTGTCACCCCTGTGGCGCGGCCTGATCCACGCCGCCCGGCGGCGTGCGGACCGCACGGACCCGGGAAGCGGGAGCGGTGAGGGCGCAACGCAGGCGAGCCGCATCGCCGGGCTCGCCGGGGACGAGCGCAAGCGCGTCCTCCTGGAGCTGATACGTGCCCATGTCGGTGCCGTACTCGGACACGCCGACCCCACGGCCGTCGGCCCCGCGCAGGCCTTCAAGGACCTCGGCTTCGACTCCCTGATGTCCGTGGAGCTGCGCAACCGCGTCATCGCGTCGACCGGCCTGCGCCTCCCGGCGACCCTCGTCTTCGACCACCCGAGCCCGGCCGCGCTCGCCCGCTACGTGGACGAGCAGCTCCCCGGCGGGCAGCGCACGCCGGTCGCCGCCGCACTGGCCCCCGCGCGCGAGGCGGGGCCCGACGACGACCCGATCGTCATCGTCGGCATGGCCTGCCGGTTCCCCGGCGGCTCGGACTCACCGGAAGCGTTCTGGGAGCGCATCGCCGAGGGCGCCGATCTCGTCACGCCCATGCCGCAGGACCGTGGCTGGGACCTCGACCGTCTGTACGACCCTGACCCGGAGCGGCCCGGCACCTTCTACACGAAGGGCGCGGGGTTCCTCGACGACGTGGCGGGCTTCGACGCGGAGTTCTTCGGGATCTCGCCGCGCGAGGCCCTGGCGATGGACCCGCAGCAGCGCATCCTGCTCGAAGTCTCCTGGGAGGCACTGGAGCGGGCGGGGCTCGACCCGGCGGCGCTCCAGGCGACCCGCACCGGCGTGTTCGTCGGCGCGGGCGGCTCCGAGTACCTCTCCCGTCTGACCCAGGTGCCGCAGGACCTGGAGGGCTACACCATCACGGGCAACGCCCTGAGCGTCGCATCCGGCCGCATCTCCTACGTCCTGGGCCTCGAGGGGCCCGCGGTCACCGTGGACACGGCGTGCTCGTCCTCGCTCGTCTCCCTGCACCTGGCCTGCCAGGCGGTGCGCCGGGGCGAGTGCGACCTCGCGCTGGCCGGCGGCACCAATGTGCTGTCCGGGCCCGGCGCCTTCGTCGAGTTCTCCCGGCAGGGCGCCCTCTCCGCGGACGGCCGTGCCCGCTCCTTCAGCTCCGCCGCCGACGGCACGAGTTGGGCGGAGGGCGTGGGGATGCTCCTCGTCGAGCGTCTCTCACGGGCCCGCAGCCAGGGGCATACGGTGCTCGCGGTGATCCGCGGGTCGGCCGTCAACCAGGACGGCGCGAGCAACGGTCTGACGGCCCCCAACGGGCCCTCCCAGCAGCGGGTCATCGGGCAGGCCCTCGCCGACGCGGGCCTGACGGCCGCCGACGTCGACGCCGTCGAGGCGCACGGCACCGGAACCAAGCTCGGCGACCCCATCGAGGCGCAGGCCCTGCTCGCCACTTACGGGCAGGCCCGCACGGACGACGCCCCGCTGTGGCTCGGCTCCGTGAAGTCGAACATGGGGCACGCCGCCGCCGCGGCGGGTGTCGCCGGGGTCATCAAGATGGTGATGGCGCTGCGCCACGAGACGCTGCCGCCTTCCCTGTACGCGGACGACCCGACCCCGCACGTCGACTGGGAGTCGGGCGCGGTCAGCCTGCTCACCGAGTCCCGTGCCTGGCCGGGCGGTGACCGCCCGCGGAACGCTGCCGTCTCCTCCTTCGGCATGAGCGGCACCAACGCGCACCTGATCCTGGGCGATGCGCCCGCCGCCCCCGAGCGGACCACCGCCCGGGGATCGGCCGCCGCCGAGCGGGCCGTGTCCCCCGTCGAGGCCCCTCTCGGCTTCGCCGCCGTCCCGGTCTCCGGCCGGGGCGTCGCCGGGCTGCGCGGCCAGGCCGCCCGCCTGGGCGCGTTCCTCACCGAGTCCGGGACGGCGCCCACGGTGGAATCCGTCGGCGCCGCCCTCGCGCACCGCACCGCACACGCGCACCGGGCCGTGGTCATCGCGGCCGACCAGGACGAACTGGCCACCGGCCTGAGCGCCATCGCCGACGGCGACACCACCGCGGAGAACGTCGTGGACGGCGTCGCACGCGGCGAGGTCAGCCCCGTGTTCGTGTTTCCGGGGCAGGGGTCGCAGTGGCGGGGTATGGCGCGGGAGTTGTTGGAGAGTTCGCCGGTGTTCGCGGAGTCGGTGGCTGCGTGTGCCGAGGTGATCGAGCCGTTGACGGGTTGGTCGGTGGTGGAGGTTCTCGGGCGTGAGGAGGAGGGCTGGCTGGAGCGGATCGATGTGTTGCAGCCGGTGATGTTCGCGGTGCAGGTGTCGTTGGCCCGGTTGTGGCAGGCGTGTGGTGTGCGTCCGGCGGCGGTGATCGGTCACTCGCAGGGGGAGGTCGCCGCGGCGTGTGTGTCCAGGGCGCTGTCCCTCGAAGACGCCGCCCGCGTGATCGTGCTGCGCAGCAGGCTGCTCGCGGAGGTTCTCACCGGCAAGGGCGCCATGGCCTCCGTGGGCCTTCCGGCCGATCAAGTGCGGGAGCGAATAGCCCAGTTGGGGTGCACCGAGGACGACGCGGTTGTGGTGGCCGGGTTCAACGGCCCCTCGTCCACCGTCATCTCCGGCGAGCCCGGCCCGGTCGAGGACCTGGTGGCCGCCTGTGTCGCCGACGGACTCCAGGCCCGCGTGGTGCCGGTGACCTTCGCCTCGCACTCGCCGCAGGTCGAACAGGTCCGGGACGC
The DNA here is from genome assembly GCF_053610705.1 of Streptomyces sp. NPDC054872. Lineage (NCBI taxonomy): Bacteria > Bacillati > Actinomycetota > Actinomycetes > Kitasatosporales > Streptomycetaceae > Streptomyces > Streptomyces sp. NPDC054872. The sequence goes on along the minus strand of NZ_JBSGYY010000001.1, from coordinate 501,470 downwards.
GCTCCTCGCCGAACTGGCGGACATCAAGGGCGAGACGTCGCACGTGCCGTTCTGCTCCACCGTCTCCGGCGAGCTCCTCGACACCAGCGAACTGAACGCCGCGTACTGGTACCGCAATGTGCGCGAGGCCGTCGACTTCGAGGGCGGCGTACGGAGCCTGCTGGCCGCGGGACACGAGGTGTTCATCGAGGTCAGCACACACCCCGTCGTCCTTCCCGGCATCGAGCAGACCGTCGACGCGGCGGGTGCGTCGGCCGTGGCCCTCGGCACTCTGCGCCGCAACGAGGGCGGCCTGCGCCGCTTCTGCACCGCGCTGGCCCAGGCCTGGGCGCAGGGCGTGCCCGTCGACTGGAGCACCCTGTACCCGGCAGACACGCCGCGGGTCGAGCTGCCCACGTACGCCTTCCAGCGTGACCGCTACTGGGTGGATCCCGACCCGCAGGACGGCGACGTCTCTGCGGCGGGGCTGACGTCCCCAGGCCACCCGCTGGTCGGCGCGACCGTCGAACAGGCCGAAGACGACCGGGTGTTGCTCACCGGGCGGCTCTCGTTGAGCACCCATCCGTGGCTCGCCGACCACGCGGCGGCCGGTGTGGTGCTGCTGCCCGGCACCGCGTACGTCGAGCTCGCCATCCGCGCCGGCGACGAGGTCGGCTGCGGCCACATCGAGGAACTCACACTCGAGGCGCCGCTCGTCCTGCCCGAGCGCGGCGGCGTCCGCCTCCAGGTCGCCGTCAGCGCCGCCGACGAGACGGGCCGCAGGGAGGTCGGCGTGCACTCCCGGCCCGAGGACGGCGGCATCTGGACGCGGCACGCCAGTGGCCTCCTCGCGGCCAACCGCACCGCCGACGCCGCGGCCTTCGAGAGCCTCGGAGTGTGGCCCCCGGTAGGCGCCGAGCCGCTCGAAGCGGAGGGCATGTACGCGGAACTGGCGGACCGCGGGCACGGGTACGGTGACGCCTTCCAGGGCCTGACCGCAGCCTGGCGCGCCGACGACACCCTCTTCGCCGAGGTCACCCTGCCCGACGTGGTGCGGGACGGAGCCGCCCGCTTCGGACTGCACCCGGCGCTCCTGGACGCGGCCCTGCACACCCTGGGCCTCGGCGGTCTGCTGCCGAAGGAGGGCACCTGGCTGCCCTTCGCCTGGAGCGGCGTCTCCCTGCACGCGTCCGGCGCCGCAGCGCTGCGGGTACGGATCACCAAGGCCGCCGAGGGCTCCGTGAGCCTGCACGCCGTCGACGCCGCCGGTGAGCCCGTGCTCTCCGCCGCCTCGATGATGGCCCGTCCCGTCTCGGCCGGGCACCTGCGCGGCTCCGGCGACGGCGCCAACGACTCGCTGTTCGAACTTGACTGGGCCCCGACGGAGGCCCCCGAGGCACCGGCTTCCGGTACCTGGGCGCTCATCGGCCCCGACCCACTGCGGATCGCCGCCGCCACCCCGGGCACCGTGCCCACCCGCCACCACGGCTCGGTGGCCGAACTCCTGGAGGCGATCGACGCCGGAAACCCGATACCGGACACGGCCGTACTCACCGTCACAGGCACGGTCTCCGATACCGGCGACGGCCTCGCGGACGGCGTGCGTGGCGTTCTCGATCAGCTTCTGGTGGCCGTGCGTGCCTGGCTCGATGACGAGCGGCTTGAGGGCTGCCGGCTGGTCGTGGTCACCCGGGGCGCGGTCGCCGTCGGCGCCGACAGCGACGTGCCCGACCTTGCGGCGGCCCCCGTCTGGGGCTTGATCCGTTCCGCGCAGGCCGAGCACCCCGGCCGGTTCACGCTCCTGGACATCGACGGTGACAGCGCCGCGTGGGGCCCCGCCCTGCCCGCCGCCATCGCCACGTCCGAGGCCCAACTCGCCCTGCGCGACGACCGGATACTCGTCCCGCGCCTCGCGCGCGTCGGCGCCGACGGAGCCCTCGTGCCGCCGCCCGGAGCCGCCTGGCGTCTGGAGACCACTGGAGCGACCGGCACGTTCGACGACCTGGCGCTGCAGCCCGCCCCGGACGCCGAGGCACCACTGGAGCCCGGCACCGTACGCATTGCCGTACGCGCCGCGGGCATGAACTTCCGTGACGTCGTCGTGGGCCTCGGCATGGTCCCCGACCAGAAGGGCCTCGGCTCCGAAGGCGCGGGCGTCGTCCTGGAAACGGGCCCCGGAGTGACGGGCCTCGCCGTCGGTGACCGCGTCATGGGCGTCATGCCCAACGGCTTCGGCCCCGTCGTGGTGGTAGACCGCCACTACGTCGTCCGGATCCCCGACGGCTGGACCTTCGAGCAGGCCGCCTCCGTGCCGACCGTCTTCCTCACCGCGTACTACGGGTTGGCGGATCTGGCGGGTCTGCGGGAGGGCGAGACGGTCCTGGTGCACGCGGCGACCGGCGGGGTCGGCATGGCCGCCGTACAACTGGCACACCACTGGGGAGCCAAGGCCCTCGTGACCGCGAGTCCCAAGAAGTGGGACGTACTGCGGGAGTTGGGCTTCGCGGACGGCGAGATCGCTTCCAGTCGGTCGTTGGAGTTCGAGGAGAAGTTCCTCGCCGCGACCGATGGGCGCGGGGTCGATGTGGTCCTGGACTCGCTCGCGGGCGAGTTCGTGGACGCGTCCCTGAGGCTGCTGCCTCGCGGCGGCCGCTTCGTCGAGATGGGCAAGACCGACCTCCGCGACCCCGACACCGTCGCCACCGCACACCCCGGAGTCGCCTACCGCGTCTGCGACTTGATCACGGCGGGCCCCGAGCGCATCGGCCAGATGCTGGCGGAGATCGTGGGGTTGTTCGAGGCGGGTGTGCTGCGTCCTTTGCCGGTGCGGGTGTGGGATGTGCGGCGGGCTCCTGAGGCGTTGCGGTTTATGAGTCAGGCGCGGCATGTGGGCAAGTTGGTGTTGCGGATGCCGGGTGGCTGGGATCGGGACGGGAGTGTTCTGGTCACGGGTGGCACGGGTGTGCTGGGTGGTCTGGTGGCGCGGCGTCTGGTGGTGGAGCACGGGGTGCGGCATGTGGTCCTGGCCGGTCGGCGTGGTGATCGGGCCGAGGGTGCCAGGGAGCTGGTGGAGGAGCTCTCGGGGCTGGGTGCGCGGGTGAGTGTGGTGGCGTGTGATGTGGCTGATCGTGCGGCGTTGGACGAGTTGCTCGCCGCTGTTCCGGAGGAGTTTCCGCTGCGGGGTGTGGTGCATGCGGCGGGTGTGCTGGACGACGGGTTGATCGGGTCGTTGACGCCGGAGCAGTTCGAGCGGGTGCTGCGTCCCAAGGTGGACGCCGCGGTCAATCTCCATGAGGCCACCCGGCACCTCGACCTCACCGCCTTCGTCCTGTACTCGTCGGCCTCCGGCACCATGGGCGCCCCCGGCCAGGCCAACTACGCGGCATCCAACGTGTTCCTGGACGCCCTGGCCGCCCACCGCCGCGCCCAGGGTCTGCCCGCGCTCTCCCTGGCCTGGGGCATCTGGGCCCAGGCCACGGGCATGAGCGGGCACCTGGACGAGGCCGACCTGGCCCGCATCGCCCGCACCGGCGCCCTGCCGATCTCCGGCGACCAGGGCATGGCCGTCTTCGACGCGGGCGGCCGCGTCGACCAGGCCGCCCTGCTCGCGTCCCCCGTGGACATGGGACGGCTGCGCGGACTCGCCGACTCCGGTGTGCTGCCGCCGATCTGGCGCGGCCTGGTCCGCGCCTCCTCACGGCGCAGCGCGGGCACCGGCACCGGAAGCTCCGACTCCCTGCTGCGACGGCTGACCGCCACCCCCGAGTCGGAACGGCACCACTTCCTCCTGGACGTGGTCCGTACCCACCTGGGCACCGTCCTGTCCCACCCTTCACCGCAGACCATCGACCCCGAAGGCGGCCTGATGGACCTGGGCCTCGACTCGCTCACCGCGGTCGAACTGCGCAACCGCCTGAACGCGGCCACCGGCCTGCGCCTGCCCGCCACCCTCGTCTTCGACCACCCCACCCCCAACGCGCTGACCCGGCGCATCCACACCGAGCTCACCGGGGACGACGGCCCGCGGACCCCGGCCCCCGGTGGCACGGCACCGGAACGCGACGACGACATCCGCCGCGCGCTCACGGCCATCCCCCTGGACCGGCTGCGGGACGCCGGTCTGCTCGACGCGCTGCTGCGCCTGTCGGACCAGAAGACCGACTCCGCCGCGGCCGCAGCACCCTCCGCCGGCTCGTACGAGGACGAAGTGGCGACCAACGGCGTGATCGACGAGGTCGACGTCGACGAACTGATCAAGATGGCTACGGCCGATGAGGAGAGCCACTGATGGCCGCAACGACCGAAGAACTCGTCGCAGCGCTGCGTACGTCGCTCAAGGAGTCCGAACGCCTCCGCCGCCAGAACCGCCGCCTCACCGAGGCCCCTCGTGAGCCGGTGGCGATCGTGGGGATGGCCTGCCGGTATCCGGGAGGAGTCGAATCCCCGGAAGAGCTCTGGGAGTTGATGGCCGGGGGCCGAGACGCGATGGAGGAGTTCCCGGAGGACCGGGGGTGGGATGTGGAGGGGCTCTACGATCCTGATCCGGGGCGGGCGGGGACGTCGTACGTGCGGGTGGGTGGCTTTCTGGGGGACGTGGCGGGTTTTGACGCCGGTCTGTTCGGGATCTCGCCGCGTGAGGCGCTGGCGATGGATCCGCAGCAGCGGCTGCTGTTGGAGGTGGCGTGGGAGGCGTTCGAGCGGTCGGGTCTTGATCCGCTCGGGCTGCGGGGCAGCGACACCGGCGTCTTCGTGGGCGCCTCGCCCTCCGAATATCTCCAGGGTCTTGCCTCCGTCCCCGAGGAAGCGGAGGGGTACGCCCTCACCGGCAACCTGCCCAGCGTCATCACCGGCCGCGTCGCCTACACGTACGGCCTCGAAGGCCCCGCCGTCAGCCTCGACACGGCCTGCTCGTCCTCGCTGGTCGCCCTCCACACGGCCTGCCACTCCCTGCGCCGAGGCGAGTGCTCCCTCGCCCTGGCGGGCGGAGTCTCGGTGATGGCGCAACCGGTGGCCTTCGTGGAGTTCTCCCGGCAGCGTGCTCTGGCGGCGGACGGCAGGGTGAAGGCGTTCGCGGCGGCGGCCGACGGCACCAACTGGGGCGAGGGCGCGGGGTTGTTGGTGCTTGAGCGCCTCTCCGACGCCCGCCGCAACGGCCACCGTGTCCTGGCTGTCGTACGCGGCTCCGCCGTGAACCAGGACGGCGCGAGCAGTTCACTGACCTCACCGAACGGCCCGTCTCAACAGCGCGTGATCCGGGCCGCGTTGGCCAACGCGGGCCTCTCGTCCGCCGATGTGGACGCGGTGGAGGCGCACGGTACGGGGACCCGGCTCGGGGATCCGATCGAGGCGCAGGGGCTGTTGGCCACGTACGGGCAGGGCCGTGCGGAGGACCGGCCACTGTGGCTGGGCTCGGTGAAGACCAACCTGGGGCACACGGCCGCCGCCTCGGGCGTGGCGGGTGTGATGAAGATGGTGCTCGCGCTGCGGCACGAGACGCTGCCGGCGACCCTGCACGTGGACGAGCCCACGCCGTACGTGGACTGGTCCGAAGGCGGGGTGGAATTGCTGCGCGAGGCCAAGCTGTGGCCGACGGGGGAGCGGGCGCGCCGGGCGGGTGTGTCGTCGTTCGGGGTCAGCGGCACGAACGCGCATGTGATCGTCGAGGAGGCGCCGCGGGGGCCGGCTGAGCTGGACAAGCCGGATGAGTCGGAGCCGCCCGGGTCCGTGCCGGTGGCGGTGCCGATGTCGGCAGCCGAACCGGGGGCCCTCCGAGGGCTGGCGGCACAGGTCCGCGACGCGGTGGCGGAACAAGGGCTGAGCCCGCGGGAAGCGGGCAGGGGTCTCGCGCGGCGTGCGGTTCTGGCGCATCGGGCGGTGGTGGTGGCCGGTGACGACCAGGAGCTGGCGACGGGCCTCGCCGCGTTGGCCGACGGTGACACGAGCGGCGCGGTCGTGGACGGAGTGGCACAGGGCGCGGCACGTACGGCCATGCTCTTTTCCGGACAGGGTGCTCAACGACCTGGCATGGGGCGAGAGTTGTATGACGCCTTCCCTGTCTTCGCGTCGGCTTTCGACGAGGCGTGCGGGCACCTGGACGCGCATCTGGGTGTGGAGGGGGTGCGGCTGCGGGATGTGGTGTTCGGCGAGGTCGACGGTTTGGGGCGGACGGTCTTCACGCAGGTGGGGTTGTTCGCCTTTGAGGTGGGTTTGTTCCGGTTGGTGGAGTCGTTCGGGGTGTGCCCGGATTATGTGATGGGGCATTCCGTGGGCGAGTTCGCGGCGGCTCATGTGGCGGGTGTGTTGTCGCTGGAGGATGCGTGCCGTCTGGTGGCCGCGCGTGGGCGGTTGATGGACGGGTTGCCCGCGCGTGGCGGGATGATGGCGATCGAGGCGAGTGAGGCGGAGGTACGGGATTGGCTGGCCGCCGGTGCCGGTGCCGGTGCCGGTGCCGGTGCCGGTGCTGGTGCCAGTGGCGAGGTGGCCGCGGTGAACGGGCCGCGGTCGGTGGTGCTGTCCGGTGCCGAGGATGCGTTGGAGCGGGCCGGGGAGTGGTGGCGTGGGCAGGGTCGGCGGGTGCGTCGCCTCGAGATATCGAACTCCTTCCATTCAGTTCTCGTCGAGCCGGTGTTGGAGGAGTTCGGCCGGGTGGTGGCGGGTGTGGAGTTGTCGGCGCCGCGTATCCCGTTGCTGAGCAATGTGACCGGGCGTCCGGTCACCGCCGAGGAGATCACTTCCCCCGGGTACTGGGTGCGGCATGTCCGTGAGGCGGTGCGTTTCGCCGATGGGGTGCGCTGGCTGGTCGAGGGTGGGGCGAACGTTCTGCTGGAAGTCGGTCCCAGCGCTGTCCTGTCCGGACCGGCTGCCGAATGCGTGGCGGAATGGGGCGCCGGTGACCCGAAGACCGTGGTCGTGCCGTTGTTGCGGGCGGACAAGCCGGAACCCCGCACGTTCCTGACCGGCCTGGCGCAGGCCTGGACCCACGGCACATCCGTGCGGTGGCCCACGAGCCCCCGACCCGTCGACCTGCCCACCTATCCCTTCCAGCACCAGCAGTACTGGCTCGACACCCGTACCGCAACGGCCGGCGTCGGCACTGGCACCGGTGCCGGTGCCGTGACCGACGAAGTGAGCCTCGCCGACGCGGAGTTCTGGGCGGACGTGGAGCAGGGCAACGCCGACGTCCTGGCCAAGACCCTCGACCTCGACACCGACACCCTCACCCCCGTCCTTCCCGCCCTGTCCTCCTGGTGGCGCGGCCGTCGCGAGGACGTCACCGTCGACGCGTCCCAGTACCGGGTCCGCTGGAAGACCGTGCCGCGGAAGCGCGGCGGCGACGGAGCCCCCGCCGACGTCTCCGGCACCTGGCTCGTCATCGTCTCCGAGGCGAGCCTCGACCACCCGTGGGCCGAAGGCTGCCGCCAGGCCCTTGCCGACCGAGGCGGAGACCCGAAAACTGTCGTCGTCCCCACGGGAAGCGCGGGGAGCGCGGGGACCACGGCGACCACGGGGAAGGCGGACCGTGACGAGCTCGCCGCACTCATCCGCGAGGCGCTCGACGGCGGCGCCACCCGCCCCGTCGGCATCGTCTCCCTCCTCGGCCTGGACGAGACCCCCCACCCCCGGTATCCGGCGCTGACAGCCGGCCTCGCGGGCACCCTCGCGCTCATCCAGGCCCTGGACGACGCCGGTACCGACGCCCGGCTGTGGCTGCTCACCTGCGGCGCCGTCACGACCGGAGCGCACGACGCGCCGCCACGTCCCGTCCAGGCGCAGGTCTTCGGCCTCGGCCAGGCACTGGCCGTGGAGGACCCGCGGCGCTGGGGAGGTGAGGCTGATCTGCCGCCGGAGGTGAGCTCCACCGCGCGGGAACGCCTGTGCCGTGTTCTGGCCGGCATCGAGGGCGAGGACCAACTGGCCGTCCGCCCCCGGGGGATCCTCGCCCGACGCCTCGTACGGCCCGCGCCCGCCGAAGAGACGCCCGCGGCCCCGGCCTGGCAGCCCAGTGGCTCCGGCACCGTCCTGGTCACCGGTGGCACCGGAGCGCTCGGCGCCCACGTCGCGCGTTGGCTGGCCGGTGCGGGCGCCGGTCATCTGCTGCTCATCAGCCGCCGTGGCCCCGAAGCCCCCGGCGCCGCCGAGCTGACGGCCGAACTGAACGCACTCGGCGCCGAAGTGACCGTCGCCGCCTGCGATGCCGCCGACCGCGGCGCGCTCGCGGCCCTCCTTGACACCCTCCCCGCGGAGCGGCCGCTCACCGCGGTCTTCCACACGGCCGGCGTCGTGGACGACAGCTTCCTTCCCACCCTCACCCCCGAGCAGCTGGAGACCGTCGTACGGGCGAAGGCCACCTCCGCCGACCACCTCCACGACCTCACCCGGGACCGGGACCTCACGGCCTTCGTGCTCTTCTCGTCCTGCGCGAACCTGCTGCCCAACTTCGGCATGGGCAACTACGTCGCCGCCAACGCCCACCTCGACGCCCTCGCCGCCGCACGCCGGGCCGAAGGACTGCCCGCCACCTCGATCGCCTGGGGCGCGTGGGCCGGGAAAGGCATGGCCGAGGGCGTGCCGACCAACTGGCTGCGGCAGGGCGGGGTCCGCCTGATGGAGCCCGGCATCGCTCTCGCGGGGCTGCGCAGGGCCCTGGATCAGGACGAACCGCTCGCCATGGTCGCCGACATCGACTGGCGCCGCTACTCCGGCACGGCACAACCGCGCCGCCCCCTCCTGGCCGCGCTGCCGGAGGTGAGCGCGGCCCACCCCGCGGTCCGGCCCGACGGCGACGGCACAGACGCCGGCACCCTGAAGGACCGGCTCGCCGCGCTGGCGCCCGCCGAACGGGCCACGGCGCTCCTGGACTTCGTACGCGCCCAGGCGGCAGCCGTGCTCCAGCACCCGGGCGCCGACGCCATCGACCCGCGGCGCCCCTTCCGCGACCTGGGCTTCGACTCACTGGCCGGCGTCCAGCTGCGCAACCGCCTGAACAGCACCGCGGGGCTCCACCTGCCCACATCGGCGATCTACGACCACCCGACCGCGCACGCCCTGGCCCGGCACATCGACGCCGAACTCGGCGGTGCCACGGCCGGCCCCACCGTCCTGGCCCGGATCGGTGAGCTGGAACGCGCGGTCGCCGGACTCGGCGAGGGCGACGACCGTCAGGTGATCGCGGGAAGCCTGGAGGCACTGGCGCGTGTGGTGCGCGGGGAGCGGGTCGTGCTCCCCGGTGCGCGGACCGCCGAGGGGCCCGCCGCCGACGAACTCGCCACCGACGACGAGCTCTTCGACCTCATCGACCGGGAGTTCGGCGCTTCGTGAGGCGCGGCGCGGGCCGCGGTCGAGCGGCCTGCCTCCTGACAACGGGCTGTGACCGACCCTCAGGGGTCGGTCACAGCCCGTTGTGCCGCCGGAGCGGAACGCTCAGCGCGTGCGGTGGCAGTCCTGCGTGTCCAGCAGAACCCACTCGCCATTCTTGAGCATGGATTCATGTATGACAAAGTTGTCCTCGTCGACCCGTCGAAAGACGGTGCGTACTTCGACATGTGAATCCGCGAGTGTGTAGCGGCCCTGGAAGGGCAGCTCACCGTCTTGCCAGCCGGGTGCGGTGGAGAATCCCTGCATTCCCGTGTCGTCGTAGTAGTAGCTGGTGAACACCGCGTCGGTGGAGTTCCATCCGAGCAGCCATCTGCCGCTGAGCTGCTCACCGTTCGTCCGGTTCGCCGTCAATTCAAACTCGTAATAGTGGCCGCTCAGGACTGGCTTGATCTCTCCGGTGATCTTTGTTCCGGTATTGAGAATGCATGACATTGTGCCAAGCATGAAGTCGAGCTCGTGCATCTGCTCGGGCGCCGGTACCGCACCGGTGAAACCCGCGCTCGTGTCGGCCATAAGTCCACTCCGGAAGGGGTGAGGGAGGACAGGGATGTACGGCGAGTGTCCGTCGTGGGCGGTGTCCCCCCATACCCGTAGGTCACCCCTAAGTGTCCGCGCTCCGGTAGGGGGTTGGCGCGGGGTAGGGGGAGGGGTGGCGGGGCAACAAAAGGAAAGTTGAATTCCGCTTCACTCGCGATCAGTAGTGTTGTCGATGCCAGTAATTAGGCGCAGTTCGGGGTATCTGTCACCGGGCGCGTGGCAGCGAAATTGCGGGTTCCGTGACTGGTCAACCAAATGCTACTGTGCTCTCGGTTGAGTGACGACACCGACAACTGGCTTCGGTCTTAGTCACTCGCAGTGAAGTGCTTTTGATCAACACGGCAGACTTCAGGTCACGGTGCTGGTCTCCATCCACTGTCACATCGGCCGGTCATGTCTGCCAAGAAGTGTCCAAGCCGTAGGAACGGGGGAGCCATGGGACAAGCCGGATTGATGCTGGAGCTCACCGAGCGTGATGCTCCGTTCATGGAACTTCATCACTTACTGAAGCGGAGTATGGCGGGGCAGTTTTCGGTCGCCTTGGTGAGCGGGCCGTTGAGCAGTGGAAAGACAACGTTGTTGCACACCTTCGCGGAGTACGCGGAGAGCCGGGGCGCGGCCGTTCTGAGCGCCAATGCCTCACGTGCCGAACAGTCCATGTTCCTGGGTGTCCTCGAACAGATCTTCCAGGCCTGTGAAACCTGTGCGCCGAGCATCGAGGAAGCCATCGTCGGCTGGATGAAGGAGACATCCGACGGCCTGGCGCCGGACCGCGCCGCGCCCGGCGGACGATGTAGCACCATGTCGCTCTCACGCGTCGTGTGCGAGGCGCTCAGGGACCTGGCCCGCAGCCGCCCCGTCGTCATCCTCGTGGACGACGCCCAGTTCGCGGACGACGCCTCCTTGCAGTGCCTGCTCCACCTGGCCCGCCGACTCCACTCGGCCCGGGTCCTGCTCGTCCTCAGCGAAGCGGAATTCCTCGCCCCGATCCCTCGTGACGTCAGGTCCGAGCTGCTGCGCTCCCCAGGTTGCTCCCGCGTACCGGTCGAGCTCCTGAGCGAAGCGGGGGTCGCGGCCGCCATCGCGGGGGAGGTCCTGCCGAGCACGGCAGGTCACCTCGCCGGCCCCATCCACCGTATGAGCGGCGGCAACCCGCTGATCGTCAAGGCGCTCATCGACGATTTCCAGTCCAAGCCGGACCTGATATCCGGGCTGCCCGCAGCGGGCAGCGCCCACCGACGAGCCGTACTCGACCTGCTGCACCGCAGTGACTCGCGCCTGGTCCAGGAGACGGCCCAGGGCATCGCCATCCTGGGCCAGCAGGCGTCACTCCCTCTGCTCGGCAGGTTCCTCGGCCACGATCTGTCCCTGCTCGCCCAGGCCGTCGACGTCCTGCGCTCCACCGGTCTCGTGGAAGGCTGCCGCTTCCGCCACGGCGCCGCGCGCTCCGCCGTGCTCAGCAGCATGAGCGGCGGTGAACGCAAGAAACTCCATACACAGGCCGCCCACCTGCTGCACGAGGCCGGCGAAGCCGCCTCCGTCGTCGCCAGGCACATCCTGGCCTCCGGCGAACAGCAGCCCTGGTGTGCGGCCACCTTGCGCATCGCAGCCGAACAAGCCCTGGCGGAAGGGCGGTCGAGCGCCGCCGTCCGCTATCTGCGCTGTGCCCATCGCGCCTGCGGTGACCCCGCCGAGCGCGCCGGGCTCGCCTCCATGCTGATCAGCGCCGAGTGGCGCAGCAACCCCGCGGGTGCCGTCGAGCGCTATCTGCCGGAGCTCGTCGAGGCCGTCGCCGCGGGTGTGCTCACCGGTGACGACGCCGTACGCACCTTCCACTATCTGTTGTGGGACGGCCAGTTGGACCAGGCCCTCGACACCCTGCGCGACATACGCCGCAACGGCGAGGCGGCCACCGGCCACCATGACGGGCTGCCCGAACTCGACTCGGCGGCGCTGTGGCTGCCGTACTTCTTCCCCGGTCTCGCCGACGAGGTCATGGGGCGCCCCGCACAGCCGCCGCACCCCTCCTCCACGGTCGCCTCCTCGCTGTGGGCCCCGCAGCACCAGACGGTGGCCATGCTCGAAGCCGTGCTGCGCGAGGGCCACCTGGAAGAGGCGGTGCAGAAGGCCGAGCAGATCCTCCTCACCACGCACCTCGACGACAAGACGCTCCTGCCGGTCACATCGGCGCTCATGACGATGGTGTTCGGCGACCGCCTCGACGTGGCCGCCTCCTGGTGCGACTCCCTGCTCGGCGCCACCACCGTCGAACACACCCCGATGTGGCGGGCGTTGTTCATGACCCTCAAGGCGGCCGTACACCTGCGCAGGGGCGAGCTCGCCGAATCCGCGCAGGTCACCCAGGCCGCCCTCGCCCTGGTGGCGCCCGAGAGCTGGGGCGTGGTCATCGGTCTGCCGTTCTCCCTGCTCATCCAGACGGCCACCGCCATGGGCCACTACGAGAAGGCCGCCACGTATCTGACGATGAAGATGCCCCCCGCCGCGTCCCAGACCCTCTTCGGCGTCGCCTACCTCAACGCACGCGGCCACTACTACCTGGCGGCCAGTCAGTTCAAGGCGGCCTTGCGGGACTTCAACAGCGTGGGTGAAACGCTCGCCCGCTGGCGCTTCGACAGCCCGGCGGTCTTCTCCTGGCGCACCAGCGCCGCCCACGCACACCTCTGCCTGGGGGAGACGGAGCAGGCCGTCGCCCTCCTGAAGGAACAGCAGAGCCTGCTCGGGCCCGATCAGCACGAGGCCTGGGGGCTGACCCTGCGGGCCTGGGCGGCCACCAAGGACGCGCGGGCCGCCGTCACCCCCCTCAAGGAAGCCGCCAAGCGGTCCCAGCACGTCGGCAACCGCCTGGGGTTGGCCCAGGCCCTCGTCGGCCTGTCGCACGCCTACAAGGCACTCGGCGAGCACGACCACGCGGAGGTCACCGCGGCGCGCGCCCTCAAGCTGGCCAACCAGTGCGGTGCGGGACCGCTCAAGGCCATGCTGGTCCCCATGACGGGGGGCGCCGAACGCCCCGGCGTCAGCCCTGCCGCCGCGCCGGAGACCTCCACCGTCGCCGTCCTGAGCGCCGCCGAGAAACGTGTGGCGGTCCTCGCCGGTCAAGGCCACACGAACCGTCAGATAGCCGAGAAGCTGTACGTCACCGTCAGCACCGTCGAGCAGCACATGACCCGCATCTACCGCAAGCTGTCGGTCAAGCAGCGCTCCGACCTCGGCCCCGCCCTGCAGTCGGCCATCCCGGCAGAGTGACCCCACCTCACCCCACCTCACCCCACCTCCTCCCACGCTCCCCCACCTTCTCCCACGCACCCCCACCCGCCCCCGCTTCCCCCCAACCCCCTGTGCTGCCTGCCTATGGCAGTTAAGGGGGTCCTGATTCCCCGGTAGGGGGCTGACGGGACCACCAGCGCTGCATAGGTTCGCCTGGCGTAGCCGAGCTTCCGCCGGCGACACGGCTGTGCCGCCTCCGACGTACCGGCCCGCAGATCCGACAACCCGCGCCCCCAGGAGGGTTCGATGAACTACGGCATCTCGCTGCTCCCCGACTGCCGCCCGGAGGTGCGCTCGGCTCCCGAGTACTTCGCCGACGTACTGCGCGTCGCGGAACTCGGCGACGAACTGGGCTTCTCCCACATCAAGATGACCGAGCACTACCTGCACAGCGCCGGCGGCTACTGCCCGAGCCCCCTGGCCTTCCTCTCCGCCGTCGCGGCCCGCACACAGCGCATCCGGCTGCTCACCGGCGGCATCCAGGCCTCCTTCCACCACCCCATCCAGATCGCCGCCGAGGCCGCGCAGGTCGACGTCATGAGCGGCGGCCGCCTGGACGTCGGCTTCGCCCGCGCCTTCCTGCCCTACGAGTTCGACGCGTTCGGCGTGAGCATGGACGAGAGCATCGTGCGCTTCCGTACGACGGTCGACTCCGTGGTCCGGCTGTGGACGCAGGAGAACGTCACCGAGAACACCCCGTACTACCGCTATGAGAACGCCACTTCCTACCCCACCTCCATCCAGCGCCCCCACCCGCCGGTGTGGATCTGCGCCGTGATGTCGGAGAGCAGCTTCCGCTGGGCCGGTGAGCAGGGCTACAACCTGCTCGTGACGGCGTCCCCCCAGCCCGAGACGTTCCAGTTCGTCAACGGCCTCGTCAGCGCCTACCGCGAGGAGTTCGAGAAGCACCACGGCCACACCGGCCGTACGCCGCAGACCGCCATGGTCGTGCCGCTGGTCCTCGCGGACACCGACGAGGAGGCCATGGAGTCGGCCCAGCCCTACCTCCAGGAGTACATCGACGTCTGGAAGGAAGCGGCCCAGTCGGTCCTGACCGTCGACTCGCCCGACTACAAGGGCTACAGCCAGGCCCTGTCCAAGTCCGTCGAGGCCGGCGGCAAGGGCGCGGGCGGCAACGGCATCATCGGTTCACCGGAGACCGCCGCTCGACGCATCGACGAGATGCAGAGCGCCCTGGGCATGGACACCATCCTGTGGCAGGTCGACTTCGGCGGACAGCCGTACGCGATGATGGAGCGCACCCTGCGCCTCTTCGCGGAGAAGACGCGGCCGATGCTCGGCTGAGCCGGGCCCACGCCGCCGAGGAGAGGACCCACGTACGTGCCCCAGCCGGACATGCGCGGTGCATCGCGCCAGATGACACCCGTCGTGCCACCACCGCACCTGCGTTCCGTGCTCCGCAACCTCGCGACGGGCGTGACCGTGGTGACGACCGACACGCCGGAAGGACCGGCCGGCGTGTCGATCAACTCCTTCACCTCGGTCTCGCTCGAACCGCCCCTGGTCCTGTTCTGCATCAGCAGGACGTCACGGACCTGGCCGGCCATCGAGACCGCGGGCCACTTCGCCGTGAGCATCCTCGGCAGCGGCCAGGAGCGGATCGCCCGCCAGTTCTGCGCCACCGGTGTGGACCGGTTCGCCGGCCAGCGGCTGACCACCGCCTGGACCGGTGCGCCCGTCCTCGCCGACGCCGCCGCCTACCTCGACTGCACCCTCGCGCGCGTCGTCGACGCCGGTGACCATCACGTCGTCATCGGTGAAGTCGTCTCCGCGGGCGCCCTCGGCGACCAGCGGCCGCTCGTCTTCGCACACAGCCGGTACGGCACTTTCTGACCCGTGCAAGTGCCTTGGCCAACAAGCGGATTGGGCTGACTCGACCGTGCCGTCCCTCACTTTCCTCGCCTCCTTCAAGGAGCATGCCGGGCGTACGCCGACGGCCCCGGCGCTGATCACCGACGCCGGTGCCGTCACGTACGGCGAACTGGCCGCGCAGACAGCGGCGTTCGGGGGCGCGCTGCGTGCCGCGCACGTCCCCGCCGACGCCCCGGTCTGCGTGTACGCGCCGACCTCGGCCGCGACCGTCGGGCTGACCATCGCCTGCCTCGCCGAGAACCGCCCGGTGCTGCTGCCGTCCGCGGAGCTGGGCGAGGACACCCTGGGCGAGCTCGTGAGCCGGGCTGGTGCGGAGTGGATTCTCGCACCCGAACCCTCGTGCCGCATGGGCGATGTGACGGCCCGGCAGGTCGAGCCGCTGCCGGAACACGCCGTCAAGCCGGTCGTGCCCGACGGTGTGGGTCTGATGCTCACCACCTCGGGGTCGACCGGTGTGCCGAAGGTCGTACCCCTTCCCCGCGACGGCGTGGAGGCGTTCATCGCCTGGGCCACCCGGCGCTTCGGCATCGGGCCGGGCACCCCGGTGCTCAGCTATGCCCCGCTCAACTTCGACCTGTCCCTCCTGGAGGTGTGGACGACCCTGGCCGCCGGCGGCAGCGTCGTGCGCGTGGACGCCGACCGGGCCGGGGACGGCACCTATCTACGGAACCTGATCGCCGAGCACGGCGTCCGGCTCGTGCAGGGCGTGCCCATGCTCTACCGGCTGCTCCAGGACGCCGAGCCCACCGCGCCTTCGCGCCTCGCCGCCCCGCGCCACGTCCTGTTCACCGGCGACACGATGCCGCCGAAGGTGCTCGCCGCCATGCCGGAGCTCTTCCCCGAGGCCCGCTTCTGCAACGTGTACGGCTGCACGGAGACCAACGACAGCTTCCTGTACGAGGCGGACCGCACGGCCATGAGCGCGGGGGAGCCGCTGCCCCTGGGCACCCCACTGCCGGGCGTCGACGCGCTGGTCCTCGGCGCGGACGGGCTGCCGCTCTCCGGCGCGGGCACGGGTGAACTCGTCGTCCGCACACCGTTCCAGGGCCGCGGCTACCTCGGTGCCGGCACGGCGAACGGCGGCTTCGTCACCCGTGACGACGCCACCGGAGTGCCGCGTGTGTACTTCGCGGGCGGTGACGTCGTGCACCGCGACGCCGACGGGTGCCTGACCCTCGTCGGACGCAACGACTTCCAGGTGAAGGTGCGCGGCACGCGCGTCAACGTACAAGAGGTGGAGCAGGTCCTGCTCGACCATCCGGACGTGGTGGAGGCCGGGGCCGTCGCCGTCCCGGACGAGCTCGCGGGACACCGGCTGCGCGCCTTCGTCCGCGCCGTCCCCGGCGCCGGCCTGGGAGTGCTGAAGCTGCGCCGGTACTGCGCGCAGCGGCTCACGCGGGCCGCCATCCCCGAAGACCTGCGCATCGAGCGGGAGGCGCTGCCCCGGGGCGCGACCGGCAAGATCGACAGGGCTGCGCTGCTCCAGCTTCCGTAGCAAAGGCTTTCCCCCAGTTCACCCGCCGCGGCGGGTGAACCGGCCTGCGCTGAAGCACTCATGACGTAGCGTCACATCCCATTTCTTCTTGTCGAACGCCTTACCAGGCGCCAATTACGAGAGTAGGCTCCGAAATGACTGTTCACTAGCTATCGATGGATGGGTGTTGTGTCTACCTTCCTCTACAGGCTGGGCCGCCTGTCGTTCCGGCGGCGGAAACTGGTTGCACTCGTCTGGCTGGGGCTGCTCGTCGCCGCCGTCACCGGCGCCGTCACCCTGTCCGGCCCGACCTCGGAGGAGTTCCGCGTCCCTGGTACGGAGTCGCAGAAGGCCAACGACCTGCTCGCCGAGCGCTTCCCGCAGGCAGCGGCCGACGGGGCCACGGCCCGCGTCGTCTTCGCCGCCCCGCCGGGCGAGAAGCTCACGGACGGGCCGGAGGCCAGGGCCGCGATCGACGAGACCGTCGCCACCCTCAAGCGCGCCCCCGATGTCGCCAAGGTCGACTACGCGAGCGATCTCGTCTCCAAGGACGGCCGCATCACCTTCGCGCAGGTCAGCTACAAGGTGCCGGCCGGCGACCTCACCGAGAAGGACAGGGACGCCCTCAAGGCGGCCCCCGACCCCGCCCGTGACGCAGGCCTCAAGGTCGAGATGGGCGGCGACGCGATCAAGCCGCAGGGCAGCGGTCTGACCGAGATGGTCGGCGTGGTGGTCGCCGCGGTGACCCTCATCATCGCCTTCGGCTCGCTCGTCGCCGCCGGACTGCCCCTGCTCCTGGCCTTCGTAGGCCTCGGCATCAGCGTCTGCGCCATCTACGCGGCGACCGGCTTCATCGATCTGACCGAGGACGCCATGGTCCTCGCGATCATGATCGGTCTCGCGCTCGCCATCGACTACTCGCTCTTCGTGATGTTCCGCTACCGCCACGAGGTGCGTTCCGGAAGGACACCCGAGGAAGCCATCGGGCACGCGGTCGGTACAGCGGGCACCGCCGTGGTGTTCGCCGGCCTCACCGTGATCATCGCCCTCTGCGGCCTCTCCGTGGTGCAACTGCCGCCGCTGACACAGATCGCGCTCTCGGCCGCGGTGTCCGTCGCCATCACCGTCTGTGTGGCCCTCACCCTGCTGCCCGCGGTCCTGGGCTTCGCGGGCAAGAGGGCCATCGCGGGGCGGCGCGCGGGGGCCCCCGCGAAGAAGACGGAACAGCGGGCCGCGGGGGAACCGGCGGCGGAGACGACGCGGGACAAGGGCGAAGTGCTGCCGGGTGGCACGCTGTTCAGCTTCACGCCGCCCCTCGGAAAGCGCTTCGGCAACCTGGTCGCCCGGCGCCCCCTGCCGGTCCTCCTGGTGACCCTCGTCGGCCTCGCCGTCGTCGCCATCCCCGCGTTCTCCATGCGCCTGGGCCTGCCCGACGAGGGCACCGAACCCGCGCACACCACCCAGCGCGAGGCGTACGACCTGCTCAGCGACGGCTTCGGCCCCGGCTTCAACGGCCCGCTGCTCGTCGCCATCGACAGCCCCGAAGGCACCGACGCCAAGTCCGTCGCGGACCGGATGTACAAGGACGTCAAGGGACTCGAGCACGTCGCAGCCGTCGACCAGGCCGTCGTGAACAAGGCCGGCGACACCGCCCTGCTGACCGTGGTGCCGACCAGCGGCCCCACCACCGAGTCCACCAACGACCTCGTGGACGCCATCCGCGACAAGGGCAGCGCGGTCCAGGACGAGACCGGGGCGGACGTCGCGGTCACGGGCAAGACGGCACTCAACATCGACATGTCCAAGAAGCTCTCGGACGCCCTGGTGCCCTACCTGATCCTGGTGGTCGGGCTCGCCTTCCTGCTCCTCATGATCGTGTTCCGGTCGGTCCTGATCCCGCTCACCGCCGCGCTCGGCTTCCTGCTCAGCGTCGGCGCCACGTTCGGCGCGGTCGTCGCCGTCTTCCAGTGGGGCTGGCTCACCGACGTCCTCGGCATGAGCTCCCTCGGCGTCACCGTCAACCTCCTGCCGATCTTCATGATCGGCGTCGTGTTCGGACTCGCCATGGACTACCAGGTCTTCCTGGTGACCAGAATGCGCGAGGAGTACGTCCACGGGGCGGGCACCAAGGAATCCGTCGTCGCCGGATTCTCATACAACGCCCGTGTGGTGACGGCCGCGGCGGTCATCATGATGAGCGTCTTCGGCGGCTTCACGCTCGCCGAGTCCACCATGGTCCAGGCCGTGGGGTACGCACTGGCGGCCGCCGTCTTCTTCGACGCGTTCGTCGTCCGCATGGCCATGCTGCCCGCCGTCATGTGCCTCCTCGGCCGCGCGGGCTGGTGGCTCCCCGGTCCGCTGCAGCGCCTGCTGCCCGACGTCGACGTCGAGGGCCGCGAGCTGCGGAAGCTGGAGCAGCTGCCACAGCAGCCCGCGCGCGCCGAGCCCGCGGTCACCTCACCGGGCGGCGGACGCGAATAGACCGCACCGCCCCCACCTTGCCGGCGCCCGCCCCACATCCCCCGGGGGGCGGGCGCTTTTCATGCCCTCCCCCTAACGGAAAGGGCCGCCAATTAGGGGCGCGGGCCCACCTGTTAGGGGCGCTCGCAGGCCTGTTAGGGGCTGACGGCCCCAAGCCGCCATCCTACGATCAAGGCGTTGTCGAATAAGGGCCGTGCGCCTTCGATCCCGGGAATGGAAGCAGGTTTTATGAACGCGGATTTCGACGTCCTGATCGTGGGCGGCGGACCGGCCGGTTCTTCGGCCGCCGCCTACCTCGCCAAGGCCGGTCTTTCGGTGGCCGTGATCGAGGGCGAGAACTTCCCGCGCCCGCACGTGGGCGAATCCCTGGTGCCGGCCACCACGGCGGTGCTCCTGGAGACCGGCGCGATGCCCGAGGTCGAGCGCGCCGGATTCCCCCGCAAGTACGGGGCGGCCTGGACAACGGCCGAGGACCGCGAGATCCCCACCAACGGCTTCACCGGAATGTCGTACGACTGGACCGCCCAGGTCAGGTTCGGTGAGCGCGCCCAGCCCGGCGTGGACCGCGAGTACACCTTCCACGTCGACCGCGGGAAGTTCGACCTCATCCTGCTCAAGAACGCCGAGAGCCTCGGCGCCAAGGTCTTCCAGGGCGTACGCGTGACCCGCGCCGACTTCGACGACCCGGACGGCGTCACCGTCATGTGCCGTGCGGGCGGCAAGGAATTCCCGATAACCGGCCGCATGCTGGTCGACGCCACCGGCCGCCAGACGCTTCTCGGCCGCCAGCTGAAGCTGAAGGAACCCGACCCCATCTTCGACCAGTACGCGGTGCACGCGTGGTTCGAGGGCGTGGACCGCAAGGCACTCGCCATCGACCCCGAAGAGATCGACCACATCTTCGTGCACTTTCTGCCGATCAATGACTCGTGGGTCTGGCAGATCCCCATCACCGACAGCGTCACCAGCTTCGGTGTCGTCACCCAGAAGAACCGCTTCAAGGAAGCGAACACCGACCGCGAGAAGTTTTTCTGGGACTGCGTGAAATCACGCCCCGACCTGTACGAGGAACTCCAGAAGGCCGAGCGTATTCGCCCGCTCAAGACCGAGGGTGACTACAGCTATCACCTGAAGCAGATCTGTGGCGACCGCTTCGTCATGATCGGCGATGCCGCGCGGTTCGTCGACCCCATCTTCTCCAGCGGCGTGAGCATCGCCCTCAACACCGCGCGCCTGGCGTCGCAGGACATCATCGCGGCCTTCGAGGCCGGCGACTTCTCCCACGAGCGCTTCCGGCAGTACGAGAAGGCGCAGCGCCAAGGTGCCCAGAACTGGTACGACTTCATCTCCATCTACTACCGCCTCAACGTCCTCTTCGCCGCCTTCGTGCAGGACCCGCGCTACCGCATCGGCGTCCTCAAGCTGCTGCAGGGCGACATGTGGGAGGAGGACCCGCAGATCCTGCGGGAGATGCGGGAGTTCGTGGCCACCGTGGAGGACGACCCCACCCACCTGTGGCACCCCTACCTGGGCAGCCTCCGCGCCTCGGCTCCGACCATCTGAGCATGCTGATCGCATCCGGCCTCGTGGCACCGCTCGGCCAGCACCAACTCGTGTTGCTGCTGCTCCAGGTGAGCCTCCTGCTCCTGCTCGCCCTGGCGCTCGGCCGCCTCGCCCGCCGCCTGGGCATGCCGTCCATCGTGGGCGAGCTCTGCGCGGGCGTGCTCGTCGGCCCCTCGGTGCTGCATCAGCTCTGGCCGGATCTGTCCGGGTGGCTGTTCCCCTCCGACGTGAACCAGGCCCATCTCCTCGACGGGTTCGCGCAGTTGGGCCTGGTCCTGCTCGTCGGTCTCACGGGCGTGGAACTGGACTTCGGGGTGGTGCGGCGGCGGGGCAGAGTGGCCGCGCAGATCAGCGCGGCCGGCTTCCTCGTCCCGCTCGGCCTCGGCGTCCTCGTCGGCTACTCCTTGCCCGGCGAGCTCATGCCGGACTCCACCGACCGCATGGTCTTCGCGCTCTTCCTCGGCGTGGCCATGAGCGTCAGCGCCATCCCCGTCATCGCCAAGACGCTGTTCGACATGAAGCTCCTGCACCGCAACGTCGGGCAGCTGATCCTGGCGGCGGGGGTGGTCGACGACGTCGCCGGCTGGATCATGCTCTCCGTGGTGTCCGCGATGGCCACCACCGGGCTCGCCGTGGGCGACCTGGGCCTTCCCCTGACCTTCCTGACGCTGGTCATCGCCTTCGCCGCCACCATCGGCAGACCCGTCGTACGGAAGTTCCTCACCCTGCTCGGCAAGGGACAGGAGCCGGGTGTCCGGGCGGCCGGAGTCGTCGTGGCCATCCTGCTGGCCGCGTCCGCCACCCACGCGATGGGGCTGGAGGCGGTGTTCGGGGCGTTCGTCTGCGGCATCCTGATCCGCTCCAGCGGAGCCGTGGACGGGGTCGCGCTCGCGCCCCTGCGGACGGTGGTCCTCTCGGTGCTCGCACCCGTCTTCTTCGCCACGGCGGGCCTGCGCATGGACCTGTCCGCACTCGCCGACCCCACGGTCCTCCTGTCGGCGGTCGTGGTCCTCCTCGTGGCCGTCGCCGGAAAGTTCGCGGGCGCGCTGATCGGCTCGCTCGCGGGCCGGCTCAGCCGCTGGGAGGCGATCGGGATCGGGGCGGGCATGAACGCGCGCGGTGTCATCGAGGTGATCGTCGCGATGGCGGGCCTGCGGCTCGGCGTCCTGACCGAGGAGGTCTACACGATCATCGTTCTGGTGGCCATCGTGACCTCCCTGATGGCACCGCCCCTCCTGCGCCTGGCCATGGGGCACGTGGAACACACGGCGGAGGAACGCCTCCGCCAACGCGACATGACCCCGGTCCCGACCAGGGAGGAAGCACCCTGACCCAAGAGGAGGCGCCCTGACCCGAGGGGAGGGGCCCGCCCTGCCTCCACCGCGCGTCCGCCCCGACCTCCATGTCGGATTCTCGCCAGCCACCCCCACCCGCCATGCCCGATCCTTGAGGCATGACCACGAGTTCTCCGCCGCTCCCCTCGATGCATTCCGACGCCCAGCGCTGCGTACGTGCGGTGCAGTCGAAGGACGCCCGGTTCGACGGCTGGTTCTACACCGCCGTCACCACCACCCGTATCTACTGCCGCCCCAGCTGTCCCGTGGTCCCCCCGAAGCCCGAGAACATGAGCTTCTATCCGAGCGCGGCAGCCTGCCAGCAGGCGGGGTTCCGGGCCTGCAAGCGGTGCCGGCCGGACAGCAGCCCGGGATCCCCCGAGTGGAATCAGCGCGCCGACCTGGTGGCCCGCGCGATGCGGCTCATCGGCGACGGCGTGGTGGACCGCGAGGGTGTCCCCGGCCTCGCAGGACGCCTCGGCTACAGCACCCGCCAGGTGGAACGCCAGCTCCTCGCGGAACTCGGCGCGGGCCCCCTCGCCCTGGCCAGGGCCCAGCGCGCCCAGACGGCCCGCCTCCTCATCGAGACGACCTCGCTGCCCATGGCGGAGATCGCCTTCGCCGCCGGGTTCGCCTCGATCCGCACCTTCAACGACACCGTCCGCGAGGTCTTCGCCCTCGCCCCGGGCGAGCTGAGGGACCGCGCCCCCAAGGCCGCCAGCCGGGTCTGTGCCCCCGGAGCGCTCTCGCTCCGCCTCCCCTTCCGCGCCCCGCTCAACCCCGACAACCTCTTCGGCCACCTCATCGCCACCGCCGTACCCGGCGTCGAGGAGTGGCGCGACGGCGCGTACCGCCGCACGCTCCGCCTCCCGTACGGCCACGGGGTCGTCGCCCTCACCCCCGCCCCGGACCACATCGCCTGCCGCCTCAGCCTCACCGACATGCGCGACCTCACGATCGCCATCAGCCGCTGCCGCCGCATGCTCGATCTGGACGCGGACCCGGTCGCGGTGGACGCCCAGCTGAGCGCCGACCCGCACCTCGCACCCCTGGTGGCCAAGGCGCCGGGGCGCCGCGTGCCGCGCACGGTCGACGAGGCGGAGTTCGCCGTACGCGCGGTACTGGGCCAGCAGGTGTCCACCGCCGCCGCCCGCACCCACGCCGCCCGCCTGGTCACCGCGCACGGTGAGCCGATCGACGACCCCGAGGGCGGCCTCACCCACCTCTTCCCGGCGCCGGAGTCCCTGGCCGCGCTCGACCCGGAGGCACTCGCGCTGCCGCGCAGCCGCCGCACCACCCTGACCACGCTCGTACGTCACCTCGCCGACGGATCACTGCGGCTCGGCGTGGAGAGCGGCTGGGAGGAGGCCCGCGCCCGGCTCACCGAACTGCCCGGCTTCGGCCCCTGGACCGTCGAGGTCATCGCCATGCGGGCGCTCGGCGACCCCGACGCGTTCCTCCCCACCGACCTGGGGATCCGCCGCGCGGCACAGGAGCTCGGCCTCCCGCACACCCCGGCCGCGCTGACCGAGCGGGCCGCGGCCTGGCGCCCCTGGCGGGCGTACGCCGTTCAGTACCTCTGGGCCACCGACGCCCACCCCATCAACCGCATCCCGGCCTGAAGGCCGGCCCGAGAGGACAAGCCCCGTGCACCGTCAGCACACACTCATCGACAGCCCCTACGGCACCCTGACCCTCGTGGCCACCGACGGGGTCCTCAGCGGCCTCTACATGACGGAGCAGCGCCACCGCCCGGCCGAGGAGACCTTCGGCGACCGCGACGCAGGACCGTTCGGCGAGACGACCAGCCAGTTGGAGGCCTACTTCGCGGGCGAGTTGAAGGAGTTCGACCTCCCCATGCGCCTGGACGGCACGCCGTTCCAGCGCACCGTCTGGCAGCAGCTCCAACTGATCCCGTACGGCGAGACCCGTACGTACGGGGAGCTCGCGGCCCTCCTTGGCAAGCCCAACGCCTCGCGCGCCGTCGGCCTCGCCAACGGCAAGAACCCCATCGGGGTCATCGTGCCCTGCCACCGGGTGATCGGCACGAGCGGCTCCCTGACCGGCTACGGCGGCGGACTCGACCGCAAGCAGCGGCTGCTGGCCTTCGAGGGCGCGACCACACCACGCAAGGAGGACGCCCTCTTCTGACTCCGCACCCCGAGACGTGCCGGACCGCGGAGTGCGACCGGATGGTTCAGCCGACCCGCACCCCGTTCTCCAGCTCCACGGTGCCCGTCCCCGCGTCGAGCGCCTCGAGCGCGGCCCGCACCCGCAGCCCCAACTCGCCCGGCAGGAAACGGGGCAGGTCCTCGCGGGCCACCAGACGCCAGGAGAGCAGCTCGTCCTCCTGGAGTCTGATCGACTTCAGCCGATCGTCGCCGAGCACCCCGCCGTCGTACAGGTAGGCGACCAGCGGGGGCCGCGCGACACCCGGCACCCAGTCCACCGCGAGCAGCGCGCCCAGCTCGACGTCCAGACCGATCTCCTCGGCGGTCTCGCGGCGTGCGCCCTGCCGCGGTGTCTCGCCCTCGTCCGACTCGACGGTGCCCCCGGGCAGGGCCCACCCCTCCCGGTAGTTGGGCTCGACGAGCAGCACCCGTCCCTCGGAGTCCCGGAAGAGCGCGGCGGCCCCGGCGATGACGCGGGGCAGGCCCGCGATGTACGTGGCGTAATCCTGAATGGTCACGTGAAAAGGGTAGACGCGGCGCGGACCCGGCCCCGCGCCGTGCCACCTCTGCCGCTCCCGTCCTACACCTGCGCCAACTCCACCGTCCGTGCGGCAAGTTCACTGATGCGCACCCCGTCGAAGCCGAACACCGCGCTGCGCACCCGGTCCTCCAGGGGGTCCCGCCACTGCGCCGGGATGGCCTTGGCCCCGCACAGCACCCCCGCGACGGACCCCGCGGTCGCGCCGTTCGAGTCGGTGTCGAGGCCGCCGCGCACGGTGAGGGCGATGGTGCGGGTGAAGTCGCCGTCGCCGTAGAGGAGTCCGGCGGTCAGGACGGCCGAGTTGGGCACGGCGTGCACCCAGCCGAGTCCGGCGGTCTCCGACTCGGCGGTGGCCAGCGTCTCCTCCCAGCTGAGCCCGGCCTCGTGGAGCGTGACGACCCGGCGCACCGTACGGGCGAGGCGGCAGCTGGACGGGATCACGCCGAACGCCGCGTCCAGCGCGGCGCGCGCGGAGGCGGCCGAGAACGCCGCCGAGACGAGCGCCGCCGCCCACATCGCCCCGTAGACGCCGTTGCCGGTGTGCGAGAGCACGGCGTCGCGGCGGGCGAGGGCGGCGGCGCGGCGCGGTGCTCCGGGGTTCGTCCAGCCGAAGATGTCGGCACGGATGAGGGCGCCGATCCACTCCTGGAAGGCGTTCTCGTACGTGGCGGTGAGCGGCGGCTTGAGCCCGTTGGCCAGATTCCGGTACGCGGCGCGCTCCGCGGTGAACGTCTGCAGATAGGGCAGGCGAAGCAGCCACAGCTCGCCGACCTGTTCGGTGCTGAACGTGAACCCGTGCGTCTCCAGGAGGTGCAGTCCGAGGATCGCGTAGTCGATGTCGTCGTCACGGCAGCTGCCGTGCACCTTGCCGCGCACGCACTGCCGCCACTCGGGCCGCAGCTGGAACTCCTCGACCCAGGAAGGGGGTTCGGGCAGATAGTCGGTGAGCGGCAGCGCGTCGGCCTGCCGCAGATAGCGCTCGATGCGCTCGCGCGTCCAGTAGTCACCCCGCTCGATGGGTTTGCCGAGCATGTTGCCCGCGATCCGCCCGAGCCAGCCGCCGAGAACACGGTCGGCGAGTTCCGT
Source organism: Streptomyces sp. NPDC054872 (assembly GCF_053610705.1). NCBI lineage: Bacteria > Bacillati > Actinomycetota > Actinomycetes > Kitasatosporales > Streptomycetaceae > Streptomyces > Streptomyces sp. NPDC054872. The sequence continues at coordinate 475,751 of NZ_JBSGYY010000001.1, read as the reverse complement.
ATGTGCTGGGGTCATGCGTCCGGTCTACCGAATCCGGGGCGGTTGTGCGCGGTCAATGTGACGGGTTCGGCGCGGAGCGTGACACGTTTGTCTGGTTCTCGAAGTCGCCCCGGCCGCACTGATCGATCATTCCGACGACATCAATGGGCTGCTATCCACCGACTTAGGGCGATTTAGAGGAGGGGTCCGGGGCTCCGATATGCGGACGGCCATGGGCAGGCGGCCCCTCCTCCGGTTATGGTCGCAGCGGCGCGACTGCCTTGACGCGAGCAAGGCCCGGAAAGCAAGGGGATGCAAGGTGGCGGACGCTGCTGGGACGGCGGGGCATGTGCTCATCGCCGCGGACAAGTTCAAGGGCTCACTCACGGCCGTGCAGGTCGCGGAGCGGGTGACGGCCGGGCTTCGCCGCGTCGCCCCACGGGTGGAGGTCGAGGCCCTGCCGGTGGCGGACGGCGGCGACGGCACGGTCGCCGCGGCGGTCGCGGCCGGTTTCGAGCGCCGTGAGGTACGGGTGACGGGGCCGCTCGGCGACGAGGTCACCGCGGCGTACGCGCTGCGGGACGGCACCGCGGTGGTGGAGATGGCGGAGGCGTCCGGCCTCCAGCTGCTGCCCGAGGGAGTCTTCGCACCCCTCACGTCCACGACGTACGGCTCCGGGGAACTGCTGCGCGCCGCGCTGGACGCGGGCGCGCGGACCATCGTGTTCGGTGTCGGTGGCAGCGCGACGACGGACGGCGGGGCCGGCATGCTGGCCGCGCTGGGCGCGGTCTTCCTGGACGCGGCAGGGGCGCCGGTGGCCCCGGGCGGCGGCCCGCTCGCCACGCTGGCCACGGCGGACCTCTCCGGGCTCGACGAGCGCTTCGCCTCGGTCGACCTGGTCCTTGCCAGCGACGTGGACAACCCGCTGACCGGCCCGAAGGGCGCTCCGGCGGTGTACGGCCCGCAGAAGGGCGCGACCCCGGAGGACGTCGCCGAGCTGGACGCGGCCCTCGCGCACTTCGCGCAGGTCCTCGCCGAGTCGGTGGGTTCCGCCGCCCTGGAGCACGCCGAGTCCCCGGGAGCGGGGGCGGCGGGCGGCATCGGCTACGGGGCCCTTGTCGGGCTCGGCGCGAGCTTCCGCCCCGGGATCGAGGTCATGCTGGACGTCCTCGGCTTCGCGCCGGCGCTCGCGCGGGCGTCGCTGGTGATCACGGGGGAGGGCTCGCTGGACGAGCAGACCCTCCACGGCAAGGCCCCCGCGGGCGTCGCGGCGGCGGCCCGCGCGGCGGGAGTCGAGGTCGTGGCCGTCTGCGGCCGCCTGGCCCTCCCGGCGGAGGCGCTGGGCAAGGCGGGTATCCGGCGGGCCTACGCGCTCACCGACGTGGAGCCGGATGTCGCCCGGTGCATCGCCGAGGCCGGTCCCATCCTGGAGACGGTGGCGGAGGGCATCGCCCGGGACTTCCTGAGCTAGGCGTTCCCACTGGGGGGCGCGGTGACGGACCTGCGGGCCGGTGGGCGCCGATCGCGCAGTTCCCCGCGCCCCTGACGGGGCGCCCTTGCACCGCCGGACGGGCTGAAGGGTTTCAGCCCGCCCGGCGTTTGAGGACGCACTCGGCGGAGCCGGCGAGCAACGGTGCGCAACGCCACCGGAGGCAGGATCTCCGCCTCAGCCAGGCGCCAGCCGATACGCGTCGAGGGCCAGCGTCATCTCCATCAGGTCCCGTGGCCGCGCGAGCGACCGCGAGGTCAGCTGTTCCAGGCGTCGCAAGCGGTTGAAGACCGTGTTCCGGTGGCAGTAGAGGCGCCCCGCGGCCCGCCCCGCCGACCCCTCGCACATCAGCCACGCGTCCAGCGTCTCCAGGAGCACCGCCCGGTCGGCCGGTTCCAGCGCGAGCACCTCCCCGAATACGTCCGACACGAGGCGCCCCGCCAGCTCCGGCTGGCTCACCACGAGCGCCGTCGGCATCCGTTGGTCGAGCCGTACGATTCCGGTCGCGTCCGGCGGACACGTACGCAGTGCCAGCTCGGCGAGCCGCCGTGCGTGACCCAGTTCGGAGAGCCCCGCCACCACGGGGCTGATGCCGCCGGGCCCGGGGCACCGCCCGTCGAGCGCGGCGGTCAGCTCGTCCAGACCCTCCTCCGCGCCGAGCGCCACCACCCCCACCTCCCGGTCCGTCCGCATCCGCCAGACGAAACGGAACCCGGCCCGCTGGATCTGCCGGTGGAACGCGGCCCGCCCGTCCCGTCGCTCGGCGCGCAGCACCACCACCGCGTACGGCCCGCGCTCCGGCAGATCGAGCCCCGCGGCCACCTGCGCGGCGAGGCCGGGAGCGGACTGCCCCTCCAGGAGCGCGTCGAGCAGCGCCTGCAACTGCTCGTCGGTCCGGCGCCGAAGCTCCATCTCCGTCGCCCGGTACGCCTCGGACGCTGCCGCCGCCTGCGCGTCGACCGCCGCCCACACCATCGTCGCCGACCGCATCAGGACGGCGAGCTTCTCCGAGTCCTGCCCCACGGTGCCTTCGAGCAGCGAGTCCCAGACCAGATAGCCCGCGTTGCGGTACGAGTGCACCACCAGGTCGAGCGGAAGACCCTGCTGGGCCCGGCGCCTGCCTGCCTCCTCCGCGTACTCCAGATCGCGGCGCGGTGACGCACGCGGCGCGGTGATGGTCTCGATGCCGATGCGCATCGCGTCCTCCGCCTCCCGCCACTGCTGGTCGTACGGCAGCACCCGCGCGTACACCGGGGAGTGTTCGAAGAGCTGCCGCAGGTGTTCGTCCACAAGATCGGGGATGCGGGGCTTGAGCGCCACGCACGCCTCCTCGAGCACCTTCCAGTCGTGGCCAGTCCGAGGCCTGCGTCCGCTCATGGATTCCTACCCCCGTCACCGCTGCCCGCCGTGCCCTGGTGCTGGGGAGGATGCCACTGCTCGGCCACCCCTGGCAGGCCCCTGACACGGGGTGTTGTGCCCGTGCACAACCGGCGGCCGGTCCCGCTGGTCACCCGCAGCGATTCGGACACAGGCCGTGGACGGGCGGGCGCGGCGGTGCTGGGCTGAGCGCCACGCGGAGGGCCGAGCGGTACGGACGGCCGAGCGACACGAACAGGGCAGGCTAAGGACAGGGGGTCCCAGGTGGGTGGTTCCGGACTGGTCGTAGAGGACGCGTCGGTCGGATACGGACCGGTACGCGCACTGCGCCAGGTGTCGCTCGAAGTACCGGACGGCGCCGTGGTCGCCGTCCTCGGCGGTAACGGCGCGGGCAAGTCGACGCTCCTGCGCGCCATTTCACGCACGCTCGCCTTTCACCGGGGGGCGCTCACCACCGGCTCCATCCACTTCGGCGGGCGGCGCATCGACAATCTGCACGCGGACCGGGTGGTCGCCGCCGGAGTGTCACAAGTGCCGGAGGGCAGAAGGGTGTTCGCCCGGATGACCGTCGCCGACAACCTCCGGTCGGGCGCGCTCGGGTCCACCGGAAGCCGGACCGTGAAGGCCAGGGCCCTGGACCGCGTCCATGAGCTCTTCCCGGTGCTCGCCGAGCGCGCGGGCCAGCGGGCCGGGCTCCTGTCGGGCGGCGAGCAGCAGATGCTCGCGGTGGGCAGGGCGCTGATGGCCTCACCGAAGCTGCTGCTCCTGGACGAACCCTCCCTGGGCCTGGCCCCGTTGATGGCGGCACGCATCGCCGACACCATCCAGGAAATCAACGGCCAGGGCACCTCGGTCCTCCTCGTCGAACAGAACGCGGCGCTGGCACTGCGCCTCGCCTCACGGGCGTACGTCCTCGACGTGGGTGAGGTGGCACTGGCGGGCGACGCGGACGAGTTGGCGGCGTCCGACGAGGTACGCCGCCGCTACCTGGGCGTGGTCGACGAGACCGCCGCGGCCGACGCCTCACGCGGCGCCGGCGCGCATCCCATGCTGAGCCGATGGGCGGGCCGACGATGACCGAGGACCACTCGGCAGCCGAGGCGACACCGCCGGACGACGACGTACCCGCCCTGGAAGTGCGGGACTTGACCGTCCGCTTCGCGGGTCTCACCGCCCTCGACGCCATCAGTTTCACCGTTAGGCCGGGCACCGTGCACGCCGTCATCGGGCCCAACGGCGCGGGGAAGTCCACCTGCTTCAACGTCCTGTCCGGCGTGTACCGCGCCACCGGCGGCAGCGTCCGCTTCGGAGAGCACGACCTCACGACGATGCCTCCGCACCGCATCGCCGACCTCGGCGTCGCAAGGATCTTCCAGAACCTCGCCCTGCCGCCGCGCGCGACGGTCGCCGACAGCCTGATGCTCGGCCGCCACCGGCTGACCCGCACCGGGTTCCTGTCCGCGGGCCTGCGCCTCCCGTCGGCGGCACGCGAGGAGCGCGTCCATCGCGAACGTGTGCGGGAGATAGCCGCGTTCGTCGGCATCGAACCGCAACTGCACGCCCCGGCGGGCTCCTTGCCGTACGGGCAGCAGAAACTCGCGGAACTGGCGCGCGCCTTGTGCATGGAGCCCAGGTTGCTCCTGCTCGACGAGCCCGTCGCGGGCATGACCGCGGACGAACGGCAACGCACGGCCGCCGTCATCGCCGGCGTCCGCGACAGCCTCGGAATCTCGATCGTCCTGGTGGAACACGACATGGGGGTGGTGATGCGGCTCGCGGACGCGGTGACCGTACTTGACTTCGGCCGGCGCATAGCGGATGGCGCCCCGGCCGCCGTACAGAACGACCCCGCGGTCGTGCGCGCCTACCTGGGGGAGGGGGCAACCTCGTGAACACCTTCGTCGAGCTGCTGCTCAACGGCCTCTCGATGGGGTCCGTGTACGCCCTCATCGCACTCGGCTTCGTCGTCATCTTCCGGGCCACCGAGGTCGTGAACTTCGCGCACGCCTCGCTGCTCCTGGCCGGCGGCTACTTCATCGCGTCCCTCCACGACGACATCGGCTTCTGGCCGGCGGTGCTCGTCGGCATCGCGGGGGCCGCCGTCGTCGGCGCCGCCATCGAGTTCCTCGTGATGCGGCGCTACCGCGGGTCGGATCACAGCGTCCTCGCCATCGTCACGATCGGCGTCGACATCCTGCTCACCACCGAGCTCACCCGCCGCCTCGGCACCGACGTGCTCGCCCTCGGCGACCCCTGGGGCGACTCGGTGCTCACCATCGGGTCGATCTCCATCGCCCACACGCGCATCGCCGCGTTCGTCGCCGCCGCGCTCCTCATCACCACGTTCCTGCTCGCCTTCCGCTACACCTCCTGGGGTGTGGCGATGCGCGCCGCCGCCGAGAGTCCGGAGACCGCCGCCCTGATGGGCGTGCGCCTGGGCCGGGTCTCGCTCGGCGCGTGGGCGGTGGCGGGCGGCCTCGCCGCGGTGGCGGCGCTCTTCCTCACGGTCTTCCCGACGCCGGGGCTCGAACGGGCCACCTCGCTGGCCGCGCTGAAGGCGTTCCCCGCCGCGATCCTGGGCGGCCTCGACTCGACCACCGGCGCGCTCGTCGGCGGTCTTGTCGTCGGGGTCACCGAATCGCTCGCCACCGGGTACCAGAGCGAGCTCACCTTCCTGGGACGGGGTCTCGGTGACCTCGCGCCCTATCTCGTGATGACCGTCATCCTCCTCATCCGGCCCGCCGGACTCTTCGGCACGAAGGAGCTCGCCCGTGTCTGAGGTCCTGGCCCGTGGACGGGAGCTGCGCTCCCGAGGCCGTACGCGGCTGACCCGCCCCCGCATGTACGTGTGGCTCGCGGGCGCCGTGATCCTGCTCGCCCTGCCCTTCTATCTCGACCGCTTCTGGCTCCAGGCCGGCCTCTTCGCCATGGCCGCCGCGATCGGCGCCATCGGCCTCAACCTCCTCACCGGTGCGACCGGCCAGCTCTCCATGGGCCACGCCTTCTTCCTCGCGATCGGCGCGTACGGATACTGCGTCTTCGCCGGGGACGGGGAGGACGGCCTGACCGGGCTCGGCCTCCCCACCTGGATCGCCGCCGCCCTGGCCGTCGTCGTCGCGGGGATCGCGGGCGGGCTCTTCAGCCCCATCGCGGGGCGTCTGCGCGGTGCCTACCTCGGCATCGCGACCCTCGCGCTGATCTTCATCGGGCAGCACGTGCTCTTCAACGCCCATGACCTGACGGGCGGCTCCAACGGACGCGACGTGCCGCCCCTGAGCGTCTTCGGCATCACCTTCGACGACAGCGAGCTCGTCGTGGCGGCGGTGCCGTTCGGGGCCTCGGAGAAGCTCTGGTACGCGGGGCTCGTCCTCCTCGTCGGCTGCGGACTCTTCGCCCGCGGTGTGCTGCGCGGACGCCCCGGACGTGCCATGAACGCCATCCGCGACCACCGCATCGCCGCAGGTGTCATCGGGGTGCCGGTCGCCCGTTACCGCGCCGGCGTCTTCGTCCTCTCGTCGATGTACGCGGGCCTCGCGGGCGTCCTGCTCGCCCTCGTCTTCCAGCGCACCGTGCCGGACTACTTCGGCATGACGCTGTCCCTCGAATACCTCGCCATGATCGTCATCGGTGGCCTCGGCTCGGTCGCGGGCGCGGTGGCCGGTGCCGCCGTGGTGTCCCTGCTGCCGCAGCTCCTGACCCGGTACAGCGACGCGCTGCCCCTGGTCGCGGCCCCCGGCAGTGGCGGGATCACACCGGGCGAGGCGTCCCGGTATCTGTACGGCGCCGCCGTCGTGGCGGTGGTGCTGTTCCTGCCCGGCGGCCTGGCCAGCATTGCCGCCCGGCGCTCCAGGCCGACGTCCGGCCAAACTCCAGGGGAGGAACGATGAGTTCACGCAGGTTGAAAAGGGCCACCGCGACGGCGACGGCGTTCGCCGCGCTGCTCGCAGTGGCGGGTTGCAGCTCCAAGGCGGGGGACGAAGAGGGCGACAAGGAGGGCGCGGGCGGGGTCAAGTCCGGTGTCGGTGTCTCCGCCAAGACGATCGAGCTCGGTGTGCTCACCGACATGACGGGTGTCTACGCGACCCTCGGCAAGAGCGTCACCCAGGCCCAGCAGCTCTACGTCAAGCAGACGAACGCCGACGGCGGCATCTGCGGCCGCCAGCTGAAACTGACCGTCCGCGACCACGGCTACGACCCGCAGAAGGCGGTCGCCGCTTACACCGAGCTCGAACCGGATGTCCTCGGCTTCGCCCAGTTCATCGGCTCGCCGTTCGTCGCGGCGGTCAAGCAGCGGATCGACAAGGACAAGAGCCTCGTGCTCCCGCAGGCCTGGTCGGCGAACCTCCTCGGCAGTCCGTACGTGCGGGTCGTGGGCTCGACGTACGACCTGGAGACGATCAACGCGATCGACTTCCTGATGAAGGAGAAGGGCCTCAAGAAGGGCGACAAGCTCGGTCATGTCTACTTCGAGGGCGACTACGGCGAGAACGCCCTGAAGGGCTCGCAGTACATGGCGAAGAAGTCGGGCCTGACCGTCGTGGAACAGAAGATCAAGGCGACCGACAACGACATGACGGCGCAGGTCGCGGCCCTGAAGAAGGCCGGGGTGAAGGCCGTGGTGATCAGTGCGGGTCCGCGCCAGGCGGCCTCGCTCGTGGGTGTCGCGGCGGCGGGCAAGTTCGACGTCCCGATCATCGGCAACAACTCGGCGTTCGCACCCCAGCTCCTGGGCACGCAGGCGGGCCCGGCCCTGGCGAAGAACTATTACGTGGCCTCACCGACCCTCCCGATCGGCGCGGACACCCCCGCGGCGAAGAAGCTGGTCAGCGACTACAAGGCGGCCTACCCCAAGGACTCCCTGGACAACGGCGTGACGGCCGGCTGGACCGCGGCGTCCATCTTCGGAGAGGCACTCAAGAAGGCCTGCGAGAGCAAGGACCTCACCCGTGAGGGCCTCGACAAGGCTCTCCTGACCATCGACTCCTACGACACCGGCTTCGGCGTCACGCAGGACTTCAGCGACCCCAAGGCGCCCTCCTCGAAGGAGAGCGTGATCCTGCGCCCCGACAAGGGCGCGACGGGCGGCATGAAGGTGGCCAGGGAGCCGGAAGCGGCGGCAGCGGCCGAGGGATACACCCCCGGCGCCTGAGAAGTGCCGGAACAACCAGAAGGGGCCCGAACCAATTGGTTCGGGCCCCTTCTGGCAACGTACAGAAACCGCTACGGCAGCTGAGCCGCCCGCGCCTCGCGCCGGTTGTCCCGGAAGTTGTTCACCCGGCGGGCCGTGGCGAACAGCGGGATGACCGCGCCGAGCACCAGCTGCAGCGCGCAGCCGGTCTGCAGCAGCAGCTGGCCGCCGGGCGCCTCGAACGCCCAGGCCGCGAGCAGCCCCATGGCCGCGACGATCCACGCGAGCATGGCCACCGCGAGCGGACCCCGCGGCTTGGGGTACTCGACCCGGCTCACCATGAGCCACGCCGTACCGATGATCGCCAGGAGCGTCGCCACGAAGGGCAGCTCCAGGAGCACGATCGAGACGACCGTGAGCGCGCCGAAGGGCGAGGGCATGCCCTGGAAGGTGCCGTCCTTCACGGTCACGCAGCTGAACCGCGCGAGCCGCAGCACCACCGCCAACAGCACGACGATCGCTCCGACCGCGGCCACTCTCTGGTGCGCGTCGTCGGCGACCATGCCGTAGACGAGCACGAAGTACGCGGGGGCCAGACCGAAGCTGATCAGGTCCGACAGGTTGTCGAGTTCCGCGCCCATCGGCGAGGACCGCAGCTTGCGCGCCACGAGCCCGTCGAAGAGGTCGAAGACGGCCGCGCAGAGCATCAGGATCACGGCGGTCGCGGCGGAGTGCCGCGCCATGCCGCTTTCGTTGCTGCCCTGGAGGTGCGGGATGAGGATGCCGGTGGTGGTGAAGTACACCGCCATGAACCCGCACGTGGCGTTACCGAGCGTGAGGGTGTCCGCTATCGAGAGGCGGAGTGAGAGAGGCATCTCCTCGTCGGCCTCGTCCTCGGCCGCCTCGGGCACCCAGCCCGCCTGTGTCTCAGGATCAACCACGGTCAATGCGAGTCACCCCAGCCACGGTCTTCTGACCGACCTCGACGTCCACGTCGACACCCTCGGGGAGGTAGATGTCGACACGGGAGCCGAAGCGGATCAGGCCGATCCGTTCGCCCTGCTCCACCTTCGTGCCCTGGGGCACGTAAGGAACGATGCGCCGCGCGACCGCGCCCGCGATCTGGATCATCTCGATGTCACCGAGCTCGGTGTCGAAGTGCCAGACAACGCGCTCGTTGTTCTCGCTCTCCTTGTTGAACGCCGGGACGAACCCGCCGGGGATGTGCTCCACGGACGTCACCGTGCCCGCGAGGGGCGCCCGGTTGACGTGGACGTTCAGCGGGCTCATGAAGATCGCGACGCGGGTGCGTCCGTCCTTCCACGGCATGATGCTCTGCACCACACCGTCGGCCGGGGAGATGACCCGGCCCTGGGCGATGTCGCGCTCGGGGTCGCGGAAGAACCACAGCATGCCCGCCGCCAGAGCGGTGACGGGTACAGCTACGGCCGCGGCGCCCTTGGAGCGACGCGCGCGCACCAGGCTGAGTGCCGCGGTGGCGACAGTCGGCAGGAGCCACGGCGATGCTCCGCGCGCAAGGCGTACGCCAGCGAGGCTGTCGCGTGGTGCAGAGGTTTGGCTGTGGGGCATGGATGACCTTCGTAGCGGATGATGCCGCGCATGAACGGGGGACGGCGGCTTTTTCCGGATGGTATCGGTTGCGAGCCACAACTGGGCAAGCCAGGAAGCGGAGTCGACGGCCGAAGAGTGTTGACAGGGTGTGACCTTCTTCTCGATGAAATCACCCCAAATCGGGCATCTAGCCCTGGAATCGATACTCTTCGAGCAGTCGGCGTCCAATGATCATTTTCTGGATCTCGGCGGTACCTTCGCCGATCAGCAGCATGGGGGCCTCACGGTACAGACGCTCGATCTCGTACTCCTTCGAGAAGCCGTAACCGCCATGGATCCGGAACGCGTCCTCTACGACTTCTTTGCAGTATTCGGACGCGAGGTACTTCGCCATTCCTGCTTCGAGGTCGTTTCGTTCCCCCGAGTCCTTTTTGCGTGCTGCGTTCACCATCATCGCATGGGCGGCCTCGACCTTGGTAGCCATCTCGGCCAGCTTGAACTGAATCGCCTGGTGCTGGGCGATCGCCTTGCCGAAAGTGTGACGTTGCTGGGCATAAGAGACGCCGAGCTCAAATGCACGCTGCGCGACACCGCAACCACGAGCCGCAACATTCACACGGCCGACTTCGACGCCGTCCATCATTTGGTAAAACCCACGGCCGGTGGCCCCGCCGAGCACACGATTGGCTGGAATTCGCAGCCCATCCATGATGAGTTCGGTGGTGTCCACCCCCTTGTAACCCATTTTGTCGATCTTGCCCGGGATGGTGAGGCCGGGACGGACCTCGCCGAAGCCGGGCTCCTTCTCGACGAGGAAGGTCGTCATCGACTTGTGGGGGGCGGTGCCCTCCGGGTGTCCTTCGTCACTCCGGCACAGAACGGCCACCAGAGTCGACGTTCCGCCGTTGGTGAGCCACATCTTCTGACCGTTGAGGACGTACTCGTCGCCGTCCTTGACGCCCTTGGACGTGATCGCGGACACATCGGAGCCGAGTGCGGGCTCCGACATGGAGAACGCGCCGCGCACCTCGCCGGCCGCCATGCGCGGCAGGAAGGTGTCCTTCTGCTCCTGCGTCCCGTGCTGCTTGAGCATGTAGGCGACGATGAAGTGGGTGTTGATGATGCCGGAGACCGACATCCAGCCACGCGCTATTTCCTCGACGCACAGGGCGTACGTGAGCAGCGACTCGCCCAGACCGCCGTACTCCTCAGGGATCATGAGCCCGAAGAGGCCCAACTCCTTGAGACCGTCCACGATCTGCTGCGGATACTCGTCACGGTGCTCCAGCTCCGTGGCGACCGGGATGATCTCCTTGTCGACGAAGTCCCGGACCGTGGCCAGGATCTCCTGCTGGATGTCGGTGAGACCTGCGGTCTGCGCGAGTCGGCTCATGGCTACTTCTCCTGGCTCTTCTTGGGGGCGAGCAGCTCCGGGCGGCCGGGCTGCTCGCCACCGCGCTCCTTGATGTACGTCTCGGTGGGGACCATCACCTTGCGGCGGAACACGCAGACCAGCGTGCCGTCCTGCTTGTAGCCCTTGGTCTCCACATGGACGATCCCGCGGTCCGACTTGGACTTCGACGGAGTCTTGTCCAGGACCGTGGTCTCGCCGTAGATCGTGTCGCCGTGGAACGTCGGCGCCACGTGCTTGAGCGACTCGACCTCCAGGTTGGCGATCGCCTTGCCCGAGACGTCCGGCACGGACATGCCCAGAAGCAGCGAGTAGATGTAGTTGCCCACGACGACGTTCTTCCCGAAGTCGGTCGTCTTCTCCGCATAGTTGCTGTCCATGTGGAGGGGGTGGTGGTTCATCGTCAGCAGGCAGAAGAGGTGGTCGTCGTACTCCGTGACCGTCTTTCCGGGCCAGTGCTTGTAGACGTCCCCGACGGTGAACTCTTCGTAGGTGCGGCCGAACTGCATGTCAGGCCTCCGGGATCTCGAACTTGGAGGTACGGGTCATGCCCGCGGCGCGCCCCTTGCCGGAGATGACGAGCGCCATCTTGCGGCTCGCCTCGTCGATCATCTCGTCGCCGAGCATCGCCGAGCCCTTCTTGCCGCCCGCCTCGGAGGTGCAGTAGTCGTACGCGTCGAGGATCAGCTCGGCGTGGTCGAAGTCCTCCTGGGAGGGCGAGAAGACCTCGTTGGCGGCGTCGACCTGGCCGGGGTGCAGGACCCACTTGCCGTCGAAGCCGAGCGCGGCGGCGCGGTTCGCGACCTCGCGGTAGCCGTCCACGTTCTTGATCTGGAGGTAGGGGCCGTCGATCGCCTGGAGGTTGTTGGCGCGCGCCGCCATCAGGATCTTCATCAGGATGAAGTGGTAGGCGTCGGCCGGGTAACCGGGCGGCTGCTCGCCGACGACCAGGGACTTCATGTTGATCGAGGCCATGAAGTCGGCCGGGCCGAAGATGATCGTCTCGACGCGCGGGGACGCCTGCGCGATCGCGTTGACGTTGTTCAGGCCCTGCGCGTTCTCGATCTGCGCCTCGATGCCGATCTTGCCGACCTCGAAGCCCATCGTCTTCTCGATCTGCGTCAGAAGGAAGTCCAGCGCCACGACCTGGTCCGCCGTCTGCACCTTCGGCAGCATGATGCAGTCGAGGTTCTGGCCCGCGCCCTCGACGACCGTGACGACGTCGCGGTACGTCCACTCGGTCGTCCAGTCGTTGACGCGCACGACGCGCGTCTTGCCCGTCCAGTCGCCCTCGTTGAGGAACTTGACGATGGTGTGCCGGGCCTCGGGCTTGGCGAGCGGCGCGCAGGCGTCCTCCAGGTCGAGGAAGACCTGGTCGGCGGGGAGGCCCTGGGCCTTCTCCAGGAAGCGCGGGTTCGAACCCGGTACCGCCAGACACGAGCGGCGGGGGCGAAGGCGGTTGATGGGCGCGGTCATGCGGGGACCTCCAGTGGGTCGAGCTTGTTCGCTTTCCGGATCTCGTCGACGATACGGCCGATGATCTCGGTGATACCGAAGTCCTTGGGGGTGAAGACGGCGGCCACACCCGCCGCCTTCAGGTCCTCGGCGTCGCTGTTGGGGATGATGCCGCCCGCGATGACGGGGATGTCGGGCGCGCCCGCGTCACGCAGGCGCACGAGCACGTCCGGGACGAGCTGCGCGTGCGAGCCGGAGAGGATCGAGAGGCCCACCGCGTGCACGTCCTCGGCGAGCGCGGCGTCCACGATCTGCTCGGGCGTGAGCCTGATGCCCTGGTAGACGACCTCGAAGCCGGCGTCACGCGCACGCACCGCGATCTGCTCGGCCCCGTTGGAGTGTCCGTCCAGGCCCGGCTTGCCGACCAGGAAGCGCAGCTTGCCGGTGCCCAGGTCGGCGGCGGTCTTGGCGACCTTGTCGCGGACGAGGGCGAGCGGCGTGCCCGCCTCCGCGGTGACGGCCACCGGAGCGCTGGAGACGCCCGTGGGCGCCCGGAACTCCCCGAAGACCTCCCGCAGGGCGCCGGACCACTCGCCGGTCGTCACGCCGGCGCGTGCGCACTCCAGGGTGGCCTCCATGAGGTTGCCCGTACCCGCGGCGACCTCCTTGAGGCGCTCCAGGGCCTTGCAGGGGCGCGGGTGGTTGAACGGCGGCTGGTAGCGGGTGTCGCGCCAGTGCTTGAGGGCGTTCACCACGCGGTTCTCGACCGCCGGGTCCACCGTCATGATCGCGGTGTCCAGGTCAGCGGTGAGCGGGTTCGGCTCGGTCGACTCGTAGGCGTTGACGCCGACGATCTTCTCCTCGCCCGACTCGATGCGTGCCCTGCGCTCGGCGTGCGAGGAGACCAGCTGCGACTTCAGGTAGCCGGACTCGACGGCGGCCATCGCGCCGCCCATCTGCTCGATGCGGTCCATCTCGGCGAGCGACTCCTCGACGAGGGACTCCACCTTGGCCTCGATGACGTGTGAGCCCTCGAAGATGTCCTCGTACTCCAGGAGGTCGCTCTCCAGGGCGAGCACCTGCTGGATGCGCAGCGACCACTGCTGGTCCCACGGCCGCGGCAGGCCGAGGGCCTCGTTCCAGGCGGGCAGCTGCACGGCACGCGCGCGTGCGTCCTTGGAGAGCGTGACGGCCAGCATCTCCAGGACGATGCGCTGGACGTTGTTCTCCGGCTGCGCCTCGGTCAGGCCGAGTGAGTTGACCTGCACGCCGTAGCGGAACCGGCGCTGCTTGGGGTTGGTGATGCCGTACCGCTCGCGGGTGATCCGGTCCCAGATGCGGCCGAACGCCCGCATCTTGCACATCTCCTCGACGAAGCGGACGCCCGCGTTCACGAAGAAGGAGATACGGGCGACGACGTCACCGAACTTCTCCTCGGGGACCTGCCCCGAGTCGCGCACGGCGTCGAGCACGGCGACGGCCGTGGACATCGCGTACGCGATCTCCTGCACCGGAGTGGCCCCGGCCTCCTGCAGGTGGTAACTGCAGATGTTGATCGGGTTCCACTTGGGGATGTGCGCCACCGTGTAGGTGATCATGTCGGTGGTCAGGCGGAGGGAGGGCCCCGGCGGGAAGACGTGCGTCCCGCGCGAGAGGTACTCCTTGACGATGTCGTTCTGCGTCGTCCCCTGGAGCTGCGTGATGTCCACGCCCTGCTCCTCCGCGACCACCTGATAGAGCGCCAGAAGCCACATGGCCGTGGCGTTGATCGTCATCGAGGTGTTCATCTGTTCCAGGGGGATGTCCTGGAACAGCCGTCGCATGTCGCCGACGTGCGAGACGGGGACCCCGACCCGGCCGACCTCACCGCGGGCGAGGATGTGGTCCGGGTCGTAGCCGGTCTGCGTGGGCAGGTCGAACGCGACCGAGAGGCCCGTCTGACCCTTGGCGAGGTTGCGCCGGTACAGCTCGTTGGACGCCTCGGCCGTGGAGTGGCCGGCATAGGTCCGCATGAGCCACGGCCGGTCCTTCTGACGCTCTGTCATGTGCGAACCCTCAGCCCTCAGACGTTCCGGAAGCGGTTGATCGCGTCGATGTGCTTGGCCCGCATCTCCGGGTCGCGCACGCCGAGACCCTCCTGGGGCGCGAGGGCGAGGACGCCGACCTTGCCCTGGTGGAGGTTGCGGTGCACGTCGTAGGCGGCCTGTCCGGTGTCCTCGAGGGAGTAGACGCGGGAGAGGGTGGGGTGGATCTTGCCCTTGGCGATGAGGCGGTTGGCCTCCCAGGCCTCGCGGTAGTTCGCGAAGTGCGAGCCGATGATCCTCTTCAGGGACATCCACAGGTAGCGGTTGTCGTACTCGTGGTTGTAGCCCGACGTCGAGGCGCAGGTGACGATCGTGCCGCCCTTGCGGGTGACGTAGACCGAGGCGCCGAAGGTCTCGCGGCCCGGGTGCTCGAAGACGATGTCCACGTCCTCGCCGCCGGTCAGCTCGCGGATGCGCTTGCCGAAGCGCTTCCACTCCTTGGGGTCCTGGTTGTGCTCGTCCTTCCAGAACTTGTAGCCCTCGGCGTTGCGGTCGATGACCGCCTCGGCGCCCATGGCCTCGCAGATGGCGGCCTTCTCGGGGCTGGAGACGACACAGATGGGGTTGGCGCCGCCGGCCAGGGCGAACTGGGTGGCGTACGAGCCAAGACCGCCGCTCGCACCCCAGATCAGCACGTTGTCACCCTGCTTCATCCCGGCGCCGTTGCGCGAGACCAGCTGGCGGTAGGCGGTGGAGTTCACCAGGCCGGGGGAAGCGGCCTCCTCCCAGCTCAGGTGGTCCGGCTTGGGCATGAGCTGGTTGGACTTGACCAGGGCGATCTCGGCGAGCCCGCCGAAGTTGGTCTCGAAGCCCCAGATGCGCTGCTCGGGGTCGAGCATCGTGTCGTTGTGTCCGTCGGAGGACTCCAGCTCGACGCTCAGACAGTGCGCGACGACCTCGTCGCCCGGGTTCCAGGCGTTCACGCCGGGTCCGGTGCGCAGCACGACGCCCGCCAGGTCGGAGCCGATGATGTGGTACGGCAGGTCGTGGCGCTTGGTGAGCTCGCTCAGCCGGCCGTACCGCTCCAGGAAGCTGAACGTGGAGACGGGCTCGAAGATCGAGGTCCACACGGAGTTGTAGTTGACCGAGGAGGCCATGACGGCCACCAGGGCCTCGCCCGGGCCGAGTTCGGGGACCGGCACGTCGTCCAGGTGGATCGACTTGCGGGGGTCCTTGTCGCGGGTCTCGAGCCCGGCGAACATCTCCGTCTCGTCCTTGTGCACGGTGATCGCGCGGTACGAGTCGGGGAGCGGAAGAGCGGCGAAGTCGGCGGACGTGGAGTCCGGCGACTGGATCGCGTCCAGGATTTCCTTCACGGTGATGCCTCCGGCGAAGTTCGTGCCCCCTTTGAGGGGAACACGCTCTTGAGGGTTACGTCGGGTGCTGCTGGTGCTTGTGAGGGTGTGCCGTCGGTTCGGCGAAGGTGTTGCTCGGCAGCGCTTGGTGTGGCGCGGGAGGTTGCCTGTGACGCAGGCGTCCGGGCGCACGAGCCGTGGCTTGTGGGGACAGCCGGCGTACGAAGGTTCTCTGCACGCCGGCCGCCCGGACAACATCAACGTATGACACCGCGTGCCAGTGAGCAAGACACTGAGTGCCATCAATTTTTGATGGATGATCGATCAGTGCAGGTCAGGGGGTGTGGCGGCATGGCGAAAGGGGCGCTACCCGTGGGTAGCGCCCCTTCAAAAGCCCAGGACAAAAGGGTGGAAAATGGGATCTGGATCTAGGAATCCCGCTCCCGCAGCGCCTTCTCGATCGTCCGCATGATCTCGTCGAGCGGTGCGTCCGTCCGGGCCACGGTGACCAGCACATCGCCCCCGGTGCTCACCGAGGCCGCCGGAGCCGTGGTGGTGTCACGCCCCGCCCCGATGCCCGAACCGAAGGTCCTGCGGACGATGGCGAAGGCGTGGTCCAGCTGGGTCTCCACGTCGCCCTGGCCGCCCGCGCGGAGCCACCGGCGAAGGACGTGGTTGTGCGCCGTCACCACGGCCGAGGCGGCGACCTCCGCCAGGAGCGGGTCGTCGTTCCCGTCGTGGTGCGCCTGCTCGTCGAAGTGGCCCAGGAGATAGCGCGTGAAGAGCCGTTCGTAGCGAGCCACCGAGGCGATCTCGCGCTCGCGCAGCGTGGGGACCTCACGCGTCAGGCGGTAGCGCTCGACGGACACGGCGGGCGACGCCGCGTACATCTTCATGACTTCCTTGATGCCCCGGCACACCGTGTCGAGCGGGTGCTCGTGCGGCGGCGCGGCGTTCAGGACCGCCTCCGCCCGGATCAACGTGTCGTCGTGGTCCGGGAAGATCGCCTCTTCCTTGGAGCGGAAGTGGCGGAAGAAGGTCCGGCGTGCGACACCGGCCTGTGCGGCGATCTCGTCGACCGTCGTCGCCTCGTACCCCTTGGACGCGAAGAGTTCCATCGCGGCGGCCGCCAGCTCCCGGCGCATCTTGAGGCGTTGGGCGGCGGCGCGGCTGCCCGCCGCGCTCTCCGGAGCGTCGGGCGTAGCGGGCGTACGTGAGGACTTGGCGGCCTTGGGCATGACCCGAACGTACTGCATATGCGCAGCCGAGTGCTCCTGCGGTACGGGGCCGCGGGACGGCGGGACGGGGCCGCCCGACGGTTCGAGCAGCCCGCCCCAGTCCGTGCGCGGTCCGCCGTCGGGCGCGCTCCCGTCCGCTTCCGGCCTACCGTCGGGCATATTCGCGGAAGCCGCGGCCGGTCTTGCGGCCGAGGCAGCCCGCGGCCACCAGGTGTTCGAGCAGGGGAGCGGGGGCCAGGCCCGGGTCGCGGAACTCGCGGTGCAGGACCTTCTCGATGGCGAGCGAGACATCGAGGCCGACGACGTCCAGGAGCTCGAAGGGCCCCATGGGGTAGCCGCCGCCGAGCTTCATCGCGGCGTCGATGTCGTCGAGCGTCGCGTAGTGCTCCTGGACCATCTTGATCGCGTTGTTGAGGTAGGGGAACAGGAGCGCGTTCACGATGAAACCGGCGCGGTCGCCGCAGTCCACCGGATGCTTCTTGATCGTCGAGCAGACCTGCCGGACCGTCGCGTGCACGTCGTCGTCCGTGAGGACCGTGCGGACCACCTCGACCAGCTTCATCGCCGGAGCCGGGTTGAAGAAGTGCATGCCGATCACGTCGCCCGGGCGCGAGGTGGCGCGGGCGCACGCGACGACCGGCAGGGACGAGGTCGTGGTCGCCAGGATCGCGCCCGGCTTGCAGACCTTGTCGAACGCCGCGAACAGCTGCTGCTTGATCTCCAGGTCCTCGGCGACCGCCTCGAGGGCCAGATCGACGTCGGCGAACGCGTCGTACGTACCGGCCGGCGTGATGCGGTCCAGGGTCTTGGCCGCGGTCTCCGCCGTCATCCGCCCCTTGTCGACGGAGCGCGAAAGCGACTTGGCGATACGGGACTTGGCCTTCTCCGCCTTCTCCTCACTGCGCGCGGCGAGCACCACGTCGTAGCCGGCCTTGGCGAAGACCTCGGCGATCCCGGAGGCCATCGTGCCGGAGCCCGCGACGCCGACCGAGCGGATGGTGCGCCCGCCGGACTGCCGCCCGTCCTCCGGCGGGGTCAGCGCGTCCCGCACGACGACCGAACTGCCGGGCCCCGCGGCCTCGTCGTATGAGTAGAAACCACGCCCCGCCTTGCGTCCGGTCAGGCCCGCCTCGCTGAGCTGCTTGAGGATCGGGGCGGGTGCGTGCAGGCG
Organism: Streptomyces sp. NPDC054872; assembly: GCF_053610705.1. Lineage (NCBI taxonomy): Bacteria > Bacillati > Actinomycetota > Actinomycetes > Kitasatosporales > Streptomycetaceae > Streptomyces > Streptomyces sp. NPDC054872. The sequence goes on along the minus strand of NZ_JBSGYY010000001.1, from coordinate 457,552 downwards.
GTCGTGGGACTCGGAGTACATCGCGTCCAGGACCGTGCGGGCGGTGTCGACGCCGATCAGGTCGAGCAGGGCGAGGGGGCCCATCGGCAGTCCGCAGCCCAGACGCATCGCCGCGTCGATGTCCTCGCGCGACGCGTACTTGGCCTCGTACATCGCGGCGGCCTGGTTGAGGTAGCCGAACAGCAGGCCGTCGGCGACGAACCCGGGCCGGTCGCCGACCGCGACGGGCTCCTTGCCGAGCGCGTGGGCGAGGTCGGTGACGGAGGCGACGGCCGCGGGCGCGGTGAGCACGGACGACACGACCTCGACCAGCTTCATCGCCGGGGCCGGATTGAAGAAGTGCAGGCCGAGAACCCGCTCGGGGCGCTGCGACTCGGCGGCCAGACGGGTCACGGACAGCGCGTTCGTGCCGGTCGCGATGATCGTCCCGGGCCGCACGACGCCGTCGAGCTCGCGGATGATCTGCTGCTTGATCTCGTACGACTCCGGGGCGACCTCGATCACCAGATCGGCGTCGGCCGCGGCCTGCAGGTCGGTGAAGGTGCGGACGCGGGCGAGCGCGTCACGCCGCTCGTCCTCGGTGAGCTGCTCACGGCGCACGGCCCGCGCGGTGGACGACTCGATGGAGGCGACGGCCTGGGCGCCCGCGGCCTCGCTGATGTCGATGCCGATGACCTCGCGTCCCGCGCGGGCCAGGACTTCGGCGATGCCGGTGCCCATGGTGCCGAGACCGATCACGGCGACGGTGTTCAGGGGAGTGTCCATGCGTGGACTCCAGGAAGTGAGTGACGACTGAGGGGTGCACGCGGTGCGCGGCAACGGCGGCGCGGCGTACGGAGGATGAGCTGCTGTGTCGTGACCGGGCGGCATCACGCATACGCCCGTGAGGAGTCGACCGGCTCTGTCCCGGAGCCACGTCGTACTGGGTGGAGCTGAGGTGCTCGAAGCACCGAACCGACAAACACTCGCTCGCACCGGCTGCGTCACCAGGCCGCTGCGAGGTTCAGATACTGCTGACAGGGAGTGTGCCCCGCTCACTTGAGACTAACCGGCGAGTAACGAGCGCGCCAGTCCCCAGGGTTTGTGATCTACATCGCGGATAGGCTCCCCGTCATGGACGTGGAGTTGCGCACGGTGACGGAACGCTTACGCCGCGAGGCGGGAGTCTCGGAGAGTTACGAGAGGCTGGTCGCGACCGGCGATGTGGAGGAACTCGCGGAGGTGCTCGTCGGGGCGGGCGAACCCTTGTGGGCCCGGGAACTGGCGGCCGTCCGGCTCGGCATCGCGGGGGACCGCAGGGCCTTCGAGGCCCTGGTGCTGCTCCTCAACCACCGGGACCCCTCACGCTGCGCGGCCGCCGCGTACGCCCTGGCGAGGCTGGGTGATCCTCGTACGGCACGGGCGGCAGCCGCCCTGGCCACCAATGAGCTACGCGTCGCCTACGCCCTGCACCCCGTGCGTCTGCTCACCGAGCTGCGCGCGCCCGAATCCGCGCCCGCCCTCATCACCACGCTGCAGCGCAGGCTCGCCCCGCACGACCCGTACGGGAAGATCGCGCTGGCGTGCGTGGAGGGCTTGGGGGCGCTGGGAGACCCGCGGGCCCGGCCGGTCCTGACGCAGGCGTGCGGCTTTCCGCGGCTCGCGGCGGCGGCGTCCGCGGCCCTCGCCCGCCTGCCGGCCTAGAGGACGGCGTACGCCTCGATCTCCATCAGGAACCGCGGCGAGACGAGTCCGGAGACCTGCACCGCGGAGGAGGCCGGGAGTCGCGCCGGGTCCATGTGGACGTCCCGCGCGGCCCGGATCGCGGGCATGTGCGCCATGTCCGTGACGTAGTACGTCAGTTTCACGATGTCGCCGAAGCCGCCGCCCGCTGCCAGCAGGCAGCGCCGCAGATTGTCGAAGACCTGCCGCGCCTGGGCGGCCGGGTCGCCCTCGCCGACCAGCTCTCCGTCCTGGTCGAGGGGGAGCTGCCCGGAGATCGCGACGAAGCGGCCGGTGCCCATGACGACGTGCGTGTAGGCGGTGGCGGGGAAGACGCCGTCGGGGGCGTTGATGTGGGTCAGCCGGCTCATGGCTCCATCCTGGACCACCGGTGGGACAACACCCCCGGCGGGGCCGCGGGTTGGCGGGGCGGGCTCACAGGAGGGTGAGCTGGGTGCCGCCGGGCGGGGCGGGGGCGGGCTCGGTGTCAGGGGTGCGGGGCGCGCGGAGGCGCCGGGCCGCGTCCGCACGCGTGGGTCCGATGCCGAACTCCTCGGCCAGCTCGTGCACTTGGCGGGTGATGCGCCGCTGGTACCACTTGGGTGCGTAGGCGCCCTCCGCGTACAGCCGCTCGTAGCGCCGCACGAGATACGGGTGGTGCTGCTGCAGCCAGGCCATGAACCACTCGCGCGCCCCGGGCCGCAGGTGCAGCACGAGCGGGGTCACGGACGTCGCCCCCGAGGCGGCGATGGCCCGTACCGTCGCCCTCAGTTGCTCGGACCGGTCCCCGAGAAAGGGGATCACCGGCGCCATGAGCACCCCGCACCCGATGCCGTGATCGGTCAGCGTCCGTACGACGTCCAGGCGCCTCTCCGGGGCGGGCGTGCCCGGTTCCACGGTGCGCCACAGCTCCTGGTCGACGAAGCCGACCGAGACGGAGATCCCGACGTCGGTGACATCGGCGGCCTGCCGCAGCAGGTCGAGGTCCCGCAGGATCAGCGTGCCCTTGGTGAGGATGGAGAAGGGGTTCGCGTGGTCGCGCAGGGCGGCGATGATCCCCGGCATGAGGCCGTAGCGCCCCTCGGCCCGCTGATAGCAGTCGACGTTCGTGCCCATCGCTATGTGCTCGCCCTGCCAACGGGGCGAGGCGAGCTTGCGGCGCAGCAGGTCGGGGGCGTTGACCTTGACCACGATCTGGCTGTCGAAGCCGAGCCCCGTGTCCAGGTCCAGATAGCTGTGCGTCTTGCGCGCGAAACAGTAGACGCACGCGTGCGTGCAGCCCCGGTACGGATTGACCGTCCATTCGAACGGCATGCGGGACGCTCCGGGCACCCGGTTCACGATCGTTCTGGCCCGGATCTCGTGAAAGGTGATCCCACGGAACTCAGGGGTGTCGAAGGTCCTTGTGGTGACCGCGTCCGCGCCGAACAGCGCGGCATCCGCGACACCCCGTGACGGCCCGTCGGCGAGGTTCTCCCAGCGCATGACGCCTCCTCGGTAGCACTGACCACAGAATAGAACACATGTTCCCTTGATCGTGCGAGGGGATGCCTCGGCGACCCCGATTTGAGGGGCCGGTACGCAGGGTGGTTGGCTTCCGGGGATCACCCTGAACAACCGAGTGCTGGAGGAAGTGCCATGGCGCAGGTCGAGGCGACCACGGAGCGGATCATCGCGGCGCAGCCGGAGGACGTCTTCGACGCGCTCGCCGACTACGAAGGCACGCGTCCGAAGATCCTGTCGGAGCACTTCAGCGAGTTCGAGGTGCGCGAGGGCGGCGACGGCGAGGGGACGCTCGTCCACTGGAAGCTGCAGGCCACCAGCAAGCGCATCCGGGACTGCCTCCTCGAGGTCAGCGAGCCGACCGACGGGGAGCTCGTCGAGAAGGACCGCAACTCCTCCATGGTCACCACCTGGACCGTGACCCCGGCGGGGGAGGGCAAGGCGCGCGTGGTCGTCTCCACCGTGTGGAACGGCGCGGGCGGCATCGGCGGCTTCTTCGAGAAGACCTTCGCCCCCAAGGGGCTCGGTCGGATCTACGACGAGGTGCTCGGCAAGCTCGCCGCGGAGGTCGAGAAGTAGGGCGAGAAGCAGGAGTACGTCCGACCGGACCTCAACTCCGGTAGCCCGACAGGGTTGTTGTCACGCTCACCGTTTCGAGTGGTTTTCTGTTCGGGCCAATTGTACGGCGTAGGGCTCCCACCGGCGCATACGTGTGCCGGACCCCCGACAAGGGCGACTCGTCGCGCTTGCTCGTAGTTGTCGCGTAATGCGAGAAATGCGGCGCAGGCGCAGACGAGGGGAGCAGGACGTGGGCGGCACGACGCTGGTGAAGGGCGCCGAGCAGGGGGACTTGCCGGTGGTGGCGGTGCCTCCGGGTATCGAGGAGCCGCCCCCACCTCAAGAACACATGTCGGCGGCGGCGGGACTCAGCCCCGGGCGCGTCCGCATGGTCTTCGTCGGACTCATGCTCGCCCTGCTGCTCGCCGCCCTCGAGCAGATGATCGTCGCCACCGCGCTCCCGAAGATCGTCGGTGAGCTGCACGGCCTGGACAAGATGTCCTGGGCGATCACCGCCTACCTGCTGACGTCCACGATCGGCCTGCCCATCTACGGCAAGCTCGGCGACCTCTTCGGACGCAAGGGCGTCTTCCAGTTCGCGATCCTCATCTTCATCGTCGGCTCCGCCCTCGCCGGCTGGTCGCGCACGATGGACCAGCTCATCGCCTTCCGCGCCATCCAGGGCATCGGCGCGGGCGGACTCATGATCGGCGTGCAGGCGATCATCGCGGACATCGTCCCGCCCCGGGAACGCGGCCGCTACATGGGCCTGATCGGCGCCGCCTTCGGCCTCGCGTCGGTCGCGGGGCCCCTGCTCGGCGGCTTCTTCACCGACCACGTCACCTGGCGCTGGTGCTTCTACTTCAACGTGCCCTTCGGGCTCGTCACCCTCCTCGTCGTCAGCTTCGGACTCAAGCTGCCCAAGCGCGCGGTGAAGGCCCGGCTCGACGTACTGGGCGCGCTGCTGCTCGCCTCCGCCTCCACCTGCCTGGTACTCCTGACCAGTTGGGGCGGCACCGAGTACGAGTGGGGCTCACGCGTCATCCTGGGGCTCGCGGCCGGGGCCCTCGCCTCGATCGTGCTCTTCGTGGTCGCCGAACGCTTCGCCGCAGAACCGATCATCCCGCTGCGCCTGTTCCGCGACTCGGTCTTCAACATCACCGCGCTGGTCGGCATGGTCGTGGGCATCGCCCTCTTCGGGGCGGCCAGTTACCTGCCGACGTTCCTGCAGATGGTCGACGGGGCGAGCGCCACCGAGTCCGGACTGCTCATGCTGCCGATGATGGGCGGCGTGGTCGGCGCCTCGATCCTCTCCGGCCAGCTCATCAGCCACACCGGGCGCTACAAGATCTACCCGGTCGTCGGCGGCGTCCTGTCCGTCATCGGCATGTTCCTGCTCTCCCGCCTCGAGGCCGACACGCCCCGGCTGCACTACAGCATCTGGATGGCCGTGCTCGGCGCGGGCGTCGGCCTCGTCATGCCGGTGCTCATCCTCGCCGTGCAGAACGCCGTACGCCCCTCCGACTTGGGCACGGCCACCAGCGCCAACAACTACTTCCGGCAGATCGGCGGCAGTGTCGGCGCCGCCATCTTCGGCACGCTCTTCGCCGACCGCCTCGCGGACTCGCTCGCCGACCGCATCCCGGCCGGGGCCGGTCTTCCGGACCCCGAGGCCATCACCCCGCAGCTCGTCCACGCGATGCCCGCCCCGCTGCGCGAGGGCTACATCCAGGCGTACGCCGACGCGATGCCCCGGATCTTCCTCTATCTGGTGCCGGTGCTCGCCCTCGGCATGCTGATCACCTTCTTCCTCAAGGAGACCCCCTTGTTGTCCAGCGCAGCGTCCCAGGACGCCCCCACCGCCGAAGCCGCACCCGTTCCGCAGGCCCGTACCTCCTACGCCGCCGGTGTGCCCGTCTGCGGCACCGTGCAGCACCCGGACGGCACCGTCGTACCCCGCGCCGCCCTGACCCTCATCGACGTCGGGGGCCGGCAGATCGGCCGGGGCGCGAGCGGCGACGACGGGCGCTACGCGCTCTCCACGCCGGGCTCGGGATCGTTCGTCCTGATCGCGGCCGCGGGCGGCCACCAGCCGCAGGCGGTCACCGTCACCGTCGGCGAGCGCCCCGTGGAGCTCGACGTGGTGCTCGGCGGCGCGGGACGCCTGGCCGGCAGCGTGGTCACCGCCGACGGAACCCCGGTCAGGGACGCCGCGGTGACCCTCACCGACGTCCGCGGCGAGGTCGTCGCCACCACCCGCAGCGGACGCGAAGGCGGCTACGTGATCACGGAGCTGGTGGCCGGCGAGTACACCCTGGCCGCCAGCGCACCCGCCTTCCGCCCCGCGGCCCTGCCCGTCAGCGTGCAGGCGTCCCGCGAGACACGGCAGGACGTCGAGCTCGCCGGCGGCGCAGTCCTGCGGGGCACCGTGCGGGCCAACGGCGGGCGGCCCGTGGAGGATGCCCGCGTGACGCTGCTCGACGCGGCGGGCAACGTCGTGGACACCCTCACGACCAGGGAGGACGGCACCTTCCGGTTCATCGACCTGTCGTCCGGCGAGTACACGGTCATCGCCGCGGGCTACCCGCCGGTGGCCACCGTGCTCCAGGTCGCGGGCGGGGGCCGTACGGAGCGGGATCTCCAGCTGGGCCACGAGGACTAGGGCCCTTTTGGCGGGAGGGAAAGAAAATACCCGCCGGAGGCGCCCCCGTGGGTCCCAATTCCCCTATTGCACCGCATGGCAACCTCTGCCGGTCGTACGGTGGTTGGGGCGGTGCAGGCCTTCGCGGTGCCGCCGGAAGGAGCGTTGGCCATGGAATACGGCACCCCGGGCGGGCCGGTGGCGCAGCATGCCGTGGCCGGCCGGATCCCACTCGCCGTGGTCGTCATCGACGGCGCGGGCCTCGTGTCGCACTGGAGCACCGGCGCGCGGAAACTGTTCGGGTACGCGAAGGAGACGGCGGTCGGCACCCCGGCGGGTGACCTGCTCCCGGTGTCCGGGGCCATCCCCGAGGGCCACGCCGACTACGGCGAGTACGACGGCCTGGGGCCCGACCTGGGGACCTCCCTCGACGGACGCATCTCGTACCCCGCCGCCGGGCGCGCGCGGCTCTCCGTGCCCGGCGGCCAAGGCCACAGGGTGGACGTCCTGTGGTGGGCGTACCCCCTCATCGGTCCCGGGCCGGAGCGGCTGCTCGTCCTCGCGGCGGACGCCGACCGGCTGGCCGACGAGGACGACCCCGAGCCGGGTCAGGTCGAGCGGATCGCGCCGGGCTTCGCCCTGCACACGGACTTCCCCGGGGCGGACGAGCTGGCCGGCCGGCTGCCCGAGATCCTGCCGAGCATGAGCGTGGGCGAGAGCTCCCGCATCGTGGCGCAGATCCTGGAACTGGGCTATCCCGTCCTGGAGTTCAGCAAGCACGACCGTGTTCCCGTCACGCCCGACTGGGGCGTGCCGCGGCGCGCCGAGCGCAGGGCGCGCAGGCTGCGCGCCCAGCAGGCCGCCGCCGACAGCGGCACGTCCGAGCCCGGCATACGCGACGAGGGCGAGGACCTCGAATACGCGGCGGTGCGCGAGCACCTGGAGTTCCTGAACGAGGTCAGCGGACGCATCGGCTCCTCGCTCGACCTCTCGCGCACCATCATCGAGGTCAGCCGCGCCGTCGTGCCCCGGTTCACGGACGTCGCGGGCACATACCTGCGCGAACAGGTCGTCGCGGGCGAGGGCTTCCCCGAGGGGCCGCCGGACGAGACCACGATGTGGCACCGGGTCGCCGTGGAGCACACGGACGAACCGGGCCGCTGGGACGACGTCGTACCCGTCGGGGAATCCATGCCCTTCCCGTCGCACACCCCGTTCTTCCAGTGCATGACCTCGGGCGATCCGGTCCTCGTGCCGCGCATCACCGAGGAGATGGGCAACGCGATCGCCTCGCAGTTCGAGAAGCGCGACATCCGCCCGCTCATCAACCACCGCTCGATGCTCGTCGTACCGCTGAAGGCCCGCAATGTGGTGCTCGGATTCATGATCCTGCTGCGCCACAGGGAGCGGCCCGTCTTCAACGACATGGACCGCGTCACCGGCGCCGAACTCGCCGCCCGCGCGGGCCTCGTGCTCGATAACGCCCGCATGTACACCTACCAGGAGAGCGTCGCCGACACCCTCCAGGACAGCATGCTGCCGCACATCGAGCCACGCATGACCGGCTGCGACATCGCCACGCGCTACCTGCCGGGCACGCTCCTCGGCCGGGTCGGCGGCGACTGGTTCGACTCCGTGAAGCTGCCCGGATCGCGCACCGCGCTCGTCGTCGGCGACGTGATGGGCCACGGCCTCAACTCGGCGGCGATGATGGGCCAGTTGCGCACGGCCGTACAGACCATGGCCGCCCTGGACCTGCCGCCCGCCCAGCTCCTGCGCAACCTCGACGACCTGGCACAGCGACTCGGTGAGCACTACCTCGCGACCTGCCTGTACGCGGTCTACGACCCCATCGCGAGCGAGCTGCACCTCGCCAACGCGGGACACATCCCGCCCGTGCTCGTGCGCGCCGAAGACGGCCGCAGTGAACTCCTCGACCTGCCGACGGGGGCGCCCATCGGCGTGGGAGGCGTGCCCTTCGAGGCGGTCACCGTACGCGTGGCGCCCGGCGACCGGCTCCTGATGTGCACCGACGGCCTCGTCGAGGTCCGCGGCGAGGACATCGGCGTCGGCCTCGCCACGCTCACCGAGTCCGCGGCCCACCCGGCCGCCTCCATGGACACCGCCTGCGACACCATCATCCGCGCCCTCAACACGCGCGGCGGGCGCAAGGACGACGTGGCCCTCCTGATGGCACGCCTGAACGGCATCGCGGACGAGGACGTCGCGAGCTGGCGGCTCGCACTCGACCCGAGCGAGGTGAGCAGGGCCCGCGATCTGGTCCGCGACCAGCTGCGCACCTGGTCCCGCGACACCCTCGCCGAGACCGCCGAACTCCTGGTCAGCGAGCTCGTCACCAATGCCGTACGGCACGCGCGCGGCGGCCGGGTCGAACTCCGCCTCGTCCGCTCCGGGGCCACGCTGATCTGCGAGGTCGAGGACGACGACCACACCCTGCCCACCTTGCTGAACGCGGGCCCCGGCGACGAGTTCGGGCGCGGTCTGCGGATCGTCAGCGTGCTCGCCAAGGAGTGGGGGACCAGCCGTACGACCTCCGGCAAGACCGTGTGGTTCGAGCTGGGACCGCCGCGCGCATAAGGGCTCCGGGCGCTCCGCGGGGGCGTGCGCACGGCGGAAAGGTGTCGAGGGCGCGGGATTGATGGCGCCGGTGACTTGTCCGTGCACCCCGGGCGCGATAGACCGATCTTGCCGTCGGCTTCGGCGGTCGTCGTCGCAATCCTGGGGAGCTGGGCATGAGCGTCACGCGTCGGTACAGGGATGCCTGGGAGGGGTTCTGGCGGGATGCGCCCGCCGAAGCGGGAGCAGTCTTCTGGGACGCGGAACCCGTGCTCACGGCAGGCATTCACCTCGCCCTCTTCGAACCGCACATGGTGGCCGCGGGCCTGCCCCTCCTGGACCTCGGCTGCGGCAACGGCACCCAGTCGCGCTTCCTCGCCGACCGCTACCCGCGCGTCCTCGGCGCCGACCTGTCCGCCGCCGCACTGCGCCTCGCACGGGACGCCGACCCGGCGGGACAGGTGGAGTTCCGGCAGGTCGACGCCGCGGAGAAGGCCGAGGCGGAGCAACTGCACGCGGAGATCGGCGACGCGAACATCTACATGCGCGGCGTGCTCCACCAGTGCGATCCCGACGACCGCCAGCCGCTCGTCGACGGCATCGCGACGCTGCTCGGCGAGCGCGGCAGAGCGTTCGTGGTGGAGCTCGCCGAGGCCGCGGGCCCGATCCTGCGAGGCCTCGCCCAGAGCCCCGAGGGCCCGCCGCCGAAGCTGGCGCCGGTGTTCGCGCACGGCATCGCGCCGGGCGAGGTCGCCGACGCCGCGGTGCCGGAGTACGTCACCGCGGCGGGCCTGAAGGTGCTCGCGAAGGGTGAACTTCCGTTGACCACCACCGAGTTCGCCCCGGACGGCACGCGGATCGAACTGCCGTCGAAGTGGCTGGTGGTGGGGCGGGTGGGCTGAGCCCGTCAGAGGGGCGGTGCGGGCAGCGCGGCGACGACCGGATGATCGCGGTCGAGAGGCCCGAGCTGGCCGGCACCACCCGGGGAGCCGAGCTCGGCGAAGAACTCGAGGTCCGTCTTCCGGTAGTCCTGCCACTCGTCGGGAGTGTCGTCCTCGAAGAAGATGGCCTCGACCGGACAGACGGGCTCGCAGGCACCGCAGTCGACGCACTCGTCGGGCTGGATGTACATCTTCCGCGCGCCTTCGTAGATGCAGTCGACGGGACATTCGTCGACGCAGGCCTTGTCCTTGAGGTCGACGCAGGGCTGGGCGATGACATAGGTCATGAGGATCGCTCCACGGTCCAGGTGTCGTTGCCGGCGAGCAGTGCGGCCAGGTCGCCTTTGCCGTTCTGCTCGATCGCGGTGTCGAGCTGGTCGGACATGAGGGTGTCGTAGACCGGGCGCTCGACGTCGCGGAAGACGCCGATGGGGGTGTGGTGCAGGGTGTCGGGGTCGGCGAGGCGGGAGAGGGCGAAGGCCAGCGTCGGCGAGGTCGAGTGCGCGTCGTGGATGAGGATGTGGGGCTCTGTTTCAGGGGTGACCGGGACGACTTTGAGGTCGCCGGTGGCGGGGTCGCGTACGACGCCTTTGGCGCGGTCGGTTCCGAAGCGGATGGGTTGGCCGTGTTCCAGGCGGATCACGGCTTCCTCGGCCTGCTGTTTGTCCTTGAGGACTTCGAAGGCGCCGTCGTTGAAGATGTTGCAGTTCTGGTAGATCTCCACGAGCGCGGTGCCGGGGTGTTCGGCGGCTTCGCGCAGTACGGAGGTGAGGTGTTTGCGGTCGGAGTCCACGGTGCGGGCCACGAAGCTCGCCTCCGCGCCGATGGCGAGCGACACCGGGTTGAAGGGCGCGTCCAGGGAGCCCATCGGCGTGGACTTGGTGATCTTGCCGACTTCGGAGGTCGGGGAGTACTGGCCTTTGGTGAGGCCGTAGATCCGGTTGTTGAACAGCAGGATCTTCAGATTCACGTTGCGGCGCAGGGCGTGGATGAGGTGGTTGCCGCCGATGGACAGGGCGTCGCCGTCGCCGGTGACCACCCACACGGACAGGTCGCGGCGGGAGGAGGCGAGTCCGGTGGCGATGGCGGGGGCGCGGCCGTGGATGGAGTGCATCCCGTAGGTGTTCATGTAGTACGGGAAGCGTGAGCTGCAGCCGATGCCGGAGACGAAGACGATGTTCTCCTTGGCCAGGCCGAGTTCGGGCATGAAGCCCTGTACGGCGGCCAGGACGGCGTAGTCACCGCAGCCGGGGCACCAGCGCACCTCCTGGTCGGACTTGAAGTCCTTGGCGGTGAGCGGCAGGTCGGATTTGGGGATGAGGGTGAGGGCCTCAGTGGGCATGGCGGGCGGCCTCCTTGAGGGCGGTGGCGAGCTGCTCGGCCTTGAACGGCATCCCGTTGACCTGCGTGTGGGAGACGACATCGACCAGGTAGGTCCCGCGGATCAGCAGGGCGAGCTGGCCCAGGTTCATCTCCGGGACGACGACCTTGTCGTACCGCTTGAGGACCTCGCCCAGGTTGTGCGGGAAGGGGTTGAGGTGGCGCAGGTGAGCCTGGGCGACGGGAGTTCCCGCGCGGCGCAGGCGCCGGACGGCTGCGGTGATGGGCCCGTAGGTCGAACCCCAGCCGAGGACCAGCAGTCGTGCCTCGCCGCCGGGGTCGTCGACTTCGAGGTCGGGCACCTGGATGCCGTCGATCTTGGCCTGGCGGGTGCGGACCATGAAGTCGTGGTTGGCGGGGTCGTAGGAGATGTTGCCGGTGCCGTCCTGCTTCTCGATGCCGCCGATGCGGTGTTCGAGACCGGGGGTGCCCGGGATCGCCCAGGGACGCGCGAGTGTCTCCGGGTCGCGCTTGTAGGGCCAGAAGGCCTCGGTCCCGTCCTCCAGGACATGGTTGGGCCCTTGCGGGAACTGCACCAGCATCTCGGGTAGGTCATCGGCCTGTGGGATCCGCCAGGGTTCGGATCCGTTGGCCAGGTAGCCGTCGCTCAGCAAGAACACCGGGGTGCGGTAGGTGACCGCGATCCGCGCCGCTTCGAGGGCGGCGTCGAAGCAGTCCGCCGGCGTCTTGGGCGCCACGATCGGCACCGGTGCCTCGCCGTTGCGCCCGAACATGGCCTGCAGCAGATCCGCCTGCTCGGTCTTGGTCGGCAGACCGGTCGAAGGCCCGCCGCGCTGGATGTCCACGATCAGCAGCGGCAGCTCCAACGACACCGCGAGGCCGATCGTCTCCGACTTCAACGCCACACCGGGGCCGGAGTTGGAGGTGACGGCTAGCGAGCCGCCGAACGCGGCCCCCAGGGCGGCGCCGATCGCGGCGATCTCGTCCTCGGCCTGGAAGGTGCGGACGCCGAAGTTCTTGTGCTTGGACAGCTCGTGCAGGATGTCGGAGGCCGGGGTGATCGGATACGAGCCGAGGAACAGGGGCAGGCCCGTCTGGCGTCCCGCAGCGATCAGGCCGTACGAGAGGGCGAGATTGCCGGAGATGTTGCGGTAGGTGCCGGCGGGGAAGGCTTCGGTTGCCGGGGCGACCTCGTAGGAGACCGCGAAGTCCTCGGTGGTCTCACCGAAGTTCCAACCCGCTCTGAAGGCGGCGATGTTCGCCTCGGCGATGGCAGGCTTCTTGGCGAACTTGGTCCGCAGGAACTTCTCCGTGCCCTCGGTCGGCCGGTGATACATCCACGACAGCAGACCCAGCGCGAACATGTTCTTGCACCGGTCCGCGTCCTTGCGCGACAGATCGTGCTCCTTGAGCGCCTCGACCGTCAGCGTCGTCAACGGCACCGGGTGCACCCGGTACGCGTCAAGCTCGTTCCCTTCGAGGGGACTTGAGGAGAACCCGACCTTCTGGAGTGCGCGCGGCGTGAACTCATCCGTGTTCACGATGATCTCGGCACCCCGGGGCACATCACCGAGGTTGGCCTTCAGCGCGGCCGGGTTCATCGCGACCAGGACGTTCGGCGCGTCGCCCGGCGTGAGGATGTCGTGGTCGGCGAAGTGGAGTTGGAAGCTGGACACTCCGAGCAGCGTGCCCGCGGGAGCGCGGATCTCGGCGGGGAAGTTCGGCAGCGTGGACAGGTCGTTGCCGAAGGATGCCGTCTCCGAGGTGAACAGATCCCCGGTGAGCTGCATGCCGTCGCCGGAGTCACCCGAGAAACGGATGATGACTCGATCGAGCCGCTCTGTCTGCTTCGTCACCGGCACAAGTCCTCTCTCACGGTGGGTGGTTGGGCGGTCGAGCGGCCGTCCGACCGCCGCCAGGGCCGAGCCTAGAAGCGCCGTCAGAATATTTCAATAGACGTTGAATTCATCCGGAGGTGCCGGCGTCGAGCGGCTGGACCGCTGAACTCACGCTATGTAGACTTCATCGGTAGTTGAATTGATTCCGTGCGGGCTCGTGATCGAGAGGGGCTGCCGCCGTGGGGGACGACAAGGGCGTGCCGAGCACGCGTGAGGCCATCATGCGGTCCGCCGCGGACCTCTTCGCCGAGCAAGGCTTTCGCCGGGCCTCGTTGCGCTCCATAGCCGCGAACGCGGGCTGCGATCCCGCCCTGATCGGGCACTACTTCCCTTCCAAGGAAGACCTGTTCACCGCCGTGGTCGCGGAGACGGTCCGGCCCGCCGAGGTGCTCCGCGAAGCTGTCGGACGGCGTGATCCGGACGCCGCGGAGTGGCTGCTGCGTAACGCCGTCGCCGACTGGGACGACCAGGTGCAGCGCACGCGCATTCTCGGCGTCCTGCGGTCCGCACTCGACCTGTCCGCCGCCGAGTCGCGGCTGCGGCAGTCGCTCGTGCCGGAGGGGGTCGCCGAGAGCGAGGACGACGAGATCAGGCTTGCTCTGATCAGCAGCCTGTTCGTGGGCGTGGTGATGGCGCGTCATCTGGAGCTGCTTCCGGCCGAGTTGGCCAAGGACGGCGGCTCCGACGAACTCGTGCGCTCGCTCATGCCGGTCGTCGCCAGCTACCTCTCGGCCGGGCGCTGAGCCGTCTCGGCAGCCGCAGGCGTCTACGGCAGTCGTAAGGCGCCCGATCTCTGAGCCTTTGCGTTCATAAATGCAAAGGCTCGCTTCTGCATGCCCTGATCGTGGCTGATCCGGCCGACGTGACGCCCATTCAATCTCTGCGCTCTGTATGCCTCTTGGCCCTCAAACCGGTCCGCACGGCCCGCAGTTGACCGGAGCCCAGATGTCCGGAAGCGAGCCATCAGGGTTGCGTGAGGAAATTCAATGCTCGTAGACTTCATTGGACAGTGAATAATCCAGCAGGCCGCAGTCAGTGGGCCCGAGGAGGGAACATGGAAGCAATGAGTACCGATGTGAAGGCGGGGCAGCCGCCGGGTACTTCGTCCGGGTCAGGGCCCGCCGGACACTCCGCACGCTGGGTGGTCCTCGCGGTCACGCTCTCCGCGATCTTCATGCAGATGCTGGACACCACGATCACCATGGTGGCCCTGCCGTCGCTGCAGAGTGACCTGGGCGCCACCTTCGCCGAGATCCAACTGGTCGTCGCCGTCTATTCGTTGGCGTTCGCCTGTGCGTTGGTGACCGGTGGCAGGCTCGGCGACATCTACGGCCGTCGCAAGATCTTCCTCATCGGCATGCTGGGCTTCACCGCCGCCTCCGTGCTGTGCGGCGCCGCCCCCACGTCGACGTTCCTGATCGGCTCCCGGGTGTTGCAGGGCCTGTTCTCGGGCCTGATGTTCCCCCAGGTCCTCTCGATCATCCAGGTCACCTTCTCGACGCGGGAACGTCCCAAGGCCCTTGCCATGTACGGCGCTTCGATCGGTCTCGGCACCGTGCTCGGGCCCGTGCTCGGCGGCTGGCTGATCGACATGGACATCCTCGGCAGCGACTGGCGGGCGATCTTCTACGTCAACCTGCCCGTAGGTCTGGTGGCGCTCGCGCTCGGCATGGCCAAGATCCCCGAGTCCAAGGCGGAAGGCGCCCAGCGTCTCGACGTCGTGGGCGCGACGATCCTCTCCGCCGGCCTTTTCAGCCTGATCCTGCCGCTGGTGATCGGCCGCGAGCACGACTGGCCGACCTGGAGCCTGGGGCTGCTCGGTCTCAGCCCGCTGATCCTGCTCGGATTCGCGCTCTACGAGGCCAGGTTGTCCAACCGCCCCGACAAGTCACCGCTCATTCCGATGCGGCTCTTCAAGGAGCGGTCGTTCTCGGTCGGGCTGCTGATCAGCATCGTGTTCTTCGCGGGCATCCCGTCCTTCTTCATGACGTTCTTCATGAGCCTGCAGGTCGGGTTCGACTACACGCCGATCTCGGCGGGTCTGGTGAGCCTCGGCTTCGCCGTCCTCATCGCGGCCGGTTCGGCGCGCTCCACGGCCGTGGTCAAGAAGCTCGGCACCAAGACGCTCGCCCTCGGCACCGGTCTCCTGCTCGTCGGCATGACCGGGGTGATCGCGACCGTCCACTGGGCCGGATCGGACCTGCACGGCTACCAGCTGATCCCCTCACTGATGGTGGCCGGCATGGGCGGTGGCTTCTTCCTCGCACCGTGCACCGGCATCATCCTGGCCGGCATCCGCTCCCGCGAGGCGGGCTCGGCGTCCGGCATGCTCGCCACCGTGCAGCAGGTCGGCATCGCGATCGGCATCGCGGTCGCAGGCATCCTCTTCTACGGATTCCTGGGCACGAACGCCGATGACTCCAGCCGCTCCGCCGTGTCGGAACTGCGCAAGGACCTCACGGCCGCCGGCGTCGTCGACGACCAGCAGGACAAAGCGGTCGCGGGATTCCAGACCTGCTTCCACGACCGCATGAACCAGAAGGACCTCACCGAGACACCCGAGAGCTGCGCGGCCATCGAGAAGGAGATGGCGAACAACCCGGCCCCGCAGGAGGTCAAGGACAAGGTGCAGGCCGCGGTCCTGGAGAAGGCCGTGCCCGAGGCCCGCAAGACCAACTTCAGCGAGAGCTTCGAACAGGTCGTCTACTGGCAGATCGGCTGCTTCGGCCTCTCCTGCCTGCTCGTCCTCGCCCTGCCGAGGATCCGCCCGGAGGACGTCACGGACGTGCCGGGAGGCGCGTGACACCGCCCTGAGTGACCGGACTCGGCGGTCCGGGGGACGGGGCAGGACCCCGCGCCCCCGGACCGCCGGGTCCCCGTCTGCGAAAGGAAGCCGCGGTGGACACCGTCGTGCCGGTTCTCTCACTCGGCGTCGTCTCCGCCCTCGCCTACGCCGCCGCCGCCGTGGTGCAGCGGCGAGTGGCGGCGCGGGGGGCCGGTGGGCTCTTCCGTACGGGGGCCTGGTGGGCCTCCGTCCTGTTCAACCTGTCCGGCGCGGCGCTCCACGTGGGGGCGCTGCGCCACGGACCGCTCATCACCGTCCAGACGCTCGGCGTCCTGACGCTCGTCGCGGCGCCGCTCCTGTCCGCCGCCGTCGCGCGCACGAGGATGACCTCGGCCCAATGGGCCGGTACGGCGCTGACGGTGACGGGAGTCGCCGGGCTGCTCGCGCTCACCGGGTCGTCCACCGCGAGCCGGACCCTGCGTACGCCGGAAGTGCTCGGCGTCATCGCCGCCACCACCGTGGCCCTCGGCCTGGCCATCGCGGCCGCGGCCGTGGTCCGGAGCCCGGCCGGCAGGGGGCTCTGGTACGCGGCTGCCGCCGGGATCGCCTTCGCCACCGCGTCGGCCCTGGCACAGACCGCCGTCCTGAAACTCTCCGGCGACGACACCGCCGAGCTGCCGCTGTGGACGACCGTGATCGTGGTGGCGGTCACCGCCGGACTGGGGACGGCAGGGCTGATGCTCAGTCAACTCGCGTTCAGAGAGGCCCTGGACGCACCACTGGCCACGGTCACCCTGGTCAACCCCGTCTTCGCTTCCCTCATCGGGACCGTCGTCCTGGGGGAGCGCGGGGTGTCAGGTCCTGCCGCACTCCTGGCCGTGCTCGCCGCCGCGCTCGTGGCGGGCCGGGGCGTGCTCGTCCTCGCGCGGTCCGAAGCGGCCGTTCAGGCGCGCGAGACGGCCGTCCGCACACCGGAGGCCGCGATGACGCCGACGGATCTAGCCCTGCGCCAGCTTGTCGAAGTGCACGTCGAGCGCGGGCACGAACCACGTGAGCAGGTCCTCGAAGTCGACCGAGGCCAGCGGCTCCACCTTGAGGATGTAGCGCAGCATCGCGAGACCCGCGAGCTGCGCGGACACCAGTGAGGTGAACACCTCGGTGCGCTCGGTCACTTCGGGCACCATCCGCAGCACGAAGTTCCCCATGCTGGACTCGATGCGCTCCCGGAACGTCCTCGACGTCGACTCGTCCGCCAGGCCCGTCCGGTAGATGGCGACCATCGCGGGCCGCGTCGTCTCGTCCTCCCAGAACGACAGGAACGTACGGGCGACCCACTCGGCGCGGTCCTCGGGAGCGGGCTGCGCGCCGTCGTCCGTCAGGGCGTCGAAGAGCGACGACACGCTCAGGCGGGAGTTGACCGCGGCGTGGAAGACGCCTTCCTTCGTGCTGAAGAAGTGGTGCACCAGGGCCGGATCGACGCCGGCCTCGCCCGCGATCGCACGGATCGTGGTGCCCGAGTAGCCCTTGGCCGCGAAGAGATCGAGGGCCGCGGTGAGGATCTGCTCCTTGGTGCTGTTCTCCCCTGGGCGGCGGCCGCTGCGGGCCGACAGGGGGCGCCCTCCGCGCGTGGTGCTCCGCAGGCGCGAGGCGGCCTTCCGCGCGTGAGGGATCCCGTTTCCGGCGTTCATAGGGAACCCTCCGTCATGCGTACACGGCTCGCGGCGATCAAAGTTACCACCCATTCACGCACGGCTTGCTTGTCGTCGAAAGCATCCCGGCACCCCGTCGGAGTGTCCAGAACACAGCCACTTCCAGGCGGAGTCGTTGGCCGGAACGCACCAACGGGCCGCCCCGCGAGGGGACGGCCCGCCGACTGCTATTCGGTGACGCTGGGCTGGATCGTCGCCCCCTTGGTGAGCACCCTGCGTACCAGGTGCGGGGCCTTGCGCTTGGCCCACAGCAGGACCTTGACCCGTTTGAGCGGAGTGAAGTTGTAGTAGCGGTCGGACGGGTCCCCGAAGCCGAACAGCGGCGGGATGAATGACGCGCTCCGCATCTGGCCGAAAATCCGCTCGGCCGCGGCTCCCGCGCTGACGCGCTCGTCGGCCACCTGACGCAGCAGCCGGTACGTGTCGTCGAACAGCACCCCGAAGCCCGGATAGGCGGGGAACCACATGCCGTCACCCCGGTAGCTCTCGAGCTCCGCCCACTGGTCGGCGGCGCCGGGCCTGGCGAGCGCGTCGTTGCGGGCCCGCTTGAGGGAGAGCGCGGCGAACATGGAGTGCAGCAGCCAGACCCGGCAGAAGGCATTCCACAGCCGGAAGTCCGTGGTGGCGGTGAGCGCCGTCTGGAGCAGGCGGTCGCTGTGCTCGGTCAGCGAGGCCTGGAAGGCCTCAAGGCCCCGGAAGCGCTCGACGGACCAGTCCCCGGCCTCGGCGGCGGCGAGGATGCGCACCGCCGCCTCGTGGACCAGCTCGGCGGTGAGCGTGACATCGCGGGACAGCGTGAAGTCGCAGCGGACCGCCGAACGGTCCAGGACGACGAACCCGTCACCCGCGGTGGTCGACGCGCCGTACTGCCACTGCTCGCCCCCGGACCACGGCCGCACCGGCGTGGCGGCCGCGAACTGCCACTCCAGGTCCGGGAACTGACGTATCAGATCCTTGAAGTCCGCCTCCGGCGACGCCGACCGCTGCGGCCACCGCTTGGCGTCCAGGCTCACCGACACACTCGTCAGGGCCTGCGCCCCGCCACGCTCGTCACCGAAGGGGATCAGTTGCAGCCAGCCGCCAGGGAAGACCACCTGTGTGGTGCCCCCGGTCCAGGGCGTGCCGCCGTCGCCGGGGTCCACCCGCCGCTCGAGCGGCCGTACGCCGCGCAGCTGGGCCGTCAGGACCCGCGACGAGTGGCGCAGCGGACGCAGGGCGGTGCCCAGGCGGCTCAGCATCGGGGCGTCGGGGCCCGACATGTCGACCACGAACCCGGCCCGTACGGAGCGTCCGTCGGTGAGCTCGACGGTGAAGTCGCCGGGGCCGCCGCGCACGTCGGCCAGGGGCGCCCGGCTCGGCGGTACCTTGCTGCCGTACGACACGGCGAGCTGGTGCACCCAGGCGTCGACGTCGGGCCGGTACAGATGCGATTCGCCGTGCTCGCTCGGCACGTTGAACTGGAGCTTCTGGCGCGGGCGCACCGGCTCGCCGGGGCGCGCGTAGACGAAACCGATGCTCTTCTTGACCCCGGACGTCCGGCGGATCTCCGGCGGCAGCTCCCCGAAGTGGCCGAGCGCGGAGAGCTCGGGGACGTCGAAGCGGCGCGCGAGCAGTTCGAAGACCTCCGCCGTGTACGGCACCGTGCTCTCGCCGGCGGGCGCGGTCGCGTCGTGCGGCGCGTCCACCAGGACGACGTCCACGCCCGCGCGGGCCAGGACGGCGGCCAGCATGCCGCCGCCCAGGTGTGCGCCGAGCACGGCCACCGTGTGCACCGGGCCCGCCTCGGGCGCGGGGTCGTCGAAGGGCTCGTCGGGGAGCGCCGACTCCGATGGCCCCACCGCGTCGGCGCCCTCGCACCACGCGGGGTCCGACGGCAGCCCCGCGTCCGCCGGGAGCTCCGCCCCGGCGCGCGTTTCCTCGTGTCGGTCAGACATGTTCCCGTCCTCCTGGGTCGGCCGTCGTCAGCTCTTGTGGAACCGGGAGCGCAGGAATCCGCCGAGCGCACTGGCCAGGATCGGGCCGGTGTCGGACGCGGCCGGGCCGCGTTTGGCCCAGAGCATGGTGCGGATCATGCGCGCCGGGTTGGGGTTGTAGAAGCGGTTCGCGGGGTCGTGCAGGCCGAAGGGGGGCGGGGCGTAGCTGTCGTCCTGGAGCAGGTCGAAGAGTTCGCCGGTGGCGTGGTCGGGGGTCATCAGGCCCGCCTCGACGTCCCGGCAGGCCGACCAGGCGGCGTCGGTGATCTTGTTGAAGCCGACGCTCGCCGGGAACAGCGCCCCGGGGTGCGGCTGCGCCTCCAGCTCGCGCCAGACCATCGGGTCCCGGCCGCGCTGGAAGCGCACGAGTGCGTCCTGGGCGTTGAGGGTGCCGAGCACCGTGCCAAGGGCCCACATACGAAACGTGGCGTTCCACATGCCGTAGTCCCGGAAGGACGTGAAGGAGGACGCCACCACCTCGTCATGAGCGCGGACCAGTCCCTGCTGGAGCGTCTCGATGTGACGGAACCGCTCGGCGGAGAAGTCGTCGTCCTTCGCGGCCTCGATGAGCCGCCAGGCGAGGGAGTTGACGACGTCCGTCGTGTTGGTCAGGCCGCGCGAGTACAGGGCGTCCACGAAGCCCGCCGCGTGCGAGGTCAGGCAGAAGCGGTCGCCGACCACCTGGTGCGAGGAGTACTGGAGCCGGCCGGTGGACACCCAGGGGCGCGCCGCCTTGGCGTTCCTGAACTGCGGGGCGATGTCGGGGAAGCGGTCGAGGAACTGGGCGAACTCCACGTCGGGCGCCAGGTCGGTCTTGGGATGGCGGCGCGGGTCCAGGGTCAGGCCGACGCTGCAGAGGCGGTTCGTGGCGCCGCGGTGGTTGTCGAAGGGGATGACCCAGACCCAGCCGCCGTCGAAGACGTGATGCAGGGTGCCCTGGTGCCAGGGGCTCGGGTTGTCGTGCTTGCGGCCCGCGGGACTGGTGTCGAAGGGGGTCACGCCCACCATGTGCGTGAAGAGCGTCCGGGAGTGCGTGCGCTGCTGGGGCACCTCGTCCCGCAGCCCGAACTTCTTCGCCAGCGGTGAGCTGTGGCCGCCCGCGTCCACCACGTACCTGGCACGGATGTCGGGCCCGTCCGACACGGCGAGGGTGGCGCCGGAGCCGTCGATGTCGACGTCCGTCACCCGCGTGTTCAGCCGCGGCACCGCGCCGTAGCGCACCGCCACGTTGAACATGTAGGCGTCGACGTCCTGGCGGAACATGTGCGACTCGGTGGACAGGGCCACCGGGATCACGAACTGGTTGATCTCCCGCGGGTCCTGGGGCTCGCCCTCGCGGTGGTAGACGAAGCCGAAGTTCTTCTTCTGGCCGGAGTTCGACGAGACCTTCGAGCGCATCGTGGAGAAGTGGCTCAGGTGCGCGATCTCCGGCACCTGGTAGCGCGCGGCCAGGATGCGCAGCATCACCGACGTGTACGGGATGGTCGACTCGCCGACGGCGAAGCGCGGGTGGGCCCCGGCGTCCACCAGGACGGTCCTGACCCCGTTGCGGGCGAGGATGGCGGCCAGGATCGACCCGGCGATACCGGCGCCCAGGATGGCGACGTCGTGGTCGGCCTTGCCGGGCGAGTCGGACACGGGCAGCGGTTGCATGATGCTCGTCCCTTCAGGGGCTTGAGGGGCTGTACGGGCTTCGGAGGGCGGGGCGGGCTCGGGGCGGGCGCCGGTCACGCGGTGGCCGCCTGACGCGGCGCGGCCGACAGGTCGGCGGCGGGGTACTTCTCCTCGATCAGTTCGTGCAGGAAGGAACCCCAGTCGATGCCGGGGCAGGCGAAGAAGTCACGGCTGTTGATCTCCAGGCCCAGGTCGTCCCTGCACCGGCTGATCAGCTCCATCACCATCAGGCTGTCCAGGCCCATGTCGGCGAGCCGGGTGTCCGCGGTCAGCGTGTCGAGCTCCATCCGCAGGATCCCGGAGAGCTGCACACGTACGTACTCGTTGATCTCCGCGAGCCGCTCGTCGCGGGGCAGGCCGAGGAGTCGCGCCGTCAGCGATCCCGGCTCGGCCCCGGTGGAGGCGCCGGCGGCGGGCGCGGAGCGAATGCCGCTCAGGATCGGCCGCTCCCGCCGCGCCTCCATCAGGTCGCGGAACAGCGACCAGTCCGCCGAGCACACCGTGCGGTTCGCGACCCCGTCGACCATCGCCTCGCCGAGCAGCTCAAGGGCGTGGGCGGGGTTGAGCTGGTGCAGGCCGATGGAGCGCAGGAAGGCCATCACGGTGTCGTCCGCGAGCCCGGACTGGGCGCCCCACGGGCCCCAGCTGACCGTCGTCGCGTTCAGGCCCCGCAGTTTCCGGTAGTACGCGAAGGAGTCGAGGAAGGCGTTGGCCGCCGAGTACCCGGCCAGGTGCTGCGAGCCCCACACCGAAGCGATGGACGAGAAGGAGACGAACAGATCCAGGTTCTGGTCGACGGTGGCGTTGTGCAGCGCCCAGGTGCCCGCCGCCTTCGCGTGCATGACCCGGTCGTACGTCTCGGGGTCGCTCTCCCGCAGGAACTGCGGCTCGGAGAGCCCGGCCGCGTGCACGACGCCCCGCAACGGGCGCCCCGCGAGCCCGAGTTGATCCGTCAGCGAGCGCAGCGCGGTCTCGTCGGCGACATCGAGGGCCACCACGCGTACGTCGGCGCCCAGGGCCTCGATGCGGCGCACCCCGGCGATCTTGGCCGCCGTCGCGTCGTCGAGTTCCGGGGCGTCCCAGGCCGAACGGTCCGGCAGGCCGCCGCGCCCGACGAGGACGACGGTGCCCGCGCCCAGGCTCGCGAGCCACTCGCCGACCAGCAGACCGAGGCTGCCGAGGCCGCCGGTGACGAGGTAGCTGCCGAGGTCGCTCAGCTGCGGCACGGGCCGCTCGGCGGCGGACTCCGCCACGGGCGCCGGGGCCAGGCGGGGCACGAGCAGCGCCCCTGCCCGGCGGGCCGTCAGATCCTCCGCGGTCTCCGTCGCGAGCAGGGCCGCGATCTGCCCGGCCTCGTCCGGCGAGCCCGCCGGGTCCAGGTCAAGGAGGCCGCCCCACAGCTCGGGGTGCTCCAGGGCCGCCACCTTGCCGAGGCCCCACAGCGGACCCGCCGGCAGGCAGATCTCGGACTGGCCGGAACCCGTGAACTGGGCGCCCCGGGTCACCACCCACACCCGCGTGGCGGACTCCTCCGTCGCCAGCTGCTTCACGGCGGCGAGGAACACGTACTCGGCCTGCTCACGGGCCTGCTGGATCGCGGAGGAGTCGTACCCGCTCACCGGCAGGTCGAGGCCGCTGAGCAGGACGAGATGGTCGTACGCCCCCGCCGAAGAGAGCGCGGCACGGACCGCGTCCACGGACGCCTCCGCATGCGTCACCGAGGCCCCGCACAGGGCGAGTTGTGTGGTGGCCGCCTCGACGATTCCGCTGCGCACGCTGTCCGCGCCGCCGCCCACCAGGAGCACCCGCTGTCCGCGCAGCTCCCGCTCGCCGGTCGCCGTCGCCGGGTCCACGGGCTGCCAGGCCTGCTCCCAGACGGTGTCCTCGCGCGGGCTGCGCGGCAGGTCGTCCAGGTCCGCCGACGACGAGCGCAGATGGACGTGCCGCATCACGATCAGCGGGCTGCCGTCGGCGCCCAGGATCTCCAGGCCGCCGCGGAGCTCGCCGTCCTGCGCGTCCGGGTCCTCGGGGTCGAGCCAACCGTGGATGTAGCGTCGTACGCCGACGGGCTGCGCCTTGGGCGCCTTGGCGTCGGCGGCCTCCCCGACGCGTGCGGACTGCCGGAGCAGCCCGATCGTCAGATCCAGGAGCGCGCCCCTCGGCAGCTCCTCGGCGGCCGAGTTGACCTCGGCGAGCACCTCACCGGGGCCTTGATAGACCTCGTTCAGGACCGGTTCCGCCCAGACGGGGACGGTGACATCGGCCGGGGCGGCCGGCAGGCACCGGGCCCGCACCGCGGCCAGGTCGCCGCCACCGGGGCGTGCGTCCGGCGTACGGCGGGCCAGGACGCCACGGGCGTGCAGCCGCCAGCTGCCGGACTCGACGGAGTCGCCGCCCTGCAGCGAGAAGCAGAGGAAGAGCGAGCGTCCCTCGTCGTCCTGCGGCAGGACGTAGACGCGCACCTGTCCTGGCCGGTGCTCGGCGTCGAGCAGCAGCGGCTCGCCCACCACGAAGCGCTCCACCACCCGGGGCTGCGCGCCGGGCAGCTTCGCGGCGCCGGCGAGCGCCCAGTTGCAGAAACCGCCCGCCGACACCGAGCGTCGGCCGTCCTGTCCGGTCTGCACGAACACCGAGGGCAGCTCGTCGAGTTCGGGGGAGAAGGTGGGCTGACCCGAGAGCAGGTGCCCGTCGAAGAAGGCGCCGGGGGAGTCGTCCGGTGCGGCGGCGGGCGACGCGCCGCCCGTGCCGTCCTCCTTGAACCAGTACCGCTCCCGCTGCCAGGGGTAGCTGGGCAGCGCGGCGCGGCGCGGCTCCTCGGCGCGGTGCACGGCCGCCCAGTCGACCGGCACGCCCCGGTGGTGCAGGGCGCCGAGGGCCTGGGCGACGATGTGGCCGTCCTCCCGGTCCCGGCGCAGGGACGGGATCCAGCAGACGCCGTCCTCCGGCAGGCTGCGGGCACCGAGGCCCAACAGGACGGGGGCAGGACCGAGTTCGAGGAAGGTACGGCAACCCGTCTCGTGCAGCGTCGTGATGCCCTCGGCGAACCGGACCGGCGCCATGACGTGCTCGGACCAGTACTGGGGGCGCAGTTGCTCGGGTCCCCACTCCTTGCCCGTGACGTTCGAGATGATCGGATACTTGGGCTGATGGAACGTCAGGGTCTCGGTGACGGCACGGAACTCCTCCAGCATCGGTGCCATCAACGGCGAGTGGAAGGCGTGCGAGACCGCGAGCGGGCGGTGCTTGACGCCCTGCGCGGCGAGCAGTGCGACGACCTCGGCGACCTCCGCGCCGGGGCCCGAGAGGACCACATCGGTGGGGCCGTTGACCGCCGCCACGGCGACCTCGCGGGACCGCCCCGCCTCGGCGATCGCGGCGCGCACCGTCTCCTCGTCGCAGACCAGCGTCTCCATCACACCGCCCGCGGGCAGCGCCTCCATCAGGCGGGCGCGTGCCGTGATGAGCCGGGCCGCGTCCGCAAGCGAGTGGACACCCGCGACGCAGGCGGCGGTGATCTCGCCCAGGCTGTGCCCGATCAGCGCGCTCGGCCGCACGCCCCACGACTCCCACATCCGGGCGAGGGCGTACTCGACGGCGAACAGGGCGGGTTGCGTGAAACCGGTCCGGTTGATCCGGTCGGCGTCCCCGACGCTTCCCTCCAGGACCGGGCCGAGCGGCTCCGCCAGATGGGGGTCGAGCGCGGCCACGCACTCGGCGAGGGCCGCGGCGAACACCGGTTCGCTCGCCGCCAGTTCGGACGCCATCCCGGCGTACTGCGAACCCTGCCCGGTGAACAGCCAGCCGAGGCGGCGCGCCTTGGCGCCGGTCGGCGCGTGCACCGTGACCTGCTCGGACCGCTCGCCCGCGGCGAACGCGGCCAGACCGGCGGCGAGTTGTTCGCGGGTGCCGGAGACGCTGAGCCCGTGCTTCATGCGGGCCCGGCCGATGTGCGTGGTGTAGCAGATGTCCGCCAGGGTGCGCGGATCCGCGTCCCGCACCCGCGTCTCGTACGACGTCGCCATCGCCCGCAGCGCCGGGAGACTGTTGGCGCTCAGGGTCAGCAGACCGGTGCCGCGGGTGGTGCCGCCGCGCGGCGCGGGCTTGGGGGCCTCGCCGATCACGGTGTGCGCGTTGGTGCCGCTCGCGCCGAAGCTGCTCACGCCGGCCAGGCGCGGGCCCTGGGGCCAGCGGGTCTCCTCGGTGGTGACCTTCAGGTGCAGATCGGACCAGGGGACCTGCGGATTCGGGTTGTTGAGGTGCAGATGGCGCGGCAGCGTGTCGTGCTTGAGGGCGAGGACGACCTTGAGGATCCCG
Source organism: Streptomyces sp. NPDC054872 (assembly GCF_053610705.1). Taxonomy (NCBI): domain Bacteria; kingdom Bacillati; phylum Actinomycetota; class Actinomycetes; order Kitasatosporales; family Streptomycetaceae; genus Streptomyces; species Streptomyces sp. NPDC054872. Next base: position 431,937 of record NZ_JBSGYY010000001.1, on the reverse strand, counting down.
GCGGCGCCGGCGGCGGGCTCCAGGTGGCCGATGTTGGTCTTCACCGAGCCGACGAGCAACGGCCGGTCGGCAGGGCGGTCCGTACGCGTAATGGCGTCGAGGGCTTTCAGCTCGATCGGGTCGCCCAGTGGGGTGCCCGTGCCGTGCGCCTCGACATAGCTGAGCTCGGCGGGGGCGGCCCCCGCGTCCTTCAGGGCGGAGCTGATGACGCTCTGCTGCGCCGACGGATTGGGCACGGTCAGGCCGCTGCTGCGCCCGTCGTGCTCGGTGGCGACACCACGGACGACGGCCAGGATGCGGTCGCCCGCGGCCTCCGCCTCGCTCAGCCGCTTCAGCACGAACAGGGCACCGCCCTCACCGCGCGCGTAGCCGTTGGCCGACGCGTCGAAGGTCTTGCAGCGCCCGTCGGGCGACAGTGCGCGCAACTTGCTGACCAGCACGAAGCCGTACGGCGACAGCATCAGGTTCACCCCGCCGACCAGCGCCATGTCACAGGCGCCGGACCGCAGCGAGAGGCAGGCCTGCTCCAGGGCGACCAGGGAGGAGGAGCAGGCCGTGTCGATGACCATGCTGGGGCCCTGGAGCCCGAAGGTGTAGGAGATGCGGCCCGCCAGGAAGCTGGGTTCGCCGATCAGCTGGTAGGCGTCGACGTCCGCGATCGCGCCCTCCTGCTGACGCATGCGGACGTAGTCGCTGGTGCTCGCGCCGAGGAACACGCCGACCTGCTGCCCCTCCAGGTCGGTCGGCGGCAGGCAGGCGTCCTCCATGGCCTCCCAGGCCAGTTCGAGGACCAGGCGCTGCTGGGGGTCCATGCCCGCGGCCTCGCGGGGCGAGATGCCGAAGACGGTCGGGTCGAAGGTGTCCACGGGACCGTCGAGGAAGTTGCCCGCCAGGGTGTAGGCGGTGCCCGGGTGGTCCGGGTCGGGGTGGTAGAAACCGGCGACCGGATGCCGCTCCTCGGGAAAGTCGGACGTCGCGTCACGACCGTCGGCGAGGGACTCCCAGAACTCCTCGGGCGTCCCGCCGCCCGGCAGCCGGCAGGAGAGACCGATCACCGCGAGGGGCTGGGGCTGCTGGAGCTCCTGGACCCGGGCGCGGAGGCTGCGGATCGTGCCGAGCGACTCCTTCAGACGGCCGCGCAGGACGTCCTGGCTCGGCTGGGCCGGCTTGTCCGCGGGCCGGTTCGGCTCCTGCGCGGAGCGGTTCGGCTTCTCTGCGGGGGTGTTCGTCATCAGTTCTCCTCGAACCCAAGGGCTGTGCCGGAGATCTCGGCCTCCAGCTGGCGAAGCAGTTCGTCGTCGTCGAGTTCGTCCATGCCGTCCGGGTCACCGGCTTCGCCGGTCCCGGCGCCGTCCGCGTCGGCGGCCTGCCGTGCCGCGTCCGGGGCGTCGGCGGGGTAGCCGAGGCGGTCGAGCAGATGGGCGGTGAGCGCGAGCGCGGTGGGGTGCTCGAAGGCGACCGTGGACGACAGGTCGGTCTTCAGGCCCCGCGAGAGCCGCAGCCGCAGTGTGAGGGACATGACCGAGTCGAGGCCGAGATCGAAGAAGCCCTGCTCGGCCTGGAGGTCGTCCTCCGGGAGCCCGAGGACCGCGGCGACCTGGGTGCAGACCCAGTCGAGCATCCGGTCGCGGCGCAGGGCCGGGTCGAGCTCGCCGAGCCCGGCCACGAACTCCGTGCCGCCGTCGCGCTTGGCCGACCCGAGGACCGGGGCGAAGAGCCGCTGGTGCGGGGAGTCCGCGAGCGCGGCCCTGAAGAGTTCCCAGTCGACGTCGGCCACCGACACGTGCACGGCGCTCTCGCGGGCGAGCAGGCCGAGGGCGCCGACCAGATCCTCCTCCTGGAGAGGCGCGATCCCACTGCTCTTCAGCAGTAAAATCGTCCGTTCGTCGAGGAGTTCACTGCCCGCGAGGGGCATGAGCTCCAGATGGGACACGGGCAGCCCGCTCGCCCTGCGCCGGGCGGCGAGCGCCCGCAGCGTCCAGTCGGCGGGCGCGGCCGCGCCGGTCACGGCGCCGCCCCAGGTGCCGGGCACCGAGCCGAGCAGGACGAAGAGGCCCAGCGGATCCTTGGCGGTCAGCTCGTGCAGCAGCTCCGCGGTCGTGGCGCGCCGCAGCTCCGCGTGCACGGCGGCGTCCGTGGTCTCGTCCAGGAGCGTCGCGGTGCCGGGGGAGTCCGCGCAGACGACGCCGGCGATTCCGGAGTCGGCGCGCAACTGGCCCACCAGGTCGGAGAGTTCACCGCGGGTGGTGCCGGGGGCGCGGCGGATCTCCACGCCCTGGGCGCGCCAGGCCTCGATGCGGGGCTCGTCCCAGGGCAGCGGGTCGTCCGACGCCGGTTCGGTGTCCGCGAGCGCGATGCGCCGGGCTCCCGACCCGATCAGCCAGTCCACCACGGGCGGCGCGAGCTCGCGCCGCGCCCCGGTCACCAGGTGCCAGCGGTCGGCGGAGAGCGGCGCGTGGCCGGACGCCTCGGGCGGCCTGCTCTGCGTCAACTCCCCCACCTGAAGCGAGGAGTGCTCGATGCGGAGGTGTTCGTCGCCCGGCGCGCAGAGCAGCCGGGCCACCAGGGTCCGCAGCTCCTCCGCGCTGCCGTGCGTGAGGTCCACGTGCCCGCCCCACGCGTCGGGACGCATCATCGCCAGGGTCCGGCCGAGTCCCGCGTGCGCGCCCTGTGCGGCGACGGGGAACCCGGCGTGACCCGCGGGAACGAGCGCGTGCCGGGTGACGAGCCACAGCCTTGGTGCGGTGCCTTCTAGGCCGGCGAGGGTGGCGGCGAGCGCGGTGGTGGCGCGCCAGGTGTCCGGACGGGCGTCCAGATCCTCCAGGGGCCAGAGGTCGCAGACGGCGGTGGTGCCCGCGTCGGCCTCCGCCCCGCCGTCGGTTCCGGCGAACAGCCGCTGCCAGGCGTCCCGGTCGTTCGGGTCGAGGGTTACGTCGGCGGCGCTCGCGTGGCCTTCGTGCGCCACCTGCGACGACCGGACCCGGATCACCTCGGCTCCCGCGTCCCGCAGCCCGTCCGCCACCGCGCCCGCCAGATGTTCGGTGTCGCCGCAGACCAGCCAGCGGGAGGCGGGCGCGGGGCACTGTGCGTCGTGGTCGGTGGGGCGCAGCGGGGCGGGCCGCCAGGCCATGCGGTAGAGAAGGCTCTCCAGGCGGTCCTGAGCGGCGTCCGCGGGGACGAGGCCGCGGGGTGCCGCCAGGCGCAGGCCCGCCAGTTCCACCACGGCACGGCCCGCCGGGTCGAGCACCGTCACGTCCGCCTCACGCAGCCCGTCCGCCGAGAGCCGCACCGGGCCGCGGCACACCCGCACCGTGCCGTCGGCAGCAGCCTTGACCCGGACCAGGCCGATCGACGCGGGCAGCGGCTCGGTCTCGGCGGGTTCGGTTCCGGCGCCTTCGGCGACCAGCCGCAGGGCCAGCCGCAGCAGGTCGGCCGGCAGCCTCCGCCGGGACGCCCCGTCGGGCAGCTCCACGGAGATCTCGGCGGCACCCGCGGCGGAGTCAGCCGACAGGATCCGCAGCCCCGGGAACGCCTCGGCGAGGCCCGCCCGCAGGGGTTCGTCCACCGCGAGCCCGCCCGGCGCGGCCGGCCGCGGCGCGCTCACACCCCCGGTGTCCGTCGACGCCGTCAGGGCGGCATCGGACGGCGCGTCATCGGCCAGGGAGCGCAGCGCCACCGAGGCCTGCCGGGTGTCGACCACGGCCTGCAGCTCCGCCCGGCTCTCGGCGTCGGTGCGGGGCGCCGGACCGAACCGTACGCCGGAGAGCGCGGGTATCGGCGCACCCGTCGAGGCGGCGCAGTCGAGCGCGGCCTCCAGGAGCGCGGGCGCGGCCACCGTGCCGGAGGCGGTCGTCTGCCAGGGTGCGCGCACCCCGTCGACCGTCACCGGCAGAAGCGCGGTCCAGGAGGCGTTCGCCGGACGGACCGGAGCGCCGACCAGGGCCCCCGAACCTCCGGCACGTTCCTTGGGCTGCTGGGGCAGCCAGTGTTCCTTGCGCTGCCACGGATAGGCGGGCAGCTCCACGGTCCTGCGGCCGGACCCGGCGAACGCGGCCCAGTCGACCGGGGCGCCCTGCGCGTGCAGCGCACCAAGGCTTTGGAGCAGGGCGCCCACCTCGTCCTCGTCCCGCACCAGCGAGGGCAGCACGACCGGGGCCCGGACGCCGGCGGCGGTCAGGGACTCCTCGGTTCCCGACACGAGCACCGGATGCGGCGAGATCTCGACGAACACCCGGTCCTCCGGGTCCTCGACGGCGCTGACCGCGTCCTGGAAGAGGACGGTGTCGCGGAGGTTGCGGCCCCAGTACTCGGCGGTGAGCGAAGATCCCGCCACCTCGCCGCCCGCCACCGCGGAGTAGATCGGTATGCGGGCCTCGGCGGGCACGAGGGCTGCGAGTCCCGTCACCAGGCGTTCGCGCAGGGGCTCCACGAGCGGAGAGTGCGGGGCGACCGGCACCTTGATGCGGCGCACGAAGATGTTCGCCTCGCTCAGCTCGGCGGCGAGCTCCTCCAGGGCGCCGTCGTCACCAGCGACCACCGTGGTCCGCGGACCGTTGATGGTCGCGATGCTCAACTGGTCCTCGTACAGGGCCAGATAGGGCGCGAGCTCCTGGCGCGGCAGACCCACCGCGATCGAACCGCCCGTCCCCACCACCGTGTCGAGCAGCCGCGAGCGCAGGCAGAGGATCTCCGTGGCCTGCGCGAGCGTCAGCGCGCCCGCGGCCCAGGCGGCGGCGACCTCGCCCATGCTGTGGCCGACGACCGCCTCGGGCACCACGCCCCAGCTGCGCCACAGCTCGACCAGACCGACCTGCACGGCGAAGATCAGCTCCTGCGGGATGCCCTCGTCGAACGGCCTGCTGCCGGGTTCGCCGCGCAGCGAGGCCAGGGGCGACCACGCGATCCACTTGCGCATCTCCTCCTCCACGGCGAGCACGGCATCCTTGAACACCGGTTCGTCCTGAAGGAGTTGGCGTCCCATCCCGGCCCACTGGGAGCCGAAGCCGGAGAAGACGAACACGCAGGAGCGTGCGGCCTCCGCCGTGCCCGTGAGCAGGCCGGGGTCCTCCTCGCCCGCCGCGAGCGCGGCCAGCGCGGAACGGACGTCGGCGAGGCTCCTGCCGACGGCCACCGCGCGGTGGTCGAGGCGGCTGCGGCGTACGGAGGCGGTGTATGCGAGGTCCGCGAGCTCCGTCTCGTCGATCCCCTCGGTCCGGGCGAGGAAGGCCTCGGCGGCCGGGGTGAGCGCGGAGGGCTGCGCGGCGGAGAGCGGGACGGCGAAGCGGGCCGGGGCGGGGACCGGGGGAGCGGGGGTGGCCGCGGGCGGCTCCGCCACCAGGATGTGGGCGTTGGTGCCGGTGAAGCCGAAGGAGCTGACGCCCGCGACGCGGGGCCGGCCGGGGGCCGAAGGCCACTGTTCGTCGCCGCCCGCGACTTCGAGGCCCAGCTTCTCCCAGGCGACCTGTGTGGTCGGCCGGGTGGTGACGCCGATGTGCGGGGCGATGCGGCCGTGGTGGACGGAGAGGACGGCCTTGATGAGCCCGGCCATTCCGGCGGCGGCTTCCAGATGACCGATGTTGGGCTTGGCCGAACCGACGAGGAGTGGCGCGGCCTCGGGTTCCGGCGCCGTGGAGTGCCCCGGGCGCAGCGCCTGGGCGAGCGCCCGCAGTTCGATCGGGTCGCCGAGTGGTGTGCCGGTGCCGTGGGCCTCCGCGTAGCCGACCGCACTGCCCGCCAACCCTGCCTGGTCGAGGGCCTGTTGGATGAGCGCCTGCTGGGCCGTGCCGTTGGGCACCGTCAGACCGCTGCTCGCGCCGTCCTGATTGACGGCGCTGCCCGGCAGCACCGCGTAGACGCGGTCGCCGTCGGCGATGGCCTTGGAGAGCCGCTTGAGCACGACCGCCCCGGAACCCTCGCCGCGCAGATAGCCGTCGGCGGCCTCGTCGAAGGTGTGGCAGTGGCCGGTGGGGGAGAGGGCGCCGCCCGCCGAGACCGACACGGGGATCACCGGGCTGAGGATCACGTTCACGCCGCCCGCCACCGCGAGGTCGCTCTCGCCCTGGCGCAGGCTCTGCGCGGCCAGGTGCACGGCGGTCAGCGACGAGGAGCAGGCGGTGTCCACCGCGAGGCTCGGACCGGTCAGGCCGAGGAAGTACGAGAGCCTGCCGGACGCCCCGGCGAAGGAGTTGCCGGTCCCGTAGTAGAGGTCGACGTCCTGGAGGTGACTGCTGACGTGCTGGGCGTGGTCGGAGCTGTTCATCCCGACGAACACGCCGGTCGCCGAGCCGCGCAGCCGGTCCCTGGTGGCCCCGGCGTCATCGAGGGCCTCGTAGGCGACCTCGAGGAAGAGCCGGTGCTGGGGGTCGAGGCTGCGTGCCTCGCGGGGCGAGACCCGGAAGAAGGCGGCGTCGAAGCCGCGTACGTCGTCGAGATAGCCGCCCCGCAGCGAGGTCATCGTGCCGGGCGTCCACGCTCCGTCGGAAAGGAAGGCCTTGCCGTCCCAGCGGTCGGAGGGGACGTCACGGATGACCTCGCGCCCGTCGACGAGCAGCTGCCAGTAGTCGCGCACGGTGGGACTGCCGGGGAAGCGGCAGCTCATGCCGACGACGGCTATGGGGTCGTCGGCGGGTGCGGGTGCGGGAGTCGCGGGTTGTGTGTCGGCGGGCGCGGCCGTTCGCGCCGTGAGCTGTTCCCTGTCCGGGGCCTGCGCCTTCGCGAGGACCTCCGGCAGCAGGAAGTCCACCAGCTCGTCCAGGCACGGACGCTCGAACGGCGTGGACAGGGCGATCTCCAGGCCGAGCGCGATGCCGAGCCGGTCGACGAACTCGACGATGGAGAGCGAGTCGAGGCCCAGGTCGGCGAAGCCGCGGCGGGGCGAGATACGGCGGGTCGGGTCCTGGCCGAGGATCTCCGCCAGGACGGCCGACGTCTGGCGCATCAGCTCGCGCCGGTCGCGTGCCGTCCCCGCGGCGCCGGGTGCCGGTTCCGTCCCGTCCGCCGTCGCCTCCGCTTGACCGTGCGGGGCGACGGCGGACGGTACGGCCTCCCGGACCAGCCCGTCGGGGGTCGGGACCGTGACCGGGGAGTCACCGGCGGAGAGGGGGATCCCCGCCGGCATCAAGGGGGCGCCGGTGGTGGTACCGGCGCCGATCTGCAGCTCCTGCGCCGGGCCCAGCGGACGCCCGTCGGGGTCGATCAGCTGGACGGCGAGCCTGGCGGACGACGCCTGCGGGGCGCCGGGGGTGACCGCGCCGGACTGCGCGCCGCGGGTGACCTCGGGCAGCCAGAAGGACTCGTGCTGCCACGGATGGCGCGGCAGGTCGACCGGGCTGCCGGGCAGCAGGCCTTCCCAGTCGATGTCGGCGCCCGCGCAGTGCAGCTGGGCGAGGGCGCCGAGCAGCGTCGCGGGCCCGTCGGCGTCCCTGCGCAGCGAGGCCACGGCGACGCCGTGCCGACGTGTGGTGGTGAGCGCCTCGGTCAGCGGGCGTACCAGCGTCGGGTGCGGGCCGATCTCGATGAAGTCGGCGCCCCGGTCGTTCAGGAGGTGGCGCACGGCGGGCCAGAACCGTACGGGGCTCAGGACGTTCGCCGCCCAGTACGCGGCGTCGAGTACGGCGGGACGCTCATCGGGCGAGACGGTCGAGACGAACGAGTCGGGTGTCGGGGCGGCGGCGAACTCGGCCAATTCCGCCCGCAGTTCCTCGGCGTACGGCTCCATCGCCGGGCTGTGGAAGGCGTAGTCCCCAGGGACGAAGCGTGCGGTGACCGACCGTTCGCGCAGGAGGCCCGCGATTGCCGTCAGGTCCTCCTCGGACCCGGCGAGCACGGTCGCGTTCGGTCCGTTGACCGTCGCGACGGTGACCGGGCGCCCGGTGCCCGCGACCGTGTCGACGGCCTCGACCTCGGGCAGCCCCACCGCGAGCATGCGCCCGGTGCCCGAGGCGCCGGCCATGACGCGCCCGCGCCGGATCGCGAGGTCGAGGGCGGTGGGCAGGTCGAGCGCGCCGGACCAGCAGGCCGCCGAGATCTCACCGAGGCTGTGGCCGATGACCTTGTCGGGCCGCACGCCTCGCTCGCGCCAGACCTCGGCGATCGCCAGCTGCAGGGCGACCACGGCGGGCTGGGCGAGTTCGGTGGCCGTGAGGTCGGCCTCGCCGAACAGTTCCCTCAGTCCGGGAAGGCCGGCGGCGCGGATCACCTCGTCGCAGCGCTCCAGGCAGCGGGCCGCGGCCGGCTCCCGCTCCCAGAGGTCGAGGCCCATGCCCCGCCACTGCGAGCCCTGCCCGGAGAAGACGAAGACGGTGCGGTGGCGCCGACGGGGCTCGGCCACACCGGTGAGGGTGCGCTCGTCGGGTGTGCCATCGGCCAACTCGGCCAGTGAGGCGCGCAGTTCGTCCAGGTCGGCGCCGATGACGGTGGCGCGGGTCTCGTGGTGCGTGCGCCGGACCGCCGCCGTGTGCAGGACGTCCGGCAGGGGCTGTTCGCCGTCGAGGGTGGTCAGGAGGTCCCTGGCACGCTCGTGCAGGGCATCGTCGGTGGAGCCGGACAGGAGGAGCACCTTCGGCGAGGGTTCGGGGCTCTCCTCGCGGGGCTCGGCGGGGGCCGGCTCGGGCGCGGCGGACAGCAGGATGTGGGCGTTGGTGCCGCTCAGCCCGAAAGCGCTCACGCCGAGCAACTGGTCGTCGGGGCCGTCGAGTTGGCGCGCCTCGGCGGATATCTGCAACGGGCCGTCCGCCCAGGGGATCGCCGGGTTCGGTGTGCCGAAGTGCAGCTGCGGCGGAACGAGCCGGTGCCGTGCGGTCAGGACGGTCTTGATGAGCGCGGCCACACCGGCGGCCGCGTCGGTGTGCCCGAAGTTCGCCTTGTGCGAGCCGATGTGCAGCTTGCGGGCGGGATCACGGCCGGGCCCGAACACCTCCGACAGGGCGTACGCCTCGATCGGGTCGCCCAGCGGTGTGCCGGTGCCGTGCGTCTCCACGTAGCCGACGTCGCCCGGTGTGGCGTCGGCGCGGCTCAGGGCGTCCCGCAGCAGGGCCGCCTGGGCGGAGGCGTTGGGTACGGTCAGGCCGGCGCTGCGGCCGTCGTGGTTGAAGGCACTGCCGCGGATGACGCCGAGCACCCGGTCACCGTCGGCGAGCGCGTCGTCGAGCCGCTTCAGAACGACGACCCCGCAGCCCTCGCCCCTGACGATCCCGTCGGCGTCCGCCGCGAAGGGCTTGCAGCGGCCGGTGGGGGACAGGGCCTGCACCTTGCTCATGAAGATGGAGAGCTCGGGTGCGGCCAGGACGTTGACGCCGCCCGCGAGCGCGGTGTCGGCCTCCCCGCTGGCCAGGCTGCGGCACGCCAGGTGCACCGCGACCAAGGACGAGGAGCACGCGGTGTTCACCGCGAGCGCGGGCCCGTGCAGCCCCAGGGTGTAGGCGACCCGCCCCGGCGCGAAGCTGAACTCCTTGCCGCTCGCGTAGTAGGGGTCGATGCCCCGCACGCCCCGCGTCTTGGAGTGCAGGAGCGTGTAGTCCATGCCGAGCATGCCGAAGAAGACGCCGGTGCGTGAACCGGCGAGCTGCGGCTTCGTCAGTCCCGCGTGCTCCAGGGCCTCCCAGGAGACTTCGAGCAGGAGCCGCTGCTGCGGGTCCATCTCGCGGGCCTCGCGGAAGGAGATGCCGAAGAAGTCCGCGTCGAACTGGTCGAGCCCCGGCAGGACACCCGCGTAACGGCAGTAGCCGGTGCCGGGCTCCGCGCCGTCCTCGCTGATGAACTCGGGACCCCAGCGCTCCGCGGGGATCTCGCCGATCACGTCGACGCCGTCCCGCAGGACGTGCCAGAAGGATGCGAGGTCGACCACTCCGCCCGGGTAACGGCACCCGATGCCGACAAGGGCTATGGCCGGATCGGTGACTGGTCCGCTGCGGACGGGCATGGGTCCCCCTCAAGGAGTGCGACGGGAGTGCGACGAGTGGGTCAGGAACGAGGTCCGGGTGGCGCGAGTGGTGTCCGCGCCACCCGGTGTGCGGCGGCCGTACGGTCTAGAACTTCGCCGCCGCCGTGGGCGCCTTGAGCTCCCCGAGGTACTTGTGCCAGAGGTGGTTCGGATCGTTCTCCACCGCCGTGACGATCTCCCGCATGGCGGCGAGCGCCTTGGGCTCCCCGTCGTACACGTCGCCCTGGAGCATCTTCAGCACGTCCAGGCGGTAGCGGGGGTCCTGCACGAACGCCGTGAACAGGATGTTCAGGCGGTAGTAGATGGAGATGAACTCGTACCAGTTGTGTACGGCGCTGCGCAGGGTGTCGACGTACGTGTCGAAGCGCTTCCTGCGGAAGTCGCCCGCCTCGTGCGCCGCGATGATGTCGTTGGCCGCCAGGCGCGCGCTGTTGAGGGCCACGCTGACACCGCTGGAGAAGATCGGGTCGACGAAGCGGGCCGCGTCACCGATCATGATGAGCGAGTCGTCGGCGATCTGCGTCAGCGCGTAGCTGTAGTCGCCCTCGGACTTGAACTCCTTGACGCGCTGGGCGTTCTTGAGCGCGTCGCACAGCGCGGGACGTGAACCGACGGTGTCCCAGAAGAAGGTCTCCAGGTCGTCCTTGGCCTCCTTGAAGCGGGACTTCTGGGTGACGACGCCGACCGAGGTGATGGTGTCGGTGATCGGGATCTGCCAGACCCAGGTGTCGGTCAGCGGCAGGAAGTGGATGAAGATGTAGTCCGACTGCTCCTTGTTGACCGCGAGCGCCTTGCGGTCGAAGTTGTCGAACCAGGTGTGCACCGCGTACTGGTTGAATACCGGGTCGGGCACCTTGACCTTGAGCTGGCTGCCCATCATGGTGCGCCGGCCGCTCGCGTCGACGACCATGCGCACGGGCACGCCGATCGGCTGGTTGCCGACCTTCGCCTGGATGATGGGGCGGTCGCGCTCGGAGAAGTCGACGCGGTTGACGCGCACCCCGTGGTAGACCTTCGCGCCCAGGCTCTCCGCGTGCTGCAGGAGGATCTGGTCGAACTTGCCGCGGTCGACGTGGAAGGTGTAGTCGCGGTCGACGCCCGCCTGGTCGCGCTCGCTGAAGAGCACCTCGGCGGCCCGGAAGTCGTGGTCCAGGCCCTGGAAGCCCATGTGGTCGATGTCGCGGTCCTCGGCCGACGTCCAGGCGGCGCCGTACTTCTTGGGGAAGCCCGCCGCCTCGACCGCGTCTATCGCGCCGGTCTCGATGAGGACCGGCGTGGTGGCCGGCACCAGCGACTCACCGACGTGCTCGCGCGGGAAGGTCTCTGACTCGAAGACCACGACGGAAAGGCCCGCCTTGGCGAGGTAGGAAGCGGCGGTCGCGCCGGCCGGACCGCCGCCGATGATGCCGATGTCGTAGTCGTAGTTTGCGGACAACGTGAGCTCCTCTTCAAGGGTTCGGTCGGTGTGCTGCGCCGTGGTCGCGGTCAGTGCACGGGAGAGCCGAGGGACAGCAGCAGGTCGGTGATGCTGTCGAGGTTCTGGAAGTTGGTCCCGGTCAGCTCGGTCGGCGGGATGTTGGTGCCCAGCTCGTCCCGGATGAAGGTGAGCAGCTGGGCGGTGTTGATCGAGGTGAGAATCCCCCACTCGAGCAGCGGGGTGTCCGGAGCTATGCCCTTGGGGTCCGGCTCGGACAGAAGCCGTTCCTGGATGAACTCGGTGAGCCGGCCGATCAGTTCGTCACGGTCACTGGCCACGCCGTACCTCCTGAAGATGCTGATGACGGGCGGGACGCTCCGCTGCCGGGGAGGCACTTGGAGCCGCCGGGGGAACCCTGAGGAAGGAGTTCAACACTCGGGGAGTTCAACGCCCGGTGATTTCATTTCCTGATGAACTCTACTAGTGTTGAGCTCATCGTCAAGGGCCCAACACAAAGCAGTGGTCGCGTAGTTGGAGGCGCCATGAGCGGGGAACGGCACGGTCCACCCACCGGAGAAGCACACGTCTGGGCGGTGCGCGAGCCACCACCTGGGCCGGGACGCAAGGCGGTGGTCGAGCGCTGCCTCGCCCTGCTCACACCCGCGGAGCTCCGCCGCTGCGAACGCGTCGTGCCGTCCCAGCAGGCCCTGCACGCCTGCGCGCATGCCGCACTGCGCGCCGTCACCGCCGCGTACACCGGGCTGCGCGTGCCGCACGTCGCCTTCACCACCGGCGAGTTCGGAAAGCCGTACGTGGCGTCGGATCCCGGCCTGCGGGTCAGCCTCGCGCACACGGAGGGCATGGCGCTGGTCGCGGTGACCCGGGACGGCCCCGTGGGCGTCGACGTCGAGCGCATCACGACCCTGCACGACCCGGCGGGCATGCGAGGCCAGGTGCTCTCGCCCTGGGAGGCGGCTCGCTGGCCCCAGACCGCCGAAGACGCCGCACAGAGCGGCCTCTTCACCCACTGGACCTGCAAGGAAGCCGTACTCAAGGCGATCGGCAGCGGCCTCGCGGGCGACCTGACGGCCATTCAGGTGGTTCCCGGGGCGCGGCGCTCCGGACCCGTCCCCGTCCACGCGCTGCCCGCCCAGGCGGCCACCCGCACCTGGGCGCTGCAACTGATCGACCTGGGGCCCGAGTTCAGGGCCGCCGTGGCCGTGGCGGACGGCGGCAGCCTGGTGCGCGCCTTCCACATGGCGCCCGGCAGCATCCCCAGCGTCCCGCCGGCCCTGCCCGTACCTTCCCCGCCGGTGCTCCCCGAAGTCGCCGGGGTCCCCGAGGCCCCCGGCCGCCAGACCGTTCCCGACCGTGGAGGTCCGTCATGCAGCTGAGCAGCCCCCGATCGTCCGAACCGATGTCCCCGGCACCCTCGACCGCGCCGCCGGCCCTGATCTGCCTGCCCCACGCCGGCGGCGCCGCCCGCGTCTTCGCGAGCCTGCGGGCGGCCCTTCCGCACGTGGATTCCGCCCCGCTGGAGCTCCCCGGCCACGGCGCCCGGATGCGCGAGGCGCCGCGGGACGACTTCGGCGCCGTGCTCGACGACCTGGTGCGCACCTCGGCCCCGCACACCGGCGGGCGTTACGTCCTGCTCGGGCACAGCATGGGCGCGGCCTTCGCCTATGAACTGGCGCGTTACTGGGCCGCGTTGGGCAGGGCGCCGGTGGCCGTCATCCTGGCCGGACGCAACGGCCCCACCGCCCGGCGCATCCTGCCCGACATCCACCCCCTGGGGGCGCGGGAGTTCCTGGACGCCGTCCGCGCACTCGGCGGCACACCGCCGCAGGTGTTCGCCAACCCCGAGCTGGTGAAGCTCTTCATCCCCATGCTCCGGGCCGACTTCACCATCTCGGAGACGTACGAGGCGCTGCCCGGTGCCCCGCTCGACTGCCCCCTGTGGGTGTGCGCGGGCCGCGACGACCCGATGGTCGACGACGCGGGACTGCACGACTGGGAGAACCACGGCACGGGCGACGTACGCACCGAGTGGCTGCCCGGCGCCCACTTCATCCTCGACACACCGGAGTTCCACGCGTACGTCGCCAAGGTCCTCGCCGCCCTGCCGCCGAGCTGAGACACGACCGACGCCGTCGGCCTTCCCCCGCTCAAGGGGAAGGCCGACGGCGTTCGGTCGTGTCTCAGCTCGGCGGGTCAGCTCGCGAGCCCCTGCGGCTGCACCTCGGAGAACTGCGTGCGCCAGTAGGCGAGGGGCGTCCTGGCCGCGCTGGCCTCGCCGTGCACCAGACGGCCGATCAGGACCTGATGGTCGCCGGCGAGATGGCTGCTGGTCAGGATGCACTCGGCGAGCGCCACGGTGGAGCCGAGCAGCGGTGCGCCGGTGCGCTCGCCGGGCCGCCACGCGACGTCCGAGAAGCGCTCCGGCACCGACGACGCGAACGTACGCGCCAGCGCCGTCATGTCGGCGGAGAGGAAGTTCACCGCGAACACCGAGCTCTGGTGGATGGCCTCCAGCGTCGCGCTCGGCGCCTTGACGCAGACCAGGAGCAGCGGCGGCGACGCCGAGACGCTGCACACCGCGCTGCAGGTCAGTCCGCGTGGTTCCCCGTCGGCCGTCACGCTGGTGACCACGCTGACGCCGGTGGGCAGGGAGCCCATGACGGAACGGAAGGTGTTCAGGTCGACCTGGTCCAACACGGCGTCCGCGACGTCCAGTTGATCGGGCATGTATGAATCCTCGTCTGTGAGTCCGAGGCGGCTCAGTCCGGGGGAGGACACCGGGGCTACCGCGGAGCGCTGTCGGCGAGCGCGGCGACCAGCGCCGGCCGGTCCGTCTTGCCGTTGGCGGTCAGGGGGAGTTCGGGCACGACGTGCACGGCGTCGATCACCATGTAGAGGGGAAGCCGGGTGGCGCAGTCCCGCTTGAGTTCCAGGAGCCCGGGGCGCTCGTCACCCTCCGCCACCACGAACGCGTGCAGTTTGGCGTCGAGGCCGGAACCCACCACGGCACACGCGGCGGACGTCACCGAGGGGGCGTCGGCGATCACCGCCTCGATGTCACCGAGCTCGATGCGGTGCCCGCGCACCTTCACCATGTGGTCGCGGCGCCCCACGTACTCCAGCATCCCGTCCGCGCCCATCCGCCCGATGTCACCGGTGAAGTAGGCGCCCTTCTGGGGCTCCTGGCCCCAGTAGCCGAGCATGACGGTCGGTCCGGTGACCACGATCTCCCCCTCGCGCGAGCGCGGCGGGTGCAGCCGGATCAGGTCACCGGAGACCGCGGTGCCGATGGGCAGCGGGCGGGTGCTGCCCAGGTCGCGGTCGGTGACCTCGTAGCTGGTGCAGACATTGGTCTCGGTCGGCCCGTACCAGTTGTACATCCGCACATCGGGCCAGGCCTTGCGCAGTTCGTGCACCTGCTGGATCGGGAACGGCTCACCGGCGAAGACGCAGGCGCGCAGCGCCTTGGGCGGCTCGTCGGCGAGCAGGTCGCCGCGCTGCATCATCAGGGTCAGCGCGGACGGCACCGAGTACCAGACGCTGATCTCCTCGCGGCGCAGGAGCGCACCGAGCTGGACCGGGTCGTACGCGAGCCCTTCGGGCACCAGGAAGACCGAGGCGCCGGTGAGGAACGCGGCGTACAGGTCGAAGACCGAGAGGTCGAAGTTGAACGGCGCGTGGTTGGAGAGCCGGTCGTCGGGGGTGACGCCGATCTCGGCGGCGGCCCAGCGGATGAAGGAGAGGGCGTTGCGGTGGCTGATGCAGACGCCCTTGGGCTCCCCGGTGGAGCCCGACGTGTAGAGGATGTAGGCCGGCTCGTCGGCCTCGTTCTCGTACGCCGCCGGGGCGTCGTCCGCGGTGGCCTCCTGCGCCAGGTCGGCGAATCCGACCAGCGGCACCGACGCGGGCCAGTCGCCGGCGTGAGCGCGGCGCAGGCCGTCGCTGTCGGCCACCACGAGGGCGGGGGAGCAGCTGTCGGATATCCGCCGCACGCGCGCGGCGGGGTTGGCGGCGCTGACCGGGGCGTAGATCGCGCCGACGCGCAGCGCGCCCTGCATGAGGGCGATCGCCTCCAGGGTCTTGTGGCTCCACAGCACGACCCGGTCGCCGGGCCGCACCCCGCGCCGGTGCAGCGCGGCGGCATACCGGTCCGCGAGAGCATCCAACTCCCGGTAGCTGTAGACCCCTTGAGGGGACCGCACGGCCGGTGCCTCCGGGGTGCGGCGGGCGGAGTCGATGACGAGCTGGTGGAGCCTCACAGTCCTATCTCCTTCGCTATCAGTTGGCGCTGGATGTCCGAGGTGCCGGAGAAGATCGTGCTGGGCACGGCGTCGCGCAGGGCCGCCTCGATGCCGTCGTCGCGGAGGTAGCCGCGTCCGCCGAAGACCCGTACGGCATCGGTGGCGGCGGCGAGCACGCCCTCGGACACCGCGAGCTTGGACAGCGCGATCGCCAGGACGGCCGGGTTGCCCTGGTCCATCTCCCAGCAGGCGCGGTACAGCAGGAGCCGGGCGCTCTCCAGGGTCAGCTTCATCTCGGCGATCCGGTGGGACACCGACTGGAACTCGCCGATGCGCTTGCCGAACTGGCGCCGCTCGGTGGCGTGCCGCACGCACCTCTCGACGAGCCGTTCGAGGAGCCCGACGTAGAGGGCGAAGAGGCAGGCCCGCTCCCAGCCCATGGAGTGCTGGAAGATCGCCGCGCCCTGGCCCACACCGCCGAGCACGTTCTCGTCGGGGACGAAGCACTCCTCGAAGGTGATCGCACCGGCCGGGCAGGAGTGCATGCCCATCTTCTCGTGCGGCTCACCCACGACGACGCCGGGCGTGTTCCGGTCGACGACGACGCCGGTCACGCCGAGGAACCCGGCCTTGGGATTGACGGTCGCGTACGCCACGTACACATCGGCGGCCGGACCGTTGCTGACGAAGCTCTTGGTGCCGTTGAGCACGAGGCCGCCGTCCACGGGACGGGCGATCGTGCCGAGCCTGGAGGAGTCCGATCCCGCGTCCGGTTCGGTCATCGCGTTGCCCGCGATCAGCCGTCCGGCGGCCAGCTCGGGCAGCAGCCGCTCCCGTACGGCGGCGCTGCCGAACTCCGCGACCGGCACCGCGCACGCGAAGGTGTGCGCGGCGGCGCCGAAGACCAGGCCGGTGTCCGCGCAGCCGCGGCCCACCGCCTCGACGACGCGCGCGGTGTCCAGGGCGCCGAGCCCCTGACCGCCGGCCTCCGTGGGCAGAGGGGCGCCGAGCAGCCCGATCTCGCCGAGCCGCAGCCAGTCCTTGCGGGTGTAGAACCCGTGGCCCGAGCCGGGCCCGGTGGGGAAGGCGGCCCGGGTGGCTGCCAGCACCTCGTCGTAGCGGGCCTGTTGGCCCTCGTTCCAGCCGAACTCCACATCTGCTCCTGTCGTACGGGGAAGGGGCTCCCTCCCGCGTCGGGATCTGGGTGAGTGGTGGGTGCCGCGTGCCGTCAGGCGGGGCCGGGCAGGTGGCGCAGGTTCCGCGGGCCGACGTAACGCAGCCGCGGGTGGATGCGCCCCTGCTGGGCGCGCTGTTCCTCGACATGGGCGAGCCAGCCGGGCACCCGGGCGGCGGCGAACATCGGGACGAAGAGGTCGGACGGCATGCCGAGGAGGTGGTAGATCGCGGCCGCGTAGCAGTCCACGGTCAGGTACGGGCGGGGCCCCTTGGAGGGGTGCGCGGCGGCGCGCACCGCGTCCAGGACCTTCAGGACGTGGTCGCGGCCGGGGCTCGCCCGGAAGCCGCGGGCCGCCTCGCGCAGCGGCCCGACCCGGGGATCCTCCATCGCGTACGGCACCGGTCGGGTGCGTACGGCGGCGGCCTGATCGGCACGGCCCCGCAGGTAGGCGGCGGCCGCGTCGGGGTTCTCCGTCTCCTGGGCCTGGTCGACCACCTGGTTCGCCGAGCCGCCGTGCAGCGGTCCGGTGAACGTGGCGAGTGCCACGGTGATGGCGGCGAAGGTGTCGGCGCCGGTGCCCGCCGCGACCCGGGCGGCGAACGCCGAGGCGTTGCAGCCGTGTTCGGCCTGCAGGACCAGGCAGAGGTCGACCAGGCGGACGCGTTCCGGGTCGCGGGGCAGGTCCAGCATGTGGAGGATGTTCTCGGCGTGCGAGAGCTCGGGATCGGGGCTGATCATCCGGCGGCCGGTGCGGGCGGCCTGCTGGATGGCGAATATGGTCGGGATGCGCGCGATCAGGCGTTCGCCGAGGCCGATGTGCGCGGCCGGGTCGGCGTCGGCCTCGGCGGCGACCGCGAGCGCGGAGACCGCTGTGCGCAGCACCGATGACGTACTGCACCCGGCGTTGAGCACGAGGTTGGTGGCCACCATGGAGGGCAGCTCACGGGCCGCGGCGAGCCTGGCCCGGAAGGCGCGCAGCTCGTCGGGGTCGGGCAGCCAGCCGCGGATCAGCAGGTGGACGACCCCCTCGAAGGTCACCCGGCCCGCCAGTTCCTCGATGGGGTACCCGCGGTAGGCGAGCCTGCCGCGGTCGGGGTCCACCTCGGAGATACCGGTCTCGCCGACGATCATGTCCGCCACGGCGGGTGTCCGCTCGGGGTCGGGGCGCTGCATGCGGGGCAGCGCGGGGGTCACGGCCGACGCGTCCTGCGGAATGTCGATCTCCGCCAGCTCGTCGGACGTGGAGAGCTCGGCGAGGCGTTCGTCGTAGAACGCGCGGAGCTGGCCCACGGACTCAATGTGCTCGATCAGACCGTTGTCGAGTGTGGTGCCGAGCTCATGCTCCAGGTGGACCTGGAGCTCGACGGCCGTGAGGTTGTCCCAGCTGGCCACCGCGCGGAGCCGCAGTTCGTCGCCGATGTGTTCCGACGGCATGTCGAAGACCCGGGAGAGCGTGCTGATGACGGGATGCACGTGGGGCATCTCCTTCTCTGTCGTCGTACCGAGCCGGCGGCTGCTATCCCGCCATGTCCGGTGCGTGGTCGTCGGCCGGTTCGGGAAGCCGCACCACGGCGGGGGTGGTGTCGCGGGCGGTCACGCTCTCGCGGGTGCTCGACGCGTCGCGCACCGCGGGCTGCTCGCGCAGCGGCGCGGACGGGCGCGGTGGGCCTGAACCGCGTCGGGTCACGAGGTCCATCCGGGTGCGCGGCAGCAGGTGGGGCAGCGCGGGGCCGGTCATGGCGGTCGTGATGAGTGCCATCAGGACCATCTCGGTGAAGAGGGTCTGGTCGAGGACCCCGAGGTTGAGACCGATGCCGAGGATGATCAGCTCGGTCAGACCACGGGTGTTCATCAGGGCGCCGACGCCCAGTGACTCGCGCCAGCTGAGCCCGAATGAGCGGGCGGGCAGCGAGGCGCCGACGATTTTCCCCACGATGGCGGCGGACAGGATCAGGGCCAGCTCGCCCCAGGCGGTGGCGGACATGCCGGCGATGTCGACGGAGAGGCCGGTGATGATGAAGTAGACGGGCAGCATCAGCTCGCCCGCGTGCTGCAGCGGCCGGAGCATCTTCTCCTCGAGGAGCTCGCTCGGCTTGCGGGGCATGACCAGGCCGAAGGCGAAGGCACCGAAGATCGGGTGGATGCCGATGTTCGACGTGATGTACGCGGAGAGCAGCAGCCCCGCGGTGACGAGGGCGGCGAGGTAGGTGCCGCTGCCGCGCCGGGACATCCACGCGACGGCGCGGGTCAGCGCCGGGCGGACGACGACGATCATCGCGGCGCCGTAACCGGCGGACATCCAGAGGGTGTTGGTGAACCCGGTGGGCCCGGACGCGGTGACGATCGCGACCACTCCGGCCAGCACGCACCAGGCGATGACGTCGCCGAACGCGGCGCTGGTGAGCGCGAGCGCGCCGACCTTGGTGCGCGAGAGGTGCTTGTCCTTGAGGATGCGGGCAAGTACCGGGAAGGCGGTGATCGACATGCTGACGCCGAGGAACAGGGCGAAGGAGAAGAAGTCGATCTTCTCGCCGTTCACCACCGAGTGGTTCTGGTAGATGACCCAGGCGATCGACATGCCCAGGGCCAGCGGGACGAGAATGCTGCCGGCGGTCACCGCGGCGACCGACCGCTTGCGCCGTCGCATCGTCGCCCAGTCCAGCTCCCAGCCCACGGTGAACATGAAGAGCAGCAGGCCGATCTGCGCGACCATCGAGAGCAAGGGGCGTACGTCGTTCGGGAACAGACGGTTCGTCAGGTCGCCGGGCAGGAGCCCGAGCAGGCTCGGGCCGAGCATGATGCCCGCCGTGATCTCGCCGATGACGGCGGGCTGATGAAACCGCCGTGCCAGGCGTGCCAGCAGTGCGCCGACAGTCAGGATGACCGCGATGCCGGCGAAAGCGGTGGCCTGTAAGTCTTCCAGCTCATGTGGAGTGGGCACAGCGTCACCTAATTCATTCGTCGCTGAAGTCAACTGGTGATGAGTTTTGCATGCCGATGTCGGGCGCTGCAAGGGGGAACTGGCGTCCCTTGACCCGTTCTTGAGCTACTCCGAGCGGTCCGTGCACGGCGTTTTCGGGTCGCTTCGGGGGCTTGCTGGGGTGCGCGGTCCATGCAAAACTCATCGCCAGTTGAGTTCACTGTTTGGTGAGTTTCCCTGTTCGGAAGGCGGTGCGTGACCATGCGCGAACTGGTGGAGGCGATCGAGGCCCCGGACTCGGGCCCGGCCGATGTGGCGGCCCTCAGGATTCCCGACTCCTACCGCGCCGCCGTCCTGCGCAAGGAGGAGGCCGCCATGTTCGAGGGCGTCGAGCTGCGCGACAGGGCCCCGGCCGACTCCCTGCACATCCAGGAGGTGCCGACCCCGGAGCCCGGCCCCGGCGAGGTCCTGGTGGCGGTGATGGCGAGCGCGGTGAACTACAACACCGTGTGGAGCGCCCTCTTCTCACCCGTGCCGACCTTCGCCTTCCTGGAGCGGTACGGCAGGCTCGGCGGACTCGCGGCGCGCCACGACCTGCCGTACCACATCATCGGCTCCGACCTCGCGGGCGTGGTCCTCAAGTCCGGCCCAGGGGTACGGCGTTGGCACGCGGGTGACCGCGTGGTCGCCCACTGCGTGTCCGTCGAACTCGAAGGCGCGGAAGGACACGGCGACGCGATGCTCGACCCCGAGCAGCGCATCTGGGGGTTCGAGACGAACTACGGCGGCCTCGCCGAACTCTCCCTCGTCAAGGCGAGCCAGCTCCTGCCCAAGGCCGAGCACCTCACCTGGGAGGAGGCGGCCTCGCCCGGCCTGGTCAACTCCACCGCCTACCGCCAGCTCGTCACCGGCAACGGCGCCGGCATGAAGCAGGGCGACAACGTCCTCATCTGGGGCGCTGCCGGCGGACTCGGCTCGTACGCGACCCAGCTCGCCCTGGCCGGCGGCGCCACGCCCATCTGCGTGGTGTCCTCGCCCGAGAAGGCCGAACTGGCCCGCCGCATGGGCGCCGAGCTCATCATCGACCGCGCCGAGGAGGGCTACCGCTTCTGGCGCGACGAACGCACCCAGGACCGCAAGGAATGGCGCAGGCTCGGCGAGCGGATACGGGAGCTGACCGGGGGAGAGGACGCAGACATCGTCTTCGAGCACCCGGGACGCGAGACCTTCGGCGCGAGCGTGTACGTCGCGCGCAAGGGCGGCACCATCGTCACCTGCGCGTCCACCGCGGGCTACAACCACGAGTACGACAACCGCTATCTGTGGATGTCCCTGAAGCGGATCGTCGGCTCGCACTGCGCCCACTACCGCGAGGCATGGGAGGCCAACCGCCTCATCGCCAAGGGCAAGATCCACCCCACCCTCTCGCGGACCTACGCCCTCGACGAGGTCGGCGCCGCCGTGGAGTCCCTGCACCGCAACGAACACCACGGGAAGGTCGGAGTGCGCTGCCTCGCACCCGCCGAAGGCCTCGGAGTCACGGCCCCCGAGTTCCGCGAACGCCACGAGACGGCCATCAACCGCTTCCGGACCGCGCCCTCCGCGCCGTCCCAACTCCCCTCCCTGAAAGGGGTGGCGGCGTGAACGGCGACCACGGAACGCTCGCGGTGGTGGGCCTGGGGAGCATCGGCTCCGCGCTCGCCCGCAGGGCCGCGCTCGGCGGCCTGGACGTCATCGTCATCGACAAGGACACCCCGACCACGCGCGACCGGGCCGCCGAACTCTTCGAGGCGGGCCTCGCGGACGGGACGGTCACCGCCGAGCAGGCCCGCGAAGCCGGTGCGCGGATCCGCCGCGCCGAACGCTGGGAGGAGCTCGCCGGGGCGGCCACGGTCGTCGAGGCGGTGCCCGAGCGACGCACCGCCAAGGTGGACGTCCTGCGCGCCGTCACCCGGATCTGCCCGCCCGGCACGGTCATCGCCAGCACGGCCGCCGCCCTCTCGCTCACCGACCTCGCGGCGGCCTGCGGTCGGCCCGGACGCTTGGTCGGACTCCAACTCCCTCTTCCCACCGCCGAGATCGCCGAGGTCGGCCGCACGGTGATGGCGGACGACGACGCCCTCGAGCAGGTCGAGGATCTCGTGGAGCGGCTCGGCCTCCGGGCGGTCGGTGTCGGCGACCGGGCCGGACTGATCTCGTCGGCGCTGCTCTTCGGCTACCTCAACCAGGCCGTCACCATGTACGACCAGCAGGTCGCGAGCCGGGACGACATCGACGCCGCGATGCGGTTCGGCTGCGGACTGCCGCTCGGACCGCTGCAGCTGCTCGACGTCATCGGCACGGACACCGCCTGCGACATCCTCACCGTGCTCGCCGAACGGTGGGACGAGCCCGCGCTGCGCCCCGCGCGCCGCCTGCGGCACATGGTCCTCGCCGGACTGCTCGGCCATAAGTCGGGACGCGGCTTCTACGACTACCGGGGGAGCGGGGAAGGTTCCGCCGCTCCCGAGAAGCCCTCCGGTCCGTCCGCCATCCGCACGGTCGGGGTCGTCGGGTCGGGCACCATGGCCGCCGGAATCGCCGAGGTCTTCGCGCTCGCCGGACGCGCCACCGTCCTGGTCGGCCGCACCGACGAACGCGCCAAGTCGGCCTGGCACGCGGTGTCCCGTTCGACGGGCCGCTCCCTGAAACGCGGACGGCTCGACGAGACGACGCGCGACGCCGCCCTCGGCCACCTGACCCCCAGCAGCGATCTGACGGAACTCGCCGACTGCGACCTGGTGATCGAGGCCGTGGCGGAGGACCTGGCCGTCAAGAAGCAGCTCTTCCGCGAGCTGGGAGAGGTCTGCCGGCCGGGCGCGCTGCTCGCCACCACCACGTCGAGCCTGCCCGTGATCGAGTGCGGACTCGCGTCGGGCCGCCCCGCCGACGTACTCGGACTGCACTTCTTCAACCCGGCACCCGTGATGCGCCTCGTCGAGGTGATCGGCTCCCTGGAGACCGCGCCCGAGAACGTCGCCGCCGCCCGCGAGCTGTGCCGCACGCTCGGCAAGCACCCGGTGCGCTGCATGGACCGGCCGGGCTTCATCGTCAACGCACTGCTCTTCCCCTACCTCAACGGCGCGGTGCGGCTCGCCGAGAGCCACTACGCCACCGTCGACGACATCGACGCCGTCATGAAACTGGGCTTCGGCTATCCGCTCGGCCCCTTCGAACTCCTCGACGTCATCGGCCTCGACATCTCGTTGAGCATCCAGCACATCCTGCACGCCGCCGACGGTAACCCCGCGACCGCGCCCGCGCCCCTCATGGAGCACCTGGTCGCCGCGGGACGGGCCGGGCGCAAGGCGGGGGCGGGATTCCGGGTCCATGGGTGAGCGGGCTGATCGCCGAGGGCGTGACGGAAGGGAACGGGTGGACAACGGATGGACGAGGACATGAGGACCGAGACGGGCGCCGAGCACCGGCGGGACCACCGCAGGGCCGAGATCGAGGTCGGCGTGGACGCCATCGCCCGCGCCATGCTGGCCGAGCTCACCGGATGGCCCGACCTGGACCCCTTCGTACGAGGGCTCTGCGAGGCCCCCGAAGCGGGACAGCCGCTGCCGGAGGGAGCGAGCCGATGACCACCTCCACACCCATGGCCACGCGCACTGTCCGGGAAGCCGCGGTGGCGGCCCAGGCCGCCGCCGCCCGGCTCGCCGCCACGACCGGGGCCCAGCGCAACGCCGCGCTGCGCGCGATCGCGCGGGCCCTCACCGACCGGGCGCCGGAGATCCTGGCCGCGAACGAACGGGACATGGACGACGCCCGCGCGGCCGGACGCCCGCAGGCGGTGCTCGACCGGCTCGCCATCTTTGACGGTCAGCTCGCCCGCCTCACGGACATGACGCGTGACGTGGCCGCCATGGCCGACCCGGTCGGTACGGTCACGAGTGGCTCCGTCCTGCCCAACGGCCTGGAAGTACGCCAGATCAGGGTGCCCCTCGGTGTCGTCGGCATGATCTACGAGGGCCGGCCCAACGTCACCGTCGACGCCGCCGTGCTCTGCGTCAAGAGCGGCAACGCGGCGCTGCTGCGCGGTTCTTCGGCCGCCCGGCACACCAACGCCGCGCTGATCGCCGTGATGCGGGACGCGGTGAAGGACACGGCGGTGCCGGCCGATGCGATCCAGACAGTACCCGGCGATACGCATGCCTCCGTAAAGGAACTCATGTCGCTGCGCGGCCTGGTGGACGTACTGATACCGAGGGGCGGCCGGGAGCTGATCGAGACCACCGTGCGCGACGCGGCGGTCCCGGTGATCGAGACGGGCGTCGGGAACTGCCATGTCTACGTAGACGAACACACCGACGTGGAGCGGGCGTTACGCATCCTGATCAACGCGAAGACGCAGCGTCCGTCCGTCTGCAACGCGGCGGAGACGCTTCTCGTGCACAAGGCCGTGGCGCCCTTGTTCCTGCCGCGCGCGCTCGAGGAGCTCGCGCGGCACGGCGTCACCGTGCACGGTGACGCCCGCGTCCTGGCCGCGGCATCCGCTGTCCCGTCCGCCGCGGGCGGGCCGGAGGTCGTCGCGGCCACGGAGGAGGACTGGGACCGCGAATACCTCGCGGCGGACATCGCGGCCGCCGTGGTCGACTCGCTGGAGTCGGCGGTCGAGCACATCCGCCGCCACGGCACCGGGCACACCGAGGCGATCGTCACCGAATCCCAGTCCGCGGCACGCAGGTTCGTCCTCGCCCTGGACACGGCGGTCGTCGCCGTCAACGCCTCGACGAGGTTCGCGGACGGCGGCGAGCTGGGGTTCGGGGCCGAACTCGGCATCTCCACCCAGAAGTTGCACGCGCGGGGCCCGATGGGCGTGACCGCCCTGACGACCACGAAATACGTCCTGGTGGGCGACGGTCAGATCCGGTAGTTCAAGGAGGAACGGGCCATGCATGTACGCATCTTCACCGCCACGGAACCTTCCGGAAGGTTCCTGTACGAGGACAGCCGTCCAAGGGACCGCTTCCCCCGGACCGCCGCCCCCGTCCCGCCCTGGCTCGGCCTGGCAGGCGCGGAGGACGACCCGACGGAGCCCCACATCGTGCGGGGCATCGACTGAGGGACCACGCGCACCGCACACCGAAGGCGCCCACGCGAGAGGATCGCGGGGGCGCCTTCTGGCGACGGTCACGCGCGCCTCAGCGCATCGCCTCCGTGGCCAGCCCGGCAGCCGGCCGCACCCGGATGGTGACACGTCGGGGTGCCGGCGCCGGGGGCTGCTGCGGAAGGTGCGGCAGGGCCGAAGGGCCCGGGAGGAGCAGGACGAGGTCGTCCAGGCTCACCAGTTCCGTGTCCGAGTGGCCCAGCAGGGGCGGGAGTTCGCGGGCGTCCAGGTTGACGAGGCCCCGTGCGACGACCTGCCCGGCCGGGGAGATCAGCTCCACGGGATCGCCCGTGGCGAAGTCGCCGTCGGCGTACGTCACGCCGGTGGCGAGGACAGGGCCCGCCCTGCCCGCGAGAGCCCTGGCGGCGGACGCGTGCAGGTGCAGCGCCCCGCGCGGGCTGCTCGCGTGCTCCAGCCAGAGGAGATGGTCGGCGGCGCGCGCTCCCGTGCGGTGGAAGTAGGTGCCCGTGTCCCGGCCGGCCAGCGCGTCCGCCGCGTGCCGGGCGGCGGTGAGGACCACCGGGATGCCCGCATCGGTGGCGATGCGCGCGGCCTCGACCTTGGTGACCATGCCGCCGGTGCCGACGCCCGCGCTCCCGGTGCTGCCGATCTCCACGCCCGTCAGATCAGCGGGCCCGCGGATCTCGCTGATGCGGCGCGACCCCGGGCGGTCCGGTACGCCGTCGTACAGACCGTCCACGTCGGACAGCAGGATGAGCGCGTCGGCCCGCACCAGATGCGCGACGAGCGCCGCGAGCCGGTCGTTGTCGCCGAACTTGATCTCCGCGGTGGCCACGGTGTCGTTCTCGTTCACCACCGGCAGCGCGCCCATGGCGAGCACCTGCTCCAGCGTGCGGTACGCGTTGCGGTAGTGCGCCCGGCGGCTCACGTCCTCCGCGGTGAGCAGCACCTGCCCGACCCGCACCCCGTACCGCGCGAAGGAGGCGGTGTACCGGGCGACGAGCAGCCCCTGCCCGACGCAGGCGGCGGCCTGCTGCCGCGCCAGGTCGTGCGGACGGGCCGTGAGGCCCAGCGGGGCGAGACCGGCCGCGATGGCGCCGGAGGAAACGAGCACGACGTCGACACCGGCGGACTTCGCACGCGCAAGGACGTCCACGAGCGCGTCGACGCGATCGGAGTCGAGCCCTCCGGCAGCCGTGGTGAGCGAGGACGAGCCGACCTTGACCACGATGCGGCGGGCGGTGAGCACGTCGGTCCTCGGCCCGCGGGCCGGGCCCGTCACCGGGGCGCCGCAGTCGAGATGCCACTGGCCCCGGGGAGCCCGTGCGCGCCCTCGCGCAGCAGCGCGTGCACCGTCTCCACCACCAGGACCGGCTGCTCGTACGGAAGGTCGTGGCCGTGCCCCGGCACCGTCTGCAGGGTCGCGCCCGGTATCTCCGATGCGAGGGCCCGCGCCTGGTCGGGCGGTGTGTAGCGGTCGAGTTCGCCCACCAGGACGCGGGTGGGGACGTTGCCGAGGGCACGGATGCGGCCCGCGCAGTCGTGCGAGGTCAGGGCCGAGTAGAACTCGGCGATCGCCAGGACGGGCACGTCACGGAAGGCGCGCGCGTTGGCCCGGACCGCCTCGGTGGTGGGCCCGGGGCCGAAGACCGCGCGCCACAGCGGCGCCGTCGTCGGGTGGGAGAGCGGACCCGTCAGGAGACGGTGGGCGGTCCGCGCCGCGCGGGGTGAGCGCAGCAGACGGTCGGCGACCTTCTGCTGGGTGCGAGCGCGCCGCCGGGACCCGGGCGTACCCGTCGGACCCGGCCGGTCGTTGAGGGCGCTCAGCGTCGCGCCGACCTCGTTGAGCGAGGTGGAGATCAGGCCCACGCCCGCCACCTCCGTGCCGAACAGGCCGGGCCGCCGCGCGGCCAGTTCCTGGATGGCCATGCCGCCCATGGAGTGGCCGATCAGGATCACGGGCCTGCCGTCACGCGCCGCGTCGGAGAGGACCAGGGCCAGGTCGGCGCAGAGCAGTTCCATGTCGAGTACGGCACTGCCCCGCGTCGAACGGCCGTGCCCGCGCTGGTCGAAGCTGATGGCGCGCAGGGCGGGAAAGCCGGGGCGCGGCCGGGTCAGCGCGTCGATGTGCGGACGCCAGTCGAGGGCGGACATCGTCCAGCCGTGACAGAGGAGCACGCCGAGCGGGGCATCGGGATCACCGTGCGTGGACACGGCGAGCTCGGCCCCGTCAGGGGTGCCGAGGACATGAACCTGGTGGCGCGGCTCGGCCGGCGCGGCGGTACTCATGACGCCTTCTCGTGCTCGGCGGGGAGCGCCGGCACCGGTTCCGCGGGGAGCGCCGGGGCCGGTTCGGTGGGCTGCGGCGTGGCCGGGAAGTCGCAGCCGCAGACAGCGGCGAACTCGGCCGTGCGCCACGCGTGCTGGACCTGCCCGAAGGTCATGCCGAGCGCCGTGGCGATACGCGTCTGGCCCCACCCCCGGCGGCGCAGGAACCACACATAGGCCGAGCGCTCCTGGGGGCGCGGCTTGCTCCTCCGGCCGCCGCTCTCCAGGAACTGGTGGAGGTTCCCGCTGATCGCGTCGACCGTGCCGGCCACGCGCCGCAGCTCCCGGCGCTCCCGGACGGTGAGCCCGCCCCAGATGCCGGCGCTCTCCTCGTGTGCGAGCGCCTCGGCCAGGCAGTCGGCGACCACCGGGCAGCTCGCGCAGAGCCGTTTGGCGGCCGCCTCCGACTCCGTGTCGTCCGGGCTCCTCCCCGACGGGAAGAAGGTGTCCGGATCACAGCCACGGCAGGCCGCCCGTTCCACCCAGGGTGCCCCGAGTGTGTGCTGATTCGCTGGTGCGTACATGTCGGTCGGCCCTTCCTTCGCTTCATCGCGGCCCCGAACCGATGCGGAACCGCCCCCTCAATGACCTGAAGACGACCATGGCGAGCGGCGGTGCCCGCGGCGTACCGCGGACGCGGTGATGCCGTCCCGCTGCTGTCGAGAATAAAGTCAACACTCAATGATTTCAATGGGTGTTGAGCTCAATCGAGATGGCCTGAAGACGGCACCGCGGACGCGTGGTTCCTGCATGAAACCGCTCCCGCGCCCGCGTCGACGGAAGATGTCCCAGGTGAGCGGCCCCGGCCTGCCGGGGCGCCGGGGTCGTGACCGTGAGGTGGTCGTGCCGCGCCCGTTCTGTGGATTCCTCGCGTGTTGAAATCAAGTCTTGCTGGAGCCAACTCGCTTGGCGTACGGTCCCCATGGCTCAAACCACACGGACCCGAATCGGGTCCCGGGGGAGTGCCGACGGACGTGCCCTGGCTGTGCCCCGGCACCGGCCGACGCACCCCCCGGCACCAGGCAGCCCAGATCCACGCTCTTGAACGCCACGCGCCATCGAGCTCGACGTTCTTCATCCGCGCTGTACGGCGCTCCCAACGGGGGGAGCACGGTCGGACACCTGAAGGGGTGTTTTACGTGCATTTACTGCCATTGCGAGAGCTGACGAACGGACCGGCGGCCGCCATCCCCACAGATGTCACGGCGCCCCATGCCGCTCGAAGCTCGGGCTCGCGCTCAGTTCGCCACTGTCCGAGCGTCTTGGAGGTTCCCATGCCGGTCGTCAGCGCACCTGTCGTAGCCCTGCCCCGCCATCAGGTCGACACCGACGAACTCCTCAGCCTGCTGAGTGAGTTGTACGTCGACCACCCGCGGCTCGAAGCCATCCACACGGCCATTCGTGCCACGTCCGTCCGGTCACGCTGGTACACCCGCCCGCTGGCCGAGCAGTTCAGCACCGACGTACCCGTCGTGGAGCGGATGCGCACCCACCTGCGCGACTCCCTCGATCTGGCGGAGAGCGCGGCCCGGCAGGCCCTGTTCGAGTCGGGCCTCGAGCCGGGCGACATCACCAACCTGGTGGTGACGAGCGCCACCGGGCACACCATGCCGGGCCTCGACATCCACCTGATGGAGCGGCTCGCCCTGCCCTGCTCGGTCCGTCGCCTCCCGGTGACCCAACTCGGCTGCGGGGGCGGAGCGTTCGCCCTCACCCGGGCCAGGGATCTGGTCGTCGCGCGGCCCGACGCGACGGTGCTTGTCGTCTGCGCCGACGTCTACAGCCACTATCTGCACCCGGCCGACACCGGTATGGACGGCATGATCTTCAAGGGGCTCATCGGGGATGCCGCGGGTGCCTGCGTGGTGCGCGCGGGGACGGACGGCCCGCACATGGAGCTCAACGACCCCTGGGAGTACCTCCTCCCCGGCAGCCGCGACATCGTGGGCAGTTACGTCGACTCCGACGGGCTGCACGCGCACAACGCCCCACGGCTGCTGCGGGCGGTGCAGGACATCGCGCCGCATGTCAAGGAGTGGCTGGAGCGAACCGCGCCACCCGGTGCCGACGCGCGGCCGGGGTTCGTCGTCTCGCACTCCGGCAGCCCGAAGATCCTGGACGCCGTGATGGCGGGCCTCGGCTGCCCGCCGGAGATGGTGGACCTGTCCCGGGACTCCCTGCGGGAGCTCGGCAACGTCGGTTCGGCCTCGGTCCTCGACGTACTGGAGAGGACCTTCGCCAAGCCGCCGGCCGACGGTGACCACGGGCTGCTGCTCGCGCTCGGCCCCGGCATCTCGCTCATCGCCTCGAAGATCACCTGGCGGGCCTGACACGCGACGCGTCAACTGCCCTCGGGGGAGGAACAGTTGGCGGGCCGGGGAGCTGCATCGTGGTTCCCCGGTCTTCGTCCCGAGGGGTCGGGTCCGGCCGTCCTGTGGACGGACCGGGTCCGGCCCCCGGCTCGAGGGACCGGGTCAGTCCTGGCCCTCCGGGGCGGTGTCCGGAAGGTTCTGGAGGTCCGGGACATCTGGGAGGTCCAGCGAGGCGAGACGCAGGTTCAGGGTGGGAGTCACCCAGCGGATGATGTCCTCGAAGTCCATCGAGGCCAGTGGTTCGACCTTGAGGACGTAGCGGATGATGGCGACGCCCGCCAGGTGGGACGAGGCGAGGGCCGAGACGATCGACGCGTCCGGGTGGTCCTTGAAGACCATCTGCCCGGCCCAGTTCTTGATGCTTGTCTCGATCCGGTCCCGCAGGAGGTCGGAGGTGGCGCTGTCGGCGAGTCCCGCGCGGTAGATGGCCGTCATCGCGTAGCGGGTGTCCTCGTGCTCCCAGAAGTTCAGGTACGTCCGGGCCAGCCATGCGGCGGTCCGGGTGGAACCGTCGGGCTGGGGCGCGTCGAACTCGTCGAAGGCGGCGGAGACGCTCAGCCGGGACTCGACCGCGGCGCGGAAGACCCCTTCCTTGTTGCTGAAGAAGTGATGCACGAGCGCCGGGTCCACCTGTGCTGCCTCGGCGATGGAGCGGATGGTCGTGCTCGTGTAGCCGCGGTCCGCGAAGAGATGGAGTGCGGCCACCAGGATCTGCTCGCGTGTGCCGCTGTCGCCGGGTCGGCGGCCGCTGCGCGCGCGCAGCGGCCTCGGCTTCTTGCCGGAGGGCGGCTTCTGAGGGGACGTGGACTTTCGGGCGGACGTCGCTGGTCCGTCCGTGCGCCTGGGTGTCATGGAATCACTGCACTTCGGGGGGTGTCAGAGCGGGTAATTCATTGCTTAGTGAAAACATCCTAACAGGCGCAAACCGAGGACTCCAGAGGTGTGCGTGGATCTTGGCGCGGAGTCATGCCCCGTTCCGGCGCCCGGCCTCCGGCACGTGCCGGAGGCCGATTCACCGGGAGTTGGCGGGTCCGATCAGGGTGTGGC
This sequence comes from Streptomyces sp. NPDC054872, assembly GCF_053610705.1. Taxonomy (NCBI): domain Bacteria; kingdom Bacillati; phylum Actinomycetota; class Actinomycetes; order Kitasatosporales; family Streptomycetaceae; genus Streptomyces; species Streptomyces sp. NPDC054872. The sequence goes on along the minus strand of NZ_JBSGYY010000001.1, from coordinate 401,364 downwards.
GCAGTCCCGGGGTGATCGTTTCGATGACCGTCTCGAGGTCGGCGGAGGCGACGGCCTCGACCCCGATCAGGTGCCGGACGATCGCGGTGCCGCCGAGGTGGGCCCCGAAGAGCGCGGTGCGCAGGTCCGCGTCCGGGCCGGGGAGCTGGTGGTCGACCTGGCCGTTGAGCGACTCCGATATGCAGGTGCGCAGGACCGCGGAGGCGTCCCGGTCGGAGAGTGCGATGCGGTAGACCTCCACCAGCGGTGACTCCTCGTCGCCGGGCTCCCACAGGGGCAGGTAGCTGCGGGCGAGGCGGGTCGGGAGGTCGTCGTCGATGCCCACCGCGACCTCGGGCGCGAGCAGCCCGGCCACCTTGAAGGTCCGCCGGAGCAGGGCGGCGAAGACCTCGGCCTTGTCGGCGAACAGCGCACGGGCGAGCTCCGGTTCGAGCCCCGCCTGGTCGGCGAGGTCGTCCAGGCTCGTCTGCCGGTAGCCGCGTTCGACGAAGAGTGTGCGGGCCGCGGAGACCAGGGCCTGGGCGGCCTCGGTCCGCTGGGTGTCCACGAGGCTCTCGGTGGTGATGGTCATGGTGCATCTCCCGTTGGTGTGTGACGTGGCGACGCTGTGCAGCCGGCGCCGGCAGAGGGAGTGCCGTGTGACGAGACCCGTGCTCGACGGCCGCCGGGTGCGGGTGTTCCCCCGCTGAATTATTTCACGATGCAGTGAACTCTACTGGCGTTGAATTAGTCAAGTGGCCGCGTGTGGCAGGGAGATGTGCCCATCGGTGGTCAACGTCGACGCGGTGGTGGGGGCTTGGCGGGCGGGCGCGCGTGTGCAAAACTCCACAAGCGATGAGTTCATCGGGTGTGGAGTTGTGGGCTCCGCAACCGCCCGGACAGCGCGGGCAGTCGACGCCAGTGAGAGCGCCCCCAGTGGAACCGCGGTTCGCACCGCGCCGAGGAGGAATCGTGCAGTCGATCGGCATCGTCGGAGTGGGGTCCTACCTGCCCGAGACCATCATCACCAACGAGGAGATCGGGCGCGGCGCGGGCGTGACCGACGAGTGGATCGTCCGTAAGACCGGAATCCGCGAACGGCGCAGGGCCGCGGCCCACGAGGCCACTTCCGACCTGGCCGCCGTGGCGGCGCAACGAGCCCTGAAACGAGCGGGTCTGACGGCTGATCAGCTGGCGTACGTCGTGGTCGCCACCTCGACCCCGGATCACCCGCAGCCCGCCACGGCCGCCCTCGTACAGAACCTGATCGGGGCGACCCGGGCCGCCGCCTTCGACGTCAACTCCGTGTGCAGCGGCTACGTCTACGCGCTCAAGGCCGTCGAGCGCATGCTGGCAGGCGCGCCCGCCGACGAGCCGCGCCACGGCCTGGTCATCGGCGCCGACATCTACTCCCGCATCCTCGACTACGCCGACCGGCGGACCGCCGTGCTCTTCGGGGACGGAGCGGGGGCCACCGTCCTGGGCCCGGTGGCGCCGGGCCTCGGTCTGCACAAGATCTCCCTGACGTCGCGCGGGGACGCGCACCGGCTGATCGGCGTCGCCGCCGGCGGCAGCCGGCACCCGGCATCGCCCGCCACCGTGACCGAGGGCGGCCACTACTTCCGGATGGACGGCCGCGGCGTACGCGACTTCATCCAGCGCACGCTGCCGGACGAGATCGGCGGCCTGCTGCGACGCGCCGGCGTCCCCGCCACCGCCGTACGCCACTTCGTCCCGCACCAGGCCAACGGCATCATGCTCGCCGACCTCTGGCCCGGACTCGGCATGGACCGCGCCGCGCTGCACCTCACCCTGGAGCGGTACGCCAACACCGGGGCGGCGTCCGTACCCATCACCCTGGCCGAGATGGACCGCAAGGGAGCGGCGGCACCCGGCGACCCGGTCGTGCTCGCCGCGTTCGGCGGCGGCATGAGCATCGGGACCGCGCTGCTGACATGGAGCATGTCGGCCCAGGGCAACACCCGGCCCACGCGCCGAAGTTCAGCGGTGGCCGACGCTCTGTGCAACGTCCCCGACCTGCTCGCGGCCGGCGGCCCCGCGCCGCTGGCGTCATGAGCGCGCCGAAAGGGCGGGCCGGGAAGACGCCTTCCGCGGGCCCCGTGCCGGACCCCTTCACCCCGGGCCCCTTCACCCCGGACGCCTTCGCGTCGGACGCCCGCGACCGCGTGGCCCGCCTGCGCGCGATCCGCGAACTCGCCGAGAGCGGACCCTCCGAGAAGGCGACCGCCGCCCAGCACGCCAAGGGCAAGCTCACCGCGCGCGAACGCATCGCGCTGCTGCTCGACGACGCCACCTTCCAGGAGGTGGAGCCGTTGCGGCGGCACCGCGCGCAGGGCTTCGGCCTGGAGGAGAAGCGGCCCTACACGGACGGCGTGGTCACCGGCTGGGGCACCGTGCACGGCAGGACCGTGTTCGTGTACGCCCATGACTTCCGTATCTTCGGCGGCGCGCTCGGCGAGGCGCACGCCGCGAAGATCCACCGCATCATGGACATGGCCATCGCCGCGGGGGCACCGCTCGTCTCGCTCAACGACGGGGCGGGCGCCCGCATCCAGGAAGGCGTCACCGCGCTGGCCGGCTACGGCGGGATCTTCACCCGCAATGCCCGCGCCTCCGGCGTGATCCCGCAGATCAGCGTGATGCTGGGGCCCTGCGCCGGTGGCGCGGCCTACAGCCCCGCGCTCACGGACTTCGTGTTCATGGTGCGCGAGACCTCACAGATGTTCATCACCGGCCCCGACGTCGTGCAGGCCGTCACCGGGGAACAGGTGACACACAACGGTCTGGGCGGCGCCGACGTGCACGCCACCGTCTCGGGTGTCGCGCACTTCGCGTACGACGACGAGCACAGCTGCCTGGAGGACGTCCGCTATCTGCTCTCGCTGCTGCCCCAGAACAACCGTGAGACCGCGCCCGCCGTGACGCCCGAGGACCCCGAGGACCGGCCGTGCGACGCGCTCACCGACCTGGTGCCGGTCGACGGGAACCGCCCCTACGACATGCGCCGCGTCATCGAGGAGATCGTCGACGACGGCGAGTTCCTGGAGGTGCACGAGCGGTGGGCGACGAACGTCGTCGTCGCGTTCGCGCGGCTCGGCGGGCAGGTCGTGGGCATCGTCGCCAACCAGCCGCAGTCCCTCGCCGGCGTCCTGGACATCGACGCGAGCGACAAGGCGGGGCGCTTCGTGCAGCTCTGCGACGCCTTCAACATCCCGCTGGTCACCCTGCTCGACGTACCGGGCTTCCTGCCCGGCGTGGACCAGGAGCACGGCGGCATCATCCGGCACGGCGCGAAGCTCCTCTACGCGTACTGCAACGCGACCGTCCCGCGGATCTCGCTCGTCCTGCGCAAGGCGTACGGCGGCGCGTACATCGTCATGGACTCCCGCTCCGTGGGCGCGGACCTCTCGTACGCCTGGCCCACCAACGAGATCGCGGTGATGGGAGCCGAAGGCGCCGCGAACGTGATCTTCCGGCGCCGGATCCAGGCGGCCGACGACCCCGACGCGATGCGCGAGCAGATGGTCAAGGAGTACAAGGCCGAGCTCATGCACCCCTATTACGCCGCCGAACGCGGACTCCTCGACGACGTGATCGACCCCGCCGACACCCGCCGGGTCCTCGTCGGCGCCCTGCGCATGCTGCGGACCAAGCACGCGGAGCTCGCGGCACGCAAGCACGGCAACCCGCCGCAGTAGGCGGCCCCCCGGCAACAGAGCGCAGCCACCCCACCCCACTTCGCAGGAGGAGTACACATGACCACCGCGACCCCCGCACAGCCCCTGGTCCGTGTCGTCAAGGGCGGCAGCGTCCTCGACGAGGAACTCGCGGCCCTGACGGCGGTGCTGCTGTCCCGCGCCGCGGCGGTGGCCCCGCAGGACGCTGACGAGCCCGCCGCGGAGTCCGTGACCGTGGTCCCGCTGTGGGAGCGCCCCGGCCCGCAGTCCCGCTACCGCTCCCCGCTCAGTTGGCGCAACTGACCTTCAGTGGCGCCTAGTTGGCCCAGAGGGCGGTGAGCAGTGAAGGCGCGACCAGCTTCGCGAGCGCCTGCACGGGCAGATCGGCGATCGGCTGCAGCCGCAGCAGATAGCGGGCGAACGCCACACCGAGCAACTGCGCCGCGACCAGACTGGTGTTGGACGCGGCGCGCTCGGCGCCGAGCACGCCCGTCAGGCTGCTGGTGAACTGCTGGTGCAGGATGCGCCGCAGCCGCTCGGCCGCCCGCTCGTTGGTCGCGGCGGACCGCAGGAGCAGCCGCAGGGAGCCCTCGTCGGTGTCGTTCTCCCACGGGGCGAGGAAATAGGTGACCAGGACGTACGGCAGCTGCTCCGGAGGCGTGCCGGTCAGGTCGGGGAGGCCCAGGTCGACGTCGAGAGCGGCGTCGAAGAGCTGGTCCTTGGTCCCGAAGTACCGCATGACCATCGAGGGGTCTATCGAAGCGGTGGCCGCTATGGCGCGGATGGTGGCCCGCTGGTAGCCGTCGGCGGCGAAGTGCAGCCGGGCGGCGTACAGGATGGCCGCGCGCGTGCGGTGCGAACGTGTGGTCCCGCTGTGGTCCACGGCATCCCCTTTCTTGACCGGGCGGATTCTGACCGGGTGGAAGTGGTGGCGGCGCGGTGGCGATGCGACAGCCGGCCGGGTACGCGGCTTCAGCGGCGCGCACCCGGCCCCGGTGCGGGAGAGGGACGCGGACCGGCTACGCCTCGGGCCGCGAGGTCAGGCTCTCCGCGCCGGACTGGTAGCCCGCCCGGCCGTCAGCCTGATCGCCCGCCCTGCCGCCCGCACGGGCTTCCGGCGCGGGGGCCGGGGCGGACCGCGGCGGCCGCGCGGCCGGCGTCTCGTGCGTACGGCGGCTCGGTGCCGGGCCCTGGACCCCGCACCACCGGTGCAGGGCCTCGCTCACCCGGTCCTCGTCCGCGCCGCGCTCCTCCGGTCCCGCCACCCAGGCCGCGTACCCGTCGGGCCGGACCAACAGGAGCTCCACGCCCGGCAGTCCGGGCAGCGGCCCGGTCGCCCGGACCGGGCTCACCCGCGAACCCCAGTCCTCGGCGAGCTTCGCCGCCGCCCCGTCGTCGGTCAGGTCCACGAGCAGGAAACGACCGTCGCGCATCAGCTCGTACAGCCGCACCGGCGGCGCGTCGGGCCGCTGCACCCGCAGGTCGGGCACCCGCTGTCCGGCCCGGATCGGAAGGCCGCCGCCCCGGCTGCCGCGCGGCGCGTAGCCGGCGCGCAGCCCGCTGATCGCCTCCCCTGCCACCCGCCTCGGCCCGCTGTGCGACAGGAGCCGCGCGAGGACGGTGCGCCGCACGGTGTTGAGCGCGGGGGAGGGGTTCGTGGCCAGGCGCGTCGCCCGGTCCGTGGCGCGCAGGATCTGCTCGGCGTGCGGGCGGCGCTCCGACGCGTAGGAGTCGAGCAGGCCCGAGGGCGCCCAGCCCTGCACCTCGGCGGCGAGCTTCCAGCCGAGGTTGACCGCGTCCTGGATGCCGAGGTTGATGCCCTGCCCGCCGAGCGGCGAATGCAGATGGGCCGCGTCCCCGGCGAGCAGGACCCGCCCGGTGCGGTACTGGTCCGCGATCCGCTGGTGGATCTTGAACCGGGCGAGCCAGGTCGGCTCGTAGGGCTCGGGGTCGAATCCGAGCGCATCGATCAGGAGACCGCGCAGCTCGTCAAGGGTCACCGGGTCACGCGTCCACGGCCGGTCCCGGTGGGCCACGGCGAGGCGGTACAGGCCGTCGCCGTAAGGCACCGAGAGCACGATCCCGCCCCCGCCGTTGCGCAGGAGCACGGCCTCCGGCGGCGGCTTGCGCAGCCGCACGTCGGCGAGGATCGGCGCGATGTCGTACGTCCGTCCCCGGAAGGCGATGCCCGCGAGTTCGCGTACGACACTGTGCGCGCCGTCGCAGCCGACGACGAAGTCGGCGCTCTCCTCCCACTCCCCGGCGGGCGAACGCACCTGAAGGGTCACGCCCTTGCCGTCCTGGCCGAGGCCGAACACCTCGGCGTCCCGCTCGATGGTGACGCCGAGGTCGATCGCGCGCTGCTGGAGCACCGACTCGGTCCGGCTCTGCGGGATGACGTTGAGATAGGGGAAGCGGGTGTCGAGCTCGGCGAAGTCGACGACCGCGCCGCGGGCCGGGACCATCCGGCGCACCGGCCGGCCGAGGGCCACCAGGTCGTCGGCGTGGCCGCGCAGGTCGAGGACCTCCATGGTCCTGCTGTAGAGGCCCATCGCACGGGACTGCGCGGAGGGCGCGGTGCGGCGCTCCAGGACCGTGCAGGAGATCCCGGCGGCGGCCAGTTCACAGGCCAGGGCGAGACCGGTGGGCCCGGCCCCGACGACGATGACGGACTGCTGAGGGGCGCTGGTGGCCACGGGGTCCTCCTTGGACTCGTACGGCTGTGGCGATGGCTGTGGCTGGTTCGGTAACGGGTGTTCGCGCGGTTCAGGGAGCGGTGGCGCCGGATCGCACGGGCCGGCCGGGCACGGGCGCCCGGGCCCGCGGCAGTCCGAGGCGTGCGGCCCAGGTGCCCGCGCCGAGCACGAGCGCCCCGAGCAACAGCCAGCCCACCGGCCCTTGTCGGACCACGAGGAAGGTGATGACCAGCGGCCCATACGTATTGCGCGCGGCGTTGCCCAGGCTGAAGAACGCCAGATAGACCTGGCGCCGGTCCTCGGGCGCGAGGTCGTAGGAGATCGCCCAGGCCCCCGCCTGCTGGTGCATCTCCGCGAACGCCTGGCAGCCGACCGCCGCGAGGATCAGGGTCACGGCCGCCCAGACGGGCACCGCGCCGCTGACGGCCAGGACGGCGCAGCACACGGCGAGCAGCAGGCCGCCCCGCCGCAGGGCACGGCCGCCGTCCGCCGCGCTCTGGGTGCCCTTGGTGGCGTGGACCTGGAAGAGCACGACCACGACGGTGTTGAGGACGAGCGTCCAGGCGATGGTGCCCCGCGGGATGTCGTCATGGGCGAGCACCCACAGCGGCACACCCGTGGTCAGTACGGTGACGTGCAGGCTGACCAGGGAGTTCAACGAGGTCAGCGCGCTGAACCTGCGGTCCTTCAGGACACTGAGGCGCTGCCGCCAGGGGAGCGGTCTGCCGCCGCCCGCGTCATGGCGGGGCGTCCGCAGCCGCAGGACCAGGGCCGCGGCGAGGACGAAGGAGAAGCTGTTGGCGTAGACGGTGCTCACGTACGCCGTGTCGCTCTCCCGCAGCAGAGTGGCGCCGGCCGCCAGACCGCCCAGGGCGAGCCCCAGGTTCTGCAGCGACCGCGCGCGCCCCATGGCACGGACCCGCTCCTCCTTGCCCACCGCCGCCCCGAAGAGCCCCTGAACGAGCGGCGACGCCCCGCGGTCGGCCACCGCGAGGACGGAGACCACCACGAGGAACGCCCAGAAGTCCGAGGCCAGCGGGTAGCAGAGGAGCAGCGCCGCCCGCACCAGATGCGCGGCGACCAGCATCCGGTGCGGGCCGACCCGGTCGGCGAGCACCCCGATCGGCACGAGGGACAGGAACGACAGGGCGCCGGCGACGGACAGGCCGATGCCGACCTGGCCCGTCCCCAGGTCCAGATACCGCGTGAAGAAGATGACGGACACGGCCATGTAGAGGCCGCTCCCGAGGGCGTCGACGAACACGGCGGCGAGCAGGCTGCCCGCCGCTCCGGGCAGCCCGCGCCGCCGTCCGTCGCGCGTGTGCTCCGTCGGCTCCGCCATGACGCCCTCGCCCCCGTCTCTCTCCGCTGCCTCGCCCCGGTGTCGCATCGCTCAGTAGTAGTCGCGCATCAACTCGTCGACCCACGAGGGCTGTTCGGTATCGCCGTGCGGCGCGAACTGCGTCATGTACGGCTTGATGTCCAGTACGGGTGTGCCGTCCACCGCGTCGAGTCCCAGGACGTGCAGGTCGAGGCCGTCCGTCTTGACCAGTCGGCAACGCGATACGCCGATGCGGTTCGGGCGGTTCTTGCCGCGCTGCGCGAAGATGCCGGCCTGCGGCCAGTCCGGGTTCCCGCGGGGGTGGCGGGCCCCGCGCTCCACCTTCTCGGGCGGCACCCGGTGGAAGTGGAAGACGACTTCGACGTGCGAGAAGGAATCAAGGCCGAGCAGCGCGTCCGGGCCGAAACGTCCGGCGTCCAGACGGATCACGGAGGCCACGGGCCCCCAGTGGTCGTCGACGACTGCCTTGCGGTCGTTGTGCACGGTGGCGATCGGCACGATGCCGGTCACTTCCCCGGGCCCGCCCTGCTCCTGGGCGTCGCCCTGCCAGACCTCGCCCCGCACCAGCAGCTCCCCGGCCCCCGCGCGCGCCACCGTGAGGTAGACATCCGCGCGGGGCACGTCGAGCAGGTCGCCGATGCGGTCCCGGAGCAGCCGCAGAAGGCTGCTCACCTGGGCCCGTCCGTAACTCTCCTTGCAGACGACGAAGCCCACCGGCGCGGGGTTCCCCGGGCCCTGCCACTGCGGCCGGTGGAAGGAGCCGGGCTCCACCTGCTGCCACCAGAGCCAGCAGTGGCCCGCCGGAATGCCGAGCAACTCGGTGACGGAACTGGCCAGTTGGGCGAGAACGGATTCGCCGGGGCTCGGCGCCGGCGAGTACAGCCTGATGACCGGCATCTCAGCGCGCCCCCCGCAGCGGCTTGACGCCGATCACCATGCAGGTGCGTACGGGAATGCGGAACTCGGCGCCGTCCTTGCGGATGCCCAGGGCGTGCAGATGGCCGCTCGGGGCGTCGGCGAGCCGCCGCCGGATGGCCTGCTCGGCCTCCGGCCCCGACGAGGCGATCTCGCACCACCGCTTGACGGGCACGCCGGTGCGGCTCTCCGCGAGCGAGCCGCGGGCCACCGGCACGTTCAGACCGGCGTCCTGGAGGAAGCCGACCCACTCCGTGAGGGTGTAACTGCGGTGGTGGGTCGGGTCGTGGAGCATCTCCAGTTCATGGTTGAGGGCGTCGACCTCCGGGTCGCGATGACCTTCGAGGTCGATGACGGCGAGGCGCCCGCCGGGCCTCAGGAGCCGGGTCATCTCGCCCACCGCCGTCGGCATGTCACGGAAGTGATGCGGGGCAAGACGTGAGACGACGAGGTCGAACGAGGCGTCGGGGAAGGGGAGTTCCTCCGCGAAGGCCTCGGCGGACTCGACCGTCGCCGAGCGTTCCGCGGCGAGCTTGAGGAAGGATTCGAGCATGCTGGGCGCGGGGTCGACGCCCACCAGGCGGGACGGGCCCTCGTCGGCGAAGGAGAGCGCCAGGTGACCGGCGCCGCAGGCGACATCGCAGATGTCCTTGCCGGTCTGCGGGCCGAGCGTCTCGTGCAGGGCCTCCATCGTCGGGCTCGACCGGTGCACCTCACTGGTGGCGAAATTGTCGGCGATCTTGTCGAATCGCTGGCTGGAGAGCATGTTCTTGGCCTGCTTCCTCTCGTTCGTCGTCACCGGCCGGCGGCCAGCGCGGTCAGTGCCGAGACCGGGTCCGGCAGCGGACCGGCCGCGCAGGGGTGCAGCGTGTGCCCGAGCCCCTTGAACAGATAGACGTGCACGTCGAGTGCGTGCCGTCCGATGAGCCGGGCGGCCGACCACTTGCCGTACATGTCGGGGGTGAGGGCCACGGGCGGCAGGCCGTCGTCGGCCTCGGCGACGTAGCCGATCAGGTCGAGGCTGCCGTAGACCAGGTCGAGGGTCTCGATCTGGCTGCTGAGGAAGGTGTCCTCCTCGAGCACCGTGCCGACCAGGACCACCCGGTCCGTCCGGCGAGGGTCGCCGGACGCGAGCATCCGCAGCAGGGCCTGTCCGCCCAGCGAGAACCCGATGAGGGTGACCGGGCCTGCCGTCACGTGCTCGTGGGCGCGCAGGAGTTGGCCGAGCCGGTCGGCCCTGGCGCGGGCGTCGGAGTCGTCCGCGGGCCGCCCGCGGTCCCTCTCGGGCATCTCGCAGGTGAGGACCTGAGCCCCGCCCGTCACCAGACGGCGTGTCAGGTCCCGCAGCAGTGTGTCGTCACGGCCCTCGCCGTCGAGGGCGAAGACACTGCCGGGCCCGGCGAGCAGCACCGTCGCGTTCGGTGGCCCGGCCGGGAACGACCGCCGGGTGCGATAGGCACAGCCCGCGGGGTCGATCCGCCACTGGGTGCGTTCCTGTACGGCCACGGGGTCACCGACGGCAGACGGCTTCGGCGAAACCGCCGACGCGCTGGTGGAAGTAGACACTGATGATCTCCTCGTGCAGCGCCTCGCCGTCCAGTGTGGGAACGACGCTCTCCGCCGTGCCCGGCACCGGCTCCACGAGTCCGCGCTCGATCAGTTCGTCGAAGACGGGGGCGAACGGCTCGTCACGGAACAGCTCCACGCCGAACCGCCTCCTGAACCGCCCGGCGTCGATCGGCTGGTTCGCCTTGAAGGCGAAGCCGAGCACCATGCCGATGGCCTCGTGGCCCACCAGACGGCGGCCGGAGGCGAGGGGCAGCCCGGGCCCTTCCCGCAACCGGCGGGCGTACGAGGAGATGTCGGCGATGTTGTGGGTCTGCACGATCTCGTCCCCGTCCCCGGTCAGCCAGCCGTACGCGCCGGGGCCGATGGCGATCATCGAGTCGTGCCGCTGCCACTTGTTGCGGGATACGCGGGGGATGTTTCCGTCGGGGTAGACGCCGGGGCGGTTCCACCAGCCGCAGGGGCTCGGGTGGTATCCGCCGTCCAGGAGCGTCTCGACGATGGCCTCACGCATCTCGTACGTCTCGCCGAGGGCGGGGAAGCGGTGCTCGTCGTTCAGCCGCGCCTTGACGCTCTCGACGTTCCACAGGGCACGGTTGCCGATGCCCATCTTCGCGCGGTCGGCGTTGCGCAGGCGGTAGATGGTGATGGTGGGCACGTCGAGGTCGACCAGGCGGCGTATCCCGTCGGCGACGGTGGCCACGCTCTGCTGCGGCAGGCCGAACATCATGTCGACGTTGAACGGCCGCCCCGTGGACCGCAGTTTCTCCACCGCGGTCAGTGACATGGCGGCGTCGTGGCCACGTCCCGCGAAGGCGTTGACCTCGCTCTGCAGGGACTGGACACCGACGCTGAAGCGGTTGAAGCCGATGGCGCAGGCCTCGGCGAGCTCGTCGTGCTGGAAGTTGTCCGGGTTGCCCTCCAGGGAGATCTCGCAGTCGGCGGAGAGCGTGTAGCGCGTGCGTATGTGCCGTACGAGGCGGGCGAGTTGCTCCGTGCCGAGCAGGGACGCGGTGCCTCCGCCGAGGTACACGGACTCGATGCGGGCACCGGAAAGCCAGGGGGAGTGGGTCAGTTGGCGGTCCGACTCGTCGAGGAGCATGTCGGTCCAGATCCGCGGCGCCTGCTCGCCCTCGGGGCCCTCGGGCACCTTGCGCTTGACGTAGTTGCAGAAGTGACAGATGTACGCGCACAGCGGCACATGGAAGTAGAGGTGCGCCGGACGCCCGGCCCCCGGATGGTGCCGCAGGGCGTCGGCCACGTGCTGATCGGACAGCTGCTCGCCGAAGTTGGCGGTCACGTTGATGTTGTAGTCGTCCTGGCCGATCCGCAGCGCGGGGTTCTCCTGGAGCAGTCGCGCGAGCCCGGTGCCGGGGCGGAGGGTGGTGGTGCTGGCTGAGGCGGTCTTCTCCATGCTCGTCGCGACCTCGTCTCTGGTGACGGGATATGGACCGGAGGGGATGTGCTCGGCAGGCGCGGCGGGCCGTCCCGGCCCGGCCCCACGTCAGGGGCGGGGCCGGTGCCGGGCGGCGGTGCGCCGGATTGCGGGTCCTGTGGGGCTCAGACCTCGACCTCGATGACCGTGGCCTCGGTGACGGTGGTGGCCTCCACCAGCGTCTCGGAGGGTGCGGTGGCCGAAGCGGCGCCGACGGCGCTCAGCGTCACGCCCTCCTGCCCCGGCTCCAGGTGGATGCGGATGACCTTCTTCTCCTCGGCTCCCATGATCTTTCCCTTCGGTGGGGCGGCTTCGGTGGTGCCGCCGTGGACGGGGGCCCGCTCACGTCGTCGGGAGCGGGGGTCAAAGGGCGCTAGGGCGGCTAACGCGGGGTCAGCGTCAGCCGTACGTCGCGCTGGGCGCGCCCGCGCCAGTAGCGGCCGGAGCGCAGGGTGAACTCCTGGAGGTACTCGGTGGCGCCGCAGCCCTTCGGGTCGCCGGTGATGTTGCGGGCGAGGGGCGGGCAGCGGAACTGGCACCAGATGTCCTCCTGGGCCACCGGGCACTGGCCGCAGACGGAGTGGTCGCTGAACCGGATGTCGCGGAACTCGTCGAAGCCGTGCTCCCAGATGTCCCTGAACGAGCGCTCGGTGATGTTCCCCGCGCCGTAGAGCTGTCCGGACATGCAGTTGCTGCACGGGTACACGTCGCCGCGGCTGTTCACGTAGACGACGGAGCGGCCGCACTTCTCCTGCCCCACGGCGCGTTCGAGGCGCTGGCAGAACTTGATGGTGTCGACGCCGCGGATCTCGTCCGCCGCGCGCCGCCCGGTCCCGGCACCACCGCCGGAGCCCGCGCCGTCGCCGGGCGCCATGCCCGGGTCCGACGAGTACCGCTCCATGCAGCGCTGGTAGACGCCGAAGACCTCATCGATGTCCTCGGGCCTGAGCAGCATGTTCGGGTGGAGCAGGGCGCGGCCCACCGGGTGGGTCTCCAGCCACTGGGGCCGGGGGTAGCCGTGCTCGGCGCACCAGTCGAAGATCTCCTCGGCGTCGTGGATGTTGTTGCGGTGCACGGAGATCGCGGTGCGAAACACATGCCCGTGCTTGCGCATCATCTCGAAGGCGCGCTGCAGCTTGGGAAAGTCCATCTTGCCGCGCACGGTGCGCTCCGGGTCGGCGGTGTCGAAGCTGATGAAGAACGACTGTCCCGCCGGGATCTCGGCGAGCCGCTCCTCGGTGACGAGCAGCCCGTTGGTGAAGATCTGCGTGCTGAACGGCTTGCTGCGCGCATGCCGGATGATCTCCCCGGCGTCCCGGTGCGAGAAGATCTCACCCCCCGTCAGGAACACCTGAAGTACGCCCATCTCGGCGAAGTCGTCCAGGAGTTGCTTGATGCGCGGGGTGGAGATCTCGTCCGGCCGCTTGAGCGCGGAGTCCGCGTAGCAGTGCCGGCAGCGCAGGTTGCAGAGGTTCGTGGTCTCCACGAACGCGATGGCGGGCGCGGACAGATGGAACCGCTCGAGCTCCACCAGGGGGTCGGTGAGCACATGGCTCATCAACTCGGCCGACGACACCGGGTTCCCTGCGTTGTGACGCAGGATCAGCTCCCGGGCAGGCGCGGCGAGGAACTCGACGTGCCCGTCCGGCAGGAGAGCGACGAGACCGCCGTCGTTCATCTGGAAGGGGATCTGTTGCACGAGCGAGCCCTGCCTCTCCTGGTCGTAGGGGGCGCCGTGGGGGCGGACGAACATCAAAGTCAACACCCGTTGAACTCGTCCGGTGTTGAACTCTACGACCGTTGAATAGAGCTTGGCAAGGCACCTGCGGCAGGTGCGGCGCGCCCGTCACCGGACCCCGTCCGGCATTTGCGGGTTCACGTCGACCGTCTCTAGGTTGACCCGATGGGCCTCTTCGACAAGCTGACCGGCACCAAGCACCCCAGCAGTGGTGTCGCACCACGTGCGGCCGATGAAGTGCGGGCCGCGCTGCTCGGGCTCAACGGCTCCGACGTGCCGTACCGCATACGCAACGGCACCCCCTCCGAGGGCGCCGACCTGGTGGCGGAGTGGCGGATCCTGGAACCCGCCTGGCACACCTTCTTCGTCCGCACCCAGCTGGACCGGACCATCAAGACCCGGATGCGCCTGGTGCCGGACAGCCATGAGGTGCGGGCCCTGGACGAGCAGTGGGAGGTCTCGTGGGTCGGGGACACGCCACGCCTCGCCGCGTCACGCGAGTACTCCCGCGGCCAGACGACCGTCAAGTCCCGCCAGTGGACCTACGAGCGCGGCGCCGACGGCAAGCTGCACAAGAAGGAGACGTTCCGCTTCGACCCCGCGGACATGAAGGACCCCCTGCGCGACGCGGTCCTCGGCGCGGGGTGGGTGTGGCGGGGAGTGGTGTTCAAGCTGTGAGCGGCCACCTCGGCGCTCGCGGCCCGGGCCGTGGTCGCCGTCGGCGCGATCCGTGCGGCGCGCCGCACCTGGCCCCCGGCCCAGGCCCCGCCTCCGTCAGCCCGCCACGCTGACGCCCCCCGGCACCACGCTCCGGGGATCTCCCAGCGCCACCTCGTGGGCCACCTCGCGTGCGGTCCGCGCGAAGGTCGCGACCGCCCCCGTGCCGTGCCCGGCCCGCCACACCAGGCCGTAACCGACCGGCTCGGCGTCGGTGAAGGGCACGTACGCGACGCCGGGCCGGGCGAAGTACGTCCCCGTGTGCGCGGGGGCGAGGAACGCGCCCCTGCCGCCGGCGACCAGCGTCAGCGCCTCCTGCATGTTGGTCACCGCGGGTCCGCGGCCGATCGGCCTGCCGGACGGGGTGTGCGACGGGACGTGGTGCTCCAGCCAGTAGTCGGGCACCTCGCCCTCGATCGGCAGGAGCGGCACGTCGGCCAGATCGTCGAGCGACACCGAGTCCCGTACGGCCAGCGGATGCGACGAGGCGATCGCGAGCACGCGCTCCTCCGCGAGCAGCTCAGGACCGCCCCCCAGGTCATCCTCGCGCACCGGCAGCTCCGTGAGCTGCACGTCGAACTCGCCCTTGCGCAACTGCCCGTAGGGATCACCGAGCGGCACCTCGCAGATCTCCACCGCGAGCCCCGGATGGCTGACGCGCAGCACCTCCGTCGCCCGCAGCACGATCTCTCCCGCCAGCGGATTGGCGAAACCGACGTGCAGCACGCCGTCGATGCCGCGCGCGGTGGCCGCGGCCCGTTCGACGGCGGCGTCGATGGCCCGGTGGTGCGGTTCCAGGTCGGCGCGGAGCTGGCGGCCGAGCGCGGTGAGGCCGACACGGCGGCTCGTGCGGACGAACAGCGGGGCCCCGACGCGGCGTTCGGTGCGCTGGATCAGCTGGCTCACCCGGGCCCGGGACAGCCGCATGCGCTCGGCCGTCCTGCCGAAATGCAGCTCCTCGGCAAGGAGCAGAAAGCACTCCAGTTCATCGCGTTCCATCGACGTCCCCCCAGGCAGCTCGGATCGGTAAGCCTGGTTGAACGAACGTTGCGATCTTCGCCGTTGTTCCGTGCCTACGCCCTGATCGAGGGTGAGTGAGCCGGGAAATCCCCGGTGTCACCGTACAACTGGCGGAGAACCGACATGAGTTCGCGTACGCAGTCACCCTCATCAGCCGGGGCGCCGAGCGCCCCTCCGGTCACCTTCAAGCCCCGCGAGTGGGGCGTCCTGCTCGTCCTGTGCGGTGCGATCTTCCTCGAAGGCATCGACGTGGCCATGCTCAACGTGGCGATGCCGTCCATCCGCGCCGACCTCGGCCTGTCCACCGGTTCCCTCCAGTGGGTCATGAGCGCCTACGTCCTCGGATACGGAGGCTTCATGCTGCTCGGCGGCCGCGCCGCCGACCTCTTCGGACGCCGTCAGATGTTCGTCTTCTGGCTCTCCGTCTTCCTGGTCTTCTCCGGGCTCGGCGGATTCGCCACCGAGGGCTGGACGCTGATCGTCGCCCGCTTCGTCACCGGCGTCGCCGCGGCCTTCATGACCCCCGCGGGCCTCTCCATCATCACCACCGGCTTCGAGGAGGGCCCGCGCCGCAACAAGGCGCTGCTCATCTACTCCGGCACCGCGGCGGGCGGCTTCTCGATCGGCCTGGTCGTCGGTGGTCTGCTCACCACGTTCGGCTGGCGCTGGGTCTTCTTCGTGCCCGTCGTGCTCTCCGCGCTGATCCTGGCCGCCGCTCTCGCCTACGTCCCCAAGTCCCCGCGGCCCGACCGCACCGGGCAGAGCGTCGACCTGGCGGGCGCCCTCACCGTCACCACCGCGATCGTGCTGCTCGTCCTGGGCGTCGAGCGCGCCTCCCACGCGAGCGCCGCCGCCACGATCGGCACCCTCGGCGCGGGCCTTGTCCTCCTCGCCGTGTTCGTCGCCGTCGAGCGCCGCTCGCCCTCCCCGCTCGTCCGCCTGGGCATCCTCCGCAGCGGCCCTCTGGTCCGCGCCAACCTCGCGGGACTCTTCTTCGCGGGCGGCTTCTTCGGATTCCAGTTCCTGGTCGTCCTCTACCTCCAGGAGCTGCGGGACTGGTCCACGCTCCAGACCAGCCTCGCGATGCTCGTCATCGGTGCCGACGCGGTGCTCTCGCCCACCCTCACCCCCAAGCTGGTCGAGCGCTTCGGCAACGCCCGGGTCATCTTCGGCGGACTGCTGCTCGCCGCGCTCTCCTACGCCCTGTTCCTGCCGGTCGGCGCCGACTGGACGTACGCGGCGATGTTCCCGAGCCTGATCATCCTCGGCCTCGCCTTCGCCCTCACCTACGGCCCGCTCACCATCGTCGCCACCGAGGGCGTCAAGGAGGAGGAGCAGGGCCTGGCCGGCGGGCTGCTCTACACCGCCTTCCAGTTCGGTGCCGCGCTCGGCCTCTCCACGGCATCCGCCGTCAACGTCTGGGCCACCACGTCGAGTTCACCCGCCGCACTCCTCGACGGCTACCGCGCCGCCCTCTGGGTCCCGCTGGCCGCGGCCCTGCTCGCCGCGCTGATCAGCGCCTTCGGGCTCCGCTCGCGGCCGGGCACGGTGGAGGCCTCCGGCGCGCCGGCGGACGACCGCACCCCCGAGATCCCCGCCGCCCACTGATACGCCACCCCGCCCAGCAAGGAGCCTCAACCATGCCCACCACCAAAGTCAGCGACTTCTCCGAAGTGCGGGACACGTTCTTCTCGTACGTACGCGACATCAAGTACGCCACGATGATCACCGTCGACCGGAAGAGCCGCCCCAGGGCCCGCGTCCTGGTGCCCGTCTGGGAGATCGTCGACGGCCGCCCCGTCGGCTGGCTCGCCGCGTACAGGACACCCGTCAAGGCCGCCCATCTGGCCGACAACCCGCACACCACGTACTCCTACTGGAACCCCCGACAGAACACCGTCCACGTCGACGCCCTCTCCGCCTGGGCGCAGGACGAGGCATCCAGACGCCACGCCTGGGAGCTCTACACCCGGGGCGGCCCGCCCGGCGTGGGGTACGACCCGGTCCACTACTGGCGCGGCGGCCCGCAGGACCCCGAGTACCACGTCATCCGCATCGAGCCCTGGCGGATCCAGCTGGTCCGCGGATCGGATCTGCGCAGCACACTCTGGCAACCGGCACGCGACGCGGTCACCGACGCACCTGGTCCAGGAGTTGGCGAACGCGTAGCGTGAGGCCGCATGAAGATCCTGATCAGCGCAGACATGGAGGGGGCCACAGGTGTCACGTGGCCGGCCGACGTGCTGCCCGGTACGCCGCAGTGGGAGCGGTGCCGTTCGATGTTCACCTCGGACGTCAACGCCGCCGTGCTCGGCTTCTTCGACGGGGGCGCCGACGAGGTGCTCATCAACGAAGCACACTGGACCATGCGCAATCTGCTCCTGGAGGACCTCGACGAGCGGGCCGAAATGCTCACCGGGCGGCACAAGTCCCTCTCCATGGTCGAGGGCGTCCAGCACGACGACGTGGACGGCATCGCCTTCATCGGCTACCACGCGGGCGCCGGCATGGAGGGCGTGCTCGCGCACACCTACCTCGCCAACTCGATCACCGGCGTGTGGGTCAACGGCGACCGGGCCAGCGAGGGGCTGCTCAACTCCCACGTCGTCGCCGAGTACGGGGTCCCCGTCGTCCTCGTCACCGGCGACGACCTGGCGTGTGAGGACGCCCTCGGCTACGCGCCCGGCGCGCTGAAGGTCGCCGTCAAGGACCACGTGTCGCGGTACGCGGCGGTCTGCCGCACCCCGCGGCGGACCGCCTCCGAGATCCGCGCCGCGGCGAAGGAGGCGGCCCCGCTCGCCGTGCGGCACGAACCGGTACAGGGCGGCCCGTTCACCGTGGAGCTCGAATTCGACGCCGAGCACCTGTCCATGGCGTCCACCGTGGTGCCCGGCGTACGGCGTACCGGCGAGCGGAAGGTCGCCTACACCAGCGAGACCATGTACGAGGGCATTCGTACGTTCAAGGCGGTCACGACGATCGCATCGGCCGCCGTGGAGGAGCAGTATGGCTGAGGAGCAGCCGGGGCATCGGAGCACCGGACACGTCGACGGGCAGGCGCTCGACGAGGTCGTCCGGTTCACCTCCGAACTCATCCGCATCGACACCACGAACAGGGGCGGCGGCGACTGCCGGGAGCGGCCCGCCGCCGAGTACGCGGCCGAGTGCCTGGCCGGAGCCGGGCTCGAACCCAAGCTCCTCGAGCGGACACCGGGCCGTACGAACGTGGTGGCACGCATCGAGGGCACGGACCCCTCGGCCGACGCGCTGCTCGTGCACGGTCACCTGGACGTCGTCCCCGCCGAGGCCGCGGACTGGAGCGTGGACCCCTTCTCCGGGGAGATCCGCGACGGCGTCGTCTGGGGCCGCGGCGCCATCGACATGAAGAACATGGACGCGATGATCCTCTCCGTGGTGCGCGGCTGGGCGCGCGCGGGGGTACGGCCCCGGCGCGACATCGTGATCGCGTTCACCGCCGACGAGGAGGCCAGCGCCGAGGACGGGTCCGGGTTCCTCGCCGATCAGCACGCGTCCCTCTTCGAGGGCTGCACGGAAGGCGTCAGCGAGTCCGGCGCCTTCACCTTCCACGACGGCCGCGGCAATCAGCTCTATCCCATCGCCGCGGGGGAGCGCGGCACCGGCTGGCTCAAGCTGACCGCGCGCGGCAAGGCGGGCCACGGCTCGAAGGTGAACCCGGACAACGCCGTGAGCAAGCTGGCGGCCGCGATCTCCCGCATCGGTGAGCACCGCTGGCCGGTGCGGCTCACGCCGACGGTCCGGGCCTCCCTGACCGAACTGGCCCAGCTGTACGGGGAACAGGCCGACCTGGACGTGCCCGGATTCGACGTGGACGCGCTCCTGGAGAAGCTCGGTCCGGCCGCCGACCTGGTCGCGCCGACCGTGCGGGGCAGCGCCAACCCGACGATGCTGCAAGCGGGTTACAAGGTGAACGTGATTCCCGGAGAGGCCGTCGCCTATGTGGACGGCCGGTATCTGCCGGGTGGTGAGGAAGAGTTCGCCGCCACTCTTGACCGGCTCACCGGAGTGGACGTCGACTGGGAGTTCCACCACCGTGAGGTGGCGCTGCAGGCGCCGGTCCACTCGTCGACGTACGCGAAGATGCGGGCAGCCGTCGAGGAATTCGCGCCGGAGGGACAGGTCGTGCCGTACTGCATGTCCGGCGGCACGGACGCCAAGCAGTTCTCGCGACTCGGCATCACCGGCTACGGCTTCTCGCCGCTGAGGACACCGGAGGGCTTCGACTACCAAGCGCTCTTCCACGGGGTCGACGAGCGCGTCCCGGTCGACGCGCTGCACTTCGGCGTCCGCGTACTCGACCGCTATCTGAGAACGGCCTAGGGAACACAACCGATCATGGGGGAAGAGAAGGACATGATGGAGACCCAGGCTTACGGATCATGGCCGTCGCCCATCGACGCGGCGCTCGCCGCGGCCCACGACGGCTCCCCGGCCACCGTGGGCTTCGTCGGGGACGAGGCGTGGTGGACCGAGCCGAGGCCCGCCGAGGGCGGCAGGCGCGCGCTGGTGCGACGGCGTGCGGACGGCACGGAGGAGTCCGTGCTGCCCCAGCCGTGGAACGTGCGCAGCCGGGTCATCGAGTACGGGGGGCGTTCGTGGGCCGGGGCCGCGGGACCGGACGGACCACTGATCGTGTTCGCGAACTTCGCGGACCAGCGCCTGTACGCGTACGCGCCCGACGCCCCCGGAGCCGTGCCGAGCCCGCTGACCCCGCTCTCCGTCGTGGGCGGCGGCCTGCGGTACATCGACCCGTGCGTGCACCTGGACCGGGGCGAGGTGTGGTGCGTCCTGGAGGAGTACACGGGGGAGGGGCCGACCGATGTGCGCAGAGTCGCCGTCGCCGTGCCGCTCGACGGCTCGGCGGCCGACGACCGCGCGGCGGTCCGGGAACTCTCCGACGACCGGCACCGGTTCATCACCGGGCCCCGCCTCTCGCCGGACGGCGCCCGCGCCGCGTGGATCGCCTGGGACCACCCCCGGATGCCGTGGGACGGCACGGAACTCCTGGTCGCCGAGGTCCGCGCGGACGGCACGTTCGGTGCCCCGCGGGTGTTCGCGGGCGGCCCCGAGGAGTCCATCGCGCAGGCGGAGTGGGCCCCCGACGGGCGGCTGCTGTTCGCGAGCGACCGCACGGGCTGGTGGAACCTCTACCGCGGTGACGTCTCCGAGGGCGGTGACGGATCCCCTGTCTGTCCGCGCGAGGAGGAGTTCGGCGGCCCCCTGTGGCAGATCGGCTCCGGCTGGTTCGCGCCCCTGGACAGCGGCCTCGTCGCCGTCGTGCACGGCAAGGGTGCCACCGCGCTCGGTGTGCTCGACCCGGAGACCGGTGAAGTCGTCGACGCGGCGGGCCCCTGGACGGAGTGGGCGGCGACCGTCGCGGTGAACGGCACCCGTGCCGTCGGCGTGGCGGCCAGCCCCCGTAGCGCGTACGAGGTCGTGGAGCTGGACACCAGCACCGGCCGCGCCCGCGTGATCGGCGCCGCGCACGACGACCCGGTGGACACCGCGTACTACCCCGAGCCGCGCATCCGCACCTTCAGCGGTCCGGCGGGCCGCGAGATCCACGCGCACATCTATCCTCCGCACCACCCGGCCCGCGTGGCCCCCGACGAGGAACTCCCGCCGTACGTGGTGTGGGTGCACGGCGGGCCCACCAGCCGTTCCCCGCTCGTGCTCGACCTGGAGATCGCCTACTTCACCTCGCGCGGCATCGGCGTCGCCGAGGTCAACTACGGCGGCTCGACGGGCTACGGCCGCGCGTACCGCAACCGGCTGCGCGAGCAGTGGGGCGTCGTCGACGTCGAGGACTGCGCGGCCGTCGCCCTGGCCCTGGCCGACGAGGGCACCGCCGACCGCGACCGCCTCGCGATCCGCGGCGGCAGCGCGGGCGGCTGGACCACGGCCTCCTCGCTGACCACGACGGACGTGTACGCCTGCGGCACGATCATCTACCCCGTGCTCGACCTCACGGAATGGGCGGCGGGCGGCACCCACGACTTCGAGTCGCGGTACCTGGACTCGATGATCGGGCCGTTCGACGAGGTGCCCACGCGGTACGTGGAGCGTTCCCCCGCGGAGCACGCCGACCGGGTCACTGTGCCCTTCCTGCTGCTCCAGGGACTTGACGACGTGATCTGCCCGCCCGAACAGGCCGAGCGGTTCGTCTCCGAACTGGAGGGGCGCGGTGTGCCGCACGCCTACATCGCCTTCGAGGGCGAGGGGCACGGATTCCGCCGCGCGGACACCCTGATCCGGGCCCTGGAGGCCGAACTCGCCCTGTACGCCCAGGTGTTCCGCCTCAAGCTGTCCGGCGCCGCGCCCACTCTGGAGCTTGCGAAGTGATACCCCTGACGCGTCCCGCGCGGCTCGCCCCCGGCGCGCGGGTCGCCGTCGTCGCGCCCAGCGGGCCCCTCCCGGAGGAGCGGCTCCAGGCGGGCCTCGACATCCTGCGGGGCTGGGACCTCGAACCGGTCGTCGCCCCGCACGTCCTGGACCGCCACCCGCGCCTCGACTACCTCGCGGGCACGGACGCCGGCCGGGCCCGCGACCTCCAGGACGCGTGGTGCGACCCGTCCGTCGCCGCGGTGCTCTGCGCCCGCGGCGGCTACGGAGCCCTGCGCATGGTGGAGTCCCTCGACTGGGCGGCGATGCGGGCGGCGGGCCCCAAGGTGTTCGTCGGCTACAGCGACATCACCACGCTGCACGAGGCGTTCGCCGCGCGCCTCGGCCTCGCGACGCTGCACGGCCCGATGGTCGCGGCCATGGACTTCCTCAAGAGCGACCGCGCGCAGGAGCACTTGCGGGCCACGCTCTTCGCGCCCGAGCAGGTCCAGGTGATCGCCTCGGGCGGGACCGCGCTCGTGCCGGGTCGCGCGAGGGGGGTCACGCTGGGCGGCTGCCTCTGCCTGCTCGCCTCGGACGTCGGTGCCCCCGGGGTGCGCACGTCGGCACGCGGCGGTCTGCTCTTCCTGGAGGACATCGGCGAGGAGACGTACCGCCTCGACCGCTACCTCACCCAACTCCTGCGTGCGGGCTGGCTGGAGGGGGTGCGCGGGATCGCACTCGGCTCATGGGTGGACTGCGAGACGTACGACACGGTGCGGGCGCTGCTGCTCGACCGGCTCGGCGGTCTCGGTGTGCCGATCGTCGAGGAGTTCGGGTTCGGGCACTGTGACGGGGCGCTGACCGTGCCGTTCGGCCTGGAAGGTGAACTGGACGCGGAAAAGGGGACGTTGACGCTGGAGACGCCCGCGCTCGCATGAGGACATGAGGTCCGCTCCCCGCGCGCGAGACCTCGCTCACCCGCGCAGGCCGCCCGCGGTGGGCCGACCCGCCCCGGACTCACCCGTACGGCCCACACCGCCACCCCGGAAGGGCGCTCACCGCGCGCGAACCCGGACCAGCTGCCCATGCTGGTCACCGGGGGAGGCCGGTCGAAGCTCCGACGGAAGGTCCACGTATGAGTCCCAGCAGCTCGACGGGCGGC
The DNA here is from genome assembly GCF_053610705.1 of Streptomyces sp. NPDC054872. Taxonomy (NCBI): domain Bacteria; kingdom Bacillati; phylum Actinomycetota; class Actinomycetes; order Kitasatosporales; family Streptomycetaceae; genus Streptomyces; species Streptomyces sp. NPDC054872. The sequence continues at coordinate 378,733 of NZ_JBSGYY010000001.1, read as the reverse complement.
TCGAAGGGCGGCTCGGGCGGCGGCGGTGGCGGCCGTGGCGTCATGACGCCCGGCAGGATCGCCGTCCTCGCGATCGGCGTCCTCACCCTGGTCTTCATCTTCGAGAACACCCGCCACACCAAGATCAGACTCCTGATCCCCGAGGTGACCATGCCCCTGTGGGTGGCACTCCTGGGGACCGGCCTGATCGGTGCGCTGTGCGGGGCGTACTTCATGCGTCGGCGCAAGTAGCGCCTTTGCGCAATCCTGACCGGGAGAGACCCTGGTCGGGAGGGCGTCGAGCGTGTTCCATGGTGATCGTGACGACCACCGTGCGACGTGACGTACTGACGCTGCCCGCCGCCCCGCTGGGCCCCGAGAACCCGCTGCCGCCGCTGCGGCCGCTCCGTGAGGTGCACGCGCTGGACGAGCGCGGCAGAGAGGGACTGCCGCGCGACATGGCGCGCCAGCTCGGGTACGAGCCGCTGCGCGGGGTCCTGCCGACGCGCGTCCTCGACGGGTACGGGCGGGAACGGACCGACACGACCCTCGACACCCTGGTCATCGAGAACGACCGGCTGCGGGCCACCGTCCTGCCGGGCTTCGGCGGCCGCGTCCACTCCCTCTTCCACAAGCCGACCGGACGTGAGCTCCTCTACCGCAACCCGGTGTTGCAGCCCGCCGCCTTCGCGCTGAACGGCGCCTGGTTCTCCGGCGGCATCGAGTGGAACATCGGCGCCACCGGCCATACGACGCTGTCCTGCGCGCCCCTGCACGCCGCCCGCGTGACGGCGCCCGACGGCGGAGAGATGCTGCGGCTCTGGGAGTGGGAGCGACTGCGCGACGTGCCGTTCCAGGTCGACCTGTGGCTGCCCGAGGGGTCCGACTTCCTCCACGTCGGCGTGCGGATCCGCAACCCGCACGAGAAGGCGGTGCCGGTCTACTGGTGGTCCAACATCGCGGTGCCCGAGGAGCGCCGGGTCCTCGCCCCGGCCGACGAGGCCTGGCACTTCGGGTACACGGGCGCGCTGCGCAAGGTGCCGGTGCCGCAGACCGACGGCGTTGACCGCACCTACCCGCCGCGCAGCGAGTACGCCGCCGACTACTTCTACGACGTACCGGACCGCGCTCGACGCTGGATCGCCGCGCTCGACGACGACGGGCACGGCCTCGTCCAGACGTCGACCGACCTGCTGCGCGGCCGCAAACTCTTCGTGTGGGGCTCGGGCGCGGGCGGGCGGCGCTGGCAGGAGTGGCTGACGGAGCCCGGCACCGGAGGGTACGCGGAGATCCAGGCCGGCCTCGCACGGACCCAGCTGGAGCACGTACGCCTGGACGCCGAGAGCGAGTTCAGCTGGCTCGAGTCGTACGGACCGCTGTCGGCGGACCCGGGCCTCGCGCACGGCCCCGACTGGCGGGCCGCGCGCGAGGAGACCCAGGCGCGGCTCGCGGACGTGCTGCCGCGCGGCGCGGTGGAGGAGGCGTACGACGCGTGGCGGCCGTGCGCCGACAGCGAGCCGGGCGAGGTGCTCGCCACCGGCTCCGGGTGGGGCGCGCTCGAAGTCCTGCGCGCGGGGCACAAGCTGCCGGGCACGCCGTTCGCCGAGTCCACGCTCGGCCCCGAACAGGAGCCGTGGCTGGAGCTGTTGCACTCCGGCGCCGTCCCCGAACCGCGCCGTGTCGCGCCGCCCGGCCCGACCCTGGTCGCCCCGCACTGGCGGGACATGCTGGAGACGGCGCCGGCGCGGCCGGCCGCCGAGTACCACCTGGGTGTGGCGCAGTGGCACGCGGGCGACCTGGCGCAGGCGGTGCGCAGCTGGGAGCGAGGCCTCGAACTCGCCCCCTCGCGCTGGCCGTTGCTGCGCTGCCTCGCGGTCGCCGACCAGGACGCGGGACACCTCGAGCGCGCCGCCGACCGGTACGCGGAAGCCTTCGACGACCTGTGCCAGGAACGGCGCGACGACGGTGTCCTGTGGACGTCCGCGAGCGCCGCCCTCGGCAGGGAGGCGATGGAGGTCCTGCTCGCGGTCGGACGACAGGAGACGGCCCGCGGAGTGTGGGACCGGCTGCCACCCGCCACGCGGGCGGAGGGCCGCTTCCGCCTCGTCGAGGTCCAACTGCTCCTGGCGGAGGGGGAGAAGGCCGCGGCCCGGGCGATATTCGACGAGGGCTTCGAGGTGGCCGACCTGCGCGAGGGCGCCGAAGTGCTCGGTGAGCTCTGGCGCGCGGTGAGCGACGAGGAGCTGCCCGCTCGGTACGACTACCGGATGCGGGCAGCCTCTCAGGAGTAAGGCCCCGGAGACGTGAGGCCCGTGGTCAGGTCAACTCGCCGTTCCTGGCCACGACCTGACCGCCGTGCACCACCATGTCCCGCTGCGGCATGTCCACCAGGACCTGCGGGAGGCACTCCCCGCGCACGAGGATGAAGTCGGCGGGGGAGCCGGGCTCGAGGTCGGCGCGGTCGAGGCCCATCACGTCCGCGCCGCCGTGCGCGCCCACGTCGTAGCAGTCGGCGAGTTCGTCGTCGAGACGGACGTCGGTGACCCAGCCGAGGATGTGCGCACGGTGCAGCATGTCGGCGTTGCCGAACGGGCTCCACGCGTCGCGCACCCCGTCCGAGCCGAGCCCGACCCGCACCCCGTGCTCGCGCAGCCTCGCGATCGGCAGGACGAGCGATTCGTTCGGCGCGACCGTCGTCAGGGAGATGTCCTGCTCGCCCAGGTCGGCCGCCATCTTGCCCAGGTCGGTGTCGGACAGGTGGGGCAGGCAGAAGACGTGGCTGACCGTGACCTTGCCGCGCAGAGACAGCGCGCGGGTGCGCTCGATGATGGCCCGCAGGACCTTCGTGCCCTTCTCGTCGCGGTCATGGAGGTGGATGTCCACACCGACGCCGTGGCGGTCCGCGAGGCCGAAGACCAGGTCGAGCTGTTCGTCCATCGCGTCGTCGAAGCTGATCGGGTCGATGCCGCCGACCAGGTCGACGGCGCCGGAACGGGCCGCTTCCTCCAGGAGCTCCGCCGTGCCGGGCGTCCGGATCACGCCGTGCTGCGGGAACGCCACGATCTGCACGTCCAGGGCGTCCCGCAGCCGCTCGCGGGCCGCGTTCACCCCCTCGACACCGGCCAGATCGTAGGCGGGCGCCACGTCCACGTGCGCGCGCATCGCGCGGGTGCCACGGGTCACGGCGTGCGCCATCAGGCCGTGGGCGCGCTCGCCGACCGGCCGGGCCTGGCTCTTGAACAGCTCCACGTCCTGGGCGCAGTAGTCGGCGATGCCGCTCGCGGGCTTCCGCGTGACCCAGTCGCCGCCCCACGTCGTCTTGTCCGGGTGGATGTGGGCGTCCACGAGCGAGGGCAGGGCGACCCGGCCGCCGCCGTCGATCACCTTGGCACCCTTGGGCGCCCGGCCTTCCGTGATGCGGCCGTCGACGACCGTGAGGTCCACGGGGGTCTTCGCGCCGAAGGGACGGACATCGCGGAACACCACGGCCCTGGAGCGTCGCTTGTCGCCGTGAGGTGCGGCGACGGCCGGTGCGGCGGCCGAAAGGGCGGCTCCGGTGCCCGCGAGGGCGGCGGCTCCGGTGAGTACGCCGCGGCGGGAGAGAGGCGTCATGGGGTCTCCTTCAAGAGGTGTGGTGCGCGGGGAGTGACCGGGGACTCGGGGGTGTTCAGAGCGCGATGCCCGAACGCACCACGCGTACGGGCTTCTTGAGGACCGTCACGTCGGCCAGCGGGTCGCCGTCCACGAGGAGGACGTCACCGGCGAAGCCACGCGCGAGGCGGCCCGCCGTGCGGTCCACGCCGAGCAGCTGGGCGGCGCCGGTGGTGGCCGTACGGATCGCGTCGAGCGCGGAGAGCCCCGCCGCCCGCATCAGCTCCACCTCGCGGCCGATGGGCTTGATCTTCCCGCCGGAGGAGTCCGTGCCCGCGGCCAGCGGCACCCCCAGCTCGTGCGCGGCGAGCACGGCCCGCTTCAGGACCGGCAGGTACTGACGGCCGCGCTCCGCGAGCACCGGGTCCGAGGACTCCGCGAGACCGGCGATCGCGGTGAGGGTCGGCGTGAAGTACGTGCCCCTGCGCCGCATCTCGTGCAGCGTGCGCTCGCCGACGAACGCGCCGTGCTCCAGCGAGCGGATACCCGCCATGACGGCGTCGTGGCAGCCCTTCTCGCTGTAGCTGTGGCAGAGCACGCCCTTGCCGCCGCGCCGGGCCGCCGCGACCACGGCGGACAGCTGCTCGCGGTCGTACACCTGGGCCAGCGGGTCCTGCTCGGGCAGCCCGGCCCGCTCGTTGACCCGGGTCTTGATGACGTCGGCGCCACGGGCGAGGTTGACCTCGACGACGCGGCGCAGCGCCTCGGGCGAGCGCACGCCGTCACGCAGTTTGGCCAGCGGGGTCAGCTCCGGGTCGGCGAGGATCGTGTCGCCCAGGTCGGGCGTGACGAAGACACCGGCGGCGCGGAGGCGGGGCGCCTGCCGCGGGGCCTGGCGGGCCAGTTCCCGTACGGCGATGTCCTGGAAGAAGTTGGTCGAGCCGCTGCGCGCGCTCGTCGCCCCGAGCAGCACCGCGTCACGTGCCTCGGCCGCGGTGTTGAGGTGGATGTGCGCGTCGACGAGACCCGGCAGGATCCAGCGCCCGTGCGCGTCGAGCACCTCGGCGTTCTCGGGCACCTCCGTCCGTCCGCGCCTGCCCGCCGCGCGCACGACACCGTCCACGATGACGACCACCGCGTCCTCGGTGACCTCGCCGGTCGCGGGGTCCAGGAGGGTGCCGCCGTCGACGACCAGATCACCGCCGGTCCGCCGGCTGCCGGGGGCGGCGGAGCTCGCGCCGGCCCGGGGCGCGGCGGCGGTCAGCGCTGCCGTGGTCCCGGCGAGCGCCGCCGCACCCGCGAGGACGCCGCGCCGGGTGAGCCGGGAGGAGGGCGGAGGGATGGACTCGACGCACATGGGGCTGCTCCAGGGCGGGTTGCGGAGGGAACGCGTCCGCAGTTTGTATACCAAGCCGGAGTGGCCCGCAAGGGAGCGTAAAGAAATGCGCAGGTATGTGCCGAGTGCTACGTGTGGGAGTGTTGCCCTGCACGTGTTGGTATACAAGAAACCTAGGAGTCGCTCTCCACGCTCTCTTCGAAGAGCGACCGCAGCGCCACCGACCGGCTGTCCCGCACATGCAGCAGCGTGCTCGCCGCGGCCGTCTCCTCGTCGCCCGACGCGATCGTCCGGTAGATCAGGTCATGCTGGGCCCGCATGTGGTCCGGCTCCGCGCGCATGCCGAACAGGAGCTGGAGCTGCCAGCTCAGCTGCTCCATCGTGCGGGCCAGGAGGGGATTTCCGGAGAGGGCCACGATGCCCTCGTGGAAAGCCGTGTGCGCGGCGACCTCGCGAGGCCCGTCGTCCACGTCCGACGCCTGCTCGGCCTGCCGCAGGGTGGCCCGCAGCGCGGCGAGACCCGGCGGCTCCTCCGGCGCGCTCCCTGTCACCCGGCGCGCCGCGAGCCGGGAGGCCTGGACGGCGAGCGGCTCCCACACCTCGTACAGATGCCGCACATCGGAGCGTTCCAGACGGCGCACCCGTACCCCGCTGTGCGGCAGGAGTTCGAGGAGGCCCTCGGCGACCAGCGCGCGCAGCGCCTCCCGCACCGGGACCCGCGACATCCGCAGCTCCTCGGCGACCTCACGCTCCACCAGACGCGAGCCCAGCGGGTAGCGGCGGTCCACGATGCGCTGCCGGACGGCCTCGCGCGCCTGAGCGCTCAGCGAGATCCGTTCCGTACCGTCCGCCGTACTGCCCGCCACGTGCACCGTCCTCCGTTCGGCCTGCCTGCCGTGGAGGATACGGGGAGGGCCGCGCGGGCGCGGTTCAGGACGCGGGGCGCCGGTCCGCGTACTCGAACACCGTGCCGTCCGGGTGCACAGCGATGAGGTTGCGGCCCACCGGCGTCGGGACGGGGCCCGCGATGACACGGGCGCCCGACGCGTTCAGGACGGCGTACGCCTCGTCGACGTCCGGTACGGCGATCGTCGCCGAGACCTTCCTGAGGATCTCCAGCTCACGCTCGGGCCCGCTCATCAACAGAAAGCAGCCCACCGCCGCGACCGACACGCCCTCCCGCTCGAAACGCTGCGCGGTGCCGCCCGCGAGGCGTTCGTAGAAGGCGACCGAGGACTCCAGGTCCTCGACGCAGATACGCAGCGTGGCTCCCAGGATCTCCATACGGGCGAGCCTAGTTGGCCCGGCCGGCATCCGAGATCGTTTCGGCGGACTTCCGGGGATCCCACCCCGTGGCGGCCACCACATCGGCCGCGATGTCCTCGACCCGCCGCCCGTCCGTCGCCACGCGGTGGGTGCCCTCGGCCGCGTGGTCGTCGAGCCACCGGGCCATGAACGCGCTGCGGCGCAACTGCCGTTGGAGCTCCGAGCCCCGTTCGCGCGCGGTCAGCCGCTCCTCGACGGTGGCGTCCGATGCCGTGAGGAGCACGCGGATGAGGCGCGGGCCGCGCAGGGCGCGGGTGAACAGCCGCTCCTCGCTCCCGAGGACGCTCGCCGTGTTCGTGTAGATCAGACGACGGCAGCCGAGGTCCGTGTAGTTCGCCCAGAGCGCGGCCAGATTCCGCTCGGTGATCCCGGAGCGGTGCGGGTCGCCCGGCGGCGCCGGATGGACCGCGTCCAGTACGTCGCCCTCGATGTACGCGTGCCCCACGTCCGCCGCCCGCAGCCGCGCGGCGACCTCCCGGCCGACCGAGGACTTGCCCGCCCCGGAGCGGCCCCCGATGAGCAGGGCCTCCGTCTTTCGCTCTCGCATGAGCCGAGCGTGGCAGGCGGGGGCGCCGCTACGCGACCCGGTATTCCTCGACCTCCTCCGTGCGCCGCAGCTCCAGGCCGTGGCCCACGCCGCCGTCGGGGCGGACGACGCCGCCCGTCGGGTCGAGGGCGCCGTCGAAGAACATCGACTCGATCCGCACGTGATCGTGAAACCACTCGATGTGCCGGAGATTCGGCACGCACGCGGCGACCGCGGCATGCGCGTGCGGCGCGCCGCGGGCCGACACCTCGATCCCGTGCGCCTGCGCGAGGGCCGCCGCGCGCAGCCACTCGGTCAGACCGCCGCAGCGCGTCGCGTCCAGCTGGAGGCAGTCCACGGAGGGGATCATCCGCGCGAAGTACGGGAGGTCGTAGCCGTACGCGCCTGCCGCCACGTCGCAGACCAGCGCGTCCCGCACCAGCGCGAGGCCCCGCAGATCCTCCGAAGGGACCGGCTCCTCGAACCAGCCCACACCGTGCTCGGCAAGCACCCGGCCCACCCGGATCGCCTGCTTGCGGGTGTAGCCGCCGCTCGCGTCGACGTACAACTCGGCCTGCGAGCCGATGACATCGCGCGCGGTGCGCACCCGCAGCACGTCGCGGGCCGCCGCCCGGCCCCAGTCCTCGCCGACCTTGATCTTGACGCGGGGTATGCGCTGGCCGTGCACCCAGCCGTTCAGCTGGGCCGCCAGATGCGTGTCGTGGTACGTGGTGAAGCCCCCGCTCCCGTAGACGGGAACCTCGTCGCGGGCGGCGCCCAGAAGGCGTACGAGGGGGATCTCCAGGAGGCGCGCCTTCAGGTCCCACAGGGCGATGTCGACCGCCGAGACGGCGCACGACGCGGCACCGGGGCGGCCGGTGTTGCGCACCGCCTTCGTCATCGCCGTGTGCGCCGCGGGGATGTCGAGCGCGTCGAGGCCCGTGACCGCCGGGGCGAGCTGCTCGGCCAGCAGGGCGACGGTGGACGCCGGGGCGTAGGTCCAGCCCGTGCCCGTCGCGTCGCCCGCCGTGATCTCGACGATCACGATGGTGGTGCTCTCCCAGGCGAAGGTGCCGTCCGCCTCCGGGGCGTCCGCGGGGACCGAGTAGGCGGACAAGGCGGGCATTTCGATGGGCACTGCGTCCTTCATCGGGACCGTCCTGGATCACGTGCGGGGTGGGGGGCGCGGGGCGGCGCGGGGCCGGTTCGAACCCCCCGCACCTGCGACGGCGCTCCATACGGGTATCCCGAAGCCGGGCGGGCAAACCGGACCGGCCCCGGATCGCACCCCGCGTCGCCGCGGTGTTTGACGGCGGGGCGCAAGGGCAACCCGAAGGGCCCGCGTGCCGGTGCCGTCGGTGGTCACGCCCGACAGGAACCGACGGCCGACGCGCCCGGCGGACCGCCGGAACCACCCGCCCCACCCGAGGAGGACCCGCCATGACCACCAGTGAACTGGCCCCGATCGCCCGGCAGTTGCGGGTCGATTCCGTCCGGGCCGCCGATGCCGCGGGCTCCGGGCACCCCACCTCCTCGCTGTCCGCCGCCGATCTGATGGCGGTGCTCGTCGCACGCCACCTGCAGTACGACTTCGACCGGCCCGACCATCCCGGCAACGACCGCTTCATCCTCTCCAAAGGGCATGCCTCGCCCCTCCTCTACGCGGCGTACAAGGCTGCGGGCGTCGTCACCGACGACGAACTGCTGACCTTCCGCGCCCAGGGCAGCCGTCTCGAAGGGCACCCGACGCCGCGCCGCCTGCCGTGGGTCGAGGTCGCCACCGGCTCCCTCGGTCAGGGGCTTCCCGTCGGCGTGGGCATGGCCCTCTCGGGCAAGCGCCTCGACCGCATTCCCTACCGGGTCTGGGTGCTGTGCGGCGACAGCGAGCTGGCCGAGGGCTCGGTGTGGGAGGCCGCCGAGCACGCGGGGTACGAGCACCTGGACAATCTGACCGCCGTCGTCGACGTGAACCGTCTCGGGCAGCGCGGCCCCACCCGCCACGCCTGGGATCTGCACGCCTACGCACGCCGGTTCGCCGCCTTCGGCTGGCATGTCGTGGAGGCCGACGGCCATGACTTGGAGGAGGTCGACCGAGCCTTCCAGGAGGCCCGCTCCACCACCCGGCAGCCCACGGTCATCCTCGCCCGCACCGTCAAGGGCAAGGGAGTCGCCGCCGCCGAGGACCGCGAGGGCCTGCACGGCAAACCCCTGCCCGATGCGGCAGCCGCGATCCAGGAGCTGGGCGGCGCGGCCGACGTCCGGGTGGAGGTGCGCAAGCCCGCCGCCGCGCGTGCGCTGCACGCGACACGCAGCGGCCATCTGGAACTGCCGCGCCATGAGGTGGGCGACTCCGTCGCCACCCGCACCGCCTTCGGCCAGGCGCTGACCGCGCTCGGCGCCGCACGCGGCGACGTCGTCGCCCTCGACGGGGAGGTCGGCGACTCCACGCGGACCGAGTACTTCGCCAAGGAACACCCCGACCGCTTCTTCGAGTGCTACATCGCCGAGCAGCAACTCGTCGCCGCGGCCGTGGGGTTGGCGGCCCGCGGCTGGGTGCCGTACGCGTCGACGTTCGCCGCCTTCCTCACCCGCGCCCATGACTTCGTCCGCATGGCGGCGATCAGCGGCGCCGGCATCAACCTCGTCGGGTCGCACGCGGGTGTGGCCATCGGCCAGGACGGGCCGTCCCAGATGGGCCTCGAAGACCTGGCGATGTTCCGCGCCGTGCACGGTTCGACGGTCCTGTATCCGTGCGACGCCCATCAGACGGGCAAGCTCGTCGCGCAGATGGCGGGCCTGGACGGCGTGCGGTACCTGCGTACGTCACGTGGGGACGCGCCCGTCATCTACGGCCCCGGGGAGGAGTTCCCCGTCGGCGGCTCCAAGACCCTGCGCTCGTCCGACAACGACCGGCTCACGCTGGTCGCCGCCGGCGTGACCGTGCACGAGGCGCTGACCGCGGCCGAGTACCTCGACCGCGAGGGCATCCAGGTGCGGGTCATCGACCTGTACTCGGTCAAGCCCGTCGACCGCGCCACCCTGCGCGAGGCCGCCGAACGCACCGGCTGTCTGCTCACCGTCGAGGACCACCGGCCGGAGGGCGGCATCGGCGACGCCGTCGTCGAGGCCTTCGGCGACGGCGGACCGGTGCCCCGCCTGGTGCGGCTCGCGGTGAACACGATGCCCGGATCGGCGTCCCCCGAGGAGCAGTTGCACCTCGCCGGCATCGACGCCGAGTCCATCGCCGCGGCGGCGCGGCTCCTCGTGGAGCAGGCGGTCGTGCGGTGAGGCCGGTCAGCGCCTGCCGGGCCCCGTCGAGCCCACCGACCGCGCTGTCCGCGCCCTGAACCAGGCGTTGGACGTGGGCCGGAACATCAGGACCGTCGCGACGAGCACCGCGCTCAGATGCAGCACGCGGCTCGCGCCGAACAGGACGTCCACCGCCCCCAGGTCCCGGAAGGCCTCCCCCGGGGAGTGTCCGTCGGCCAGCCACCGGAGCGGCTCGACCACCAGGGACAGCGTGCCGAGGACGCCGAGGCCCACGGCCAGCGTCAGACGCGCCCAGTTCCTGCCGCGGCGCAGCTGGACGGCGGTCAGGACGGCCGCCGAGAACACGGCCATCCGCAGCAGCAGGCCGCCCGCCAGTTCCCCGGCGGACGCGTCGCCGTCGGCCATCAGGCCGCCGGCCATGAGCACCGTCTCGAAGAAGCCCGCCACGACCGCGGTGATCCAGAGCGCGAACGCGGCGTGGACGGGCGGCGGGGCGGAGGGTTCACCGCCGCCCCGCCGCGCCGGCCGGTGCCCCGGGTGTCTCTGCGTCGTGTTCGCCATGGTGTGCCTCGCTCACTGCGGTCCACCCTGAACCGTCTGCCTCGATGGTTCCGGTTGACCGTGGCCCGGGGCACGCCCGCCGACCCCCCTCTTCGGGTGTTGTCAGCACCCCTGTGCAGCATGAAAGGAACCCCACATGACCAGCGCACGAACCCTGCGGGCGGGCCGCCGCACCGTACGGCTGCACCGGCCCGACAAGGTCCTCTTCCCCGACGGCGGGGGAGCGGGTCATACGAAGGGGGACCTCGCCGACTACTACCGGGCCGTCGCCCCGTTCATGCTGCCCCACCTGCGCGGGCGCCCCTTGATGCTGGAGCGGCACCCGGACGGCGTCGACGGCCCCCGCTTCATGCAGAAGGACACCCCGGACCACTACCCGGACTGGATCACCCGCGCCGAGGTCGCCAAGGAGGGCGGCACCGTCACCCACACGGTGTGCGACGACACCGCGACGCTCCTCTACCTCGCCGACCAGGCCTGTCTCACGTTGCACCGCTGGACGTCCCGGGTCGGAGGCTCGGGCGGTGTCACCCATCCCGACCGGCTGGTCTTCGACCTCGACCCGGCCGAGGACGACTTCGGCCCGGTCCGTGAGGCGGCGCGTCTCCTGGGTGAACTCCTCGACCACGTAGGACTGCCGTCCGCCCTGATGACCACGGGCTCGCGCGGACTGCACGTCCTCGTGCCCCTCAACGGCCGGCACGACTTCGACGACGTACGCGCCTTCGCCAAGGACGTCGCCGAAGCGCTCGCCCGGGCCCACCCCGAGCAGCTGACGACGGCCGCCCGCAAGAAGGACCGCGGCGACCGTCTCTACCTCGACGTGCAGCGCAACGCGTACGCGCAGACCGCCGTGGCCCCCTTCTCGGTCCGTGCCGAACCCGGCGCCCCGGTCGCCGTGCCCGTCGCCTGGGAGGACATCGACGACCCCGCGCTCGGCGCCCGCCGCTGGACCATCGCGGACGCGGTCGACCAGGCGCGCACCGATCCCTGGGCGGGCCTCCTGCGCTCGGGGCGCGCCCTCGGCCCGGCCCGCCGCAAACTGCGTGCCCTGCACGGCTGAGGCTCGTCGCGCCGGCAGCGCCCCGTCACTTCCGGCAGAGGATCTCCCCGTGCAGTACGGCGAACCAGCCGTCCTCCCGCTCTCCCCACTCCCGCCACGCGTCGGCGAAGGCCCGCAGTTCACCGGCGTCGGTGTGTCCGCCCTGCACGGCGAGATCCGCGTAGCCGGAGGCGACCGTACGGTCCGCCCAGAGGCCGCTCCACCAGGCACGCTCCTCGGGCGAGGTGTAGCACCAGGTGCTCGCGCTCGCGGTGACGTCGTCGAAACCGGCCTCCAGGGCCCAGGACTTGAGGCGGCTTCCCGCGTCCGGCTCGCCGCCGTTGGCGCGGGCCACCCGCCGGTACAGGTCGAGCCAGCCGTCCATGGCGGGGGGCCTCGGGTACCAGGCCATCGCCGAGTAGTCCGCGTCGCGTGCGGCGACGATGCCGCCCGGCGCGCAGACGCGCCGCATCTCGCGCAGGGCGCGCACCGGATCGCCGACGTGCTGGAGCACCTGATGCGCGTGGACGACACAGAAGGAGTCGTCCGGGTAGTCCAGGTCGTGGACGTCCGCGACGGCGAACTCCACGTTCCGCAGGCCGCGTTCGGACGCTGTCGCGCGGGCCCGGTCCAGGATGCCGGGCGCGTGGTCGACGCCCGTGACACGGCCGTCGGGCACGAGCGCGGCCAGGTCGGCGGTGATGGTGCCGGGTCCGCAGCCGATGTCGAGGATCCGCATGTGTGGCTTCACCGCGTCGACGAGATAGGCGGCCGAGTTGGCGGCGGTCCGCCAGGTGTGGGAGCGCAGGACGGACTCGTGGTGTCCGTGCGTGTAGACGGCGGTCTCCTCCGGCATGGCGGGAACTCCTTCACGTTCGCTGCCGCTCGCTGCGGTGGACCGAACGGTACGCCGCCATGTCGCATAATGAGACCCGCGTATCACTATGTGGGCAGCAGTTGAGTAGGGGCGGGACGGACCGTCCACCCCGCCCGGCGTCCGGGGGCCGGAAAGGGTCGGCCGGAAATGGAGGGGCCGGAAGAGGGACCGGAAGAGGGAGGGGAAACGCATTTGCGGCAACGCGCGCCCCCCACGGAGAATCCCCCGCATGGGACATCTGGAAGCCGCGCACATCGAGTACTACCTGCCGGACGGCCGAGCGCTGCTCGGTGATGTCTCCTTCCGTGTCGGTGAGGGCGCCATCGTCGCCCTCGTCGGGGCGAACGGCGCGGGCAAGACCACCCTGCTCCGGCTGATCTCGGGCGAGATCCAGCCCCACGGCGGCACCGTCACCGTCAGCGGCGGCCTCGGTGTCATGCCGCAGTTCGTCGGGTCGGTGCGCGACGAGACGACGGTGCGTGACCTGCTGGTCTCCGTGTCGAACCCCCGCATCCGCGATGCCGCCAAGGCCGTCGACGTGGCCGAACACCTGATCATGACCGTCGACGACGAGGCCGCCCAGCTCCAGTACGCCCAGGCGCTGTCCGACTGGGCCGAGGCCCACGGCTACGAGGCCGAGACCCTCTGGGACATGTGCACGACGGCCGCGCTCGGTATCCCGTACGACAAGGCGCAGTTCCGCGAGGTCCGCACGCTCTCCGGCGGTGAGCAGAAGCGCCTCGTGCTCGAGGCCCTGCTGCGCGGCGGCGACGAGGTGCTGCTCCTGGACGAGCCGGACAACTACCTCGACGTACCCGGAAAGCGCTGGCTAGAGGAGCGGCTCAAGGAGACGCGCAAGACCGTCCTCTTCGTCTCGCACGACCGCGAGCTCCTCGCCCGCGCGGCCGAGAAGATCGTCAGCGTCGAGCCGGGGCCCGCGGGCGCCGACGCCTGGGTGCACGGCGGCGGCTTCGACACCTTCCACGAGGCGCGGCGCGAGCGCTTCGCGCGCTTCGAGGAGCTGCGCAGGCGCTGGGACGAGAAGCACGCGCAGCTGAAGAAGCTGGTCCTCAGCCTGCGCCAGGCCGCATCCATCAGCCATGAGCTGGCCTCGCGGTACGCCGCCGCGCAGACCCGCCTCCGCAAGTTCGAGGAGGCGGGGCCGCCGCCCGAGCCGCCGCGCGAGCAGGACATCACCATGCGACTGCAGGGCGGGCGTACCGGCATCCGGGCCATCACCTGCGAGGGGCTCGAGCTGACCGGCCTGATGAAGCCCTTCGACCTGGAGGTCTTCTACGGCGAGCGGGTCGCCGTCCTCGGCTCGAACGGCTCGGGCAAGTCGCACTTCCTGCGCCTGCTCGCGGGCGGCGACGTCGAGCACACCGGCGCCTGGAAGCTGGGCGCGCGCGTCGTGGCCGGCCACTTCGCGCAGACCCACGCCCACCCGGAGCTCTTCGGCCGCACGCTCCTGGACATCCTGTGGCGCGAGCACGCCCAGGCCAAGGGCCCCGCCATGTCGCGGCTGCGCAGGTACGAGCTCACCGGGCAGGCCGAACAGCGCTTCGAACGGCTCTCCGGCGGCCAGCAGGCGCGCTTCCAGATCCTGCTCCTCGAGCTGGAGGGCTCCACCGCCCTGCTCCTCGACGAGCCCACCGACAACCTCGACCTGGAGTCCGCCGAGGCCCTTCAGGAAGGTCTCGAGGCGTACGAGGGAACGGTCCTCGCCGTGACGCACGACCGCTGGTTCGCCCGCTCCTTCGACCGCTATCTCGTCTTCGGCAGCGACGGTCTCGTGCGCGAGACGCCCGAGCCGGTGTGGGACGAGCGCCGCGTGGAGCGCAAGCGGTAGCGGCTCTTGGCCGTGGGAGGACAATGGCGGGTATGGCAGACACGACTGGCACAGCTGGCCCGTCCGACCTGAACGACCGCGAGCTCCTCGACCGGCACGCCGCCGCCCTCGACCTGTTCGGCGACCGGGTGCACGCGATCGGGCCCGACCAGTGGGACGCGGCAACGCCGTGCACCGACTGGTCCGTGCGCGACCTCGTCGATCACCTGACCACCGAGCAGCTCTGGGTGCCCTCCCTCGTCCGCGACGGCGCCACCATCACCTCCGTCGGCGACGCCTTCGACGGAGACGTGCTCGGCCCCGACCCCGTCGCATCCTGGGACACGGCGGCAGCCGCCGCCCAGGAGGCGTTCGGCGAGCCGGGCGCCATCTACCGCACGGTGCACCTCTCCTTCGGCGACACCGCGGCCGACTTCTACTGCGGGCAGATGATCACCGATCTCGTCGTGCACGCCTGGGACCTGTCCCGGGCCATCGGCGCGGACGAAACCCTTCCGGAAGACCTCGTCGCCTTCTCCCTGCACGAAATCAAGCCGTACGCTGCGGACTTGGCGAAGAGTGGGCTCTTCGCCCCCGCGGTGGAACCGCCGCAGGACGCCGACGCACAGACGGAGCTGCTGAGTCTGGTGGGGCGCCAGGTGTAGCAGCGGGGGAGCGTCAACGATGTCGGGGGAGCGGTGAGTCACGCGTGAGTGCCCAGGTGCTGAGGACGCCCTTCAGGACCGCGGACGTGGACGAGGCGCGACAGGTGATCGGTGCCGCGTTCTACAGCAACTTCATGGATGTCCTCGACGGGCCGCGCGCCTTCCGTGCCGAGTTCGACATCGGGCGGCTCGGTGCGCTCACCGTCGGCGAGCTCAGCTGCGGCGCCGATGTGTGGATGCGGGTCGGTGAACTGGGCGCGTATCACGTGAACATCCCGCTCGGCGGGCACATGCGCTTCAGGCAGGGCGGCGGCGCGAGCACCGTCGCGACGGCTCAGCGGGCCGGGGTGTTCCAGCCCGTCGGCGACACGGTGGTGGAGCGGTGGACCGGCGACTGCCGGGTGCTCGCGGTGAAGATGGACCGCGAGGCGCTCGAAGAGCGTCTCGAGCAGCTCCTCGGCCGGCCGCCCCGCGTCCCGCTGACCCTCGCCCCCGAGCTGGACATCACCCGTGGCCCGGGCCGCAGTTGGGCCCGGCTCGTCACCACGGTCATCGGGGATCTGCGCGCGGAGCCCGGCGCTGGGCCGGACCAGCCGTCCCTCTACGCGTCGCCCCTGGTCGCCGCGCCCCTGCAGGAGGCGATCCTGAGCGGGCTGCTGCTCGCCGTCGACCACCCCTACCGCGACGAACTCACCTTCCCTGAGCGGAGATTGCGCCCGGCGCCGGTGAAGCGCGCGATGGACGCCGTGCAGCAGCGGCCCGAGCACCCCTTCACGCCCGCCGGGCTCGCCGCCGAGGCGCACGTCGGGGTGCGCCGGCTCCAGGAGGCCTTCCGCCGCTATGTGGGGATGTCCCCCATGGCGTACGTACGGGAGGTACGGCTGATCCGCGTGCGCGACGAACTGCGGGAGGCGGAGCCGGGCGCGCTCAGCGTGAGCGAGGTGGCGCACCGGTGGGGCTTCAGCCATCTGGGGAGGTTCGCCGAGCAGTACCACGCCCGCTTCGGGGAGCTGCCGTCCCGGACGCTGCGGGGCTGAATCCGGATCCCCGGGGTGCGTTGTCCGGAGCGCGGGTCAACGGAGCCTGCGTTATTCGGACAGCGGGCGCGCTCAGCGGATCGTGACCACCGGGGCAGCGATTTATCGTTTTACCTGTCACCGGTCGGGCCGGTCGCCGCCCACGGGTCCTCAACCCGCCCCGGGGCTGTGACCGTGACGGACCACCGGGGACGTTCCGGCCCGGCCTCAGGCCGGGCCGGGCCCGTGCCGCGGGTCCGGTCGCTCCCCCTGCACCATCCGTGCAACCGGACCCGCCTCAGGCCGAGGCGGCGAGATCCCTGAGTGTCACCATGCCCACCGGCGTTCCGTCCTCGACGACGGGCAACCTGCGCACGGCGTTCTCCAGCATCAGGCTGACCGCCGACGACACCGCGTCGTCGGGGGCGACCATCACCGGATTCGGCGTGCAGATGGCCTGCGCGCTGACGGTGAGGGGATCGGCGCCGTCAGCCACGGCCCGCAGCGTGATGTCCCGGTCCGTGAGCACGCCGACCAGCCGGCCGGACGTGGCCACCAGGACGTGCCCGATGTCCTGCGCGCGCATCAGCTGGGCCGCTTCCACCAGCGAGGCATCGGGACCTACCGCCACGACGCCCGGTGTCATGACGTCCCTTACGACAACAGCCATGGTGGGGCCCTTTCTGTGGGGGGTCGGTCGTTGTGCCGCAGTACCCCTGAGGGGCCGGTCCATGCGGGTTTGCCCCCAAGAAGTGGGGAGACCCGCCTCCTGCACCCCCCACGGGCACTCTGGGAGGGAAGGAGTCATGGCGGTACTCGCTGTGTTCATCCCGGTCCTGATGCTGGGCGTGATCCTGGCACTCGGCCGGTACGAGGAGTGGATGCTGCCGTCCGTCGAGCACGCCGTGAACGCCGACGAGGCGGAAGCCGTACGCCGCGCCACATGAAGGCGGCAGGGCGGCGCCCCCTCCCGCGGGTGCCGCCCCCCCCGTAGCGCACACGTGTTTGCTTCCCGGGCCTCGGGGCAGGCGGAGTTCACAGTGCTTCGGACCGGAGGCACGTCCGTGGGAGCGATTCGCGCTCGCCCGGGTGTGCCCCGTCGCGCTGTCGCGTCCACCCCACGGTGACTCTTCAACCCAAGGCACCGAACAGGGAGTTGCGACGCATCATGCGATCCGACGCGCGACAGACGAAGCGCCACCCGCACGACGACGCCCCCGACACCGCAGCCGCCTTCCGCAGGCTGACCGAGATGCCGCACGGTCCCGAACGCGATGCACTGCGCCAGGAGTTGGTCAGGGCCTGGCTGCCAATGGCCGAGCGGCTCGCCGGCCGGTTCCGCAACCGCGGTGAGGCGCTGGACGACTTGCGCCAGGTGGCGGCCCTCGGCCTGGTCAAGGCCGTCGACCGTTACGACCCCGAGCGCGGCAGCGCCTTCGAGAGCTATGCCGTGCCGACGGTCACCGGCGAGATCAAACGCCACTTCCGTGACCACATGTGGACCCTCCATGTGCCGCGCCGCGTACAGGACTTGCGCAACCGGGTGCGGTTCGCCCGCCAGGAGCTGACCCAGACCGTCCCCGGGCGCGCGCCGAGCCTCGCCGAGATCGCCGAGAAGGCGCAGCTCTCCGAGGAGGACGCGGCCGCCGGTCTGGAGGCGCTTGAGAGCTTCACCGCACTCTCCCTGGACGCCGAACTGCCGGGCAGCGAGGACGGATACGCGCTGCGCGACGCACTCGGCGCGCCCGACCCCGCGCTGGACGTCGTCATCGACCGCGAGGCCGTCAAGCCGCGCATCGCCGCGCTGCCCGAGCGGGAGCGCGACATCCTCTACATGCGGTTCTTCGGCGACATGACGCAGAGCCGGATCGCCGAGCAACTCGGCATCTCCCAGATGCATGTCTCGCGCCTGATCAGCCGCTGCTGCAACCGGTTGCGCGAGGAAGTCATGCAGGACGCCGCCTAGTTCGGCCCGGAGGTCCCCCGGCTCGCACGGCGGGCGGCCATGGCAAGGGCGATGTGGCGCGACATCACGTCGACCGTCTGCGCCTCGGCCATCGAGAAGGCGAGCCGCGCCCCGCTCCTGAACAGCGTGAGGACCCCTTCCACCGGGCCGTCCGAGCGTCCCCTCAGCGGCACGCACAGCAGGGACGTCACCTGTGCGCGTACGAGGACGGGGGCGCCGGACGCGTCCGGGCCGAAGGAGTCCGGGTCCTCCGGACGCACCTGCAGCATGGGCGCCCCGCCGCGTGCCGCCTCGACGACGAGGGGGCACGCGGCGGGCGGCTGTGCGAGGACGTCGCCGACCGGCGCGTCCTTCGGCCCGAGGACGGTCGTACGCCGCTGCCGCGCGGAGCCTTCGTCGGCGATCACCCAGTCCGCGAACCGCGGGTGCAGGACACCGGCCGCCCGTTCGAGCACGACCGCGCGGTCCCCGGCGGGAGCCGTGAGCAGGGCGGTGGTCATGGCGTCCGCGAGATCCACGCGGGCCGCGTGCCGGGTCGCCTCGCCGAGGTCGGGGGCGGGAGCGTGTGAGGCACCCCGGGGCGACGCGTGCGAGTCCGCGGGCCGCGTGCCCGGCTGCAGCACCACCAGGACCGCCGTGCGGGGCTCGGCGCCGGGCCGCAGTGCGGTGAGCGTCGCGCGGACCGGGAGGTGCGGGGCGCGCTGGAGGTGGACGGTGAGGCTGCGGTCACCCTCGCCACGGGCGACCGCGGCGGTCTGCGAGCGGAACGCGACCCGGTCCGCGTGCAGCAGGAATCCGGTCAGCGGCTTGCCGGTGGCGTACCCCGCGCGTACGCCGGTGAGGCCGGTCGCGGCGAAGTTCATCCGCCGTACCACCGACTCCCGGTCGACGAGGGCGACGGGCAGGGGAAGGCGCTGGAAGAGGGCCCGCAGGAGACGCTGCTCGTCCCGGTCGGGAGTGCCGCCGCCCAAGTGGCCGTCGGCGGAGAGGCGTTCGTAGAGCGGCCGCAACTGCGCGGCCACGTGGTCGAGTTCGAAGAGAGCGGCGTCGAGAACGGGTCCGAGGTCGTCCGCCGGCAGGGAGCGCGCCGACTTCAACTCGGCGACGCGGCGCACGAAATCCGCAATATCCTCACCGAACTCCTCCGTTTGAGCCATGTGCCGAACGTATCCGCTGCGGCCGTTTTGCGGGGGTACTCGCGGGAAGGCGGAGAAGAGGAGGAGGAATCCATGATGCCCCTCGTACCGGAACCGGACCTCGACCTGGCGGGACCGGAGTCCGCACTGCCGGGACGCAGGCTCTCGGAGCTGGCGGAACAGGCCGTGCGCTGCACCACCGCGTGCTGCGGCGCGGGCACGACCGTGTCGGATGGCGGCAGCGACCACCCCGCTTCGGTGACCCACCCCGACCTCGCCGGTCTCGTCTCCGTACAGCTGCGCTCGGGCGACGGGCCCATTCCGGCGGCGCAGGAGCAGGGCGCGCCGGTGGAGACCGATGACCTGCTGCGGGACGAGCGGTGGCCCGTCTACCGCGCCATGGCGCTCGACTCCGGCGTACGCTCCAGCGTCACGCTCCCCTTCCAGCGCGGGGGCCTCACGGTCACCCTGACCCTGTTCAGCTTCCGCCCCGGCGCCCTGGACGACGTCCGGCACGGTCCCGCCCAGGCGCTCGGCGACCTCGCCACGACGGCCCTGGTCCGCGACCGCCGCTACCGCGCGGCCCTCACCGAACTGGACCACCTCGGCACCGCCCTGCGCACCCGCCCCGTGGTCGACCAGGCCTGCGGCATCATCATGCACGTCCTGACCTGCGACGCGGACAGGGCCTTCACGATGCTGCGCCGCATCTCCCAGACCACGAACCGCAAACTGGCCGACGTCGCGGCCGCGGTGGTGGAGAGGCGGGGCAAGGGCCTCGAGAAGGAGCTGGCGGCCCTGGCAGCGGAGAACTGACCGCCCAGCTCCACCGGAGACCCGAAACCGGAGACCCGAGACCAGAGACCGGAAACCGGAGACCAGAGACCCGAGACCAGAATCCAGAATCTGGAGGCCGGAGACCGGAATGAAAGCACTCGGCTGCGGCCCCCGCGCGCGGAGAGCGGCCCGTCGCGTTTCGATGGGTACATGCGGACGGAACCCGAAGGCCGTGGCCCTGTCCGGTACGGGCCTCCCCTGCCGGAGCCGGGCCTCCCGGTCCTACCCGGACTCGCCGCCGTGCTCGCCGGCGCCGCGGGCCGCCCCCACGCGGAACCACCCGGCGGCAGCCCCGCCCTGCTCGACGCCGCGAGCGGTTACTGGGCCCGGCGCGGGCTGCCGGGGGAGCGGGACCAGGTCGTCGCGGCGCCCGGTGCCGCGCCCCTGCTGCTCGCGCTGACCGCCGCCCTCGGCGGCGACGTCCTGCTCCCGCGCCCCTGCCCCGCCTGGTGGGCGCCGCAGGCGCGGCTGCTCGGCCGGTCGGTGTATCACGTGCCGACGCCCGCCGAGTGCGGCGGCGTCCCCGATCCGTTCGCCCTCCTGGAGACCGTTCGCCGCATCCGAGCCGAGGGCGGCACCCCACGCCTCCTCGTGCTCTCCGTCGCCGACGACCCCACCGCCACCGTGCCGCCGCCCGAGGTGCTGCACGAAGCCGTGGAGGCGGCGGCGGACGAGGGGCTGCACATCGTCAGCGACGAGACCTGGCGCGACACCCTGCACCGGCCGCACGACACGGTCCTCGTGAGCCCCGCCGAGATGGATCCCGGACGCGTGACGGTGCTGGCCGATCTCTCCGGAGCGTTCCTGCCGCCGGGCTGGCCCGCCGCGGTCGCCCGGTTCCCGGCCGGGGCCCGGGGCTCGGCGCTGCGGGCCCGCACCCTGGACGTCCTCACCGCGCTGGGCGCGTGCGTCACGGCGCCGGTCGGGGCGGCGGCCGCCTACGCCCTGGGCGAGCCCGACGAGGTCACCGACCGCCTCGTCCGCGCGACCCGCCTGCACGCGCGCGTGGCCGCGGCCGCGCAGCGCACGGTGCTCGCGGCGGGCGCGCTGGCCCGGCCGCCGAGGGCGGGCCGTCACCTCTACGTGGACCTCGGACCGCTCCGCCAGGCCCTCGCCGCGCGGGGCGTCGGCGACTCGCAGGACCTGGAGGACTTCCTCGGTGAACGCCTCGCCATGCCCGCGCCCGGCGGCCACCGCTTCGGCGACGAACTGGGGGCGTTGCGTGTACGTCTGTCCACCGGGCCTCTGCTCGGCCCGACCCCGCAGGAGCGCCTCGCGGCCCTCGCCGCACCGGACGAGGCCGAACTGCCGCATGTGGGGAGGGCATTGAGCGCACTGGGCGCGACCTTCGACGATCTCCGCGCGACAGCGCAGCGCATGAAACCCCCTCGGTGACGACGGGACCTAGGACGCCGTGCGCCGGCGGACCTTGCGCCACACCGTCGGCGCCACGCTGATCAGCACCGTCAGACCGACCGCCACCACCACGCCCTGCCACGGCTCCTTGAAGAGGGAGCCGCCGAGAATGCCGATCAGTTGGTACGTCACGGCCCAGGCGAGGCACGCCGGTATGTCACCGCGGGCGAACTGGCGCAGCGGCATCTTCGCCATCAGACAGGCCAGCATCACCGGAATCCGCCCGGCCGGTACGAGCCGGGAGAGGACGAGCACCAGCACGCCGTGATCGGCGAGCTTCTCCTGTGCCTGGGCCAGACGCTCCTCGGGCGCCCGGTCACGGATCGCCGCGAGCCAGCGAGAGCCGTTCTTCGAGTGCATGCCGCGCCGGCCGAGCCAGTACAGCGCCATGTCACCCAGGAACGCGGCGAACGCGGAGACCACGAACACCAGGAGCAGCGCGAGGGGCGCCTGCTGATGGAAGGCCACCACTGCGGCCGAGCTGACGAGCGCGCCCGTGGGAACCACGGGCACAAGCGCGCCGACCACGATGAGCAGGAACAGCGACGGATAGCCGACGGCCTGCGTCGAACCAGGAGCCACCTGCGCCGTCAGGGCGAGGATCACTGAGTGTCTCCCTTGGCGACCTCGGGCCGCACGCTCTCGCCGTGCCCCAGGCGGTGCACCGCCACCCCGGGCGCGATCCGCGCGGCCTGGCGCACGAACTCCTCGCCCGGCGTATGGAATTCATGGGGCCGCACGGCGTCCATGCCGATCGGCCAGTACGTCCCGTAGTGCACCGGTACCGCGCTGCGCGGCGCGAGCTCGGCCAGCGCCAGGGCCGCGCGCCCCGCGTCGAGATGACCATGGCCGAGATACGGCCCCCAGCCACCGACCGGAAGCAGCGCCACGTCGACCTCCCCGACCTCCTCGGCCATCGAGTCGAAGAGCCCGGTGTCCCCGGCGAAGTACGTCCGCGCCTCACCTCGCACCACGAAGCCGAGCGCGGGCGCGGCATGCGGTCCGACGGGCAGCCGCCGCCCGTCGTGCCGCGCCGTCACCACGCGCACGACCAGATCGCCGATCCGCACCTCGTCACCCGGCACGACGTCGATGAGGCGCAGATGGGAGAGCCGCCGCGCGAGCCCCGGCACCTGCCGGCGTGCGCCGCGCGGCAACAGCACCCGGGTGCCCGGGGTGATCCGTGCGAGGGACGGCAGGTGCAGATGGTCGGCGTGCAGATGGGAGAGGAGCACGGCGTCGGCTACGGCCGCCTCGGGCGGCGGGAGCGCGCCCCTGCGCCGGCGCAGATGAGCGAGGCGGCGGGCGAACAACGGGTCGGTGAGCACCCGGAGACCGGAATCCTCGACCGTGCAGGTGGCATGACCCCACCAGGTGATCTCCACCGGCACTCCCATTCCTCCTTCTTCCCCCCTCGCGCGACTGTTTACGAGCCTACGGCCAGGAGTAGGGTCTTCGGCTGACGCCAGTGGTGAGGATGCCAGAGGTGAGGGGGACGCGATGGGGGACGCCGCAAGCGTGACAGTGGTGCGGGTCGCCGCGATCGCCAGCCTGATACCGCTGGAGGAGCTGGACGCCGACCCCTTCCTGGTGGACTCCCGCAGCCAGCACGCGATGTGCGCGCGGTGGGCCGCGGCCCGGGGGTACGTCATCACGCGCGAACTGGTCGTGCACGGGCTGCCCGCCGATCACGCCGTGCTCTGGGCCGACGTCGACGAGGGCCTCGTGGACCTGTTCGTCGTGCCGAGCCGCCGCGTGCTCGACCGCGCGCTGCGTTCGCCGGACGAGTTCACCGCGGAGTGCGGGCGGCGCGGGGTGCGGATCGAGACGGCGGGGCTCGCCGAGCCGTCGTACGACGCGGTGATGAAGGCCCATGTCCACCGGCGGCTCTCCATGCCGACCGCGGGGTACGACGGTCGCTGACCGGTCCCCGGCACCCGGCCGTACACCCTGTGACAGGCTGGTGTCCGGATCTTTCATGAAACGTGAGGCGGCACGGCGTGGGGCGAGAGCGATGGCGGGCGGTCGGCAGCGTGCTGTGGAGATCCGTCGCCGTATGGCTGGTCAGTACGCTCACCATGCTCGCGCTCGCCGGGATCCTGCCCGACTTCCAGCTGCAGGCCGACAACGGTGACAGCGCCACCCGCATCGCCAGCACGGCAGCCCTGGGCGCCGGCGCCTTCGGCCTGCTCTCCTCGCTGGTGTGGCCCCTGCTCGTGCGGGCCCTGCTGCTCGTGCCCGCGCTCGTGCTCGGCCTGCTCGCCTTCGCCCTCAACGGCTCACTGCTGCTGCTCGCCCTCAGCCTCATCCCCGACGGCCGCGGCGAGGCCAACCCCGAGACCGCCGTCGTCGTCGCCGCGGTCATGTCCGCGGTCGCCTCCGCAACCGGCGGCGCCCTCGCCGTCCGCGACGACGACGCCTACCGCCGCCGCCTCTACCGCCTGGCCGACCGCAAGCGGCGCCGCCTCGCCGAAGGGCGCTTCGGTCCCGTACCGCCCGGCACCGTCTTCATCCAGCTCGACGGCGTCGGCCACGACGTCCTGCGCACCGCCGTGCACAAGGGCCTGATGCCCACCGTCGCCGTCTGGCTCGGCCAGGAGGGGGCGCCGACCCATCGCCTCACCCCCTGGCGCACCGACTGGTCGTCCCAGACCGGGGCGAGCCAGCTCGGCATCCTGCACGGCTCCAACCACGACGTTCCCGCCTTCCGCTGGTACGAGAAGGACACCGGCGAGGTCATGGTCTCCAACCGGCCCGCCTCGGCCGTCGAGCTCCAGCGCCGCGCCATCGAGCGCACCGGTGACGGCGGCCTCCTCACCCTCGACGGCGCCAGCCGCGGCAACCTCTTCAGCGGCGGCGCCGAGCAGGTCGCCCTGGTGCTCTCCATGGCCGCACGCCGCGGCAAGGAGAACCGTTCGCGCGCCGGGTACTTCGCCTACTTCTCCGACCCCGCCAACGCCGTCCGCACCGCCCTTTCCTTCGTCGCCGAGGTCGGCCGCGAGATCGGCGAGTCGACCCGGGCCCGGATCAGCAAGCGGCGCCCGCGCGTCGGCCGGGGCGGGCTCTACCCCTTCATCCGCGCCTTCGCGACCGTCGTCGAGCGCGATGTCGTCGTCGCCGCGGTCATCGGGGACATGCTCGCCGGGCGCAGCGCGGTCTACGCCGACCTCGTCGCCTACGACGAGGTGGCCCACCACTCCGGGCCCACCGGCCACGACGTGGAGAAGGTGCTCCAGCGGCTCGACCGGTCCCTCGCGCTGATCGCGAAGGTCGCCGAACACGCCCCCCGCGCCTACCGCATCGTGGTCCTCTCCGACCACGGCCAGAGCCCCGGCGAGACCTTCCACGCCCGCTACGGCCTCACCCTCGGCGACCTCGTCAGGGCCGGCTGCGGCCTGCCCGTGCCCCGCAAGGCGCAGCGCACGCACAGCGGCGCCGAGGCACGCTCGACGGTCCGCGCCGCGCTGCGCCGCCCCGTCGAGGAGGGCGCGGGACAACACCGCCCCGCCCGCCGCGCGGAGCCGATCGTCCTCGCGTCCGGCAACCTCGGCCTCGTCTCCTTCCCCGACGTCCCGCACCGCATGACCCGCGAGGAGATCGACCTGCGCCACCCGGCGCTCCTGCCGACCCTTGCCAACCACCCGGGCGTCGGCTTCCTCCTCGTACGCAGTCAGGAGCGCGGCCCCCTCGTCCTCGGCGCGCGCGGCGCCGAGGTGTATCTCGACGAAGCGGACGAAGGGGGTGAAGAGGACACAGAGCACGGCGACCTCGGCCCGCTCGCCGACTTCGGGCCCGGCGCCGCCGACGCCGTGCGCCGCACCGACGGCTTCCCGCACGTCGCCGACATCATGGTCAACTCCTGGTACGACCCCGAGGACGGGGAGGTTCTCGCCTTCGAGGAGCAGATCGGCTCGCACGGGGGGCTCGGCGGCGCCCAGGCGCAGCCGTTCATCCTTTCGCCCCTCCTGCTCTCCGCGCCGCTCGACGACGGGCACGAACTCGTCGGCGCCGAGCGCGTCCACGAGGTGCTGCGGCGCTGGCTCGGGGAGTTCCAGGGCCCGGAGGTTCCGCTGGTTCCGCAGGTGGGAGGGGGTCCCGCAGCCGTGGACGATTCCCCGCACGAGGGCCCGGACGAGACAGCTTTTGCGGTCGCCGACCCTGCCGCGCAGGACAAAACGCGCTGATTTTGTACGGTTCCCTTCGTGCCCGACCATGTCTCTCGCCCCGGCGATCCCGGGCGTCCGACGCGTTGAGAGGCACCACCCCATGCACGACACCGGAACCGTGAACCAGTCGGCTCCGGCCCCCGACCAGGAAGAACAGCGGACGGAGCAGCACGAGGACGGCGGCAGCAGGCACGCCCGCCGCTTCGGTCTCCCGATCGCCACCTGCCTCGTCATGGGCAACATCATCGGCGGCGGCATCTTCCTGCTCCCGGCCTCCGTCGCCCCCTTCGGGACCATCAGCCTCGTCGCGTTCGTCGTCCTGACCGCGGGCGCCATCGCCCTCGCCCTGGTCTTCGGCCGGCTCGCGCGGCGCGACCCGCGCACCGGCGGACCGTACGTCTACGCCCGCGCCGCGTTCGGCGACTTCGCCGGCTTCCTCGCGGCCTGGTCCTACTGGGCCACCGCCTGGGTGTCGAACGCCGCGCTCGCCGTCGCCGCCGTCGGCTATCTGGACGTCCTGATACCGGTGGGCGACCACAGGTGGACCGCCTGCCTGGCCGCCCTGGCCCTGCAACTCCTGCCCGCACTCGCGAACTTCGCGGGCACCCGCTACGTCGGCGCGGTCCAGGTCGTCGCCACCGTCCTGAAGTTCGTGCCCCTGCTCCTGGTCGCGATCGGCGGGCTCTTCTTCTTCGACAGCGCCAACCTCGGCCCCTTCCAGGCGAGTGACGACAGCCCGGCCGGCGCGATCTCCGCCTCCGCCGCGATCCTGCTCTTCTCCTACCTGGGCGTGGAATCGGCGGCCGTCAGCGCCGGTGAGGTGCGCGACCCGCGGCGCAACGTCGGACGCGCCACCATCCTCGGCACCCTCGGCGCCGCCCTCGTCTATCTGCTCGGCACCCTCGCCGTCTTCGGCACCGTCGCCCACGACAAGCTCGTCGGCTCCACCGCACCCTTCTCGGACGCCGTCAACGTCATGTTCGGCGGCTCCTGGGGCGGTACGGCGGTGGCGCTCGCGGCGGTCGTCTCGATCCTCGGCGCCCTGAACGGCTGGACCCTGCTGAGCGCCCAGACGCCGTACGCCGCCGCCAAGGACGGGCTCTTCCCCGAGGTCTTCGGCAAGAAGAAGCGCGGTGTGCCGACCGTGGGAGTCCTGGTCACCGTCGTCCTGGCCTCGCTGCTCACCGTCTACAACTACACGGCGGGATCGAGCGGCGTCTTCGAGTCCCTCGTCCTGATCACCACCTTCACCGCGACAGTGCCCTATCTGCTGGCCACCGCCGCGCAGATCTACTTCCTGGTCTCCGGGCAGGGCGAGCGCGTCAACCGTGCCGCCCTGGTGCGGGACGGCGTCCTCGCGGGCATCGCGTGCGGATTCTCCATGTGGCTGGTCGCCGGGTCCGGATACGCGGCCGTCTACCAGGGCGTCCTGTTCCTCTTCGCGGGGGTGCTCGTCTACGCGTGGATGGCGGCCCGCAAGGAGCGGACCGCCACCCACTGATGCTCCCGGACTACCTGGCGAGCGGTGCGACCACCCAGCGGCGGGTGGTGTACATGCTGTCGGGCGACCCGATCTCGATCAGCTTGCGGGCGGCCGGGTAGGCCTCGTTGCCCTCGATCTCATAGCCGACGTCGAAGGTGCCCAGCACGTCCCGGACCTCGGGCTCGCGCTGCGGGGCGGCACCCCGCCCGCCCTGCTCGTCCGCCGTGACGGAGGCGAGCTCGGCGAGCAGCTTGCGCTGGGCGGCTGCGAGGGCCTCGCGCGGGTCGCGTGCCCGCTGCGGGGCGGCCGCGGCCTTGCCGCCCGCGGGCGGCGGCGCGATGTCGGTGCTCGGCTCACGCGTCGTGCCGGTGGTGTCGCGCGTGGAGATCTGCGCCTGGACGACGGTCGCGTCGTTGTCCAGGGCCACCCGGATGAGACCGCGGTCGGGCGTGATGACCGGTATGCCGTCGAAGACCTGCCGGAACGTCACGTGGGTCTCCAGTGACACCGGCTCGCCCAGCTCGGAGCCGTCCTTCGCCCCGGAGTTCTGCATCAGGTCGTGCACGCTGTCCACGACGAGCTCGGCGCCGTCGGCGTGCTGCTCGGCGAACGCGCGGGCCGCCTCGACCGCCCGCTCCGTGGGCAGCTGCCGCAGGTTGCGGTGGTTGGCCTCGGCGAGCTTGACCCACCGGATCGCGTGCGGAGCCGTGGAGACGGTCCGGTCGCCGGAGGTGGCACTGAGCACGCCCTGCCGCTCGACCTGCACCTCTTGCAGCGCCGCCGACGGGAAGTCGGCGATGCGGCCCATCTTGGTGAGCTCGGCGCCCGGGTCGCGCGGCGCGAGCTGCACGATCTGCGGGCTGCCCGGCGCCTGCGTCAGCGGCTCCCTGAGGGAGTCGCGCGCGTTGAACCAGCGCCACGCGTACCAGTTGTCCGGCACGTGCTCGCGGTAGAGGGTGCGCTCACCGTTGAGCCGGGCGGTGGCCTCGGCCTGGTTGGCGCCGACCGCGCAGACCGAGGGCGCCTGGCCCTTGTAGATGTCCCAGCTCGCGTTCAGCCACGCGTCGGTGAACGTCTGGCCGGCCCGCCACTTCTCCCAGAACTTCTTGCCGTAGTCCGGGCTGTCGATGCTGACGGTCTCGAACCCGAAGATCATGCGGAAGCCGATGTTGGGGCCCGCCCAGGTGCGGATCGGGGAGTGCCCGCCGAGGACCCGCAGCGAGGTGCAGGTGGACCAGAAGACGTAGTTGGCCTTCTCGTTGCCCAGCGCCATCCGGTTCGAGACCGCGTCGCTGCGGCCGTCCCAGACCGCCCCGAGCGGCGCGAAGAAGACGCCGTTGTTGTCCATGCCGCCGTGACCCGAGTGGTACACGGCGACCACCGCGTCCATGCCGTAGCGGTCCTGCCAGTTGTCGTACGTCTCCTCGTACGCCCAGACCTGCGCCCCGCCGTCGGCGAACCAGAAGTTGCGGTCGTAGAACTGCTGGAGGTACGCCAGCCACCCGGTGGCGTCGGCGTGCGTGTGGAAGAGAGATGACTGGTTGACGAACTTCTGGATGCTGAAGGCGCCCCACCAGCCGAACGTCGAGTCACGGTCACCGGCGGCTCCGGGCTTCGCGCCCTCCAGTGGAGACGGACCGCGTTCGGAGTAGTTCATGCGCATGGTCAAACCCCCTGAGTGGACTCCTCGTCCCGTGGGCGAGGGGGCCTCAAAGTGTCACCGTGGACGCGCCTTGCACAGTTGGCATTTCGGCCATAGCGACCATGCCCCGGGGCTGTACTGACGCCTCAGGAACCCCGGTGGACAGGACCGGACTTGCGCGTGCACCGCGTCCGGGTGTGATCGGATGGGCGCACGGAAGTTCCGGAACGCATCCCGGAACCGCACTGAAGGGAAGTACATCGTGGCTACCACGCGCTCCGCGCACACGGTCTGGGAAGGCAACCTGCTGGAGGGCTCCGGCACCGTCACCTTCGACTCCTCCGGGATCGGGGAGCAGGCCGTGTCCTGGCCGTCCCGCGCCGAGCAGGCCAACGGCAAGACCAGCCCGGAGGAGCTGATCGCCGCCGCGCACTCCAGCTGCTTCTCCATGGCCTTCTCCAACGGCCTGGCCAAGGCGGGCACTCCGCCGACCCGGCTGGTGACGTCCGCCGACGTGACCTTCCAGCCGGGCACCGGCATCACCGGCATCCACCTGACCGTCGAGGGCACGGTGGAGGGCATCGACGAGGCGGCGTTCACCGCCGCCGCCGAGGACGCCAAGGCGAACTGCCCGGTGAGCCAGGCGCTGACGGGCACGACGATCACGCTGACGGCGAAGCTCGCCTGACCCAAGCCCGGAGCACGGCCTTTCCGGCCGGTCCCCGACTGTGCCGCCGTCCCCCCGGGGACGGCGGCACAGCCATGGGCGGCATTGACAACAAGCCGCTCAAGTTTTGTGATGGAGGTCGAAGTACTCCGGGAAACGGGCTCGCGTTGAAGGGGACTGGACATGGCACGTGCAGTCGGGATCGACCTCGGTACGACGAACTCGGTGGTGGCCGTCCTGGAGGGCGGTGATCCCACGGTCGTCGCCAACGCGGAGGGAGCGCGCACCACACCTTCGGTCATCGCCTTCGCCAAGAACGGCGACGTGCTCGTCGGAGAAGTGGCCAAGCGGCAGGCGGTCACGAACGTGGAGCGCACCGCGCGTTCCGTCAAACGCCATATGGGCGACGGCAGTTGGCGCTTCCCGGAGGGCGGCTCCGTGGACGGCACGCGGTACACCGCGCAGGAGCTCTCCGCCCGCGTCCTGCAGAAGCTCAAGCGTGACGCCGAGTCCTATCTGGGCGAGGACGTCACGGACGCGGTCGTCACCGTGCCCGCGTACTTCGACGACACTCAGCGCCAGGCCACCAAGGAGGCCGGCGAGATCGCGGGCCTGAACGTGCTCCGCATCATCAACGAACCGACCGCCGCCGCCCTCGCCTACGGCCTCGACAAGGGCGACGACCAGACCGTCCTCGTCTTCGACCTCGGCGGCGGCACCTTCGACGTGTCGCTCCTGGAGATGGGCGACGGCGTCATCGAGGTGAAGGCCACCAACGGCGACACGCAGCTGGGCGGCGACGACTGGGACCAGCGCATCGTCGAGTACCTGGTACGGCAGTTCAAGAACACGCAGGGAGTGGACCTCGGCAAGGACAAGATGGCGCTGCAACGGCTGCGCGAGGCCGCCGAGAAGGCGAAGATCGAGCTGTCGTCGTCGAGCGAGACCGACATCAACCTGCCGTACGTGACGGCGTCGGCGGACGGCCCCCTGCACCTCGCGGAGAAGCTGACCCGCGCCCAGTTCCAGGAGCTGACGGCGGACCTCCTCGAACGCTGCCGCGGTCCCTTCCACCAGGCGGTGAAGGACGCGGGCATCAAGCTCTCGGCCGTCGACCACGTGATCCTGGTGGGCGGCTCGACGCGGATGCCCGCGGTGACGGAACTGGTCAAGGAACTCACCGGGAGCGAGCCCCACAAGGGGGTCAACCCGGACGAGGTGGTGGCGCTCGGCGCGGCGCTGCAGGCCGGTGTGATCAGGGGCGACGTCAAGGACGTCCTGCTCCTGGACGTGACCCCGCTGTCCCTCGGCATCGAGACCAAGGGCGGCATCATGACCAAGCTCATCGAACGCAACACGACGATCCCCACCCGGCGTTCGGAGACCTTCTCGACCGCCGAGGACAACCAGCCGTCGGTCGGCATCCAGGTCTTCCAGGGCGAGCGGGAGATCGCCGCGTACAACAAGAGGCTCGGCGTCTTCGATCTGACGGGACTGCCCCCGGCACCGCGTGGCGTGCCCAAGATCGAGGTCACCTTCGACATCGACGCCAACGGCATCATGCACGTGTCGGCGAAGGACGAGGCGACGGGGCGCGAGCAGCGCATGACGGTGACGGGCGGTTCCGCGCTGCCCAAGGACGACATCAACCGCATGGTGCGGGAGGCCGAGGAGCACGCGGAGGAGGACCGCAAGCGGCGCGACGCCGCCGAGACCCGCAACCAGGCGGAGCAGCTCGTCTACCAGACCGAGCGGTTCCTGCGGGAGAACGAGGAGCGGATCCCCGCGGACACCAGGACCGAGGTGGAGGCGGCGGCAACGGAGTTGAAGGGCCTCCTCAAGGACAGGGCCGACGACACGGCGGCGCTGCGCGCGGGCGCGGAGAAGCTGGCCTCGGTGAGTCAGCGGATGGGGCAGGCCATGTACGAGAGCCCGGGGGAGAGCGCCCAGGAACAGGCGGCTCCGGGCTCCTCCCCCGATGACGTCGTGGTCGAGGCGGAGATCGTGGACGACGAGAAGCCGGGGGAGGGCGACGAGAGGCCGGGGGAGGGCAAGGAGAAGGGCACTCAGAGCTAGCCCGGGTCCCGGCCGGCGGGGCGGGAGATCACGACCCCGTCTTCTCCCACCCCCGCCGCTCGGGACGCGGCCCCACGCGGCGGGGGTCCTTGCTGCGGTACACCACGTACGGCCGGAACAGGTACTGCACCGGCGCGCTGAACATGTGCACCAGCCGCGTGAACGGGATCAGCGCGAACAGCGCCATGCCGACCACCGCGTGGATCTGGTACATGACCGGCACCCCCGCCATCCGGTCCGTGTCCGGCTGGAGGGTGAACAGGCTGCGGGCCCAAGGCGCCATCGACTCGCGGTAGTTGTAGCCCTCGCCCGACGCGTGCGTCAGCTTGGCCACCATGCCGAGCACGATCGCCGCGAACAGCACGAGATACATCAGCTTGTCGTTGGCGGTCGTCGCCCGGAACACCGGCGCGTTCGTGCGCCGCCGGTAGAGCAGCAGCAGGATGCCGAGCACCAGCAGGATCCCCGCCGCCGTGCCGCCGTACAGCGAGAACAGGTGGTACGTGTGCTCGCTCACGCCCACCTTCTCCGTCCACGACTCCGGCACGAAGAGCCCCACCAGATGTCCGACGAGGACGAAGAGGATGCCGTAGTGGAACATCGGTGACGCGATGTTCAGGAGCTTCGACTCGTACACCTGCGAGGAGCGCGTCGTCCAGCCGAACTTGTCGTAGCGATAGCGCCACAGGAGGCCCGCCACGAGGAGGACGAGGACCACGTACGGGATGACGCCCCACAGCAGCGTTCTCATCAGTGCTCCCCGATCAGTGCGAAGGGTTCAAGGCCGACGTCCTCCCGCGGGGGCCCCGACCTGGCAAGGGCCTGCGCCTCGGCCCGGTCCTTCGGCGAGGGGCCGGGCAGTGTCGCGCAGACCGCCTGGAGCACGGACGCGTAGGGCGTGCCGAAGTCGGTGAGGGCGAGCCGCAGCAGCTCCAGGCCCGGCCGGTGCTCCTCCAGGAGGACCGGGCCCGCGTGCGCGGAGAACTCCAGGACCGCGGGCAGGAAGTCCGGCAGCTCCTCGCCCGTGAACTCCAGGCCGTGCTCCCGGTAGACCTCCTTGAAGCGGACCAGGGCCATGCCGCGCCGCCGCGTGTCACCGTCGCGCCACCAGCTCAGATACAGGCTGTGGCGGTTCTTGAAGTCGAAGACCCGGACGTAGTGCGCGGCCAGCTCGGAGGGTCCGGTCGCCGCCGCGTGCTCCAGGAAGGTACGCAACTCCGGTGCGGCGGCCGTCAGTTGCGGCAGCAGGTCGCGGAACTCCTCGTCCGGATAGGCCAGGCAGTGCGCGGCTGCCCGGTAGAGCACGGCGTGGTCGCTCACAGGGTGTCCTTCTCGGTCGCGGAGGGCTGCTCGTCGGCGGTCTGCCGGTCCCGCAGGGTGTGGAAGTTCTCGATGGTCACGAGCGGCAGCTGCTTGCGGCCCGAGTCCTGGCCGAACGGGCCGTCCCCGCCCGCCCCCGGACCGCCCTCGAAGTCGAGGCTGCACGAGTCGGGCAGTGCCGACTCCTCGAGGCGCTGCGCGTCACCGACCGCCGCGGTCGGGATGACGTAGCGGTCCTCGTACTTGGCGATGGCGAGGAGGCGGTACATCTCCTCGATCTCCTGGCCAGACATGCCCACGGCCCCGGCCACCGAACTGTCGGGCCGGTCACCGAGGTTGATGGCCCGCATGTGTGCCCGCATCGCCGCCAGCTTCTCCAGCGAGGCCCGCACCGGGCCCACGTCGCCGGCCGTGAAGATCTCCGCCAGGTATTCGAGCGGGATGCGCAGGGTGTCGATCGCGCCGAAGAGGTTGTCCAGGTCCTCGCCGTCGTGCCCGGTCTCGCTCAGCGCGTCCACGACCGGGGAGAGCGGCGGGATATACCAGACCATCGGCATGGTGCGGTACTCCGGATGCAGCGGCAGCGCCACCTTGTACGTGCTGATCAGCGCGTGCACGGGGGAGCGGCGTGCCGCCTCGATCCAGTCGTGGCCGATCCCGGCCCGCTCGGCCTCGCGCCGCACCTCGGGGTCCTCCGGATCGAGGAAGACCCCCAACTGGGCCTCGTACAGCGCCTTGTCGTCCTTGACCGACGCGGCCTCCGTCACCTTGTCGGCGTCGTAGAGGATGACGCCGAGGTAGCGGAGGCGGCCCACGCACGTCTCCGAGCAGACGGTGGGCAGACCCACCTCGAGGCGCGGGTAACACATCGTGCACTTCTCGGCCTTGCCGGTGCGGTGGTTGAAGTACACCTTCTTGTACGGGCAGCCCGTCACGCACTTGCGCCAGCCCCGGCAGCTGTCCTGGTCGACCAGGACGATGCCGTCCTCCTCGCGCTTGTACATCGCCCCGGACGGGCAGGACGCGACGCACGACGGGTTCAGGCAGTGCTCGCAGATCCGCGGCAGATAGAACATGAAGGTCTGCTCGAAGGCGAACTTCACCTTCTCCGTGGCCTTCTCACGGGTCTTGGCGACCATCGGGTCGAGGTCGCCGTACTCGGTCGCGCCGCCCAGGTTGTCGTCCCAGTTCGACGACCACTCGATCTTCATGGGCTTGCCGCTGATCAGTGAGCGCGGCTCGGCCACCGGGTAGTCGTCGCCCAGCGGGGCGTCGGTGAGGTTTTTGTACTCGTACGTCCAGGGCTCGTAGTAGTCCTTGATCTCCGGCAGCTTGGGGTTGGAGAAGATCTCCAGGAGCGCCTTGATCCGGCCGCCGTTCTTGAGCTTCAGGGCGCCACGCTTGTTCAGCTCCCAGCCGCCGCGCCACTTCTCCTGGTCCTCGTAGCGGCGCGGATAGCCCTGGCCGGGACGGGTCTCGACGTTGTTGAACCAGACGTACTCCATGCCGTCCCGGTTGGTCCACGCCTGCTTGCAGGTGACGGAGCAGGTGTGGCAGCCGATGCACTTGTCGAGGTTCATGACCATCGCGATCTGTGCCATGACGCGCATGTGTCAGTACTCCACCTTCTGCGAGCGGCGGCGGATGACCGTCACCTCGTCGCGCTGGTTCCCCGTCGGGCCCAGGTAGTTGAACGCCCACGACAACTGGGCGTAGCCGCCGATGAGATGGGACGGCTTGAGGATGAGGCGGGTCAGGGAGTTGTGGATGCCGCCGCGCTTGCCGGTGGTCTCCGTCTTGGGGACGTTGACCGTGCGTTCCTGCGCGTGGTGCATGTAGACCGTGCCGGCCGGCATCCGGTGCGAGACGACCGCGCGCGCCACCACGACGCCGTTGCGGTTGACCGCTTCGATCCAGTCGTTGTCCTTCACTCCGACCGCCTCCGCGTCCTGCGGTGACATCCAGATGCACTGTCCGCCCCGGGAGAGCGACAGCATGAAGAGGTTGTCCTGGTACTCGGAGTGGATGGACCACTTGTTGTGCGGGGTGAGATAGCGGACCGTCACCTCCTTCTCGCCGTCCGGGCCGAGCTGTGGCTCCCCGAACAGCCGGTTCATGTCCAGGGGCGGCCGGTAGACGGGCATCGCCTCGCCCAGCTCGTGGATCCAGTCGTGGTCGAGGAAGAAGTGCTGGCGTCCGGTGAGCGTGTGCCAGGGTTTGAGGTGCTCGGTGTTGAGCGTGAACGCCGTGTAGCGCCGCCCGCCCGACTCGCTGCCCGACCATTCGGGCGAGGTGATCACGGGGACGGGCGCGGCCTGCGTGTCGGCGTACGTGATGCGCTTGCCCTCGTGCTCGGCGGCCAGGTGCGCCATCTCCTGGCCCGTGCGCGCCTCCAGGGTGTGGAAGCCCTGCGTGGCGAGGCGGCCGTTGGTGGTGCCGGACAGGGCGAGGATGGTGTTCGCCGCCTTGACCGCCGTGTCCATGGCGGGGCGCCCGTCGGCGGGGCCGCCGCGTACGACGCCGTTGCGTTCGCGCAGCTCGTCGACCTCCTGGTCGGGCCGCAGGGCGATGCCCTTCGCGGGCAGGCCCAGCTTCTCCGCGAGCGGGCCGAGCGCCGCGAACTTCGCGCCGATCGCCGTGTAGTCCCGCTCGACCACCGTCAGGCCCGGCATCGTCTTGCCGGGGATGGCCTCGCACTCGCCCTTGCGCCAGTCGAGGACGACACCGCCGGGCTGCGCCGTCTCGCCGGGGGTGTCGTGCTGGAGCGCGGTGGCGACGACGTCCTTGCGTACGCCGAGATGGTCCACGGCCAGCTCGCTGAGCCGTTCCGCGATCGCCTTGAACGCGTCGAAGTCGGTACGGGCCTGCCAGGGCGGGTCGACCGCCGGGGTGAAGGAGTGCACGTAGGGGTGCATGTCCGTGGAGGAGAGGTCGTGCTTCTCGTACCAGGTCGCGGCGGGCAGGACCACGTCCGAGAGCAGCGTCGACGACGTCTGGCGGAAGTCCAGCGAGACGAGCAGATCGAGCTTCCCCTCGGGAGCCTCGTCCCGCCAGGTCACCGTCGAGGGCCGCTCGTCGGGCGATGCCTCCTCCGCCCGCAGCGAGGAGTGCGTGCCGAGCAGATGCTTGGTGAAGTACTCCGCGCCCTTCGCGGACGAGCCGAGCAGATTGGCGCGCCACAGGGTCAGGACGCGCGGCCAGTTCTCCGGGGCGTCCGGGTCCTCGCAGGCGAAGTTGAGTGTGCCCGCCTTGAGCTCGTCGACGACATTGGCCACCGGATCGCCGGAGGCCCCCGAAGTGTCGCCCAGGTCAAGGGAGTTGCGGTCGAAGGTCGGGTAGGAGGGCATCCATCCGGTGCGCGCCGACAGGGCCAGGCAGTCGGCGCCCGTCATGCCCGCGAAGCGTCCATCGCCGAGCGGCGAGGCCAGCACGTCCGCCGCGAACTTGTCGTAGCGCCACTGGTCGGTGTTCAGGAACCAGTACGCGGCGCCGATCATCTGCCGAGGTGGCCTGCTCCAGTCATTGGCGCTGGCCAGCGTCGCCCAGCCGGTCGCCGGACGGCACTTCTCCTGACCCACGTAGTGCGCCCAGCCGCCGCCGTTGCGGCCCTGGCAGCCGGTCAGCTGGAGCAGGGCGAGGAAGGCACGGTAGATCGTCTCGGAGTGGAACCAGTGGTTGGTCCCCGCCCCCATGAGGATCATGCAGCGCCCGCGTGACTTCTCGGCGGTCCGCGCGAACTCCCGCGCGATCTTCACCGCCTTCGCGGCCGGGACCGAGGTGTGCGCCTCCTGCCAGCCCGGGGTACCGGGCGCGTCGGCATCCTCGTACGAAGAAGGCCACTCGCCCGGAAGGCCCGCGCGCCCGACGCCGTACTGCGCGAGCAGCAGGTCGAAGACCGTCGTCACGAGCGGCCCGTCCTGGCCGCCGAGCCGCGTGGCGGGCACCCCGCGCCGGACGATCTCCCCGCGGCCCTGGCCGTGCGTGCCGCCCTCGGTGTCGAAGCGGGGGAGCAGCACCTCGACGCCCGTCGAGATGTCGGAGTCGTGCAGGGTGAGCTGCGGCTTGATGTTGCCGAGCTCCAGATTCCACTTGCCCTTGCCCGACTCGGTCCAGCGGAAGCCGAGCGAGCCGTTCGGGACGGCGGGCTGCCCGGTGTTCTCGTCGAGCACCGCCGTCTTCCAGTCGCCGCCCTCACCGCTCTGACCGAGATCGGTGGCGCGCAGGAACTTCGAGGGGACGTACGCGCCGTCGCGCTCGGTCAGCGTCACGAGGAAGGGCAGGTCGGTGAACTTGCGCACGTAGTCCGTGAAGAAGTCCGTCTGCCGGTCGACGAAGAACTCCTTGAGGATGACGTGGCCCATCGCGATGGCCAGGGCGCCGTCCGTGCCGGGGTGCGGGTGCAGCCACTCGTCGGCGAACTTCGTGTTGTCCGCGTAGTCCGGGGACACGGCCACGACCTTCTGGCCGCGGTAGCGCGCCTCGGCCATCCAGTGGGCGTCCGGCGTCCGCGTCACCGGGACGTTCGAGCCCCACATCATCAGATACGCCGCGTCCCACCAGTCGCCCGACTCCGGTACGTCGGTCTGGTCGCCGAAGACCTGCGGCGACGCGACCGGCAGGTCCGCGTACCAGTCGTAGAAGGACAGCATGGGCGCGCCGATCAGCGACATGAAGCGGGCGCCCGCCGCGTGCGAGACCATCGACATCGCGGGGATGGGGGAGAAGCCCGCGACGCGGTCGGGGCCGTGCGTCTTGATCGTGTGGACGTGCGCCGCCGCGATGATCTCCACGGCCTCGTCCCAGGTCGCCCGGACGAGGCCGCCCTTGCCGCGCGCCTGCTGGTACGTCCTGCGCCGCTCCGGATCCCCCTGGATGTCCGCCCAGGCCAGGACCGGGTCCCGCAGCCGGGACTTCGCCTCGCGGTACATCTCCAGGAGCACGCCCCGCAGGTACGGGTAGCGGACCCGGGTCGGCGAGTACGTGTACCAGGAGAACGCGGCGCCGCGCGGGCAGCCGCGCGGCTCGTACTCGGGGCGGTCGGGGCCGACGGAGGGGTAGTCGGTCTGCTGGGTCTCCCAGGTGATGATGCCGTCCTTGACGTACACCTTCCAGCGGCAGGAGCCCGTGCAGTTCACGCCGTGCGTCGAGTTCACGACCTTGTCGTGGCTCCACCGGTCCCGGTAGAAGGCGTCCGCGTCCCGGCCGCCGACGAGTCCGATGCTGTGCAGGTCGGGGGCGGCGGTGCCGCGGCGGAAGAACTTTCCCGCACGCAGCAGCGCGGCGCCGGGCTCGGTCGTCTCTGTCACCCTTGAGCTCCCTAGGTCTGCCTTTCAACGAACTTAGGTGCGGGGTGACGGGGGCACACGGCAGTGGCCGCCGTACGGGTTGCGGGGGTGTGTGGCGCGCGTCGGCGTGCGGCGACAGGGGTGCTCCGGGGTCGCCGCCCTTACTTCTGAGGTAATCGACCCCCGCCCGCGGGCCCGGCAGGCTGGTCTCACCGGATCCGGTCCGGCGCACTCCGGCCCGGATCCGGCCCTCTCTCCCTACCGCCGCTCGGAGGCAGCACCCCATGTCGACGTACCTCGCACACCCGCTCAGCGCACTCGCCCGCACGAACGACGCGAAGACGATGCTGCGCCGCTTCCTCGCCCTCGACGCGGTCGTGACCGGCGGGAACGGCCTCGCGTACGCGGCCGCCTCGGGCCCGCTCGGCCGTTTCCTCGGCGTCGACGCGGGGCTCCTGCTCGGCCTGGGCGTCTTCCTCACTCTGTACGGCGTGGGCGTCGGCTACCTCGCCTCACGCAAGAGCCCGCCCACGGCTGCCGTCCAGGGGGTGATCGAGGCGAACGCGGCCTGGGCGGTGCTCAGTGTCGTCGCCCTGATCGCCTGGCTCTCGCCCACCACCGCTGGCGCCGTGTGGATCCCGCTCCAGGCTCTGACCGTCGGGTGTTTCGCCGCCCTGCAGTACGCGGCGCTGCGGGCCCTGAGGGCGTAGGGCTCTTCTCGGCGCGGGGCTCGGCGTAGGGCTCAGGACGCCGACTGGAGGTACTTGACCGTCGCCGGATCGGCCGGGAGGAGCGTCTCGATGGCCAGTTCGGCGACCGTCACGTCCATGGGCGTGTTGAAGGTCGAGATCGACGAGATGAAGGACAGCAGGTGCCCGTCGTGCTCGATGCGCAGAGGCAGCGCGAAGTACGGAACGCCACTCTGCGGCCCCTCGGCATCGAACACGTCGACACCGGGGTCCTCCACCGGGTACGCCGCCACCTCCTCGTACACCGCTCGCAGCGCGTCCGAACGCTGCAACGCGATCTGCCGCTCCATCTGGTGCAGCAGATGCCCACGCCACTCACGCAGATTGCGGATCCTGGGGGCGAGGCCCTCCGGGTGGAGCGTGAGCCGCATGGCGTTCAGCGGCGGCTGCAGGACGTGCTCCGGGATGCCGTCGAGGATCATCGCGATGCCGCGGTTCGCGGCGACCACGTCGTACGCCGCGTCGACGACGAGGGCGGGATAGGGCTCGTAGCCGCGCAGGAGTCGTTCGAGGCCCTCCCGCAGGACGCCCATCGAGGGGTCGTCCATCGGGGTCTCCCGGAAGCGGGGTGCGTAACCGGCCGCCAGGAGCAGCGAGTTGCGGTCCCGCACGGGTACGTCGAGGTGCTCGGCGAGGCGCAGCACGATCTCCTCGCTCGGGCGTGACCTGCCGGTCTCGATGAAGCTGATGTGCCGCGCTGAGGAGTCGGCGCGTAGCGCCAGTTCCAGCTGGCTCATCTTGCGCTGCTCGCGCCAGCCGCGCAGGAGGGGGCCGACGCCGGTGCTTTCCTTGGTGGACACGGCAGTTGTCATACCCGGACAGTAATCGAAGGGGCTCGACCGAGTGGCCTGATCAGGGCCTCGCGGGAGGCGATGTGGCAGGCTGAGGGATGTACGTGCACACATACGCCGGTGTCCATGAGAAGGGCGCGTCCATGTCACTCGAACCGCTGTCACAAAAGGACGTCGAGGAGCGGCTCGCGGAGCTGCCCGGCTGGGCGCTCGCCGGCGACCGGATCACCCGCTCCTTCCGGCTCGGCTCGCACTTCGCCGCGACGGCGATGGTCGTGCACATCGCGCAGATCCAGGAGGAGCTCGACCACCACTCCGAGCTGACGCTGGGCTACGACACGGTCACCCTGTCCGTGAACACGCACAGCGTGGGCGGCGCTCTCACGGTGCGCGACTTCCAACTCGCGGCCCGTGTGGAGGAGTTGGCGGTCGGGCACGGAGCGGTCTGAGCGGATGCTGGACTACGGCAAGGAGGCCGACCGTTACGACGCGTCGCGGGGCGGAGAGCCGCGCGCCGCCGCCGCTGCCGCCGCCGTCCTCGGTCTGCTGCCGCCCCACGCCCGCACCCTCCTGGACGTCGCCTGCGGCACGGGCCTTGTCACCCGGAGCCTCGCCGGGGCGGGCCTGCGGGTGACTGGGGTGGACTCCGCGCACAACATGGCCCGCATGGCGTCGGGGCGGCTGCCGGGCTCCGTCGTCCTGGGCGACAGCCGTCAACTCCCCTTCCCCGACGACTCGTTCGACGCGGTGTGTGCGGTGTGGCTGCTCCATCTCCTGTCCGGTGCCGATGAGGCAGCGGCGGTCGTCGCCGAGTGCGCCCGAGTGCTCCGGCCCGGCGGTGTGTTCGTCACGACCGTCGACAAGGCCGCCGCGCACGACGTGGGCAGCGACATCGACGCCGTGCTGGCCCCGCGTCCGGTGGGTCCCGCGGTCGACCGCGCCCAGGCGGTCGAGGCGTACGCGGCGGCGCGGGGCCTGACGCCGGCCGGCGGTGCCCGTTTCCGGGGTCACGGTCAGGGCCGCACACCCCG
Source organism: Streptomyces sp. NPDC054872 (assembly GCF_053610705.1). Classification (NCBI taxonomy): domain Bacteria; kingdom Bacillati; phylum Actinomycetota; class Actinomycetes; order Kitasatosporales; family Streptomycetaceae; genus Streptomyces; species Streptomyces sp. NPDC054872. The sequence goes on along the minus strand of NZ_JBSGYY010000001.1, from coordinate 338,151 downwards.
CTCCACGGCCGACGACCTCGGCCGGGGCTGGTTCACGCGCGTCCCGCCCGACAGCCCCTTGGCCGCTCGGCTCGCGAAGGGCCTCGCTGCCCTTCCCGACCAGGAAGACCCGCGCCCCGAACCGCGGTTCACACTCGCGTCGTTTGGGAAGCCGCCTGCCGGGTGAACCGCATCGTCCAGTTGATCAGCCAGGACTCCCCCTCGTCGACGGAGAAGGCCTGCTCCCAGCGGGCGGTGCTCGCGGAGATGCCCGACCAGACGAAGCGCACCCGGACGGCCTTGCCGTCGTGCTCGTCGTTTCCGTAGAACTCGCCGCGGCCGTTCGCCCCGAAGCGTCCGTACACGGGCGGGAAGAGCTTGCCGCTGCGGCTCGACGACCAGTTCAACGACCACTGCTCGGTTTCCCGGTCGAAGAGCCGCAGGGTCAGGCCCATGAAGCCCTCAGTGGGGCAGTCCATCTCGTCGATGTTGGCCGCCCCGCCGAAGAGGCTCCAGCAGCGGCTGACGGCAGCGAACTCCTCCCACTCGCTCGCAGGGTCGAGGAAGTCCGTCCGGCGATGGTGTGCGACGTCCCAGTCGCCGAAGAAGAAGTCGAAGTCGTGCGGGCCGCTGTCGTCAGGGCTGCTCATGAGCGGTGGTCTCCTGTGGTGCCGTCGGGCAGGGTGTCGGCGATGTAGGCGTCCAGGTCGGGCAGGCGGGGAAGCTCGGGGGCGAGCACGTGCCGTACCCACGCGTCGCGTTCGTGCAGCAGGGGCGGCAGCTCCCAGACGCAGCCGATCAGCGGCCGGTCGAGGAGCATGAAGTGCGTCGGGTCCTGGTCGGGGCAGCCGAGCGCGGGCTGGCCCGCGACGGCGACGCGGCAGTGCAGGACGTTGTCCCACACCCAGCTGTACGCGTTGAGGTAGGCGCCGCTGTCCCCGCCCCGGTGCAGCACGACGAACGTCGCGGGCGGCGTCCCGTCCGGCTCGGGAAGGAGCCGGGGCAGGATCTCGTACGCCGCCTTCTCGACGCCGGGCTCGATGCCCGCCGGGTCGGCGGTGACGTGATAGCGCTTGACGCGGCGGCCCGCCACCTCGACGGGCGGCGGCGAGTGCCGCAGTTTCTCCTGAAAGGGCATGCCAGGGACGCTAGGCCCGCTTCACTGACATCTGGTGTCAGTGAAGTTCGCCAGGTGCCCGGAAGATGTGGGGGAGGTGTCGCCGTGAAGGCTGACCGGCTCGTCTCGATCCTCCTGCTGCTCCAGACCAGGGGCCGGATGACGGCCGCCCAGCTCGCCGGCGAACTGGAAGTGTCGGTCCGCACGGTCTACCGGGACGTCGAAGCGCTGCACACCGCCGGGATCCCGCTCTACGGGGACGCGGGCCACGCGGGCGGCTACCGGCTCCTGGACGGCTACCGCACCCGCCTCACCGGCCTGACCGTGCCGGAGGCCGAGGCGCTCTTCCTGGCGGGCGCGCCGGGCCCCGCCGCGGAGCTGGGTCTCGGCCCGGTCCTCGCCGCCGCCCAGCTCAAGGTGCGCGCAGCGCTCCCGGCGGAGTTGCGCCCGCACGCCGACCGGGTCGGCGCCCGCTTCCACCTGGACGCGCCCGGCTGGTACGCGCGCGCCGACGACGTACCCCACCTGACCGCTGTCGCCGACGCGGTATGGAACAGCCGTGTCCTGCACGTCCGCTACCGCCGCTGGCGGGCCCCCACCGAGGTGGAGCGCAGTCTGCGACCGTACGGCCTGGTCCTGAAGGCGGGCCGCTGGTACGTGGTGGCGGCGGCAACCGAAGCGGGCGAGCCGCGCACGTACCGAGTCGACCAGATCATCCAACTGACCTCCACTCAGGGCCAGTTCGAAGTCCCCCCACATTTCGGCCTGGCAACGTACTGGACGTCGTACCAGGAGTCCTTCCACGCGCGGCTGCGGCAGGGCGAGGCGGTCGTACGCCTGGCGCCGCACGCGGTGTCACGCCTGACGGGCCCCGCGGCCCGCGCCGCCGAGGAGACGGGCCACACCGAACCCGGCTGCGGCGACGGCGAAGACTGGATCAGGGCGGTGCTGCCCATCGAGTCCGTGGCCCACGCCCACGACGATTTCCTCCGACTGGGAGCGGACATCGAGGTGCTCGAACCACCGGAACTGCGCGCGCGGTTGGCGGCAACGGCGAAGAAGCTGCACGCCCGCTACTCCTGACCGGGTCAGCCCACCGCGTTTGCCGAAACCGCAAGACGACTGGCCGGGGAGGGGGCGACGGCGCAGGCTGGACATGGCTCCGACCCCACCACCCCGACATGCGAAGGCGGCGGCAGAACCATGGCTCACGACCACGAGCACAGCCACAAGCACGGCCACCACCACGAGGACATCGACTGGGCCACCATGGGCCCGATGCTGGAACGGAACGCGGAGCTCGCCGCCCCGCAGAACCGCGAGATCGCCGCGTGGCTGCGCACCTGGCAGCCGGAGCCTGCCCTGATCGCGGACGTCGGCAGCGGCTCGGGGTCCATCACCTTCCTTCTCGCGGAGACCTTCCCGAAGGCGGAGGTCATCGCGGTGGACGCGGCGGAGCCCCTCCTTGACCGCGCACGGGAGCGGGCGGCCAGGGAGAACCTGACGGACCGGTTCAGCACCCTGCACGCGGAACTCCCGGAGGGAATCGGCGAGTTGCCGCTCGCGGACCTTCTCTGGATCGGCAGGGCCCTGCACCACGTCGGCGACCAGGAGGCGGCGCTGGCCGCCCTCGCCGACCGCCTCGCACCCGGCGGCGCGATCGCACTCCTGGAGGGCGGCCTGAACCAGCGCAGCCTGCCCCGGGACATCGGCTTCGGCCGGCCGGGCCTCCAGACGCGCTTCGACCTGGCGGACGACGAGTGGTTCACGCGCATGCGCGCGGACCTGCCGGGCGCGAAGGCGGTCACGGAGGACTGGCCCACGCTCCTCAAGGAAGCGGGCCTGCGCCACGCGGGCACCCGCACCTTCCTCCTGGACCTGCCGGCCCCCGTCTCCGAAGCGGCCCGCGCCCAGATCATCTCCGAGCTCTCCCGCCGCCGCGACATGCACGAGGACACCCTGGCCCCCGACGACCTGACCACGGTCGACCGCCTCCTGGACGCCGACGACGAACAGAGCCTGCACCACAGGCCCGACGTGTTCCTGCTGTCGGCGCAGACGGTGCATGTGGGGGTCAAGGGCTAGGTGGGCAGAAACAGGTGAAGGGCGTCGCTCCCCGATGCACCGGGGAGCGACGCCCTTCGCGAAGTCCGCTGACTAGGCGACGTCGAACGTGGCCGGATCCGGACCCAGCCGCCGGTCCTCGTTCAGTGCGCTGATCGCCGCCATGTCCTCGGGGTCAAGATCGAAGCCGAAGACGTCGATGTTCTCCTTGATCCGGGACGGGGTCACGGACTTGGGGATCACCACGTTGCCCAGCTGGATGTGCCAGCGCAGGACGACCTGGGCCGGCGTGCGGCCGTGCTTCTGGGCGATGGCGATGATCGCCGGGACCTCCAGGAGGCCCTTGCCCTGGCCGAGCGGGGACCAGGCCTCCGTGGCGATGCCCTGTTCCGCGTGGAACTCGCGGGAGGCGTGCTGCTGGAGGTGCGGGTGGAGCTCGATCTGGTTGACGGCGGGGATGACCGACGTCTCGGCGAGAAGCTGCTCCAGGTGCTGGGGCAGGAAGTTCGAGACGCCGATGGACTTCGCGCGGCCGTCGGCCTGGATCTTCTCGAAGGCCTTGTACGTGTCCACGGCGAGACCCTTGGAGGGCAGCGGCCAGTGGATCAGGTACAGGTCCACGTGGTCGAGGCCGAGCTTCTCCAGGGACGTGTCGAAGGCCCGCAGCGTGGAGTCGTATCCCTGGTCGGTGTTCCAGAGCTTCGTCGTGACGAAGAGCTCCTCGCGGGCGATGCCGGAGGCGGCGATGGCCTTGCCGGTGCCCTCTTCGTTGCCGTAGATGGCCGCGGTGTCGATGCTGCGGTACCCGGCCTCCAGCGCCGTCGTGACGGCCGACCGGGCCTCGTCGTCCGGGACCTGCCAGACACCGAAACCGAGCTGCGGCATCTCGACGCCGTTGTTCAGGATGATCGGGGGGACCTTGCTCACGAGCTCTCGATCCTTAAGTCGTCGGGTGGTACTCCCATGGTCAACGATCACGTACGGTGCCGCATTCCTTGACCACTCCCATATGCACGACTCTATTGCACATCTTTGAACACGGAATACTTATGTGAACGTCCGGTGAGTGGTTCGCTGAACATCCGGTGGCCGATCCGTGTGGCCCCGCCGCCGGCCGGGCACGGCCTAGTCCGGTGTCGTCCCCAGGTACGCGTCGCGCACCCTGGGGTCCGCGCGCACCTCGGCCGCCGTGCCCTCGGCCAGGACATGACCGAGGTCGAGGACGACCACGCGGGCGCAGAGCTCCATCACGAAGGCGACGTTGTGCTCCACGAGGAGGACGGCGCAGTTCTCCTCGTCCGCGAGGTGCCGGATGACCGCCGAAAGCTGGGCGCGCTCGTCGGCCGTCATGCCGGAGGCGGGCTCGTCGAGGAGGAGCACCCTGGGCGGGTCCGCCACCGCGCGTGCCAGTTCCACCATGCGGGCCCGGCCGACGGGCAGCGCGCCCGCGTAGTCGTCGGTCAGGGCCTCAAGTCCGCACTCCCGCAGCACGGTTGAGGCACGGGCGCGTCTTGCGTTCTCGTGCGTACGACGCGTGGGCGCCGCCAGCAGATCCGCGGCGAACCCGCCGCCGCCCCCGCGCCACTCCTGCGCGACGAGCAGGTTGTCGCAGACCGTGAGCTGTCCGAAGAGCTGCTGGCGCTGGAAGGTGCGGCGCATGCCGTGGCGGGCGCGCCACACGGGGGAGCGGCGGGTGACGTCGGCGCCGTCGAGCAGGACGCGCCCCTGGTCGGGGCGGCGGATGCCGGACACGACGTCGAACAGGGTGGTCTTTCCGGCCCCGTTGGGGCCGATCAGGCCGCAGACCTCGCCGGGGCCGAGGCTCAGGTCCACGTCGGTGAGGGCGTGGATGCCGCCGAAACGAACGCCGATGCCTGCGGCTTCGAGGACGCGCTCGCTCATGGCCTGCCCACTCCTTCGGTCCGGTCCCGCGCGGCCATGCCCAGGTAGGCCTCGGTCAGCTGGTCGGCCCGGACCTCGGAGCGCGGGCCGCACCAGGAGACCCGGCCCTGCGCGAGGTAGGCGACGGTGTCGGCGACGTCGAGGATCTCGGCGGCCTTCTCCTCGACGAGGAGCAACCCCGTACCGGAGTCCCGGAGTTCGGCGAGCAGCCGGAAGACCTCCTCGACCACGCGGGGGGCGAGGCCGAGGGACGGTTCGTCCGCGATCAGCACCTTGGGCGGGCGCTGGAGGAGGGGTGCGAGGGCGAGCATCTGCTGTTCTCCTCCGGAGAGAGAGCCCGCGGTGACCTTGCGCCGTGCGGCGAGGCCGGGGAAGCGGTCGTAGACGGCGTCGCGGGCATGCCCCTCCTTCAGGTGCAGGGTGAGGTTCTCCTCGATGGTGAGGGCGGGGAAGATGCCGCGGCCCTCGGGGGCGAGGACGACTCCCGCCCGGGAGCGGTGGACGGGGCCGCGGTGCGTGGCGTCGTCCCCGGCCACGAGGATCCGCCCCTTGGCGGGGGTGATCAGCCCGGCGGCGGCCTTGCACGTCGTGGACTTGCCCGCGCCGTTGGGGCCGAGGAGGGCGACGATCTCGCCCGGGTGGACGGTGAGGTCCACCCCGTGGAGTACGGGGGCGCCGTCGTATCCGGCGTGGACGTCGTGGAGGGTGAGGGCTTCTTCCGCCGCAGAGGCTGGATGGTCCAGCCCGTCCGGCGTTTGAGGACGAGGCCGCAGGCCGATACGGGGGTCCGGGGGCGGAGCCCCAGGTTTCGGGGAGGAGCGGGCTTGGGGAAGGTCCCCGCCGGAGGCGGCCTCAGCCCTCACCACCCGTACGCGCCTGCGATGCATCCGCACCGAGACCGCCGCGCAATACCCGTCCGGATCATTGGCCAACGCCAACCCCGCCAACCCGAACAGGATCACCGGCAGCTGCACCGACTCCGTGACGTAGTCGGCGATCAGGTGCGGCATGATCGCGAAGACCAGCCCCGCCACCACCGCGAACTGCGGCCTGCGCACTCCCGCTGCCACCACCACCGCCAGCCACACGAGGCCTGTCATCGCGGTGAAGTCGGTGGCCGTGATGCGGGTGTTGTACGACGCGTACATGACGCCCCCGAACCCCGCGAGCCCGGCCGACAGCGTGAACAGGAGCAGCTTCGTCCGCACCACCGAGACCCCGGAGGCCATCGCCGCCGCCGGAGCGGACCGCACCGCCAGCATGGCCCGCCCTGTCGCCGACCCCCGCAGCGCGCTCAGCGCGGCCACGGCCACCGTGACGAGGACGACCATCGCCACGCCCATCGCCCGGTCGTCGCTCAGGTCGACGGGGCCGAAGACGGCGCGCGGGATCTCCCACCCGGTGTCGCCGTTGCGCAACCACCCCATCTGGAAGAGGACTTGATCGGCGAGGAAGGCCAGCGCAAGCGTGGCGAGCGCCAGTGACCGGCCGCCGAGGCGCAGCGCGGGCAGCGCGACGAGGGCGCCGAGCACCGCCGCCCCGCATGTCCCCACGAGCGCCGCGGCGATGAACGGCCACCCATGGCTCATCAGCAGGCCCGCCACGAGGGCCGCGCCCGTCACGAACGTCGCCTGCGCCAGGGACACCATCGCGCCGAGGCCCGTCACCACGGTGAAGGAGACGAAGACCAGGGAGATCGCCAGGCCCTGCGCGAGGATCCCGCTCCAGAACGGGGTGGTCACCGTGTAGAAGGAGAGCGCGAGCAGCACGCCCCCGGCGGCCCACGGCCCCCAGCGCCGCATCCACGACTTCCCCGCCAGATAGTCGATCGGCGGCGCGTCCACCGCCGCCGTGCCCGCCGTCCGCCGGCGCCGTGCCATGAGGAGCAGCCCGGCGAAGAGGATCAGGAAGGGAACCGCCGTGCGGAAACCGGTGATCTTCTCCGCGAAGTCCGCGTACCCGGCGACCAGGTTCTGCAGGACGCCCAGGCCGAGGCCGCCCGCGAAGGCGAGCGGGATCGACATGAAGCGTCCGAGCACCGCGGCCGTGGCCGACACGAACAGGAAGAGGGTGAAGTCGTGCGACGAGAGGCCGAGCAGGGGCGTCGCGAGGACACCCGCCAGGCCCGCGAGGCCGGACGACAGCATCCAGGCCACCGAGGAGAGGCGGTCCGCGCTCATGCCCCGCAGCTCCACCAGCGAGCGGTTGTCCACCGCGGCCCGCAGCCGGAGCCCCAGCGGGGTGTGCCGCATCAGGATCCACAGGCCGATCGCGACCACGGCCGTCGCGACCCAGGTGATCAGCTGGTCGGAGTCGATGCCCACACCGTCCATGAGCTGCCAGTTCTTGGCGGGGCTCGGGCCCACGCCCGGCAGTCCGAACTGGTTCTCGGCCGGCTTGACGGACGCGCCCGCGTCCTCGAGGAGCTCCACCACCCACAGGCCGAGCGCGGGCAGCGCGACGAGCAGACCGATGGTCGCCACGATCTGCGCGGTCTCGCCCACCCGCGCCAGTTTCCTGAACATCAGCCGGTCGAGTCCCCAGCCGAGCGCGGGCGCCACGACGCAGACGAGGAGCAGGGCTGTCGGTACGGCGGGCCAGCCGAAGCCGGAGTGGAGTTCGTAGAAGGCGAGCGCGCAGAGGTAGGCGGTCGCTCCGTGGGCGAAGTTGAAGAGACCGGAGGCGGAGTAGGACAGGACGAGCCCCGTCGCGAGCAGCGCGTACAGGGCGCCGGAGACGAGACCGCTCAGCACGAATCCCAGCAGGTCGGACACGATTGCCCCGCCCTTCTACTTGAAGGGGATGGGGTCATAGCACTTGAAGGGCGCGGACACCGAGTACTTCCCGCCCTTCAGCTGCACGAGGGCGCCGCAGCCGAACGACTCCTTCTGTCCCTTGGGCAGACTGCGGTCGCCGACCATCGTGTCCTGGTCGGAGAAGCCGTTCGCCGCCTGCTGGAAGGAGTCGACGGTCAGGTCCTTGCCGGCCTTCTCGGCGACGGCGAGGAAGAGGTCGGCCGACATGTAGCCGGTCATCATGTGCATGTTGAGCGGGACGTCCTTGCCCGCCGTCTTCCTGATGTCCGCCTTGAACTGCTTCATGGCCGCCGTGTTCTGCTCGAACGGCTGGAAGGCGAGCAGGATGTGCACTCCGTCGAGCGCCTTCTTCGTCGCGCTCTTGGCGAGCAGACCGGGGTCGTAGTCGGTCGGGTCGGTGATCACGCCCTTGAAGCCGGAGCGCTTGACGGCCGTGAACAGGCCGATGTTGTACGGGGTCTGCATCACGGAGACGACCACGTCCGGCGCCTTGCCGCCGTCCGAGCGCAGGATCTCCTTGGTGTACGCCGACCAGTCGCTCGGCACGGAGGTCGCGGGCACGGTCGACTTGGCGTACGTCACCTTGTAGCCGGCCGCCGCGAAGCTCTGCTTGTAGGTGCGGATGGCGAAGGTGCCCGCGTCGTTGTCGTTGGCGAGGATGGCCACGGACTTGCCCTTCGACCCGTCCGTCACCTTCTTCAGGCCCTCGGGCCAGCTCTGTGTGATCGTGCCGCCCGGCATCGGGACCATGCAGCCGCCGTAGCCGTACATGTAACTCGGCCCGCAGAAGGGCGGGATGGTGCCCCAGCCGAAGGTGGGGACCTTCTGCTTCTGGAGGAAGTCGGCGCCGGAGAAGGTGACCGAGCTCATCGGTGACACCGCGAACACCTTGTCCTGCTGGACGAGTTTGCGCGCCGCCGCGAGGTTCTTGCCCGGGTCCTGGCCGTCGTCCTCGGCGCCCAGATAGTCGATCTTGCGTCCGTGTACGCCGCCTTCGGCGTTCACGCGGTCGAAGCGCGCCTTGGCGCCGAGGTCGGTGTCCTTCTTGCTGTAGCCGCTCGCGGTCGTCATGGAGACGATGCCGCCGACCTTGATGGAGTCGGCGCTCACGCCGCGTACGGAGCCGCCTGCCTTGTCGCCGCTCGAATCACTGCTGTTGGAGGCGGAGTTGCAGGCGGTGGCGAGCAGCAGTGCGGCCACGGTGGCGGTGATGGTGCGGATCGATCGCGACACGGTTCGAGCCCCCTCCGTCGAAGTGGGGCTGATTCTGTGCGGGACCTGATGAACCGTCAATAACCGACGCGGCGGTAATTGATGAACCGTCAGAAACGCGCCGCGCTCACCTCACGCCCGGTAAAGAGCCTCGACCTCCGCCGAGTAGGCGTTCTCGATCGCCTTGCGCTTCAACTTCAGCGACGGGGTGAGGAGTCCGTGCTCCTCGGTGAACTGGTGGGCCAGTATCCGGAACGTACGGATCGACTCCGCCTGGGAGACAAGGGTGTTGGCGGCCACCACGGCGCGCCGCACCTCGGTCTCCAGATCCGGGTCGCGCACCAGGTCGGTCGGGGACATCGGCGGCTTGCGGCGCATGTTCAGCCAGTGCTCGACGGCCTCGCCGTCCAGGGTGACGAGCGCCGCGATGTACGGGCGGTCGTTGCCCACCACGATGCACTGCGCGACCAGCGGATGGTCGCGCACCCGCTCCTCCAGCTGCCCCGGCGAGACGCTCTTGCCGCCGGACGTCACCAGGATCTCCTTCTTGCGCCCGGTGATCGTGAGGTAGCCGTCCTCGTCGAGTGCGCCCAGGTCGCCGGTGGCGAGCCATCCCTCGTGCAGGGTCGCGTCGGTGGCCTTGGGGTCGTTGAGGTAGCCCTGGAAGACGTTGTCGCCGTTCAGCCAGACCTCGCCGTCCTCCGCGATGTAGACGGTGGTGCCGGGGATGGCCTGGCCGACCGTGCCGTAGCGGGTGCGCTCGGGCGGGTTGGCGGTGGCGGCGGCGGTCGACTCCGTCAGGCCGTAGCCCTCGTAGATCTCGACGCCCGCGCCCGCGAAGAACAGGCCGAGTCGCCGGTCCATCCCGGAGCCGCCCGACATCGCGTGCCGGACGCGTCCGCCCATCGCGTCGCGCACCTTGGCGTAGACGAGCTTCTCGAAGAGCGAGTGCTGCATGCGCAGGGCCGCCGAGGGTCCCGGACCGGTGCCGAAGGCCTTGGCCTCCATCGCGTCCGCGTACCGCACGGCGCACTCCACGGCCTTGTCGAAGGGGCCGGTCCTGCCGTCCTTCTCGGCCTTGCGCCGCGCCGCGTTGAAGACCTTCTCGAAGATGTACGGCACGGCCAGGATGAAGGAGGGGCGGAACGCGGCCAGATCCGGGATGAGCGCCGCCGCGTTCAGGCTCGGCTGATGGCCCAGCTTGACCCCGCCGCGGACCGCCGCGACCTGCACCATGCGCCCGAAGACGTGCGCGAGCGGCAGGAAGAGCAACGTGGTCGCCTCGTCGCCGCGCCGGGAGTGGAAGACCGGCTCCCAGCGCTCGATGACCGTATCCGCCTCGAACATGAAGTTCGCGTGGGAGATCAGGCAGCCCTTGGGGCGGCCCGTGGTGCCCGAGGTGTAGATGATCGTGGCGATGGAGTCGGGCGTGACGGCGCGCCGGTGGCGGTTGACCACCTCGTCGTCGATGTCCTGACCGGCCCGGTACAGCTCCTCCACGGCGTCGGCGTCCAGCTGCCACAGCCTGCGCAGCTGCGGCAGCCGGTCGATCACCGAGCCGATCGTCATCGCGTGGTCCTCGTGCTCGACCATGGCGGCCGACACCTGCGCGTCGTGCAGCATCCAGAAGACCTGCTCGGCGGAGGACGTGGGGTAGATCGGCACCACCTGGGCGCCGACCGTCCAGAGCGCGTAGTCGAAGAGCGTCCACTCGAAGCGGGTGCGGCACATGATGGCGACGCGGTCACCGAAGCGCACGCCCTGGGCGAGCAGCCCTTTGGCGAGGGACATCACCTGGTCGCGGAATTCCGCCGATGTGACGTCACGCCACTCGCCGTCGGTCTTACGGCCGAAGGCGATGTGGAGCGGGTCCCGGAGGGCATGGTCGAACACCACGTCGGCAAGGCCGCCCACCAGCGGCGCCGACGCCATCGGAGGGTTCGTGAACTCGCGCAATGATGCTCCTTGTGGCGCTCCGCACAGCGCCGGTGACGGTACCCCACCCCGCAGCCCGGCGGGAGAGGGGTGACCGACCCCTCGGTACGTACCATCCACGCTGGTCAGCCGGTGAAATGCGGCCACAAGGGGAGAGGCGGGACAGAATACTTACGGTTCAGTAAGTTTCGGTGGCGTAATCTCCACCGAATCTGTACGCAGCGGTTACGGCTGTGGATTCCTCTCGGAGACCGGCCCGGCGGCGGCCGGAACGATCACTTCCGGGGCCTGGGGTGCTGCCGGTGCTGCCGGTGCCTCCGGTGCTGAGCGCGCTGACCGCACCATGACGAGGACCGCCGCTCCCGCCGCCAGGCCCACCACGCCCGCGACGACCGCGGCCCCGTTCAGGCCGGAGGCGAACGCCGACCGCACGGCCTGCTCGGAAAGCGTGCCCCGCACCGCCGACGCGCCGCCGCCCGCGACGGTGTGCGCCGCGTCGTGGCCGAGCGAGTCCTGCATCCGCGAGGTGAGCACGGTGCCGAAGGCGGCCACGCCGACCGCGTACCCGAGCTGCCGGAACGTGTTGACCGCGCCACCCGCCATCCCCGCGTTCGCCGGCGGCACGGCCGCGAGGGCCGCGCCCCCCAGGGCGGGCGAGACCAGGCCGGTGCCGACGCCCGCGAGCGTCAGGCCCGGCACGAGCGAACCCCACGAGGACCCCGCGTCGAGCACCGCGAGGGCGATGCCGCCCGCGCCGATCAGGAGCAGGCCCACGCCGATGGTCAGCCGCGCGGACACCCCGTGCAGCAGCCTCCCGCCGAGCGCGGCCACGACGAACGAGGTCGCGGCAAGCGGCAGCATGACAAGGCTGCCGGTCACCGGGCTCATGCCGAGCACGGTCTGCAGCCAGATCGAGAGGTAGGGCATCAGGCCGAACGCGGCAGCGTTGTAACCGATCGCGCCGACCAGGACGCCCGTGAACGCGGGCATGCGCAGGAGCCGCAGATCGAGCAGCGGGTGCGCCACCCGGCGTTCGACGGCCACGAACGCGACGAGCGCGAGCAGCGAGACCGCGAGGGTCACCACGGTGGGCACGGACGACCAGCCCTCCGACCCGGCCCGCACCACCCCGTACGTCAGCGCGCCCGCGAACAGCGCGAACGTCACCGTGCCCGCCCAGTCGACCCGGCGACCCGCCTGGCCCTTCGACTCCGGCACCACGCGCAGCGTCAGCCACATCGATGCGACGCTCACCGGCAGGTTCACGAAGAAGATCCACCGCCAGCCGGGCCCCTCGGTGAGCAGCCCGCCGACGATCGGCCCGAGCGCCGCCGCGGCCCCGCTGACCGCGCCCCAGACCCCGAGCGCGACCGACCGGTCCCGCCCCCGGTAGGCGGCGCCGAGCAGCGGCAGCGTCGTCGCGAACATCGCGGCCGCCCCCAGGCCCTGCACGGCGCGGGCGGCCACCAGGACCTCCGCGTTCGTGGCGAGCCCGCAGCCCAGCGAGGCGAGCGCGAAGAGCGCCGTGCCCACCACGTTGAGCCGCCGCCTGCCGAGCACGTCCGCCGCGGCGCCGACCCCGAGCAGCAGCGCGGCGAGCGCCAGGGCGTAGCCGTCGATGACCCATTGCAGATCACTCAGCGAGGCGTCGAGCGCTCTCGCCATGTCGGGCAGTGCCACGACCACGATGGTCACGTCCAGCAGCAGCATGAACGTCCCCAGGCATACCGCTGTGAGCGGCCCCCATGTACGCATTCTCGGTTCTCCTCGTGCGATGTGTACGACGCGTGTGTGCGTGCCTCGTACGATGGAGCCCGGCCGGACGATCCAAATCATCAGACGCGTGAGACCGAAGGAATCCGACATCGATGGGCAGTGCAGCGATGGAATCCGCCACCCCGGACGCTCCGGACCCGTTCGACGTCAAGCTCCTGCAGGCCCTGGAGCTCGACGGGCGCGCGCCCTTCAGCAAGATCGCCGCCGTCCTCGGGGTCTCCGACCAGACCGTCGCCCGCCGCTACCGCAGGCTGGTGTCCGACGGCAGCCTGCGGATCGTCGCCGTCCGGGACCACGAGAAGCTCGGCCAGGACCAATGGATGCTGCGCCTTCGCTGCGCCCCCGACGGCGCGGACGCCATCGCCACCGCCCTGGCGCGCCGCTCCGATACCTCCTGGATCGGCCTCACCTCCGGCGGCACCGAAGTCGTCTGCTGCACCAGGCCGCGCACCCGCACCGACCAGGACGAGTTGCTGCTCGCCAAGCTCCCGCGCACCCCGCACATCGTGGACATCCGCGCCCAGCAGATGCTGCACCGGTTCTTCGGCGGCCCGGACGGCTGGCTGATGAAGCACGGGCCGCTCGGCGACGACCAGATCGCGGCCCTGCGCGCCGGGCAGGCCACCTCCGGCGCCCGCGCCAAGGCGCCCCAGCGGATCGAGCCGGAGGACGAGCCGCTCGTCGCCGCCCTCGAACAGGACGGCCGCGCGACCTACCCGGAACTCCAGCAGGCCACCGGGCGTTCGGAGTCGGCCGTCAAAAGACGCCTGGGCGCGCTGATCGCGTCCGGCGCCCTCTACATCGACATCGAGTACGCCAACGCCCTCATCGGCCTGCACGTCGGGGCGATGCTCTGGATCACCACCGCACCCTGGGCCATGGACTCGGTCGGCAAGGCCCTCGCCTCCCACGCCGAGATCGCCCACGCCACCGCCGTGGCCGGGCCCTCCAACATCATGGCGACGGCCGTGACCCGGGACATCCCGGCGCTCTACGCCTACCTCAGCGGGAAACTGGGGCAGCTCGACGGCGTCCAGCACGTCGAGACGGCGCCGTTCATGCGCCGCGTCAAACAGCTCACGTACCGGCCCTATCCCCGCTGAGTTCCCTATCCCCGCTGACGCCGTCGGTGCAGTCGGTCGCCGCCCGCGAGGATCGATGCCGCGAGTGCGTCCGCCGCGCCCTGCGCCGAGGCCCGACGCTCCCCGTGCAGGAGCACGAAGTCGACAGCGCCGAGCTCCGGGAGGCCGGCCCGCTCCGGGACACGGACCAGACCGGGCGGGATCAGGCCGTGCGAGTGCGCCATCACGCCGAGCCCCGCGCGGGCCGCGGCGACCAGGCCGTTCAGGCTGCCGCTCGTGCAGGCGATCCGCCAGGCACGGCCGCGCCGCTCCAGGGCTTCCAGGGCGAGGGCGCGGCTGATGCCCGGCGGCGGGTACACGATGAGCGGCACCGGTCTGTCGGGGTCGAGGCGCAGCCGCTCGGCGCCGATCCACACCAGTTCGTCATGCCAGACAAGTTCGCCGCGCGGGTCCTCCGGGCGCCGTTTGGCCAGGACGAGATCGAGTTGGCCCGCGTCCAGCTTCTCGTGCAGCGTGCCGGACAGTTCGACCGTCAGCTCCAGGTCGACGTCGGGGTGATCGTGCCGGAACGACTCCAGGATGTCGGTGAGCCGGGTCAGGACGAAGTCCTCCGACGCGCCGAACCGCAGCCGCCCCCCGAGCCGCGTGCCGGTGAAGAACGCCGTCGCCTGCTCGTGCACCTCCAGGATCCGTCGCGCGAAGCCGAGCATGGCCTCGCCGTCCTCGGTCAGCTCCACCGAGTGCGTGTCGCGCGCGAAGAGCTGGCGCCCGGTGGCGTCCTCCAGGCGGCGCACGTGCTGGCTCACCGTGGACTGGCGCAGCCCCAGGCGCCGGGCGGCCTGGGTGAAGCTCAACGTCTGGGCCACCGCGAGGAACGTACGGAGCTGGGCGGGGTCGTACATGATCCCGAGGCTATCGCGGAACGTGATGACAGTCAGAGCGGTATCCGGGATTCCCGATCGCGGTGATCAGGAGGATCATCGAGAGGGCACGACATGAACCGAACCGTTGGAGCGAAGTGAAACGCCCGAGCTGGCCCACCTGGATGCCGATCGACCCCTACATCCTGGCGTTGCTCGGCACAGTAGGCGTCGCCGCGCTGCTGCCCGCGCGCGGCGTGGGCGCCGATGTCGCCGGTGGCGCGTCGACCGGGGCCGTGGCGCTCCTGTTCTTCCTCTACGGGGCGCGGCTATCCACCCGCGAGGCACTTGACGGGCTCAAGCACTGGCGGCTGCACACCACCGTCCTGGCCTGTACGTTCCTGGTCTTCCCGCTGCTCGGTCTCGCGGCCGAGGCGCTCGTCCCGTACGTCCTGACGCCCGCCCTCTACAGCGGGTTCCTCTTCCTGACGCTCGTGCCGTCCACGATCCAGTCGTCGATCGCCTTCACCTCCATGGCGCGCGGCAACGTCCCCGCGGCGATCTGTGCGGGCTCCTTCTCCTCGCTGGCCGGCATCGTCCTCACGCCACTGCTCGCGGCCGCCCTGCTCGGCAACAGCGGGGGCGGGTTCTCCGCGGACTCCGTCCTCAAGATCGTGCTGCAGCTCCTCGTGCCGTTCCTCGCCGGTCAGTTCCTGCGCCGGTGGGTCGGCGGCTTCATCACACGGAACAAGAAGGTGCTCGGCCTCGTCGACCGCGGCTCGATCCTGCTCGTCGTCTACACCGCGTTCAGCGAGGGCATGGTGCAGGGCATCTGGCACCAGGTGACGCCGCTGCGGCTCGGCGCGCTGCTCGGCGTGGAGGCGGTGCTGCTTGCCGTGATGCTCACCCTCACCTGGTACGGCGCCAAGCGGCTCGGGTTCGGCCGCGGCGACCGCGTCGCCATCCAGTTCGCCGGGTCGAAGAAGTCCCTCGCGGCCGGACTGCCCATGGCGAGCGTCCTGTTCGGGGCCGAGGCCTCGCTCGCCGTGCTGCCGCTGATGCTCTTCCACCAGATGCAGCTGATGGTCTGCGCGGTGATCGCCAAGCGGCGCTCGCGCGACCCCGAGGTCGCCGTGGACGCCGAGGATTCCGTCACCGAGCCGTCGCCAGCCGAACGGACACGAACCGCGGTCGGTACAGCGACACGTTCCGGCTGACGTTCGCCTGCGCGCTCGCTGGCGCCGCGTCCAGCCAGTTGACGTCGTAACTGAGCAGCAGCCGCCCGTCGTCGCTGAGCGCGGGATGGGCCTGGGGGTTGTACGCCGCCGTGTCCTGCCGGGCCGCGCCGTCCTTCGGCAGGGGCGGCGCGAAGCCCTTGGCGGGGCCATGCCAGGGGCCTGTCGGCGAACACGCCCAGTAGGAGGTCACCTTGGTCAGGCCCTCCGCCCCCGCGGCCATCGTGAACAGGACGTACGTCCCCTTCACACGCACCACGGTGAACGCGCTGCCCACCCCCTTGCGTTCGCCGTCACCGAGCACGGCCCGCGGTTTCCCGGACTCCGTCCAGTCCTCGCCGTCCCAGTACCGCCACGCGCCGGGCTCGGCCAGCCTGCCCTTGGGGACGCGGGCCACGTACGCGTGCGAGGCGGGGCGCGAGACCGCCTTGCCGTCGTTGCCGCCGAAGACATACGTCCAGTCGCCGTCGTCCACCGTCGTCGTGCCGTACAGGACACGCTTGTCGAGGTCCGGCACGGAACTCTGGTCGGAGACCTTGACGATGCCCTCGACGCGCAGGTCGGGCAGGGAGAGCGTGGCGACCTCGGTGGCGTGCGGCACTCCGTAGATCCACGGGCCCGTGCCGGTGGAGCGGGTCCACAGCAGGACGCGGACGACCTTCTCGGACGAGCCGGGGGAGCGGGGCTCCACCTTCGCGGCGACCGGCCAGCGCCACTGCTGGGGAGCCGGGTCGGCGAAGAGGGGGGCGGGCAGGGTGCGTTGCAGGGAGCCCGAACGCGACATCACCACACCCGAGTTGCGGACCATGGGCGCGGTCGCGTCACGCCAGGTGTGCGGCTGGCCCGCCGGGTTCGGGGGCGCGTGCACCTGGCCGAGGAAGGTGTCGGAGAACAGCCAGAGGAGCCGCCCGTCGGGCAGGCGCACCGAATGCGTGCCGTCGCCGCCGGTCCAGTCGTCCGCCCGCGCGGTGTCGTCGCCGTAGCGGGCGAAGGCGTCGGTGACCTCGTCGTCGGCGGTCCAGGACGAGACGGTGCGTGCCCGACATGCGTCGCCGCCCTCCCGGTCGTCGTCCGGGAGGGCGATGAGCAGCACGGCCGCGCAGACCAGGGCGAGCAGCAGGACGAGCCACGTCCTGCGCGCGCCCCGGCCCCGGCGTGGACCTTGGTCGTCGGACACGTGCGGGACGTTAGTTGCTCGCGCGGATGTGGTCCATGGGGAGCCATGCGACGGTGTCCCTCGTCACAGGCGCCTCGGCCGCGCCGTCCTCGCCGAGCGAGGTCAGCTCGGCATCGCTCAACGCGCGGTCGTAGACGCGCACTTCGTCGATGGAACCACTGAAGTGAGCTCGGCTGTCGACCCGCTGGCCGACGTGGAACCCGTACCCGGAGGTGCGGGTGACGGTGCCCGGGACGTCCGCGGCGGTGATCCGCGTGCCGTCGACGGAGAGGGTGAGCTGCCCGCCGCCCCGCCGCAGGGTGATGTGGTGCCACTGGCCGTCGTTGTAGGCACCCGTGGTGCGCACGGACGCGGACTTCGGGGGAGTGGAGCCCTGACGCGTGGTGATCAGGCCCGTGACCCGGTTGCTCGCGGGCTCACCGCGCAGCCACACCTGCGGCTGGTTGGTGCCGATGCCGCCCATCCAGAGCAGCGGCTGCTCACCACTGGTCGCGGAGTACCGGAACCACATAGACGCGGTGAAGTCCTTCGTCCCGAGCGGCAGTTGACCCCGGAAGGGCAGGCGTACGGCGTCGTCCCGGCCGTCGAGGGCGATGGCCTTGCCGAACCGGCCGTCGGTGGTGGACGCCCCGCCGAGCACGGCCGCGGGCTTCGCGCGCGGCGCACGGTCGCTGGTCGTCGGGTCCGGGCCCCGGCGCGGCTGCAGCCAGTCCTCGGTGAAGCGCGCGAAGCGGATCTCGTCGCGGGCGTCGACCGCCCCGCCCTCGTACATCAGGCCCACGTGCTCGCCGTCGGCCCGCACCATGTCCGAGTAGCCGGACCAGTCCGTGGTGACCGTCGTCCCGCGGTCCACGCTGTCCCAGGTGCGGCCGCCGTCGTAGGACGAGCGGATCTGCATCGTGCGCCGGCGGTCGGGGTCGCCCGGGCAGGCGAGCAGCATCCGCTTGCCGAACTGGAGCGAGGAACCCTGCACTTGGGGCGTGTAGAGGTCGGGGATGGCCTTGAAGGGCGAGACGAAGGAGCCACCTCCGTCGCGGCTGATCGTGTGGGTGCGATGCCCGAGGTCGGTGCCGTCCTGCTCGCGCCCGCTGACGTAGAGCGCGCCGTCCGGGCGCTCCGTGATGGTCATCTCCGACGGCTTCTGCCGGAACGTGCCGTCCTGCGCTATCGGGTACGAGTCCTTGGCGCCGATCTTCCAGTTGTCGCCGCCGTCGTCGCTGACGATCAGGGCCGCGTGGTTCGCGGTGACCCGACTGCCGTCCCATGTCTCGGTGTTGGCGGTGAAGACGAGCCGTCCCGCGTGCCGGCCGCGGGTCAGCTGGAGGCCGTGCACGGGCCCGGTCGCGTACCAGGAGTTCCAGTCCTCCGGCAGGATCTGGTCGCTCAGGTCGCGCGGCGCCGACCAGCTGCGGCCGTCGTCGTCGCTGTACTGCATGTGCGGGGTGCGGTCACACGGTATGGCGCAGTTCTGCCCGTCCGTGCGGCCCGTGTTGTACGTCTCCGCGAGGACGATGCGGCCGGTCCTGCGGTCGACGATCGGCGCGGGGTTCCCGTGCGTGTCACCGGCGCCTTCGTTGACGACCTGGAGCGGCCCCCAGGTGCGGCCGCCGTCGTGCGACCGCTTGACGACGATGTCTATGTCACCCGCGTCACTGCAGTCGTTCACCCGCCCCTCCGCGAAGGCGAGGAGCGTGCCCTTGACCGTCTTCACCACGGCGGGAATGCGGTAACAGGCATACCCGGGATCCTGCGAGGCCTTGAAAAGCACCTGCTGCTCGAACCCCGCCGCCCGGTCGTCCGGCGCCGCCTGCGCCGTGGGCCCGGGCAGCAGCGTCCCGACGGCGACGACGGTCAGCGCGGCCGTGGCGGTGCGCAGGGATCTGAGGCGTAAACGGAGAGCTGATGGCATGGCGCGGCCCACCCTTCGAGGTGACTGGACATCCTGACATCCCACGTCCAACGTTCGCGCCTCAGACGCTACTTGGACGGCTCGACACCCCACAAGAAGCGTGCGTGGCACGAATGGACGCGGCCTGGTCAGGGGCCGGAACCCGGACGGGGCAGCAGAGGGAGCGGGACCGGGACCCCGCCGGCGCAGGGGGCGCTCCCCGCCGGTCGGGGCCCCGCCGCCGTGCAGCGGGGAGCGGCCGGTCAGCCCTGGGAGGCCGCGGCCCGCACGGCGATCCGGTGCTCGCCCGCGTACACGTTCATGGAGGAGCCGCGCAGGAAGCCGACCAGGGTCAGGCCCGTCTCGGCGGCCAGGTCGACGGCGAGGGACGACGGCGCGGAGACGGCGGCGAGCACCGGGATGCCCGCCATCACCGCCTTCTGCGCCAGCTCGAACGAGGCGCGCCCCGACACCAGGAGGAGCGCGCGCGACAGCGGCAGGCGGTCGTCCTGCAGGGCACGCCCGACGAGCTTGTCGACCGCGTTGTGCCGGCCCACGTCCTCCCGTATGTCGAGGAGCTCGCCGTCCTCCGAGAAGAGCGCCGCCGCGTGCAGACCCCCGGTCCGGTCGAAGACCCGCTGGGCCGCGCGCAGCCGGTCGGGGAGGCACGCGAGCAGGTCGGTCCCGAGCCGGACCGGGGGAGTGGCGCCGCCGTCCGTGTCGTCGATCGCCCAGCGGGCCGTCGTACGGACCGCGTCCAGGCTCGCCTTGCCGCACAGGCCGCAGGACGAGGTGGTGTAGACGTTGCGTTCGAGATTGATGTCGGGCAGGACGAGCCCGGGAGCGGTCTTCACGTCGACCACGTTGTACGTGTTGACACCGTCCGCCGTGGCCCCGGCGCAGTAGACGATCGACTGGAGTTCGTCCGCCGAGCCGAGCACCCCCTCGCTCACCAGGAAGCCCGCCGCGAGTGCGAAGTCATCACCCGGCGTGCGCATGGTGATGGCAAGGGGCTTTCCGTTGAGCCTGATCTCCAGCGGTTCCTCCGCGACCAGGGTGTCCGGCCGCTCGGTGACGGCCCCGTCCCTGATGCGGATGACGCGGCGGCGCTCCGTGACTCGTCCCATGTCGATCAGTCCCGGTTCTGTACGTGCTGGTAGCCGAAGCGGCCCTTGATGCAGAGGTTGCCGTGGGTCACCGGATTGTCGTGCGGTGAGGTGACCTTCACGATGTCATTGTCCTGCACGTGCAGGGTCAGATTGCAGCCGACTCCGCAGTAGGCGCACACCGTCGTCGTCTCGGTCTGCCGCTCCTCGTCCCAGGTCCCGGCGGCCCGCATGTCGAACTCCGACTTGAAGCTGAGCGCTCCGGTCGGGCAGACCTCGATGCAGTTCCCGCAGTACACGCACGCGGAGTCGGTCAGCGGCCCGTCGTGCTCGACGGCGATCCGGGCGTCGAAGCCGCGGCCCACCACGGAGATGGCGAACGTGTTCTGCCACTGGTCGCCGCAGGCGTCGACGCACTTGTAGCAGAGGATGCACTTGTCGTAGTCGCGGACGTAGAGGTCGTTGTCGACCCTGGGCTCCTCGTTCAGGCGGGCGGCGTCCGGGCCGAAGCGGTCGGGCTTGGCGTCGTACTCCTTGAGCCAGCCCGCGACCTTCGGTGTGGTCGACATGTCGACGGACGAGGCGAGCAGTTCGAGCACCACCTTCCGGCTGTGCCGGGTGCGCTCGGTGTCGGTGAGGACGGTCATGCCCGGCTCGGCCCGGCGTGAGCAGGCCGGGGCGAGCGTACGGGCGCCCTCGACCTCCACGACGCACACCCGGCAGGCGTTCTTCGGGGTGAGCGTGTCGCCCTCGCAGAGGGTCGGTACGTCCTTGCCCGCGGCGCGGCAGGCGTCCAGGAGCGTCGCCCCTTCGGGCACTCTGGCGTCCTGCCCGTCCAGCGTGAACTCGACGAGGCGGCGCGGGATTCCCAGCGGTACGGCGGTCACTTGTACGCCCCCAGGCGGTCGATGGCGGATTCCACGGCGTTCCACGCGGTCTGGCCGAGCCCGCAGATGGAGGCGTCCCGCATGGTCCGCCCCACCTCGCGCAGGAGAGCGATGTCACCGGCGGCTTCGGCCCCTGTCCGCTCGACGATGCGGTGCAGGGCCTCCTCCTGCCGGACGGTGCCGACCCGGCAGGGCACGCACTGGCCGCAGGACTCGTCCCGGAAGAACTCGGCGATGCGGAGCAGGACGCGGGGGAGCGGCACGGTGTCGTCCAGGGCGAGGACGACACCGGAGCCGAGGGTGGTGCCCGCCTCCCTCGTCCCCTCGAAGGTGAGCGGGATGTCCAGCTCGTCGGGCCGTACGAAGCCGCCGGCCGCGCCGCCCAGGAGGACCGCGCGCAGGTTGTCCGGCATTCCGGCGAGGGTGAGGAGATCGCCGAGGGTGGCGCCGAAGGGGAGCTCGTAGATGCCGGGGCGTTCGACGCTGCCGGAGACGCAGAAGAGCTTGGGCCCGGTGGATGTGTCGGTCCCGATGGCGGCGTAGGCCTGCGCGCCCATGGTGAGGATGGGGAGGACGTTGACGAGGGTCTCGACGTTGTTCTCGGCGGTGGGTTTGCCGAAGAGCCCCTTCTCCACGGGGAAGGGCGGCTTGGACCGCGGCTCCCCTCGATACCCCTCGATGGAGTTGAAGAGGGCGGTCTCTTCCCCGCAGATGTAGGCGCCGGCGCCCCGCCGTATCTCGATGTCGAAGGCGTACCCCTGCCCGAGGACGTCGTCCCCGAGAAGGCCACGCGCGCGTGCCTGGGTGATGGCGTCGGTCAGCCTCTGGAGCGCGCGGGGATACTCGCCGCGGAGATAGAGGTAGCCGAGGTGGGCGCCCGTCGCGTACCCCGCGATGGTCATCGACTCGATGAGGGAGTACGGGTCGCCCTCCATGATCACCCGGTCCTTGAAGGTGCCGGGCTCCGATTCGTCCGCGTTGCAGACGAGGTAGTGGGGGTGGTCGGGCTGTGACGCGGTGGCCTGCCACTTCCTTCCCGTGGGGAAGGCGGCGCCTCCTCGGCCGAGGAGGCCGGAGTCGGTGACTTCGCGGATGACGGCGGCGGGGCCGATGTCGAAGGCGGTGCGGAGTGCGGTGTAGCCGCCGTGGGCGCGGTAGTCGTCGAGGGAGGTGGGGTCCACCTTGCCGATCCTGCTGAGGAGCAGGAGGCCGTCTTGACCCGCTTGGGGGACGGCGAGGGCCGCGGGGGGCTCGGAGGGGGCGGATTCGGGGGCGAGGGCGGCTTGGGTGAGGGCGTCGGGTGCGGCGGGGGCGAGGGTTGCGGTGACGTAGGTCTTTTCCCCAACCCCGCCCCTTCCCGGCTGTGACATTTGCGGCCCCGCCGCGCGGCCGGGCGGGAGGGTTTCAGCCTGTCCGGCGTTTGAGGACGAGCCGTCAAGGCGATGGGCGGCCACCCCAGGCGGCGGAGCCGCGATTTCGGGAAGGGGCGGGGTTGGGGAAAGAACCGCCGGAGGCACACCGGCCCGCACCACCAACGCAGCCGGAGCCCGCTCGCACAGCCCCAGGCAGGGTGAGGCCTCGACCGCCACCCCGGCCGCAGGGCCGAGCCGCGCCGAAACCTCCCCGCACAGCTCCGCCCCACCCCCGCACGCAAGATCCGTACACACCCGGACCACCGTCGCCGGACGGGGCCGCACCGAGAGCATGGAGTAGAATGTCGCCACCCCGTACCCCTCCGCCGGCGGCACCATAAGACGCCGGCAGAGGTAGTCCAGACCCCCCTCGCTCACCCACCCCACGCGGTCGTTGAGCGCGTGCAACCCCGGCAACAGCTCATCCCGCCGCTCCCGCGCCGCACGGCCTCCCCGCGCCCACCGCAGGTCCGCGTCGCTACGGTCGGCGGAACCCTCCCACGCCGACTCGGGCGGACCGAGCACCGCGTCGACGGCCTCCCGCTCCTCGTCCGTCGGCTTGCTGTCACCGAAGTGCAGATCCATACGTCACCTCACGTCGCCGGCACGGCCAGCTTGTCGATTCGTATCGCCGACGCCTTGAACTCCGCCGTGCCCGCGATCGGACAATTGGCCTCGATCGTGAGCTGGTTGGTGTCGACCTCGTCGGGAAAGTGCATGGTCATGAAGGCCAGGCCGGGACGCAGCCCGGGGTCCACCCACACGGGCGCCGTCACCGCTCCGCGCCGGGACGACACACGGACCTGTTCGCCGACCACGACCCCGTAACGCTCCGCGTCCTCCGGGCACAGCTCGACGTACTCGCCCCGCCGCAGCGGCGAGGCGAAACTCCCGCTCTGCACACCGGTGTTGTACGAGTCGAGCCGCCGTCCCGTCGTCAGCCGGATCGGGTACGAGTCGTCGGTGAGGTCGACCGGCGGGTCGTGCGCGACGAGCCCGAAGGGCGCGAGCATGCCGCGCCGCTCCGGGTCCGCGTCCCACAACCGCCCGTGCAGGTACGTCGGTTCGACCCGATCCTCCGATGGGCAGGGCCACTGGATGCCCTGCAGGGACTCGAGGCGGTCGTACGTCATGCCGAAGTGGTCCGGCGACACCGACCGCAGCTCGTCCCAGACCGCCTGCGCGTCCGCGTACTTCCAGTCGTGACCGAGCCGTTCGGCGAGGTCGCAGAGGATGTCGATGTCCTCGCGCGCCTCGCCGGGCGGCCGCACTGCCTTGCGCACCCGCTGCACCCGCCGCTCGCTGTTGGTCGTCGTGCCGTCGGTCTCCGCCCAGGCGGCGGTCGCGGGCAGCACGACATCGGCCAGCTCGGCGGTCTTGGTGAGGAAGATGTCCTGGACCACGAAGAAGTCCAGGGCCCGCATCCGCCGCACCGCCTGCTCGCTGTCCGCCTCCGACTGCGCGGGGTTCTCGCCGATGCAGTAGACGGCCTTGAGCGAACCCTCTTCCATCGCCTCGAACATCTCCGTCAGAGTCAGCCCGTAGCGCGGCTGGATGACCGTGTCCCAGGCCGTCTCGAACTTCATCCGCGAGCCGGGGTCGAGGATGTCCTGGAAGCCGGGCAGGCGGTTGGGGATCGCGCCCATGTCGCCGCCGCCCTGCACGTTGTTCTGCCCGCGCAGGGGCTGCAGGCCCGAGCCGTAGCGCCCCACGTGGCCGGTCAGGAGCGAGAGGTTGATCAGCGCGCGGACGTTGTCCGTGCCGTTGTGGTGCTCGGTGATGCCGAGGGTCCAGCACAGCTGGGCCCGTTCGGCCCGGGCGTAGGCGTGCGCCAACTCCTTGATGGCGGCGGCCGGTACGCCGGTCACCTTCTCGGCGAGCGTCAGGGTCCATGGCTCGACCAGGGCCGCGTAGTCCTCGAATCCGGACGTCGCCCGCTCGATGAACGCCTGGTTGGCCAGGCCCGCGTGGATGATCTCGCGGCCGATCGCGTGCGCCATCGGGATGTCCGTGCCGACGTTCAGACCGAGCCAGCTCTCCGCCCACTCGGCGGTCTTGGTGCGGCGCGGATCGACGGCGTACATGCGGGCGCCGTTCCTGATCCCCCGCAGGACGTGCTGGAAGAAGATCGGGTGCGCGAAGCGGGCGTTGGAGCCCCACATCACGATCAGGTCGGTGTGTTCGACCTCCTCGTAGGAAGACGTGCCGCCGCCCGACCCGAAGGCCGCGGAGAGACCCGCGACACTCGGGGCGTGGCAGGTGCGGTTGCAGGAATCGACGTTGTTCGTGCCCATCACCACGCGGGCGAACTTCTGCGCCACGTAGTTCATTTCGTTGGTCGCGCGGGCGCAGGAGAACATCCCGAACGCGCCGCGTGCGGCCTGCAGCCCGGCCGCCGTCCGGGTCAGGGCTTCCTCCCAGGTGGCCCGGCGCAACGGCTCGTCGCGTGAGTCGCGTACGAGGGGGTGGGTGAGCCGGGTGTACGTGGTGGGCACCCGGTCCCGCTTCCTGTTCATGGCACGCTCCAGGTGTTCTCGCTCATGGCGCGCTCCTCGTGTTCCCGCTCATGCCGCGCTCCTCATGCGGTCGGCCAGCAGATCCGAGATGGCGTGGACGGTTCGGAGCGTCGGCACCGGGACCCCGGTGATCTCCGCGAGCTCCACGACGGCCGCGAGCAGCACGTCGAGTTCAAGGGGTTTGCCGCGCTCCAGGTCCTGGAGCGTGGAGGTGCGGTGGTCACCGACGCGCTCGGCGCCCGCCAGGCGCCGCTCCACGGAGATGTCCGGGCGGCAGCCGAGCGCCGCGGCGACGGCGAGCGTCTCGTTCATCATGATCTCGATGACGCGGCGCGTGCCGCCGTGCAGACACATCTCTCGCATGGTGGCGCGGGAGAGCGCGCTGATCGGGTTGAAGGAGATGTTGCCGAGCAGCTTGATCCAGATGTCGCCGCGCAGCTCGGGTTCTACGGGGCACTTCAGGCCGCCCGCGTGCATGGCCTCGCTGAAGGCGAGACAGCGCTCGGAGCGCGATCGGTCGGGTTCGCCGACGGAGAACCGCGTGCCCTCCAAGTGCCGTACGACGCCGGGGCCTTCGAGCTCGGTCGCCGCGTACACCACACAGCCGATGGCCCGCTCGGGCGCGATCACCGCACTGACCGCGCCCTCGGGGTCCACGCTGCTGACGCGATGGCCGTCGTGCGGGCCGCCGTGCCGGTGGAAGTACCACCAGGGGATGCCGTTCTGCGCGGCCACGACCGCCGTGCTGTCGTGCAGGAGCGGCTCGATCAGCGGCCCGCACGCCGCGTACGAGTTGGCCTTCAGGCCCAGGAAGACGTAGTCGACGGGGCCGATGTCGGCCGGGTCGTCGGTGGCGTGGGCCCGCGCGGTGAAGTCGCCGCGCGGGCTGTGGACTCGTACTCCGTGCTGCCTCATGGCCGCCAAATGCGGTCCACGGGCGACGAGATGGACGTCGGCACCGGCGCGGTGCAGCGCGGCTCCGACGTAGGCGCCGATCGCACCGGCGCCGAGGACTGCGACTTTCACGGTGGCGCGCTCCGTTCGGTTGAGGGATCCGAAGAAGGCTCGGGGTCGACATCGCATGGGGCCGGCGAGGCGAGGGTCCGCCCTCGGATGCCATGACTGTCGATGGAATATTGTCTACAGTATGGAAGTTGGGCCAGCAAGGGGTTGCGCGCCACATTGCATACCGTCGACGGAATCTCGCGTGCCTCTTCCCAACTCCCCTCCCGGCTTCCTACTGTTCGGGATCATGAGGCCCCCCGTCGCACCCCCGGGATGGAGCCGCTGGCTCGTACCGCCCGCCGCACTGTCCGTACACCTCTCCATCGGCCAGGCCTACGCCTGGAGCGTCTTCAAACCCCCACTGGAATCAGCACTCCACCTCAGCGGCACCCAGAGCGCGCTCCCCTTCCAGCTCGGCATCGTGATGCTCGGCCTCTCGGCGGCCTTCGGCGGCACCCTCGTCGAGCGCAACGGCCCGCGCTGGGCCATGACGGTCGCCCTCGTCTGCTTCTCCTCCGGCTTCCTGATCGCGGCACTCGGCGCGGCGATCAGCCAGTACTGGCTGATCGTCTACGGCTACGGCTTCGTCGGCGGCATCGGTCTGGGCATCGGCTACATCTCGCCCGTGTCGACACTGATCAAGTGGTTCCCGGATCGTCCCGGCATGGCGACCGGCATCGCGATCATGGGCTTCGGCGGTGGCGCGCTCATCGCGTCTCCGTGGTCCGCGCAGATGCTGGACTCCTTCGGCTCGGACAACGACGGCATCGCCCTCGCCTTCCTCGTGCACGGCCTCACGTACGCCGTCTTCATGTCGCTCGGCGTGTTCCTGGTGCGGGTGCCGCGTACGGAGGGGGCGCGGACGCCCGGTGCCCCCGGTGTGCTCGACGGACCGCAGGTGTCCGCGCAGGCGGCCGTGCGGACCCCCCAGTTCTGGTGCCTGTGGCTCGTGCTCTGCATGAACGTGACCGCGGGCATCGGCATCCTGGAGAAGGCGGCGCCGATGATCACCGACTTCTTCGCCGACACCTCGACACCGGTGTCGGCCGCCGCGGCGGCGGGTTTCGTGGCCCTGCTCTCCGCGGCGAACATGGCCGGACGCATCGGCTGGTCGTCGACGTCGGACCTGATCGGCCGCAAGAACGTCTACCGCGTCTATCTGGGCGTCGGCGCGCTGATGTATCTCCTGATCGTCCTCTTCGGGGACAGCTCGAAGCCGCTCTTCATCGTCTGCGCGCTGGTGATCCTCTCCTTCTACGGAGGCGGGTTCGCGACGATCCCCGCGTATCTGAAGGATCTGTTCGGGACCTACCAGGTCGGCGCGATCCACGGCCGTCTCCTCACGGCCTGGTCGACGGCGGGCGTTCTCGGCCCGCTGATCGTCAACTGGGTCGCCGACCGCCAGGAAGAGGCGGGCAAGAGCGGGGCGGGGCTCTACGGCCTCTCCCTCACGATCATGATCGGACTGCTTGTCGTCGGCTTCGTGGCGAACGAGTTCGTCCGCCCTGTCCACGCCCGCCACCACATCCCCGCCCCGAGGGAGGCAGCCCATGACGGCACCGACCAGCACGCCGCCAAGTGATCCGCCCCGCCGCCGGGCGCTGATCGTCGCCGCCTGGGCCTGGGTGGGGGTTCCGCTCGCATATGGGGTGTATGAGCTCGTACACAAGGCCACCCAGCTCTTCACCGGGTGACGTGATGATGAGAAGTTGCCAAACCCATCGCCCGATTCCTGTCGCTTTACGCGTCCTGTTACTGGTGAGTCGCTGAGCAGACTGGACGGTCCCGCATCTCCGGCAACAAGGGGGACCCGTTCATGCACGGCTCACGCATCGCCGCCGTCGGCCACTACCAGCCCGCCAAGATCCTGACCAACGAGGATCTGGCGGGCATGGTCGACACGAGCGACGAGTGGATCCGCTCCCGCGTGGGCATCCGCACCCGGCACATCGCGGGACCCGACGAGCCGGTCGACGAGCTCGCCGCGCACGCGGGGGCCAAGGCCGTCGCCGCGGCGGGCCTGGCGCCCGACGCCATCGACCTGGTCCTGGTCGCCACCTCCACCGCGATCGACCGCTCGCCGAACATGGCGGCGCGGGTGGCGGCCCGCCTCGGCATCCCCTCGCCGGCCGCCATGGACATCAACGTGGTCTGCGCGGGCTTCACGCACGCGCTCGCCACGGCCGACCACGCCGTACGGGCCGGGGGCGCCACCCGTGCCCTGGTGATCGGCGCGGACAAGATGTCGGAGGTCGCCGACTGGACGGACCGCACCACATGCGTGCTGGTCGGGGACGGTGCGGGCGCGGCCGTCGTCGAGGCGTGCGGCCCGGGCGAGGAGCCCGGCATCGGACCCGTGCTCTGGGGCTCGGTGCCCGAGATGGGCAACGCCGTCCGGATCGAGGGCACGCCCCCGCGGTTCGCGCAGGAGGGCCAGAGCGTCTACCGCTGGGCGACGACGCAGCTGCCGCCGCTCGCCCGCAAGGCCTGCGAGCGGGCCGGTCTCACCCCGGCGGACCTGGCGGCGGTCGTCCTGCACCAGGCCAACCTGCGCATCATCGAGCCGCTCGCCGAGCGGATCGGCGCGGTCAACGCGGTCGTCGCGCGCGACGTCGTGAACTCCGGCAACACCTCGGCGGGCAGCATCCCGCTCGCCCTGTCCAAGCTGGTGGAGCGCGGCGAGATCAACCACGGGGACCCGGTGCTGCTCTTCGGCTTCGGCGGGAACCTGTCGTACGCGGGCCAGGTCATCCGCTGCCCGTAAGGCGGCGGGACCGCCGTCGGCGCGGCGGGACACCGCGCGTCGAGCGGTGTGACCGGAACGACTCCCCCTGGCGCTGGCCATTGTGCTCAGTAGACTGTAGACAAAAGGCAATCGTCGAGGAGGGGACCGCGATGTTGTCCACAGGACTGCCGCAGGGGGCGGTGCCCAAGCTGGAACGCCCTGGTCCGCTCCGGGAGCGGGTCTACGAAGCGCTGCTCGAACTCATCACGACCCGCGCGCTCCAGCCGGGCCAGCACCTCGTGGAGAGTGAACTGGCCGGGCACCTCGGGGTGTCGCGGCAGCCCGTGCGCGAGGCGCTGCAGCGGCTCAACACCGAGGGCTGGGTCGATCTGCGGCCCGCCCAGGGCGCGTTCGTGCACGAGCCCACCGAGGAGGAGGCGGACCAGCTGCTCACGGTCCGCACGCTCCTGGAGGCGGAGGCGGCCCGGCTCGCCGCGGCCAACACGGGCACCGCGGGGATCACCGCCCTGGAAGAGCTGTGCGACAAGGGCGAGAAGGCCGTCGCCGACGGCGAGGTGGACCTGGTGGTGGCCACGAACGCGGCCTTCCACGCCAAGGTCATGGAGCTCGCCGGCAATGTCGTCCTCGCCGAACTCGCCGGACAGGTGGACCGCCGTGTGCGCTGGTACTACACGCCGGTGGCCCGTCAGCGCGGCAAGCAGTCCTGGATCGAGCACCGCAGGCTGATCGCGGCGATCGCCGAGCGCGACGAGGGCCGGGCCACGGAGATCATGCGCGCGCACACCGAGCACACCCGCGAGACCTACCATCGGCGCGACCGCGACGCGTGACGCGTCAGCCCCGCCGGTCCGCCAGGACCGCCTGGGTCCGCGTGGTCTGCCCGGCGAGGCGCCCTTCGTCGTCGTGGACCTCGGTCCGTACGACGACGAAGGAGCCGCCCACGTGCGGCGGGCGAGCCACGGCGCGGGCGCCGCCCGCCGTGCACAGCCCGGAGGTCATGCGCGGGACACGTCTGTCCGCCCCTTTGTCCTGTGACTGGAGAAAGTCATGGGTAATTCGTGCGCAACTTCTTCCCACTCCCGGCAGGCGCTGCTACGTTCCCCTCGAAAGCCCGGAGAGAAGAACGAACGCCGGGCGTGATGGCATGAGTTGCCCGATGAGGCGGGGAGGGGCGCGTGAGACGTATGACGGCTCGACCCGCCAATGCGCACCAGGCGCGACTGCTGCGACTGCTGCGTGACGGAGGGCCCAACTCCCGTGCCCAGCTGGGCGATCAGGTCGACCTCTCGCGGTCGAAGCTGGCCGTCGAGGTGGACCGGCTCCTGGAGACCGGACTCGTGGTCGCCGACGGACTCGCCGCCTCGCGCGGCGGCCGCCGCTCCCACAACATCCGCCTGGCCCCCGCCCTCCGCTTCCTCGGTGTGGACATCGGCGCGACCTCGGTCGACGTAGCGGTGACCAACGCCGAGCTGGAGGTCCTCGGCCACATCAACCAGCCCATGGACGTGCGCGAAGGCCCCGTCGCCGTCTTCGAGCAAGTCCTCGCCATGGCGGCCAAGTTGAAGGCATCCGGGCTCGCGGAAGGGTTCGACGGCGCCGGCATCGGCGTCCCGGGTCCCGTCCGCTTCCCCGAGGGGGTGCCGGTCGCCCCGCCGATCATGCCGGGGTGGGACGGCTTCCCCGTACGGGAGGCCATCAGCCAGGACCTGGGCTGTCCCGTCATGGTCGACAACGACGTGAACCTGATGGCGATGGGGGAACAGCACGCGGGCGTCGCACGCTCCGTGGGTGACTTCCTCTGCGTCAAGATCGGCACCGGCATCGGCTGCGGGATCGTCGTCGGCGGCGAGGTCTACCGAGGGGTGACCGGCAGCGCGGGCGACATCGGCCACATCCAGGTCGAACCGGACGGGCGGCCCTGTGCCTGCGGCAACAAGGGCTGTCTCGAGGCGTACTTCAGCGGTGCGGCACTCGCCCGCGACGCGGAGGACGCCGCAGGTCAAGGGCTCTCCCAGGAGCTCGCGGCCCGCCTGGAAGCCGCCGGGAAGCTCAGCGCGGTCGACGTCTCCGCGGCGGCCGCCGCCGGTGACGCCACCGCACTCGACCTCATCCGTGCGGGCGGCAACCGCACCGGGCAGGTCATCGCGGGCCTCGTCAGCTTCTTCAACCCGGGCCTCGTGGTGATCGGCGGCGGTGTGACCGGCCTCGGCCACACGCTGCTCGCCGCCATCCGCACCCAGGTCTACCGCCAGTCGCTGCCCCTGGCGACCGGCAACCTCCCCATCGTCCTGGGGGAGTTGGGGCCGACCGCAGGCGTCATCGGCGGCGCCCGGCTCATCAGCGACCACCTGTTCTCACCGGCCTGACGGCCGGTCCGTAGGAACCCGATCGAACCAGCGCGCACCCCGCACCTCCACCTCGAAACATCCCACCCAGCACAGCGCCCTGCTCTGCCCTGCCCGAAATCGTCGGCCTTCCCCAAGCTCTCGGCTGCGCTCGAGCAGGGGATACCCCAGTCGCCCAAGGGAACCGTCATGGCACCAGAACCACCGCTGCTCACCATGTCCGGCATCACCAAGTCGTTCCCCGGCGTCCGCGCCCTCGACGGCGTCGACCTCCAGGTCCAGGCCGGCGAAGTGCATTGCCTGCTCGGCCAGAACGGCGCCGGGAAATCCACGCTCATCAAGGTCCTCGCCGGGGCCCACCAGCCCGACGACGGCGAGATCACCTGGCGCGGCGAGCGCACCGCGCTCAAGTCGCCGATCGCCGCCATGCGCCTCGGTATCGCCACCATCTACCAGGAGCTCGACCTGGTGGAGGGCCTGTCGGTCGCCGAGAACGTCCACCTCGGACATGAACCGACGACGGCGGGTTTCGTGGTGCGCGGCAAGGACGCCAAAGCATCAACTGGTGCTCTGCTCAAGCGACTTGGGCATGGGGAGATCGATCCGGGGACGCTTGTCGGTGATCTCTCCGCCGCCCAGCAGCAGATCGTGTCCATGGCCCGCGCGCTCTCCCACGAAGTGCGCCTGATCGTCATGGACGAGCCGTCCGCAGCCCTCGACCCCGACGAGGTCGACAACCTCTTCCGCATCGTCGGTGATCTCACCGCGGACGGCGTCGCCGTCGTCTACATCTCCCACCGTCTCGAAGAGATCCGCCGCATCGGCGACCGCGTCACCGTCCTCAAGGACGGCCGCGCGGTGGCGGTCGGACTTCCCGCCAAGGAGACCCCGACCCGCGAGGTCGTCGCCATGATGACCGGCCGCAACGTCGAGTACGTCTTCCCCGACCGGCCCGTGGAACCACCGCTCGCCGAACCGGTGTTGACGGTCCGTGGCCTCGCCCGCGGCGGCGAGTTCGAGCCCCTCGACCTCGATCTGCGCCCCGGCGAGATCGTCGGCCTGGCCGGTCTCGTCGGCTCCGGACGCTCCGAGATCCTGGAGACGATCTACGGCGCGCGCAAGCCGTCGGCAGGTCAAGTAACCATGAGCGGCAAGACGTTGAAGCCCGGAAGCGTGCGAGCAGCCGTCCGCGCCGGTCTCGGGCTCGCCCCCGAGGAGCGCAAGGCGCAGGCCCTGCTGATGCTGGAGTCCGTCACCAACAACGTGTCGGTCTCCTCCATGTCCCGTTTCTCGCGCGGTGGTTGGCTCGACCGCGGCGCCGAGCGGAAGGCCGCGCAGAGCGCGACCCGCGAGCTCTCGCTGCGCCCCGACAACCCCACCGCTCCCGTGCGCACGCTCTCCGGCGGCAACCAGCAGAAGGCCGTACTGGCCCGCTGGCTGCTCCGCGGCTGTCGCGTCCTGCTGCTCGACGAGCCGACCCGCGGCGTGGACATCGGCGCCCGCGCCGAGCTGTACTCCGTGATCCGCAGGCTCGCCGACGACGGCCTCGCCGTCCTGCTCGTCTCCAGCGAAGTGCCCGAAGTCCTGGGCCTCGCCGACCGTGTCCTGGTCCTTCGCGAGGGCCGCGTCGTCCATACGGCGCCCGCCCGTGACCTCGACGAACACCGCGTACTCGACCTCGTACTCGAAGGGAGCCCGGCGTCATGACGCAGCCCGCATCGCCGCCACGGCCCGCCGCATCGAAGAGTCAACCGGCGGACGGCACAAGCCCGTTGCGGACCGTCGTCGCACGTGCCGACGTGCGGACGCTGTCCCTGCTCGGGGTGCTCGCCGTCCTGATCCTGATCGGCGGCATCACCCAGCCCGACTCGTTCCTGGACACCGACAACGTCCAGCTGATCCTCACCCAGGCGTCCGTCATCGGCGTCGTCACGGTCGGCATGACCTTCGTGATCATCTCCGGCGGCATCGACCTGTCCGTCGGCGCGATCGTCGCCCTCGCCTCCGTCTGGGCGACGACGGTCGCCACCCAGGAGTACGGCTTCGCGGGCATCCTGTTCACCGCGGTGATCGTCGGCATGGCCTGCGGCCTCGTCAACGGCATGCTCATCGCGTACGGCGGCATGGTGCCGTTCATCGCGACGCTCGCCATGCTGGCCGCGGGCCGGGGCCTCGCGCTGGAGATCACCGACGGCAAGACCCAAATGGTCACCGTGGACAGTGTGCTGAAGCTCGGCGAGCGCGACTCCTACATCCTCGGCATCCCGCCGCTCGTGCTGGTCTTCGCGGCCGTCACCGTCGTCGGCTGGCTGCTGTTGAACCGCACCACCTTCGGCCGGCGCTCGGTCGCGGTCGGCGGCAACGCGGAAGCGGCCCGCCTCGCCGGCATCGACGTACGCAGGCAGCGTCTCTATCTCTACCTGCTCTCCGGCCTCTGCTGCGGCATCGCGGCCTTCATGCTGATCATCCTCTCCGGGTCGGGCCAGAACACCAACGGCAACCTCTACGAGCTCGACGCCATCGCCGCCGCGATCATCGGGGGCACCCTGCTCAGCGGCGGCCGGGGCACCATCATCGGCTCCGTGCTCGGCGTACTGATCTTCATCACGATCCAGAACATCTTCGCGCTCAACAACCTGGAGACCGCCGTCCAGCAGATCGCCAAGGGGGCGATCATCGTCGCCGCGGTGCTCGTCCAGCGACGTACGGCCTCAACTCATTGACGCGTTGCCTCATTTGATCCCCGATCCCTGACCCGCAGACCCGAAGGGTTCACCGCCATGCCAGACACATCCCCATTCGCGAGCCGCAGAGGACTGCTCTTCGGAGCCGCCGCCCTGTCGACCGGTGCCCTCATCACGGGGTGCACCAGCAATGAACCCAAGGACGAGGGTTCCGACAGCAAGGACCAGCCGGTCGCCGACGACAAGCCCGGCAAGGAGGTCACCATCGGCTTCGCGGGTCCGCAGGCCGACCACGGCTGGCTCAACGCGATCAATGACAACGCCAAGGAGCGGGCGAAGAAGTACTCGGACGTCACGCTCGAGTCCACCGAGGGATCGAACGACACCGCCGCCCAGATCGGCCAGGTCGAGACGTTGATCAACAAGAAGGTCGACGTCCTGGTGATCCTGCCGGCCGACGGCAAGGCCCTCACCCAGGTCGGCCTGAAGGCCATGAAGGCGGGCATCCCCGTCGTCAACCTCGACCGGGTCTTCGCGTCGCCGCAGGCCTACCGCTGCTGGATCGGTGGCGACAACTACGGCATGGGTCTCAACGCCGGGCACTACATCGGCGAGAAGCTCAAGGGCAAGAAGAACGCCAAGGTCGTCGAGCTCGCGGGCCTCGACAACCTCGAGCTGACGAAGCAGCGCTCCAAGGGTTTCGACGACGCCCTGAAGAACTACTCGAACATCGAGAAGGTCGCCCGGCAGGCCGCCGAGTTCACCGTCGAGTCGGGACAGCAGAAGATGTCCCAGCTCCTGCAGGCCCAGAAGAACTTCGACGCCCTGTGGAACCACGACGACGACCAGGGCGTGGGCGCCCTGCGCGCCATCAAGCAGGCGGGCCGCGACGACTTCCTGATGGTCGGCGGCGCCGGTGCGCTCTCCGCGATGCAGGCCATCGAGTCCGACGACAGCGTCCTCAAGGCCACCGTGCTCTACCCGCCGACGATGGCGGCCTCCGCGATCGACCTGGCGCGTGCGCTCGGCCAGGGCAAGGGCGTCAGCGGGATGGCCGAGTTCGAGATCCCGGCCTTCATCACGCTCTACTCGGCCGTGGTCGACAAGGAGAACGTCGGCAAGTACATGTCCACCGGCTTCAAGTGATCCGCGCGTCCGCACCCCCCACCGAGCATTTACGAGGAGGAGTACCGCATGCGTGAGACGGAACACGAGGCCGGGACAGGGAAGCGGCCCCTGGGAGTGGGCATGGTCGGATACGCCTTCATGGGCGCCGCCCACTCCCAGGGCTGGCGCACTGTCGGACGCGTCTTCGACCTGCCGGTGCAACCGGTCCTGTCGGCGGTCTGCGGACGCGACGCCGTCGCCGTGCGTGCCGCGGCGGACCGCCTCGGGTGGGCGACGGCGGAGACCGACTGGCGCGCCCTCGTGGCCCGTGACGACATCGATCTCATCGACATCTGCACCCCCGGCGACAGCCATGCGGAGATCGCGATCGCGGCGCTGGACGCGGGCAAGCACGTGCTGTGCGAGAAGCCCCTGGCGAACACCGTCGAGGAGGCCGAGGCGATGGTCGAGGCCGCCGAGCGGGCCCGTGCGCGGGGGCAGGTGGCGATGGTCGGCTTCAACTACCGCCGGGTCCCCGCGCTCGCCCTGGCCCGGCAGATGGTCGCCGACGGCCGGCTCGGCACGCTGCGGCACGTCCGGCTCACCTACCTCCAGGACTGGCTGGTCGACCCCGGCTTCCCGCTCACCTGGCGGCTGCGCAAGGACCGTGCCGGTTCGGGTGCGCTCGGCGACCTGGGCGCGCACATCGTGGACCTCGCGCAGTTCCTGGTGGGGGAGCCGGTGGCGGGCGTCTCGGCGCTGACGGAGACGTTCGTACGGGAGCGTCCGCTGCTCGACGGGGCGTCGAGCGGGCTCACCGCGGAGGGAGGCGGCGCGCTCGGTCAGGTCACGGTGGACGACGCGGCGGTCTTCACCGGACGCTTCCCTTCGGGTGCCCTCGCCTCCTTCGAGGCGACCCGTTTCGCCGCGGGCCGCAAGAACGCCCTGAAGCTCGAACTCAACGGCTCCGAAGGGTCGTTGTCCTTCGACCTGGAGCGCCTGAACGAGCTCTCCTTCCACGACCACACGGAGCCGGCCGCGTCCTCGGGCTTCCGCCGCATCCTGGTGACCGAGCCGGGCCATCCGTACCTGGAGGCCTGGTGGCCGCCGGGGCACGGACTCGGCTACGAGCACACGTTCGTGCACCAGGCGCGCGACCTGCTGCACGCGGTCGCCACCGGCGAGCAACCCGAGCCGTCCTTCGCCGCGGGTCTCTCGGTGCAGCGGGTGCTCGCCGCGGTGGAGGAGAGCGCGGCGAAGAACTCGGTCTACACCCCGATCGCGTCCGCACCCGTCTCTTCCCTCTCCGCCTGATCACTTTCCTGAACGCCTGACTGAGGAGGCCCGGTCAATGCCCCGCGACTTCACGCTCTTCACCGGCCAGTGGGCCGACCTGCCGCTGGAGGAGGTCTGCCGGCTCGCCCGCGACTTCGGCTACGACGGCCTCGAACTCGCCTGCTGGGGCGACCACTTCGAGGTCGACAAGGCGCTGAGCGACAGCTCCTACCTGGACTCGCGCCGTCAGCTCCTCGACAAGTACGGCCTCAAGTGCTGGGCCATCTCCAATCACCTGGTCGGGCAGGCCGTCTGTGACGCGATCATCGACGAGCGGCATCAGGCGATCCTGCCCGCCCGCATCTGGGGCGACGGGGACGGCGAGGGCGTACGGCAGCGGGCCGCCCGCGAGATGGAGGACACGGCGCGCGCGGCGGCCGCCTTCGGCGTCGACACGGTCGTCGGCTTCACGGGCTCGGCGATCTGGCATCTGGTGGCGATGTTCCCGCCCGCGCCGGAGTCGATGATCGAGCGCGGCTACGACGACTTCGCCGAGCGCTGGAACGCGATCCTCGACGTCTTCGACGTACAGGGCGTGCGCTTCGCCCATGAGGTGCACCCCTCGGAGATCGCGTACGACTACTGGACGACGCAGCGCGCCCTGGAGGCGGTCGACCACCGCCCGGCGTTCGGCCTGAACTTCGACCCCTCGCACTTCGTGTGGCAGGACCTGGACCCGGTCGGCTTCCTCTACGACTTCCGGGACCGCATCTACCACGTCGACTGCAAGGAGGCCCGGCGCCGCCTGGACGGCCGCAACGGACGCCTGGGCTCGCACCTGCCGTGGGGCGACCCGCGCCGCGGCTGGGACTTCGTGTCGGCCGGCCACGGGGACGTCCCCTGGGAGGACGTGTTCCGGATGCTGCGCTCGATCGCGTACGAGGGTCCGGTCTCGGTCGAGTGGGAGGACGCGGGGATGGACCGCCTCCAGGGGGCGCCCGAGGCGCTGAAGAGCCTCAAGGCGTTCGACTTCGAGCCGCCGACGGCGTCGTTCGACGCGGCGTTCGGCGGGAACTGAGCCGCCACGAGCGGCAGTGGCGCGGAGCCACTTTGTCCTGGACAAGGAAAAAGCTGAACTTCATTGCTGTGCAAGGGCTTTCCGTCCAAGACAAACGTGGCTACCGTCCCTGATGTGTACAGGACATGAAACCTTCCGGGGTGACGGCGCACCCCGGCGCCCAGCGCCCGCTTCGCACCACACCCGCGTACGACCGTCCCCCTTCCGGAGGAACTCCGTGCACAGGAAACGCCTCAGACTCCGTAACACCCGCAGCCTTCGCAAGACCCTCGCGCTCTTCACCGGCACCTTGCTGGCCGGTGCCACCCTCAGCCTCACCGCCCCCACCGCGAACGCCGCCGACCCGGAGGCCGTCCGCGCCGCCCAGGCCCAGGCGGACAAGGCGGCCACCGGGAAGGCCGCCGCGGCCGAGGACTTCCAGCAAGTCACCCTCGCCAAGGGTGAGCCCGAGACCGGCGAGCCCATGACACTCGCCGTCCTGCCCGACCGTTCCGTCCTGCACACCTCCCGCGACGGAACGCTCCGCCTCACGGACGCCGCGGGCAACACCAAGATCGCGGGCAAGATACCGGTCTACACGCACGACGAAGAGGGCCTCCAAGGCGTCGGCCTCGACCCGAAGTTCAGCGAGAACCGCGCGATCTACCTCTACTACGCGCCCCCGCTCGACACCCCCGCCGGCGACGCCCCGGAGACCGGCACCGCCGAGGACTTCAAGAAGTTCGACGGCGTCAACCGCCTCTCCCGCTTCGTCCTGAAGACCGACGGCACCCTCGACAACGCCAGCGAGAAGAAGGTCCTCGACGTCCCCGCGAGCCGCGGCATCTGCTGCCACGTCGGCGGCGACATCGACTTCGACAAGGACGGCAACCTCTACCTCTCGACGGGCGACGACTCCAACCCCTTCGCCTCGGACGGCTTCTCGCCGCTCGACGAGCGCGCTGACCGCAACCCTGCCTTCGACGCCCGGCGCGGCGCGGGCAACACCAACGACCTGCGCGGCAAGATCCTGCGCATCAAGGTCGCCGACGACGGCTCGTACACCGTCCCGGACGGCAACCTCTTCGCACCGGGCACGGACAAGACCCGTCCCGAGATCTACGCGATGGGCTTCCGCAACCCCTTCCGCATGAGCGTCGACAAGCCCACCGGAACGGTCTACGTAGGTGACTACGGACCCGACGCCGGCGCGGCCGACCCCAAGCGCGGCCCCGCGGGCCAGGTCGAGTTCGCCCGCGTCACCAAGCCGGGCAACTTCGGCTGGCCCTACTGCACCGGCAAGAACGACGCCTACATCGACTACGACTTCGCCACGCAGACCTCCGGCGCCGCCTTCGACTGCGCCGCGCCGAAGAACGATTCCCGGTACAACACCGGCCTGACCGACCTGCCGGCCGCGCAGGAAGCCTGGATCCCGTACGACGGAGGCTCCGTCCCCGAGTTCGGCTCCGGCTCCGAGTCCCCGATGGCGGGCCCCGTCTACCGCTATGACGCCGCCAACACCTCCCCGGTGAAGTTCCCCGAGGCGTACGACGGCGACTTCTTCGCCGGCGAGTTCGGACGGCGCTGGATCAAGCGCATCGAGCACGGCGCGGACGGCACCGTCCAGTCCATCAACCCCTTCCCGTGGACCGGCACGCAGATCATGGACATGGAGTTCGGCCCCGACGGCGCGCTGTACGTCCTCGACTACGGCACGGCCTGGTTCGGCGGCGACGAGAACTCCGGCCTCTTCCGCATCGAGAACGCCACGGACGGCCACTCACCGGTCGTCGAGGCCAGCGCCTCCGTGACCAGCGGCCAGGCCCCGCTCACGACCAAGTTCACCGCGAAGGCCACGGACGCCGACGGCGGCACCCTGACCTACGCGTGGGACTTCGGCGACGGCGGCAAGTCGACCCAGCAGAACCCCACGTACACGTACAAGAAGAACGGCGTCTACACCGCGACCGTGACCGTCAAGGACTCCACCGGGCGCACCGGTTCCGCCAGCGCGCACGTCACCGTCGGCAACACCGCGCCCAAGGTGACCCTGGAACTCCCGGGCGACGGGCAGCTGTTCACCTTCGGCGACAAGATCCCCTTCAAGGTCAAGGTGACCGACAAGGAGGACGGCCCGATCGACTGCACGAAGGTCAAGGTCACCCACATCCTCGGCCATGACAGCCACGGTCACCCGGTGACCTCGGCCAACGGCTGCGAGGGCACCCTCCAGACGTCCGCGGACGGCGAGCACGACCCGAACGCCAACATCTTCGGGGTCTTCGACGCCGAGTACACCGACAAGGGCGCCAACGGCCAGCCCGCGCTGACCACCCACGACCAGAACGTCGTCCAGCCCAAGCACCGCCAGGGCGAGCACTACAACGACTCCAAGGGCATCTCCGTGGTGAACCACACCCCGGCACACGGAGGCAAGACGGTCGGCGAGATCAACAACGGCGACTGGATCTCCTTCAAGCCCTACATCCTCGGCAACGTCACCAAGCTGACCGCGCGCGTCGCGTCGGCCGGCCAGGGCGGCACGCTCGAGGTCCGCAGCGGATCGGCCACCGGCAGGCTCCTGGGCAAGGCCAAGGTCGCACCCACCGGCGGATGGGAGACGTACGCGGATGTGAGCACCGCCATCAGCAAGGCGCCCAAGAACACGACGACGCTCTTCCTGGTCTTCAAGGGCAAGGGCTCCGGAGCCCTGTACGAGGTCGACGACTTCACCTTCACCACGCGCTGAGGAAGGGGTCACCCCACCATGCGGGCATCCGCACGCATCACCATCGCCACCGCTACGGCCGCCTTGCTCATCGGCTGCGTATCGGGCCCCGCGGCCTCCAGGCCGGAACCCTCCGGTGCTGTGCCGTCGGGTTCGGTGGCGGGCGAGAAGGTCCTGGTCTTCTCGAAGACCGCGGGCTTCCGCCACGACTCGATCCCCGAGGGCATCACGGCCCTCAAGGAGCTGGGCACGGCGAACGGCTTCACGGTCGACGCCACCGAGGACGCCAAGGCCTTCACGGCCAAGAACCTCGCGCGGTACGACGCGGTGATCTGGCTCTCCACGACCGGCGACGTCCTCGACGGCAAGCAGCAGGCGGCGTTCGAGGGCTACATCAAGAAGGGCGGCGGGTACGTGGGCGTGCACGCCGCCGCCGACACCGAGTACGACTGGCCCTTCTACGGCGGACTCGCGGGCGCGTACTTCCAGTCGCACCCCGCGATCCAGCCCGCGAAGGTGCAGGTCGAGGACCATGGGCACCCGGCCACGGCACATCTGCCGGGGACCTGGGAACGGACCGACGAGTGGTACAACTACCGCTCCAACCCCCGTGACCGCGCCCATGTCCTGGCCTCACTCGACGAGTCGTCCTACTCGGGCGGCTCCATGTCGGGCGACCATCCCATCGCCTGGTGCCAGGACTATCAGGGCGGCCGCTCCTTCTACACGGGCAGCGGCCACACCAAGGAGTCCTTCGCCGATCCCGCGTTCCGCACCCATCTGCTCGGCGGAATCCGCTGGGCGGCGGGTGCGGCACAGGCCGACTGCCGGCCGGAGAAGGGCTACACGCCCGTCTTCGACGGCACGGCGAAGTCCCTCGAGGCCTGGAAGCAGGCGGGTCCCGGATCGTTCGAACTGAACG
Source organism: Streptomyces sp. NPDC054872 (assembly GCF_053610705.1). Taxonomy (NCBI): domain Bacteria; kingdom Bacillati; phylum Actinomycetota; class Actinomycetes; order Kitasatosporales; family Streptomycetaceae; genus Streptomyces; species Streptomyces sp. NPDC054872. Next base: position 297,315 of record NZ_JBSGYY010000001.1, on the reverse strand, counting down.
AGAAGGACGGGACCCTGACGACCGTCGGCGGCATGGGCATGCTCTGGTACGACGGGGCGAAGGAGCTCGGCTCCTACTCCCTCAAGCTGGACTGGCGCATGGACGGCGACGACAACTCGGGGATCTTCGTGGGCTTCCCGCCCTCCGACGACCCCTGGTCGGCCGTGAACAACGGCTATGAGATCCAGATCGACGCCACCGACGTCCCGGAGAAGACCACGGGATCCGTCTACGGCTTCAAGTCCGCCGACCTGAAGAAGCGCGACAAGGCGCTGAATCCGGCGGGGGAGTGGAACACGTACGAGCTCCGGGTCGAGGGCGAACGCCTTCGGATCTACCTCAACGGAGTGAAGATCAACGACTTCACCAACACGGATCCGGCGAGGAGCCTCAAGGACGGTCACATCGGCATCCAGAACCACGGTGCCGAAGACCAGGTCTCCTTCCGCGACATCCGGGTGAAGGACCTGCCGGCCCGCACCGCGTCCGGCGTGGGCCGCTAGACGGCGGCGGGCGGAGGACGCCGGACCTCCGCCCGCCGTCTTATCCCCGTCCGTCGTCCCATCCCCCGCGGGTTCGCCGCGTGTACGACAGGAGGCAGCCATGTCCAACTCTTCCTCTCCTGGTTCTTCTGGTTCACCCGGCTCTTCGGGTGGCGGGCCGACCGGGGTGTGGCTGATCGGAGCGCGCGGTTCGGTCGCCACGACGGCCGTCGCGGGGTGCGCTGCCGTGACGGCCGGGCTGCACCCGCCGACCGGCATGATCACCGAGACCCCGCCGTTCGCGGACTGTGGTCTGCCAACGTTGTCGTCGCTCGTCTTCGGCGGCCACGACACCGTGGAGTGCCCGCTGCCCAAACGTGCGGAGCAGCTGGCCGCCGGGGGCGTGCTCCCGCACGGCGTCCCCTCGGCGGTGGGCGCCGAACTCGCCGCGGCGGACGCGGAGATCCGCATGGGCGGGCCGCGCCGCGGGGACTTCGACACCAGGACGGACGAGGAACTGATCGAGTCCTTCGCCGCCGACCTCCGGGACTTCGTACGACGCCGGGGGCTCGCCCGTGCGGTGGTGGTGAACGTGGCATCCACCGAACCGGTGCCCGCGGAGGGCGCGGGGCGACTGCCCGCCAGCTCCCTCTACGCGGCGGCGGCGCTGCGGGCGGGCTGCCCCTACGTGAACTTCACCCCGTCGGCGGGCCTGCACCACCCGGCACTCGCGTCCACGGCGTCCTCGTCCGGGCTCCCTCACGCGGGCCGGGACGGCAAGACGGGCCAGACCCTCCTCCGCTCGGTCCTCGGCCCGATGTTCGCCCAGCGTGCGCTGGCCGTCCGCGCCTGGTCCGGCACGAACCTCCTGGGGGGCGGCGACGGCGCCGCCCTCGCGGACCCGGCCGCGGCCGCGGCGAAGAACGCGGGCAAGGAACGGGTCCTCGCCGACACGCTGGGCTCCGCCCCGGAGGGCGAGGTCCACATCGACGACGTCCCGTCGCTCGGCGACTGGAAGACCGCCTGGGACCACATCGCGTTCGACGGGTTCCTCGGCGCGCGGATGGTCCTGCAGACGACCTGGCAGGGCTGCGACTCGGCCCTGGCGGCGCCTCTGATCCTGGACCTGGCCCGCCTGGCGGCCCGCGCCCACGAGGTGGGGCTGACCGGCCCGTTGGGCGAGCTCGGCTTCTACTTCAAGGACCCGGACGACGGCTCCTCGTCGGCGTTGGCCGAGCAGTACGAGGCGCTCGTGGGCTTCGCGTCGCGGCTGCGGGGGGTGAGTGCGTGAAGGGCACTGATCCCGGAACCACCGGCGGCACTTCACTGGGGACGGGCCGCGACTGGGCCGAACTGCTGCGCGTCTCCGCCCTGTTCACCGTCCCGGGCGACGCCTTGGCCGGTGCGGCGGCGACGGGCCTTGCCCCCAACCGCCGCACTCTCCTGGCCATCGCCGCCTCCCTCTCCCTCTACGAAGCGGGCATGGCCCTCAACGACTGGGCGGACCGGGAGGAGGACGCGGTCGAACGCCCGCACCGTCCGCTGCCGTCCGGCCGCATCGCTCCACCGGTCGCACTCGGCGCGGCGGCGGCTCTGACCGCGGGGGGCCTCGCACTCGCCGCCGCCGCGGGCCGCCCGGCTCTGGCGGTGGCGGGCGCCCTGGCGGCCACGGTATGGGCCTACGACCTGGGCCTGAAACACACCCCGGCAGGCCCGGCCGCCATGGCAGCGGCTCGCTCCCTCGATCTGCTGCTGGGGGCGGCGGCTACTTCCGCGTCGGCGGCGGGGGCGATGTCGGCGCCGTCGGCAGGGGCGGCGGGTGCTTCTGCGTCGTCGACGGGGGTGCTGTCGCCGGTGTCGGTGGGGGCGGCGGCTACTTCTGCGTCGTCGATGGGGGTACTTTCGCGGCCGTCGGTGGGGGTGCCGAGCGCCGGTCTGCGGGGTTCGGGTCCAGCTCTTCGTGCTGCCGTGCCCACCGCCCTCGTTCTTGGCGCCCACACCCTCGCGGTGACCGCGGTCTCACGCCGCGAGGCGCAGGGCGGCTCGACGGCCGCACCCCTGGCCGCACTCGCCGCGACAGCCGCGCTCACGCGACTGCTTGTCCCGAGCGGGGGGATCGGGGGCGGCAGCCGTGGTTCCGCCGACAGCGGGACGAGCGGAGGGAACTGGGGCGGCCGCCGTGGTTCCGCCGTCTCCGGCTCGAGCGGAGGCACCGGCTCGAGCGCCCACACCGGTACGAGCGCCGGCATCGGCGCCTCCCGACTCCCGGCAGACCGCGGCGGAGCAGCCACCCGCGGTCTGCCGGGCTTCACCCCGAGGGTGGCGTCACGGGGCCGCCCGGTGGCGCAGGCGGTGGGACAGACGTGGGGCCGAGCCTGGCACCCCGGCGGCGTGACCGGCCTCGCCTCGGGGCGGTCCGGAAGCGCCTGGCGGGCCGGAGCTCGCGGTGCCGTCCAGGCCGCGCTAGCCGTCACCTACGCGGCTACCGCGGCGCGGCCCCTTTTCCACGCCGCGCTCAACCCGTCGCCCCAGCTCACCCAGCGGGCCGTGGGCGGAGGCATCCGAGCCATGATCCCGCTCCAGGCCGCGCTCTCCGCCCGCACCGGCGCCCTGGGCCCCGCCCTCCTGACCGCCGCACTGGCCCCGGCGGCCCGCAAGTTCGGCCGGAAGGTGAGCGTCACATGACGGAGACGACGGACCGGACAGACGTCCCGCAGCTTGCTCCGGGCCCCTTCCGCTTCGGCTACGGCACCAACGGCGTGACAGGCGTGACAGGCCCGACCGGCGTGCGGCTCGACGGCGCCCTGGGCCCCGCCCTCCTGACCGCCGCACTGGCCCCGGCGGCCCGCAAGTTCGGCCGGAAGGTGAGCGTGACATGAGGGAGACCACGGACCGGACAGACGTCCCGCAGCTTGCTCCGGGCCCCTTCCGTTTTGGCTACGGCACCAATGGCCTGACCGACCTACGGCTCGATGACGCCCTCGGCCTCCTCGCCGACCTCGGCTACGCCGGCGTCGGACTCACCCTCGACCACATGCACCTCGACCCCCTCGCCAGCGACCTCGCCACCCGCACCCGCCACGTGGCCCGCAGCCTGGAACGCCTCGGTCTGACCGTGACGATCGAGACCGGCGCCCGCTATGTGCTCGACCCGCGCCGCAAGCACGGCCCCTCCCTCCTCGACCCCGACCCGGACGCACGCGCCGCCCGTGTCCGCCTGCTGATCCGTGCCGTCCAGGTCGCCGCCGACCTCGGCGCCCACGCCGTGCACTGCTTCAGCGGCATCACCCCCGAAGGCGCCCCCGAGGACACCGCCTGGCAGCGGCTCGCCGAAGCCCTCGGCCCGGTCCTCGACGCCTCGTCCGGCGCCGGCGTGCCCCTCGCCATCGAACCCGAGCCCGGCCACCTCCTCTCCACCCTCGCCGACTTCCACCGGCTCCGCCATGAACTGGGCGACCCCGAGAACCTGGGCCTCACCCTCGACATCGGCCACTGCCAGTGCCTCGAACCGCAGTCACCCGCCGACTGCGTACGCGCCGCCGCACCCTGGCTGCGGCACGTCCAGATCGAGGACATGCGCCGCGGCGTGCACGAACACCTCCCGTTCGGTGACGGCGAGATCGACTTCCCGCCCGTCCTCGAAGCACTGGCTTCCACCGGCTACCGGGGCCTCACCGTCGTCGAACTGCCCCGCCACTCCCACGCGGGCCCACAACTCGCCTCCCACTCCATCGAGTTCCTGCACAAGGCGGCCACCGAAGCGACCCGCACAGCGCCGATCCCGACCCCGGCCGGAGGAGGAACCCCATGACCGAAGCCCCCGTCATCGACGACCTCCGCACCCGTCTGGAGGCCGCTCTCCCCGGCGCCGCCCGCGCCTGGCTGGACCAGGCCACCGCGGAGGCCGCCGCCCACCGCGGCCGGCCGGCCCAGAGCACCACCCCCACCTGGGAGCTTCGCTTCGCCGAAGCCGGACGCCGCTGCGGCCAGGACCACGCCGACGCCGCCCGCGTACTGCTCCTGCACGCCGCCGGAGCGGACCCGGCCACCCTCACCCGCGTCTACGAGCAGGGCACCGCGGCCGAACGCCGCGCCGTCCTGCACGCCCTGCCCCACCTGGTCCCGGGCCCCGAGGCGCTGCCCCTGGTCGAGGATGCCCTGCGCACCAACGACACCCGGCTCGTCGCCGCCGCCGTCGGCCCGTACGCCGCCCGGCACCTCCCCCCGCACGACTGGCGTCACGCGGTCCTGAAGTGCCTGTTCACCGGCGTCCCCGTGGAAGCCGTCGCCGAACTCGACCGCAGGGCCACCGCCGACGCCGAGCTCGCCCGCATGCTCGGCGACTACGCCGGCGAACGCACCGCCGCCGGCCGCACCGTCCCCGGCGATCTGCACCGCGTCCTGGCCCTGACCGCTCCTACGGCCCCCTCGGCCGCAGTGGCGCCCCCGGCCCCCACGACCCCTTCCACCGGCGAGGAGCAGGAGTCCTGATGCGCATCTTCGACCCCCACATCCACATGACGTCCCGTACCACCGACGACTACCAGGCCATGTACGCCGCAGGCGTCCGCGCCGTCGTCGAGCCCGCGTTCTGGCTGGGCCAGCCCCGCACCTCGCCCGCCTCCTTCTTCGACTACTTCGATTCGCTCCTCGGCTGGGAGCCCTTCCGCGCGGCCCAGTACGGCATCGCCCACCACTGCACCATCGCCCTCAACCCCAAAGAGGCGAACGACCCCCGCTGCACCCCCGTCCTCGACGAGCTGCCCCGCTATCTCGTCAAGGACAACGTCGTGGCCGTCGGCGAGATCGGCTACGACTCCATGACCCCCGCCGAGGACGCCGCGCTCACCGCCCAGCTCCAGCTCGCCGCCGACCACGAACTGCCCGCGATGGTCCACACCCCGCACCGCGACAAGCTCGCGGGGCTGCGCCGCACCCTCGACGTCGTCAGGGAGTCCGCGCTGCCCCTGGACCGGGTCCTCGTCGACCATCTCAACGAGACCACGGTCAAGGAGGCCAAGGACAGCGGCTGCTGGCTCGGCTTCTCCGTCTATCCCGACACCAAGATGGACGAGGACCGGATGGTGGCCATCCTGCGCGACCACGGGCCCGAGCGGGTCCTGGTCAACTCGGCCGCCGACTGGGGCAAGAGCGACCCGCTCAAGACCCGCAAGGTCGCCGACGCCATGCTCGCCTCCGGATTCAGCGAGGACGACGTCGACCTGGTGCTCTGGCGCAACCCCGTCGCCTTCTACGGACTCAGCGGCCGCCTCGCGCTCGACGTCACGGACACCGAAGGCACCCACGAGGGCAACTCCATCCTTCGCGGCGGGGAGTGAGACATGCGCTTCCGGCACCCCGACGGCAGCGTCGTCCACCTCGCCTACTGCACCAACGTCCACCCCGCCGAGACCCTCGACGGCGTCCTCGCCCAACTCCGCGACCACTGCGAGCCCGTACGCAAACGGCTCGGCAGGGACCGCCTCGGCATCGGCCTGTGGCTCGCCAAGGACGCCGCGCGCGCCCTGGTCACCGATCCGGCCGCGCTGCGTGGCCTGCGCTGCGAACTCGACCGGCGCGGCCTCGAGGTCGTCACCCTCAACGGCTTCCCGTATGAAGGGTTCGGTGCGGAAGAGGTCAAGTACCGCGTCTACAAGCCGGACTGGACCGACCCCGAGCGGCTGTCCCACACGACCGACCTGGCCCGGCTCCTTGCCGCCCTCCTCCCGGACGACGTCACCGAGGGCACCATCTCCACCCTTCCCCTCGCCTGGCGCACCCCGTTCGACACCACGCACGCCGAGGCCGCCCGCACCGCACTCACCGCGCTCGCCCAACGCCTCGACGCGCTCGCGGAGCTGACCGGCAAGTCGATCCGCATCGGACTCGAACCGGAGCCGGGCTGCACCGTGGAGACCACGGGCGACGCGATCGCCCCCCTCACCGCGATCGGCCACGACCGCATCGGTGTCTGCGTCGACACCTGTCACCTCGCCACCTCCTTCGAGGACCCGCGGACCGCGCTCGACGCGCTCGCCGTCGCGGGCATCCCCGTCGTCAAGTCCCAGCTCTCCGCCGCCCTGCACGCCGAACACCCCCATCTCCCCGCGGTCCGCGAGGCCCTCGCCGCCTTCGACGAACCCCGCTTCCTGCACCAGACCCGCACCCGCACCGCGGAAGGACTGCGCGGCACCGACGACCTCGGTGAATCCCTCGCCGGTGACGCACTGCCCGAGATGGCGCCCTGGCGCGCCCACTTCCACGTCCCCCTGCACGCGCCTCCCGCGCCGCCCCTCACCTCCACGCTCCCCGTACTCAAGGACACCCTCGCCCTCCTGGTCGGCGGCCCCGACCCCCGCACCCGGCATCTCGAGGTCGAGACCTACACCTGGCAGGCGCTGCCGCCCGAGCTGCGCCCGCGCTCCCGCCCCCAGCTCGCCGACGGCATCGCCGCCGAGCTCACCCTCGCCCGCGATCTCCTGACGGACCTCGGCCTGAAGGAACTGCCATGAGCCCCACACCCCTCCTCGTCCTGGACGTCGTCGGCCTCACCCCCCGTCTCCTCGACCACATGCCGCACCTCAAGTCCCTCGGACAGTCCGGCTCCCGGGCCCCGCTCGGCACGGTCCTGCCCGCCGTCACCTGCGCCGCACAGTCCACCTTCCTCACCGGCACCACGCCCGCCGAGCACGGCATCGTCGGCAACGGTTGGTACTTCCGCGAACTCGGCGACGTACTCCTGTGGCGCCAGCACAACGGACTCGTCGCCGGCGACAAACTGTGGGACGCCGCCCGTCGCGCGCACCCCGGCTACACCGTCGCGAATATCTGCTGGTGGTACGCCATGGGCGCCGACACCGACATCACCATCACCCCCCGTCCCGTCTACTACGCCGACGGCCGCAAGGAACCCGACTGCTACACCCGGCCCCCGGCCCTGCACGACGAACTCACCGAAAAATTCGGTACGTTCCCCCTGTTCCACTTCTGGGGCCCCGGCGCCGACATCGTCTCCAGCCGCTGGATCGTGAACGCCACGCGTCACATCATCAGCACCCGCCACCCCGACCTGGCCCTCTGCTACCTCCCGCACCTCGACTACGACCTGCAGCGCTTCGGTCCCGACGACCCGCGCTCCCATCAGGCCGCCGCCGAACTCGACGCGACCATCGCCCCCCTCCTCGACGAGGCGAAGGCCGAGGGCCGCACCGTCGTCGCCCTGTCCGAGTACGGCATCACGCGCGTGGACCGCCCCGTCGACATCAACCGCGCCCTGCGCCGTGCCGGTCTGCTCGAAGTGCACACGCAGGACGGCATGGAGTACCTGGATCCCATGACGTCGCGCGCCTTCGCCGTCGCGGATCACCAGATCGCCCACATCTACGTGCGCAGGCCCGAGGACCTGGAGGTCACACGCCAGGCACTCGCCGACCTGCCCGGCATCGAGCAACTCCTCGACGACGAGGGCAAGAAGGCCCACCACCTGGACCACCCGCGCTCCGGCGAACTCGTCGCCGTCGCGGAGCCGGACGCCTGGTTCACGTACTACTACTGGCTCGACGACGACCGCGCGCCCGACTTCGCGCAGCTCGTCGAGATCCATCGCAAACCCGGCTACGACCCGGTCGAGCTCTTCATGGATCCCGAGGACCCCTACGTCCGCGTCAAGGCCGCGTCCGCGCTGGCCCGCAAGAAGCTCGGCATGCGCTATCGCATGGCGGTCGTGCCCCTGGACGCGTCACCTATTCGAGGCAGCCACGGCCGCCTTCCCCTGAGCGACGACGACGGTCCGCTCATCATCAGCTCCACCCCCCATGCGTTTCCCGACCGGATCGCGGCCACCGCCGTGAAATCCCTCCTCCTCGACCTGGCCGGCCTGGGCTGAGACACACCTCGCCCCACCACCCGCCCGGTCAGGAGCAGTTACAGAGAGTGAAACACACGTCACTGACAACACGCCAGTGGCATCCGCCCGCAGGTCGAAGAGCCCAAGAGAGGCACCCGTGACCGACATCCACGAGACTCCCGCCGCCGACGAGGCCCTCAGACAGCGTCTCGGCGTCAACCGCCGCCGTTTCCTCAGCACGTGCACCGCCGTCGGCGCGGGTGCGATCGCCGCGCCCGTGTTCGGCGCGGCACCGTCCTTCGCGCAGCCGCAGACCAAGGGCGGCCATGGCCACGGCCACGGCCGCGAACTGGTGCCCGCGAAGAAGCGCGGAATCATCCTTTACACGGTGCGTGACGCGACCGGCCGCGACCCGCTTGCCAGCGCCCTTCCCTCCGGCTTCCGCGAGGTGTTCAAGGAGCTGGCCCGCCACGGGTACAAGCAGGTGGAGTTCGCGGGCTACGGCCAGCACGCCAACGCACCCGGCGGGGCCGGCCTGGAGTCCGTCGCCGGCGCCAAACTGCTGCGCTCGTGGCTGGACGAGTACGGCCTGCGAGCCCAGGGCAACCACGGCTTCATACCGGGGTCATGGCCGCTCACGCAGCCCGACATCGACACGTTCAAGAAGCACCTGGAGATCGCCAACATCCTCGGCATGGACCACATGGGCACCGGCGGTGACCCCACCAACAGCTCCTACAAGGCCGATTGGGACGTCGCCGCCGACAAGTGGAACGCCATGGGCGCCATCGCGCGCAAGGCCGGCATCAAGCTCTACACCCACAACCACGACGCGGCGTACGGCTTCCTGCTCGACGGCGGTCCGCTCGACGCGCAGGGCCGCCCGACCCGCAGCTCCGGCATCCGCAAACTGGAGTACTTCCTCAAGGCCACGGACCCGAGGTCGGTCTGGCTGGAGATGGACGTCTACTGGGCGCACGTCGCGCAGTACAAGTTCCACACGTACACCGCGCACGACGGCTCGCAGCGGAAGAAGGTCTTCGACCCGGCCGGGCTCGTCAGCCGCAACAACAAGCGCTTCCCGCTGTTCCACGCCAAGGACGGCACGCGCAACGACACGAGCGGCCAGGGCTACGACATGGTGGCCTTCGGTGAGGGTGTCATCGACTACCGCACCTTCTTCAGCCGTGTGGGCGAGAAGAATTACCACAACCCCATGGTCGAGCAGGACAACGCGCCCAGTGCCACCGACGCCGGGCAGTCCCTGAAGCTCGCGAAGATCGGCTACGACAACCTGGCGGCACTGCGCAAGAAGCGCTGACCGCACGCACAAACAGCTCTCGCCGCGCAACAGGTGCGCGGCGAGAGCTGTTTGGCGTCTGTCGGAGTGCTGAGTGTGTCGTCAGGCCATTTCTTCGCCGAGGGGTTGGGGGTTGGGTTTGATGCGTTTGTCGTTGGGCCTTCCCGGTTGGGAGAGGAAGAGCGCGATGAAGCCTGCGAACAGGGAGATGGAGCCGGCCAGGGTGAAGGCCCCGGTGTGGCCCCAGTTGCTCACCACGACGGCACCCATACCGGAGCCGAGAAGCCCCGAGACCAGTTTGGAGCTGTAGACCAGGCCGTAGTTGGAGGCGTTGTTGTTCTCGCCGAAGTAGTCCGCCGTCATCGCCGCGAACATCGGGAAGATGGCGCCGCCTCCGAAGCCGGAGATGCTGGAGAAGACCAGGAACAGCGGGAGGTTCTCGATGTTCGCCGACCACAGGATGCCGTACTGGGAAAGGCCCAGGACGATGCAGACGAATATCAGGCAGCGTTTACGTCCGTAGAGGTCCGAGAGCCAGCCGATGACGCCTCGGCCCGTGCCGTTCACGATGGCCTTCAGGGACATGGCCGTGGCGACGATTCCGCCGGCGAATCCTGCTTCCTTTCCGATGTCCACCTGGAACGCGATGCCGAAGATGTTCACGCCCGATGTGCACAAGAGGCAGAACCACATCAGGGCCACCCGGCCGGTCTGCCACGCCTCCTTCGGTGTGTACTGCCGCACGGCGGGCGGGTTCATCGCCATGGCGCGCCTGGCCCGCGGGTCCGTCGGCGGCCGCAGCGGGTCCACGTCGGCCGGCCACCAGTTCTTCGGCGGGTCCCTGAAGAAGTAGCCCGCCACGGCCACCATCGCCGCGAGGAAGAGGCCGACGGACACGAGCACCCAGCGGAAGTTCGTCAGGTCCATGTAACCGGTGAAGATGAACACGAACGGCACCGAGCCATAGGCGAATCCGCCGTTGACGAATCCGGTCTTTCCTCCCTTTCGTTCGGGATACCACTTGCCGACCATGTTCACGCAGGTCGCGTACACCATGCCGGCGCCCATACCGCTGAACATGCCGAAGCCGATGTAGGCGACGATGACATGCGGCGCGAACGCCAGTGACAGATAGCCCAGCAGTGTTCCGACGGCGCCGCACATCATCGCCCAGCGTGCCGGGAGTTTTCCGCTCTCACGCAGCTTGCCCGCGGGGAAGGCCACCGCGGCCTGGAAGAAGACCCACACGCCCAGCATCCAGAAGATATGGGTGTCGCCCCAGGAATGCGCGGTGTGCAGGGTGTCCTCGGCAGAGGCGAATGCGTACTCGGCCGAGCTGATGCCCATCATGCCGATCCACGGCAGGATGACCATCCACTTGCGCTTACGGCCCATGATGTCGATGTCGGTCTCGCCGACCCGGTACATCCGGCCGTTGGCGTCCGTCACCTCCCTGAATGGGACGGCTGTGGATATGTCAGTTGTCGTCATGTTGGTTCAGCACCCCTTGCGTCGAAAAGATCCTGGCCAGCGCCCCCTGTCCAATACCTTTCGTGTGCGCACGGGCCCCGGGTCCTGCCGACGCGCACCGCCGGCAGGACCCAACACCGGTCACCTCATCGACCGCCCCCCCAACAGGCCGGCCGCTCGGGCCCACCGGTACTTCGCGCCGAGCGCGGCGACCGGCTTCTCCGTGGTGTACGGATACGCCACGACGCCCCGCTCGAAGAGGTACTGGCAGGCCTCCTCCACCTCGACGTCGCCCGCCAGGGATGCCACGACGGGCTTCTCGATGCCGCGCTCACGGAACTCGGCGATCACGCGGGCCGTCAGTTCGGCGAAGACCATGGGAGGGGTCACGATGGTGTGCCAGTAACCCAGGACGAGCGCGTGAATACGCGGGTCCTCGAGGCCGAGCCTGATGGTCGCCTCGTACGTCGACGGCGGCTCGCCCCCGGTGATGTCGATGGGGTTCCCCGCCGCCCCGAAGGGCGGGATGAAGGCCCGGAAGGACGCGTCCAGGTCGTCGGGGATCTCCATGAGGCGCAGCCCGTTGTCGGTCACCGCGTCGGAGAGCAGCACCCCGGAGCCGCCGGCGCCCGTGATGATCACGATGTTGTCGCCCTGCGGGGTGGGGAGCACCGGCAACGCGCGCGCGTACTCCAGCATCTCGTTGAGCCCCGGCGCCCTGATCACGCCCGCCTGCCTGAGGATGTCGTCGTACACGGCGTCATCGCCCGCCAGAGCGCCCGTGTGCGATCCGGCGGCCTTCGCCCCGGCGGCCGTACGTCCGGCCTTCAGGACCACGACCGGCTTCTTCGGGACGGTCGCCCGTGCGGCCTCCACGAAGGCACGCCCGTCCTTGAGGTCCTCCAGGTGCATGGCGATGCACTTCGTGTGGGGGTCCTCGCCGAACCAGGTGAGGAGGTCGTCCTCGTCCAGGTCGGACTTGTTGCCGAGGCCGACGATCGCCGAAACGCCCGTCTTCGTGGTGCGCGCGAAGCCGAGGATGGCCATCCCGATGCCGCCGGACTGGCTCGTCAGGGCGACCCCGCCCTTGACGTCGTACGGCGTGCAGAACGTGGCGCACAGGTCGTGCCACGTCGAGTAGTAGCCGTAGATGTTCGGGCCGAGCAGTCGCACTCCGAGCCGCTCGCCGATCTCCACGATCTCGTCCTGGAGGCCCTGTTCACCGGTCTCGGCGAACCCGGAGGGGATCAGGACCGCGTTGGGGATGCCCTTGCGACCCACCTCCTCCAAGGCCGACGCCACGAACTTTGCGGGGATCGCGAAGACCGCCACATCCACCTCACCGGGAACGTCCGTGACACTCTTGTACGCCTTGCGGCCCAAGATGTCATCGGCCTTGGGGTTCACCGGATGGATCTCGCCGGAGAAGCCGCCGTCGATGAGGTTGCGCATCACCGAGTTGCCGATCTTGCCCGGTTCGTTGGAGGCGCCGATCACGGCGACGGAACGGGGCTCCATCAGCCGCCGCATCGACGTGAGCATCTCCTCACGCGTGTACGTACGGCGCGGTTTCGTGACCCCTTCGGAGAGGATCACGCGGATGTCCGCGGCGATCGCGCCCTCCGGGGTGGCGATGACCGGGTTGAGGTCCACCTCGGCGATCTCCGGGAAGTCGGTCACCAGTTGGGACACCCGGCGTATCTGCTCGGCGACGGCCCACCGGTCCACCGCGGGCGCTCCCCGCACGCCGCGCAAGACCTCCGCGGCACGGATGGAGTCGAGCATCGAGGCGGCCTCGTCCGCGTCGACCGGCGCGAGCCGGAAGGTGACGTCCTTGAGGACCTCGACGAGTACGCCGCCGAGCCCGAAGGCGACGACCTTCCCGAACGTCGAGTCGGTCACCGCCCCGACGATCACTTCCTGCCCGGAGGGGAGCAGTTCCTGCACCTGCACACCCTCGATACGTGCCTCTGGCGCGTACGCGCGCGCGTTCTTCACGATCTCGCAGAAGGCGGCCCGTACGTCGGTGGCCCCCTCCACGCCGACGATGACGCCACCCGCGTCGGTCTTGTGCAGGATGTCGGGGGAGACGATCTTCATGACGACGGGCCCCTCGAAGCGAGCCGCGTGCGCCACCGCCTCGTCCACGTCCGTCGCCAGCTCCTCGCCCGGTACGGCGATCCCGTACGCGTCCGCGAGGATCTTGCCCTCCGGAGCCGTCAGGGAGGACCGCCCCTCCGCGCGCACCGAGTCGAGGAGCGCCCGCACCGTCAGTGCGCGGTCTTCGGCCATCAATCAGATCACTCCGTTCGACTTGAGCAGACGCAGTTCCTCGTCACCGAGGCCGAGCTCACCGACGAAGACCTCCGCGTTGTGCTCGCCGAGAAGCGGCGAACTGACCACGTTGACGGGGGAGTCCGACAGCTTCAACGGGGAACCGACCGTGGTGAAGGAGCCGCGCTGGGAATGCGCGACCTCGACGACCATCTCGTTCGCGGCCAGCGAGGCGTCCTCGATGATCTCCTTGGTGGAGAGGATCGGGCCGCAGGGGATGTTGTGAGCGTTCAGCCGCTCCAGGACCTCCCACTTGAGGAGCGTCGAGGACCACTCCTCGATCAGCTGGAACATCTTGCCGAGCTTGGGAAGCCGCGACTCCGGAGAGGCCCACTCGGGGTCCTCCGCCAGCTCGGGACGCCCGATGAGCTCGGTGAGCGGCTGCCAGCCGACGGGCTGCACGATGACGTACACGTAGTCGTTCGGGCCGCCGGGCGCGCACTTGACCGCCCAGCCGGGCTGCCCGCCGCCGCTCGCGTTGCCCGAGCGCGGCACCTCGTCCCCGAAGTCGTCGTTCGGGTACTCGGCGAGCGGTCCGTGCGCCAGGCGCTGCTGGTCGCGCAGCTTGACCCGGCACAGGTTGAGCACGGCGTGCTGCATGGCCACGTTCACGCGCTGCCCGCGACCGGTGTTCTCCCTCTGGAAGAGGGCGGCGAGAATGCCGGCCACGGCGTGGATGCCGGTCCCGGAGTCGCCGATCTGGGCGCCGGTGGCGAGCGGCGGACCGTCCTCGAAGCCGGTGGTCGACATGGAGCCGCCCATGGCCTGCGCCACCACTTCGTAGGCCTTGAAGTTGGTGTAGGGGCCCTCTCCGAAGCCCTTGATCGAGGCGTAGACGATCCGCGGGTTGATCTCCTGGATGCGTTCCCAGGTGAAGCCCATCCGGTCCACGGCGCCGGGACCGAAGTTCTCGACCATCACGTCGGAGCGCCGGATCAGCTCCGTCAGGAGTTCCTTGCCCCGCTCGGTCTTCGTGTTGAGGGTGATGCTCCGCTTGTTGCAGTTGAGCATCGTGAAGTAGAGGGAGTCGACGTCCGGGAGATCACGCAGCTGCTTGCGCGTGATGTCTCCGGAGGGCGCCTCCAGCTTCACCACGTCCGCACCGAGCCAGGCGAGCAGCTGGGTGGCGGAGGGCCCGGACTGGACGTGTGTCATGTCGAGGACGCGTACGCCCTCAAGAGCCTTGGTCGTCATCGCGCGGGCTCCTCACTTGTACATGGTCTGGTTCATGGTCCCGGGGGCGTACGCGTCCGGGTCGACCCAGACGTTGATCAGCGAGGGCTTGCCCGACTCGCGCGCCCGCTGCAGCGCCGGGCCGATGTCGGCGGGGTCGCGTACCTCTTCGCCGTAGCCGCCGAGCATCTGGGCGAACTTGTCGTAGTGGACGTCGCCGAGGGTGTTGCCGATCCGTTCGCGCTCCTCGCCGTACTTGGCCTTCTGGCCGTAACGGATCTGGTTCATCGAGGAGTTGTTGCCGACGATCCCGACGAAGGGCAGGTTGTAGCGGACGAGGGTCTCGAAGTCCCATCCCGTCAGCGAGAAGGCGCCGTCTCCGAAGAGGGCCACCACCTCCTTGTCGGGCCGCGCCTGCTTGGCGGCGAGCACGAAGGGGATGCCGACGCCGAGCGTGCCGAGCGGTCCGGGGTCCATCCAGTGGCCGGGCGACTTGGGCTGCACGACCTGCCCGGAGAAGGTGACGATGTCGCCGCCGTCGCCGATGTAGATCGAGTCTTCGGTAAGGAAGTCGTTGATTTCGCTGACGAGGCGGTAGGGGTGGATGGGCGAGGCGTCGGACTTCAGGTTCGGCAGCCGTTTCTCGATCGCTGTCTGCTCGGCGGCACGCAGCTCGTCGAGCCACTCCTTGCGCTTGGAGGCGCCTCCGTTGAGACGTCCGGAGGCGGCCTCGGTGACCGACTTCAGGATGAGCCCGGCGTCACCGACGATGCCCAGGTCGATGTCCCTGTTCTTGCCGACGGTGCGGTAGTCGAGGTCGATCTGCACGACCGTGGCGTCCGGGGAGAGCCGCTTCCCGTAGCCCATACGGAAGTCGAAGGGCGTCCCCACGATGACGATGAGGTCGGCGTTGGAGAAGGCGTACCGCCGCGAGAGCTGGAAGTGGTGCGGGTCGCCGGGCGGCAGGGTCCCGCGGCCCGCGCCGTTCATGTAGGCGGGCACATTCAGGGTCCGCACGAGTTCGATGGCGGATGCGGTGCCCCGAGTCGTCCACACCTGGCTGCCCAGCAGGATCGCGGGCTTCTCGGCGTGCACGAGCAGGTCGGCGAGCTTCTCGACGGCCTCGGGGTCACCGGTGGAGCGGGTCGACGCACGGTACTGCCCGGCCTGCGGCACCCGGGCTTTGTCCACCGGCACCTTGGCGTCGAGCACATCGCGCGGTATCTCCAGGAAGGACGGTCCCGGAGCGCCGTGGAAGCACTCGCGGAAGGCCATCGATACCATGTCGGCGGCGCGCGCCGTGTCCGGCACCGTCGCGGCGAACTTGGTGATGGGCGTCATCATGTCGACGTGCGGCAAGTCCTGGAGTGAGCCCATCTTGTGCTGGGTGTGCGCTCCCTGGCCGCCGATCAGCAGCATGGGGGACTCCGCGCGGAAGGCGTTCGCGACGCCCGTGACGGCGTCCGTCGTTCCGGGGCCTGCCGTCACCACGGCGCATCCGGGCTTTCCGGTGAGGCGCGCGTAGCCGTCGGCCGCGTGGGCGGCGACCTGCTCGTGGCGTACGTCGACGACATCGATCCCCTCGTCGACGCAGCCGTCGTAGATGTCGATGATGTGGCCGCCGCACAGGGTGTAGATGACCTCCACACCCTCTGCTTTGAGTGCCTTGGCAACCAGATGCCCACCGGAGATGTGGGTTTGGTTCGTGTCGCTGCTGCCGTCGGGCATGGCGAAGTCCTGTCCCTTCGTAGGGGAGTTGGAGCGCTCACACGCTGCTCGTAGGTGCTCTCGCGGTAGATTGCATACAGTCGACGAATACTGTATGAAGCTTGTTATCCCGCATCCGGTCAGTGGTGTCCAGGGGGCGTGCGGCACTTTTCGGAGGCGGGGGGTTCGCTCCCCGGAACGACAAGGCGTCAGGAGCCGGAATGGACCTGTTCGAGCACCAGGCAAGAGAACTCTTCGAGGAACACGGCATCTTGGTGCCGCGAGCGGATGTCGCCGACACGGCGAAGGAAGCGCGCGCGGGCGCCGAACGCCTGGGCGGACGCGTCGTCGTCAAGGCCCAGGTGAAGACCGGCGGACGCGGCAAGGCGGGCGGCGTGAAGGTGGTCGCGGACGCGGCCGCCGCCGAGATCACCGCACGCCAGATCCTCGGCATGGACATCAAGGGCCACACCGTGCACAAGGTGATGGTGGCCCAACCCGTCGAGATCGAAGCCGAGTTCTACGTCTCGTACGTACTGGACCGCGCGGCGGGGCGCTTCCTCGCGATCGCGTCCGCCGAGGGCGGCATGGAGATCGAGGAGGTGGCGGCGAGCCGGCCGGAGGCCGTCGCGCGCGTGGAGATCGACCCGGCGGAAGGGGTAACCGATGCGAAGGCCGCCGAGATCGCTGCCGCGGCGGGACTGCCCGAGGCCACCGCCGGCGTCCTGGTCAAGCTGTGGCAGGTACTGATCCGCGAAGACGCCCTCCTCGTAGAGGTGAATCCCCTCGTCCGGACCGCCCAGGGAGAGATCCTCGCCCTCGACGGCAAGGTCACCCTGGACGACAACGCCCGCTTCCGCCAGGCCCGCTGGGGTACCGACGACTCCGCCCACGACGACCCGCTGGAGTCGGCCGCAGCCTCCAAGGGCCTCAACTACGTCAAGCTCGACGGCGAGGTCGGCATCATCGGCAACGGCGCGGGCCTCGTCATGTCCACCCTCGACGTGGTCGCGGGCTGCGGAGCGCGCCCCGCGAACTTCCTCGACATCGGAGGCGGTGCCTCCGCCCAGATCATGGCCGACGGGCTCTCCGTCATCCTCTCCGACCCCGCGGTCAAGTCCGTCTTCGTCAATGTCTTCGGCGGCATCACCGCATGCGACGCCGTCGCCGACGGCATCGTCCAGGCCCTGGAATCCGTCCAGTTGACCAAGCCGCTGGTGGTCCGACTCGACGGCAACAACGCCGTACGCGGCCGCGCCATCCTCGACGCCCGCTCCCACCCCCTGGTCCAGCAGGCCACCACGATGGACGGCGCCGCACGCCGAGCCGCTGAACTCGCCGGTCACACCAACGCAGCCTAAGGAGCCGGGACATGGCGATCTACCTCACCAAGGAGAGCAAGGTCCTCGTCCAGGGCATGACCGGCGCCGAGGGCATGAAGCACACCCGCCGCATGCTCGCGGCCGGGACGGACGTCGTCGGGGGCGTCAACCCCCGCAAGGCCGGCCGCACCATCGACTTCGACGACCGGGCCGTCCCCGTCTTCGGATCCGTCCGTGCAGGCATCGAGGCCACGGGCGCCGACGTCACCGTGGTCTTCGTGCCGCCCGCCTTCTGCAAGGCGGCGGTCGTCGAGGCCGCCGACGCCGGGATCGGCCTCGCCGTGGTCATCACGGAGGGCATCCCCGTACACGACTCCGTCGCCTTCCACGCCTACGCCAAGGAGCGCGGCACACGCGTCGTCGGCCCCAATTGCCCGGGGCTCATCACCCCCGGCCAGGCCAACGCGGGCATCATCCCCGCCGACATCACCAAGTCCGGACGCATCGGCCTGGTGTCGAAGTCCGGCACGCTCACCTACCAACTCATGTACGAGCTGCGCGACATCGGTTTCTCCACCTGCGTCGGCATCGGCGGCGACCCCGTCGTCGGCACCACACACATCGACTGCCTCGCCGCTTTCGAGGACGACCCCGACACCGAACTGATCGTCCTCATCGGAGAGATCGGCGGCGACGCGGAGGAACGCGCGGCCACCTACATCCAACAGGCCGTCACCAAGCCCGTCGTCGCCTACATCGCCGGCTTCACCGCACCCGAGGGCAAGACCATGGGCCACGCGGGAGCCATCGTCTCGGGCTCGTCCGGCACCGCACGCGCGAAGCAGGAGGCGCTGGAAGCGGCAGGAGTACGGGTCGGCGCCACACCGACGGAAACGGCCCGCCTCGTTCTCAACCAACTCGGGGCGTGATGTCACTCATAGGTGACAGGCGCTGACTGCACTACCGTCCCCCAGCACATACGCGCGGACCGCGAACCGAGCGGCACCCGCGCGAGCCATGCACCTCCCGCCCCGACTTGTGCACCGTGAGCGGAGAACCCCGAATGGCACCCACCCTCACCCACCCCCGCGTCCTCAAAGCCGGCACGGCCTGGGCCGACGCCTGGCGACGCTGCGTCGCCGTCGCGCCCGAGGCATTCCGCGACGACCGCGTACTGAATCTCTGGAACGGCACCTGGCAGGCGGACGGCCGGACCCTGCCCGCCACGTCCCCCGTCGACGGCAGCCCCATCGCGGGCCCGCCGCGCCTCGACGCCGCCACCGCCCAGCAGGCCGTACGCGCCTCACTCGACCAGCACCGGGCCTGGCGTCACGTCCCGCTGGACGAACGGCGCGCCCGCGTCGCCGCCACCCTCGACGCCCTCACCGAACACCGCGAACTGCTCGCGCTCCTCCTCGTCTGGGAGATCGGCAAGCCCTGGCGGCTCGCCCAGGCCGACGTCGACCGGGCCATCGACGGTGTGCGCTGGTACGTCGACGGCATCGAGCCGATGGTCGAGGGCCGGACCCCGCTGGACGGTCCGGTGTCCAACATCGCGAGCTGGAACTACCCGATGAGCGTGCTCGTTCACGCAGTGTTGGTACAGGCACTCGCGGGCAACGCGGTCATCGCCAAGGCCCCGACCGATGGCGGCGTCGCCTGTCTGACCCTCGCGTGCGCCCTGGCCGCCCGCGAGGGGATTCCCGTCACCCTCGTGAGCGGCAGCGGGGGCGAGCTGTCCGAAGCGCTGGTCCGCGCACCCGAGATCGGCTGCGTCTCCTTCGTCGGCGGACGTGACACGGGCGCCGCCGTCGCCACCGCCGTCGCCGACCTCGGCAAGCGGCACATCCTCGAACAGGAAGGACTGAACACCTGGGGCATCTGGAACTACAGCGACTGGGACGCGCTCAGCGCGGTCATCCCCAAGCTCTTCGACTACGGCAAGCAACGCTGCACGGCGTACCCGCGCTTCGTCGTCCAGCGAGCCCTCTTCGACGAGTTCCTCGCCGCCTACCTGCCGGCCGTGCGCACCGTCCGCGTCGGTCACCCCCTGGCGGTCGAGCACGCCGACGACGCGTTCCCACAGCTGGACTTCGGTCCGCTGATCAACGCGGCCAAGGCCAAGGAGCTGGGCGACCAGGTGGCGGAGGCCATCGACCGTGGCGCGGTGCCGCTGTACCGCGGCGCGTCGGCGGCGGATGCCTTCCTGCCGGGCCAGGACACCGACGCGTACGTCCACCCCGTCACGCTCCTCAACCCGCCCCCGTCATCCCCGCTGCACCACGCGGAGCCCTTCGGCCCGGTCGACACCATCGTCCTGGTCGACACGGAGGCGGAGCTGCTCGCCGCCATGAACGCGTCGAACGGAGCGCTGGTCGCCACGCTGTCGACCGACGACACCGCGACGTACGAACGCCTCGCGCCGCAGATCCGCGCGTTCAAGACGGGCCGCGGCAAGCCCCGCTCGCGCGGTGACCGTGACGAGCTGTTCGGCGGTTTCGGCGCGTCCTGGCGCGGCGCGTTCGTCGGCGGTGAGCTGCTGGTGCGCGCGGTCACACACGGCCCGGCACTGGAACGGCCGCCGGGGAACTTCCCGAGTTACCACCTGATGGCGTGAGCCCGGGTCCGGCAGGGGGTCGATTGCCTAGCCGATGCCCTGCCGGTCCGGCAGCAGTGCGAACGCGCGGTCCGCGGCCTCCGGGACCGTGCGTTCCACCGCCTGCGCGAGGAGTTCTCGGTGGCGCAGGAGCGGTTGCCTGCGTTCCTCCGGCGCGAGCCGCAGCAGGTCGTCGAAACCGGCCACCATGCGCCGGGTGACCTGCGGGTTACCGACCGAGCACCCCCGGATCTCGGCGAACCCGAGATCCACCAGCGCGGTCCAGTCCGGTACGGGCTGCACCATGCGCACGGCCCCGCGCCGGTCACGGTGGCGCAGGGCGCCCAGCGGATGGCCGGCCAGCGAGGCCAGGAACTGGATGATGCGGTCAAGGGCCTGCACGGCGGTGGTCGGGTCGTTCACCGCGGGGGAGAGGGCCCGCAGCGCGATGTCGGCGAGCTGACGAAGGCCGAACCCGAGGTCCTGGTGGAAGGTGCGCTCCACGCTGACGGACACCGTGTACCGCATCGCGCGCGGGGGCGGCGCCGCACCGCCGTGCACGGTGAACACCGGCGTTCCCGGCACCACGAAGTCACCGATGCGCGGTAGCAGACGCAGCACCACACCGTGGCGTCCGGCCGCACGCACGACGCGGGCGATGTTCACGTCCCGCAGCACTCCGGCCCGCCCGTCGTGAGTGATCCGGGCGGTGGCGGGGCCGAGGCGTTCGTCGTCTACCGCGCCTTCGGCGGGGTGTTTCACGGCCACCCGGAACGACTCCCGGGCGATCCGGTCGATGACGAAGCTGATCCGCATCATGCGGAGGGTGCCGTTCACGTACGCGACGAAGAGCAGCAGGCTCAGGAACACCATCGCCATCGCCACGAGCGACTCGATCAGCGGCACGCTCGTCAGAAGCCGCGGGTCGCTCTCGCTGTCGAAGGACGTCAGCGTCATCAGCGAGAACAGGAACGTCGCCAGGAAGACGGTGAGCGTGATCTTGGTGATCCGCGACCTGACGTACAGCCGCACCACCCGCGGGCTGAACTGCCCGCTGGCCATCTGGACGGCCACCAGCGAGATACTGAAGACGACACCGATGAAGGTCATCATGGCCGAGCCGATGGTGTTGATCACCGGCTTGGCGTCGTCGGCGATCCCCATCAGGCTCCGGACGGTGTCGAAGTCACCGTCCTCCTGCAGCAGCGCCACGATCCGTTCGTCCACCTCCGCCGCGACGGCCCACAGAACCAGCGCTCCCACAAGCCCGGCGGTCGGCGCGAACCACATGGTGTCCCGCAGATGCTCCCGCAACGGGGACAGCAGCCGGGGCCGCCGCACCTTCGCACCACTGAGCACTTCCGTAACCAGCCCGTCACTCATGGTGAGACTGTAGACGCCGCGGATCGGGTCACCGGGCATCCGCCCGCCGACGTACGGATACGCAGGTGAAAGGCACTCCGAAAGCTTGGTATTGTTGTCCATGTCGCCGCGGGGAACACCCCGCGAACGGCAGACACCTAGTCCGGGTGGCGGAATGGCAGACGCGCTAGCTTGAGGTGCTAGTGCCCTTTATCGGGCGTGGGGGTTCAAGTCCCCCCTCGGACACCAGTCAGTCAGAACCCCACGGTCTCTTTGAGGCCGTGGGGTTTTGTCATGCCTCCCCGAAGCCAAGGCCGTATGTGCTATGCACATGAAGTGCATGATGCACATGCTGAGTAGAATGTCCTCATGGAAAAGCCCGGTCGCCGCCACAGCAAGTCCGCCGGCCGCACGGAGAAGCCCGTGCGGCGGGTCGAATTCGAGACGATGCTGCTCGGACGGCATTCACACCTGTTCAACCCCCGCACACGCTCATCCGGCGGGCGCCTCGACCGCAGCGCGTACATCCTGCTCAGCCGCATCCAGATGGACGGACCGATGTCGATCGGCCAGCTCACCGACGCCTTCGGCCTCGACGCCTCCACCCTGAACCGGCAGACCGCCGCGATGATGCGCGGCGGCCTCGTCGAGCGCATCCCGGACCCCGACGGCGGCATGGCCCGCAAGTTCCGCATCTCCGCCGAGGGGGCGCGGCAACTCGACGCCGACCGTGCTGAATACACCCAGGGTCTCGAGAAGGTCATGGACGACTGGTCGGCGGAGGACGTGGACGCGTTCGCGGGCTTCCTCCAGCGCTTCAACAGCGACATCGAGCGCCTGGAGGGCCACCCCTGGCCGCGACCGTGAACCACCTCGGCCCGCGGGGAAGCAACTCCCACGTATGGGGAAGTAACTCCCACGTATGACGAGACGGGACTGAGTACTGCCAGATCAGTACGCCGGATTGACTGCAGGCGCACGACGACCGGGCCCCCCGCGCCCGGCGAACCTGTGGAGGTACCCGAGATCAGATCTGGAGACCTCTGCCCGTGGCTACTCTTCTCTATCGCCTTGGCCGTCTGGCCTTCCGGCGGCGCTGGTACGTCGCCCTGCTGTGGGCGGCGGCCCTCGGTGCCGTCGGCTTCGGCGCGGTCACGGCGCCCGCCGCCCCGGACGAGGGCAACTCCATGCCCGGCATCGAGTCCCAGAAGGCATTCGACCTGATGGAGCAGCGCTTCCCCGGGGCCGCGGCCGACGGGGCGAGCGCACGCATCGTCTTCGTCGCCCCCGAGGGGCAGAAGGTCACCGCCACCGAGAGCCGCGAGGCCATCGAGAGGTTCGTGGACGAGGCGGCCGAGGGGCCCCAAGTCGCCCATGCGGCCGATCCGTTCAAGGCGCGGGCCGTGAGCGACGACGACTCGACGGCGTACGCGACGGTCACGTACAAGGTGGAGGCCGACGACCTCACCGACCGGAGCAAGACGGCCATCGAGCACGCCATGGAGGAGGCCAGGGACGCGGGCCTGACCGTCGAGGCGGGCGGAAACGCGCTCGCCACCCAGCCCGAGGCGGGCGGGGCGGCCGAGGGGATCGGCGTCGCCATCGCCGCCGTCGTCCTGCTGATCACCTTCGGATCGCTGGCCGCGGCCGGGCTTCCGCTGCTCACCGCGATCATCGGCGTCGGCGTCAGCATGGCCTCGATCCTGGCCCTGGGCAGCGCGCTCGGTCTCTCCGCGACGACCGGCACGCTGGCCACGATGCTCGGCCTCGCCTGCGGCATCGACTACGCCCTGTTCGTCGTCTCCCGCTACCGCGAGGAGAGGGCCAAGGGGCACGCGCCCCAGGAGGCGGCGGGCCTGGCCGCGGGGACGGCCGGTTCCGCGGTCGTCTTCGCCGGGCTCACCGTGGTCATCGCGCTGGCCGGGCTCTCGGTGGTCGGCATCCCGATGCTGACCAAGATGGGTCTGGCCGCCGCCGGGGCGGTCGTCGTCTCCGTCGTCATCGCGCTCACTCTCGTGCCGGCCCTGCTCGGCCTCTGGCCGAACGCGGTGCTCTCCCGCTCCACCCGCAGGCGCGGCAACCTCCAAAAGGACGGTGGCGAGAACAACGGCGGCAGCCGCTGGGCCAGGTTCGTTCTGCGCCGTCCCGTCCCCGTGCTGCTCGCCTCCGTCGCTGGGCTCGGCGCGCTGGCCCTGCCGGTGCTCGATCTCCGGCTCGGCATGCCGGGGGACGAGGCCAAGCCCACCTCGACCACGGAACGCCGCGCCTACGACGCTCTCGCCGACGGCTTCGGTCCCGGGTTCAACGGACCGCTGACCATAGTCGTCGACGCCAAGGGGGCGGCCGACCCGAAGGCCGCGGTGGCGACGGTCGAGCAGCGCGTCGGCGCCACGAAAGGGGTGGTGTCCGTGTCGCCCGCGCAGTTCAACCCCACCGGTGACACCGCGATGTTCACCGCCGTACCGGCCGCCGCTCCCACCGACCAGAAGACCAAGGAGCTCGTCCACGGCATCCGCGGCGACCGTCCCGCGATCGAGGCCACCACCCAGGGGGCTACCTTCGAGGTCACCGGCTCCACCGCGATGAACATCGACATGGCGCAGAAGGTCCAGGACGCCCTGATCCCGTACCTGGCCGTTGTGGTGGGCCTGGCCGTGTTGCTCCTCATGGTGGTCTTCCGCTCCGTCCTCGTCCCGGTCAAGGCGGCCCTCGGCTTCCTCCTGTCGGTCGGCGCCGCCCTCGGCACGGTCGTCGCCGTCTTCCAGTGGGGCTGGGGCGCCGGGCTCATCGGCGTCGAGCAGACCGGCCCGATCATGAGCCTGATGCCGATCTTCCTGGTGGGCATCGTGTTCGGGCTCGCCATGGACTACGAGGTGTTCCTCGTCGCACGTATGCGCGAGGCGTACGTGCATGGGGACCGGCCGGGTCAGGCCGTCGTCAGCGGCTTCCGGTACAGCGCGCGTGTGGTGGTGGCGGCCGCGCTGATCATGATGGCGGTGTTCTCCGGGTTCATCGGCGCGGGCGAATCCATGATCAAGACGATCGGGTTCGGACTTGCCGCGGCCGTCCTGTTCGACGCGTTCGTCGTCCGTATGGCGCTCGTCCCCGCCGTTCTGGCCCTGCTCGGGAGGGCGGCTTGGTGGCTGCCGCGCCCGCTGGACCGGCTGCTGCCCCGCGTCGACGTGGAGGGCGAGGCGCTCGGCCGCAGGTCCGCCGTCATACCGGCCCCCGCCCGGCCGGCCGGTCGTGAGCCGGTGCGTACCTGACAAACCGCGTGAAGGATCACGTGGCCGAGCAGTGCGACGCAGGGCCGTCCCGTGCGGGACACGAGGCGGCCCTGCGCCCCTCGGGGCGCCGCGTGGCCGACGATGGCTCAAGACCCCTGATCGGAGATTCGATGCTCACCAGCTGGCAGCGCCACGCGGAGGCCCATCCCCGCGCCGCCGACGCGGCCGTGGCGCTGCTGCTGTTCGGCGTCTCCTTCTCCGGCAGCATGCTCAGCACCACCAATCCCTCCGACCGGCCCGTGTGGTGGGCCGGCGTACTGGCCTCGGCCGTCGCCTGCACGGCCCTGCTGTGGCAGCGCAGCCATCCCCGCCCCGTCGTCGCCGTGACCACGGTCTGCGCCATGGGCACGAGCGCGATGGGGTTCCTGCTCACGCCCCTGCTCCTCGGCCCGGTCATGGCGGCGCTCTACTGGCTGGCCGTCGGCGGCGACCGCAGGGTCACCCGTGGGTACACGCTGGCCGTCGCCGTCCTGGTGGGCGGCACGGCCCTGTTCGCGGACACCGTCAACCACTCGCTCCTGCTCAAGACGCTGAACCCCATCGCCTGGATTCTTCTGTCGGCCATGTTCGGCAGCGGTGTCCAGTTGCGCCGTGCCTACCTGGAGTCCCTGGGGGCCCGCGCCGCGCACGCCGAACGCATGCGCATCGCCCGGGAGTTGCACGACGTCGTCGCCCACCATCTGACCCTGGCCAACGCCCAGGCCGGCACGGCCGCGCACCTCGCGGCCACCCACCCCGACCAGGCCAAGCAGATCCTGACCGACCTCACGGGCACCACCGCGACGGCGCTGCGGGAGCTCAAGGCCACCGTGGGGCTGCTGCGCCAGGCGAGCGACACCGATACCCCCCTGGAACCGTCCCCCGGGCTCGCCCGGCTCGCCGACCTCACCGCGTCGTTCGCCTCCACCGGGCTCACGGTCACCGTGACCACGGAGGGCGATCCGCAGCCGCTCTCGGCGGCGGTCGATCTGACAGCGTTCCGGATCGTGCAGGAAGCGCTCACCAACGTCAGCAAACACGCCCGCACGGAGACGGCGTACGTCCACCTGATCCACGCGCCCGACGGCCTGACCCTCAAGGTCACCGACGACGGACAGCACACGGCGCCCGCCGCACCCGCCGGCGGGCTCGGCTTCGGACTCATAGGCATGCGTGAACGCGCCCACTCCGTCGGCGGTCACCTGCACGCCGGTCATCGCCCCGAAGGCGGGTTCGAAGTCACCGCCCACCTGCCGCCGCACCCCGAGAACACGGAAGAGAACCGCACCACATGACCCTCCGCGTCCTGCTTGCCGACGACCAGGCCCTCCTCCGGGCGACCTTCCGCATCCTGATCGACTCCTGCGACGACATGGAGGTGGTCGCCGAGGCCACCGACGGCAAGGAAGCCCTCGAACTCGCCCATACCCACCGCCCGGACCTCGCCCTCATGGACATCCGCATGCCGGGCACGGACGGTCTGGCCGCGACCGCCCGGATCTGCGCCGACCCGGACCTCGCCGCCACGCGCGTCCTCATCCTCACGACGTTCGAGACCGACGAGTACGTGGCTCAGGCGTTGCGCGCCGGAGCGAGCGGATTCCTCGGCAAGGACGTGGGCGTCGACGAACTGCTCGGCGCGATCCGCACCGTGGTCGCGGGCGATTCGCTGCTCTCCCCGTCGGCCACGCGCGCCCTCATCACCCGCTTCCTCGCCACCCCCGACCCCGGCGGCCATTTGGTGCCGCCGGAGAGCCTCGCCGTGCTCACCGCCCGCGAGCGGGAAGTGATGGCCCTGGTCGCCGAGGGGAAGTCCAACGCCGAGATCGCCGACGCGCTCTTCGTCAGCCCGCTGACCGTACGCACCCACGTCCAGCGCGCCATGACCAAGCTCGATGCCCGGGACCGCGCCCAACTGGTCGTCATCGCCTACCAGTCGGGCCTCGTCCGCCCCGCCCCGCCCCTGTGCTGAGTTCAGGAGCTCCTGGACCTGTCCCTCACTTCTTGGACCCGTCTCTCACTTCTTGAGCCCGTCCATCGCCGCGCGTGTGTCGGACTTGAGCATCTCCTCGACCTCCGAAGCGGTTGGCGGCTCGGTCTTGTCGTCCGTGCCGCCGTAGTAGCTCCAGCGCGTCTCGATGGTGAACCAGCCCTCCCGCACGGCGAGCGTCATGCCGCTGAGGTCGTCACCGCTCGTGTCGGTCACCAGGTACGCCTCGTCGCCGATGCCGCTGACGGCCTTGGTCTTGTAGGTGTACGTCTTCTGCGACTGGTCCTCGTAGGCCTTCTGCTCGGAGGCGAACTCGCCCTTCGGGTCGGTGGCCTTGTGCCAGCGGGCGGTCGAGTAGACGTAGATGCTCGAATACGAGTCGGCGTCCGCCTCCGGGTCCTTGAGCTTGCGGCTGCAGTAACTCTGGTCGAACCCCTTCTGCCGTGTGCCGTAGTGGCTGGTCGATGTGGTGTCCAGGTCGATCTCGTACTTCTCCTTGAACGCGTCGAGCGGGGAGACATCGCAGAGGTTCTTGGCGTACTGGTATCCGGCGAGGTCGGCCCTCGCTCCGTCACCGCTGTCGTCGCCGGTGGAGCCGAGGTTGCCGGTGGCGAAGAGCGCTCCCGCCCACAGGGCCGACGCGACCACGACGCCGCCGATGCCCCACACCCAGCCGGGCGTGGGCTTGCGCGGGCCTGCCGGGGGCGCGGGCGGTGCGGGCGGCTGGCCGTAGGGGCCCGGCTGCTGGCCGTACGGGCCGGGCGGCTGGCCATAGGGCTGAGGCGAGCCTTGGGGCGGAACCGCACCCGGGGGCTGCTGGTACGGATTCGGGGTCTGCTGGTACGGATTGGGCTGCGAGGGTTGCTGCGGCTGGTTGGGCTGGTTGGGCTGGGGATTCGGTATCGACATAGGCGGCAATGTACCGCCGGCCCCCGGGCGTGTGGATGTGGCCCGGCCCTGGTCGCCCAAGGGTGAACAGCTCAAGTAAGGTCACCCTTAGCTATGCGTACGCAGTGAACCCCTGGAGGCTCCCCCATGCCGCTCACCGCTCCTCCCACCGGGGCGACCCGTCGGCCGCCCCGCATCCCGCGGCCGAGGCCCGTCGAGCGTGCGGTCAGTGCGTGGGTCGGACGAGCCGTGGAGCAGGGCGTGGAGCAAGGCGGCTTCTGGGACGCGGTGCGGGCCGTGGGTGGATCGCCGGTCGTCGAACCGGATCCGCGGGGCGACGACGAGTACCGAGTGGTCACCTTCCTGTGGCGCGGCACGGATGTGACCCGAGCCGTCCTCGTCATGCCGAACAAGATCGTCGACCCGCGTGACATGGCCCCGAACCTGATGAAGCGGGTGCCCGGCACGGACATCTGGCACTGGTCGATCCGGATGCGGGCGGACTGGCGGGCGACGTACAGCCTGTGCGTGGACGAGGGGGGCGGGCCCGGGCCCGACGACGCCGGATACTGGCCCTGGCTGCGGCAGCAACAGCGATACGACCCGTTCAACTCGCTTACTCTCACCCGTCGTTGGGGTGGTGAGCCGGTCTCGTGCGTCGAGCTGCCGCAGGCGCCGGCAGGTGACGACTGGCGGCGTCGCGATGGCGTCCCGCGCGGCACCGTCAGCACCCACACCGTCCGCAGTGAACTCCTCGGCAACGAACGCCAGGTGCACCTCTACGAGCCGCCGGGTGGCGGAGAGGACCTGCCCGTCCTCGTGCTCATGGACGGCGAGATGTGGCAGCCGGGCCTGGATGTCGCGGCCCTCCTGGACAACCTCATCGCCGACGGACGCATCCCGCCCCTGGCCGCGCTGCTGCCCGAATCCCTGAGCGCCGACCAGCGCTGGGCCGAACTCGCCTGCAACGAACGGTTCGTCGGGTTCCTCCAGGCCGAGCTGTTGCCCTGGGCGGGTGAGCGCCTCTCTCTGACCGCCGATCCGGCGCGGACCGTGGTCGCGGGGCAGAGCCTGGGCGGTCTCACTGCCGCGTACGCCGGAGTGATCGCGCCGGGGCGGTTCGGCCGCGTCCTGGCGCAGTCGGGGTCCTTCTGGTGGCCGGACGGCCCCGACCTCGAACGCTCCGAGTGGCTGACCGGCCGCATCGCCGAGACCGAGAAGCTGCCCGTGCGGTTCTGGCTGTCGGCCGGCGAGCAGGAGTGGGTCGCGCTCCCCGCGATGCGCAGGCTGCGCGCCACCCTGCGGGAGAAGGGCTACGAGGACGCCGTGTACCGCGAGTTCAATGGCGGGCACGACTACCTGTGCTGGCGCACGGAACTCGCGGACGGGCTGGTCGGGCTACTGGGCACGGAGTCCCCGGGTGAGCCCTCGGCGACGACTGCTGCCGCGTAGGCCCGGGGTGGGCGGGAGCCTCCGTGGCCCTGTCCCGGATGTAGTGCAGGGTGTTGCGCCCAGTTGGGCGGCGGACGCGGCCTGCCGCAAGCTCAGGGCGCCGGTGAGTTCGCAGTGGCGACTGCTGCCGTGTAGCCCTTCGGGGTCGCCACGTCTCGTATCGTCCAGCCTTGGACATCGAGGGGTGTGGTGCCTGTGCCCACCAGGAGTGCTGCCATGCCGTTGCCGGCGAGGCCCTCGCCCGTGCCCTTGAGGCATGCCTCCTTGCGCGTCCAGCAGCGGGCGAAGGCCAAGGGCCTTTCAGCGGGCGGGAGTTCGCGCAGCTCCGTCTGTTCCTGTGGGTGCAGGGACGCTGCCACGTCTGCCACCGTGTTCGCGGACGGGAGCCTCTCCACGTCGGCGCCGACCGGGCGGTCAGCGAAGGCGAGCAGGGCCAGGCCGTCCGTGTGGGAGAGGGAGAAGTGCGGGCCCGCTCCTCCGGCCACCGCGGGACGGCCGTGCGGGGCACCACACAGCGGGCACGGCAGCCGCACCAGCTCCACCGCCGCCGGATCGATGCCGAGGTACGCACCAAGCCGTCGCCGCAGTGCGGTGTGCGCCGCCGCGTAGAGCTCCCGATCCGCGGGGCGCCGCAACGCCGCCGCCCGGCGCCGCTCCTCCGCGTCGAGGAGCGACACGTCGAGCGGGGCCGGGTGGACCAGCTGGATCTCCGTCACGCGGGCGGATCCTGGAGGCGGGCGACGCAGCGGCCGTACGTCTCGGGGCCGTACGCCGTGGTCCAGCCCTCGGGCGCGGCGCGGAAGACCGGCCACAGGGAGTGCTCGCTGAGCGCGTTCTCCAGGACGAGGTGGGTCGGCTCGGTGTCGGCGCCGACAGGGGTGACGGGGGCGACCGGGTCGAAGGGGCCGGGTGTCGTCGTCATGCGTGGTCCAGCTCCTTGAGGCGGGCGGCGAGGACGGCGCAGACCTCGTCGAGGCGGCGCGGCTGGGTCAGCTCCGGGTGCAGGCAGTCCACGTCATGGTTGTCGATCGAACCGGTGACGTACGGCGCCCAGGCCTCCCTCGTCAGCCAGTCCTCGGCGCGCGGCGCGGCCGCCGTGAAGAACAGGGCGTCGCCCTCGAAGGGACGGTGGTCGTGCTCGCGCATCAGGCGGGCGTTGTTGACCACGATGTCGAGGACCGCCGACAGCGTCCGGTCGGGCAGGCCCGCCAGGGCGCTGCCCTCGCGTTGCAGCGTGGCCAGGACGTCCTCGCGGGTCATCTCGTCCGTACGGTCGTAGCCGGCCATCCGCAGCAGCGCCGCCAGTGCGTCCGCCTCCTCCGGGACCACGGCGTCGCGCCACTGGTCCGAGGGGTAGGCGTCGAGCAGCGCGAGCAACTCGACCTCCTCGCCCGCCTCTTGCAGGAGTACGGCGACCGTATGGGCGAGGACACCGCCGACCGACCAGCCGAGCAGCCGGTAGGGGCCGTGCGGCCGAACCGCTCGCAGTGCCTCGACATACTCGGACGCCATCTCCTCCATGGTGGAGGGGAGTTCACCCTCGCCGCGCAGACCGCGCGCCTGGAGTCCGTACACCGGCTGCCCGGGGTCGAGCCGCGAGAGCAGCCCCGAGTAGCACCAGCTCATGCCGCCCGCCGGGTGGAAGGCGAACAGGGGGGTGCGGTCGCCGCCCGCGCGGAGTGGAAGCAGCACGTCCAGGGAGTGGTCGGCCGCGCTGTGGTCCGCGTCCAGGAGGGCGGCGAGCGCCGCCGGGGTCTGCGCCTGGAAGAGCGTGCCGATGGTGAGCTCGGCGCCCAGCGTGTCACGGACCCTGGCGACCAGGCGGGCCGCGAGGAGCGAGGTGCCGCCCAGGTCGAAGAAGGCGTCGTCCACGCCCAGTTGAGGCACGCCGAGGATCTCGGCGAAGAGTCGCGTGAGCGTCTCCTCGCGGTGGCCGCTCGGCACCCGGCCGCCGTCGCCGGAGCCCTCGAAGGCGGGAGCGGGCAGGGCACGCCGGTCCAGCTTGCCGTTCGGGCTGAGCGGGAACTCGTCCAGGACGAGGATCGCGCCCGGCACCATGTAGTCCGGCAGCGTACGGGCGAGCCGGGCGCGCAGTTCCTCGGGATCGGGGTCGGACCCGCTGTCGGAGGGCGTCACGTAGCCCACGAGCCGCTGATCGCCGGGCCGGTCCTCGCGGACCAGGACGCCGGCCGCGCCCACCACCGGATCGGCGGCCAACTCGGCTTCGATCTCGCCCAGTTCGATGCGCAGGCCGCGCAGCTTCACCTGATGGTCGGTGCGGCCCAGGTACTCGATCTCGCCGTGCATGGTCCAGCGCGCCACATCACCCGTGCGGTACATACGGGTGCCGGGCGGGCCGTAGGGGTCGGCGACGAAACGGGACGCGGTCAGTTCGGGCCGCCCTAGATACTCGCTCGCCAGCTGCGTCCCCGCGAGGTACAGCTCGCCCTGGATGCCGGGCGGGCACGGCTGGAGCGCCGCGTCCAGGACGTACAGGCGTGTGTTCCAGACGGGCTTGCCGATCGGCACCGGGCCCGTCGCGTCGGTGGCGCACGGGTGGTACGTCACGTCGACGGCGGCCTCGGTCGGACCGTACAGATTGTGCAGCGGCACGCCGTCGAGCACGCGCCCGAACTCCCGCACCGTCTCACGCGGCAACGCCTCGCCGCTGCAGAAGACGTGCCGCAGGCCCGTGCAGTCCCCGGCGGCGGGCTCGGACAGGAACACCTGAAGCATCGACGGCACGAAGTGGCAGACAGTGATGCCCTGTTCGCGGATGACGCGCGCGAGATACGCCGGGTCCTTGTGGCCGCCGGGCTCGGCGACGACGAGTGTCGCGCCCACCCGCAGTGCCCAGAAGAACTCCCACACCGAAACGTCGAAGCCGGACGGCGTCTTCTGCAAAACCCGGTCACCGGCGCCGAGTTCGTACGTCGCCTGCATCCAGCGAAGCCGGTTGTCGATCGCCGAGTGTGGCACGACGACGCCCTTGGGGCGGCCGGTCGAACCGGACGTGTAGATGACATAGGCGGGGTGGTGCGGGGTGAGCGCGCGCGGCGGGTCGTACGAGCCGTACGGCGTCGTGTCCAGGCTGTCCAGGGCGACGACCGGCACGCCCGACGTGGGCACCCGGTCGGCGCGGTCGGCGATCACGCAGGCCGGGCCCGCGTCCTGAAGCATGTACGCGAGGCGGTCCGCCGGATAGTCCGGGTCGAGCGGGAGGTAGGCACCGCCCGCCTTCAGCACGGCGAGGAGCGTGATCACCAGGTCCAGGGAGCGGGGCACGGCGACCGCCGCGAGCGCGCCCGGACGTACGCCGACCTCGACGAGATGGTGGGCGAGGCGGTTGGCGCGGGCGTTCAGCTCGGCATAGGTGAGCTCCTGATCGCCGAAGACCAGGGCGGTGGCATCCGGAGTGCGGACGGCCTGGCCCTCGATCGGGCCGATCAGCGTGGTGGGCGGCACCGGGTGCGCGGTGGCGTTGAACTCCTCCGTCACCAGGGAGAGTTCCACACGCCGTGCGATGGTGTGCTCGGCCAGCGGGGTGTGCGGTCCCGCGTCGGCGATGCGCTCCAGGAGCTCCATGAACCGCGCCTGGTGGACGCCGAGTTCGTCCGGCTCGTACAGGGCGGGATTACCGTCGTAGTCGATGCGCAGGCCGCTGCCGTCGGCGCGGTCGTAGACGTTGACCGTGAGGTCGTCGACCGGGCCCGCCGACAGGTTGTGGGCGTCGGTACGGGCGCCGGCGAAGGTCAGCCCGTAGTCGAACGGCATGACGTTGATCAGCGGCCCGACCAGGGACCGGCCCTCGCCGAGGAGGCCCAGGTCGCGGCGGATGTCCTCGTAGCGGTAACGCTGGTGGCGGCGGGCGGCGCGGATGCCGAGCACCACCTGCCGGGTCAGCTCCGCGAAGGTGGCCTGCGGGGTCACGGTGAGCCGCAGCGGCAGCACGTTCATCACCATGCCGGGCACGCGAAGGGCCACCGAACCCATGCGGCCCATCATCGGCAGGCCGAGCACGACCTCGGCCGAGCCGGTGGCCCGGGAGACGTACAGAGCCTGCGCGGCGACGAGCACCTCGGGCCAGGTCGCCCGCATCGAGGACGCCGACTCCCGCAGCCGCGAGGTCGCCTCGGGGGAGAGGTGGGCGCTGCGCCGGTGGAAGGTGCGGGAGGGCAGCGCGGTCCGCCCGGCCAGGTTGGGGGCGTCGGGGCGGTCGGCGAAGGCGCCGTCCCAGAAGCGCCGGTCAGTCTCGAACGTCTCCGAGGATCGGTACGCGGTGTCCTCGGCGACCAAGTCCTCGAGGCGCCCGAAGGGGCTGTCGCCGGGCTCGTCGCCCGCGGCGAGCGCGGTGTAGACCTCGGCGGTACGGCGGGCGAGCAGCGAGTAGCCGAAGCCGTCCATCACGATGTGGTGCACCCGCTGGTACCACAGCCACCGCTCGTCGCCGACGCGGAACAACGCGTGTGCGAACAGCGGCCCGGCCGCCAGGTCGAACGGCGTGGCCAGGTCCTCGCGCATCCACGCCTGCGCCTCGGCGTCCGGGTCGGACGCGGCGCGCAGGTCGCGCACCTTCAGCGGCAGCGTCGGGTCGACGACCTCCAACTGCTGCGGCCCCTCGGCCCCTTCGATGATCCGTACGCGCAGGGCGTCGGCCTCCGACACCACCTGGCGCAGCGTCCGCGCGAACAGCGCCGGGTCGACGGGACCGTGGATCTCCAGGCACTCGGCCGTGTTCTGGGCCGGACTGCCCGGGTCGAGCGCCTGCGCGAACCACATGCCCGACTGGGCAGCGGTGAGCCTCATGCCGAGGCCCCTAGGATCGGCGCCCAGGCCTCGATGGCGGGCTGTTCGGCCAGGTCCACGAACGTGGCCGTGATGTCGTGCTCGCGGCGCCAGCGCTCGATGAGCGACATGATGCGCACCGAGTCGAGGCCGTAGTCGACGAGGTTCTCGTCGACGGGGATGTCGGCCGGGTCCTCGCCCAGGACGTCGGCGACGTCGGCCCGTATGAGTTCCACGCTGAGCGCCATGTCAGATCCCCTTCAGAACCGCGTCGGTGGTGGTGACGACCGCACAGCGGCCGGCCGCGTAGCGCAGGGCCATGTCGTGGTCCTCGCGGGAGAAGTCGGCCACGGCGTCCGCGACGACGAACGCCTGCACGTCCCGCATCCAGGCGTCGCAGGCCGTCATCAGGACGCCGATGTGCGCGTACACGCCGACGATGACGATCTGGTCCCGGCCCGCCTCGCGCATGCGCTCCTCGAGGTCGGTGCGGACGTACGCGCTGTACTTCCATTTCGTGAGCACGGTGTCGCCGGGCTCCGGCGCGACCGGGCCCGCGATGGCCTTGGCGTGCTCGTCGTCGGGCAGCCCGGGACCCCAGAAGTCCTGCTGCAGGCCGCGCTCCTGCGGCGTCTGGCCGCCGGGCTGCGCGGAGTACAGGACGGGAATCCCGGCCGCGCGGGCCGACTTCGCCAACTCACCGACGTTGGCGAGGAGTTCGGTGGTCGGCGAGGTGTCGGGGGTGTAGGCGGTCAGGAAGTGGTTCTGCAGGTCATGGACGAGCAGCACCGCCCGCTGCGGGTCGATGGTCCACGCGACCCGGTTGTCGGGCAGCTCGTCGGACGAGGGCATCGGGTACGGCGTGACGGCGGGGAGCGCCATGGTGGGGCCTTTCGGGAACTCAGGAAAGCTGGGTGCATCGGGGTGCTGCCGGGCAGGGGTCAACTGCCCGGAGCGGCAGAGGTCAACTGCCGGGAGCCGCGGCGGTCGTCCGCTGGTCCTTCTTGCTGATCTTGCCGATGCCGGTCTGCGGGAAGGCGGTCACGAACTCGACCCGGTCGGGGACCTTGTACGCGGCGAGGCCGCGCTCCCGCACGAACTTCTTGATGACGACGGGCTTCAGCGGTTCGGCGTCCGCGCGCAGGATCACGTACGCGAGGGTCCGCTCGCCGAGGTACTCGTCGGGAACGGCGACGACCGACACGTCATGGACGTGGGGGTGGGCGAGGATGATGTTCTCGACCTCCTCCGGCGCGATCTTCTCGCCGCCGCGGTTGATCTGGTCCTTCGCCCGGCCCTCCACCACCAGATGCCCGGTGGGGGTGCGGCGCACGATGTCGCCGGTGCGGTAGAAGCCGTCGGCGGTGAACGAGCGGGCGTTGTGCTCGGGCGCGCGCCAGTAGCCGCGGATGGTGTACGGGCCGCGGGTCAGCAGGTGGCCCGCCCGGCCGTCCGGGACCTCCTGGTCGAGGTCGTCGACGATGCGGATCTCGTCGTCCGGGGAGATCGGGCGGCCCTGCGTGGTGACGATGGTCTCCGCCGGGTCGTCCAGACGCGTGTAGTTGACGAGACCCTCCGCCATCCCGAAGACCTGCTGGAGGGTGCAGCCGAGCGCGGGGGCGACCCGGCGTGCGGCCGACTCGCTGAACTTCGCGCCGCCCACGAGCAGCACGTCGAGGCTGGAGATGTCGTACGGAGTGGTGCGTCCCGCGTCCGTCCACACCAGGGCGAGTGGCGGGACGAGACCGGTGATCGTCACCCGCTCGCGCTCGATGAGCGGGAACGCGGTGTCCGGGTCGGGCTGCGGGCACATCACGACACGGCCGCCCGCGTACAGCAGGCCCAGTGAACCGGGCGACGACAGCGGGAAGTTGTGGGCCGCGGGCAGCGCCACGAGGTAGACGGAGTCCTCCGTCACCCCGCAGAGCTCGTTCGAGCCCCACAGTGAGTACATGTAGTCGTCGTGGGTGCGGGGGATCAGCTTGGGTACGCCGGTGCTGCCGCCCGACAGCTGGAGGAACGCGAGGTCGGAGGGCTCGGGCCCGTCGATCTCGATCGGCTCGCGCGGCACGTCGGCGAGCGCCGTGTGCTCGCCCGGGTCGCCGACCACGAACACGTCACGCAGCGTGGGCACGTCGGCAAGAACCTTGGACGCCAGGTCACGGTGGTCGAAGCCGCCGACCTTGTCCGGGATGACGTAGGCGACGGCCTCGGTGAATTCACAGAAGTAGTGGATCTCCGACTCGCGGTGCGCGGGCAGCGCGAAGACCGGCAGGGCGCCGATCCGGAAGAGCGCGAAGATCACCTCGAAGAACTCGGCGACGTTCGGCAGCTGCACGACCACCCGGTCACCCTTGGAGATGCCGCGTGCCGCGAACCCGGCCGCCAACTGGTCGGCCCGTACGTCGAGTTCGCCGTAGGTCCAGTTGCGGTCCCCGTCGGTGACCGCGACCCGGGCAGGGTGCGCGTCGGCACGCTCGCGGAGCATGCCGCCGAACGTCTCGCCGCGCCAGTACCCGGCGGCGCGATACCGCTCGGCGAAGACCTCGGGTATCGGTGGCGCGTCCGTGCGGCTGTCCGTCGTCGTCATCGGTCGACCCCCACCGCGTCCAGGAACGTACGGAACTTGGCGCCGGTCTCGGCGCGTTCGGCCTCCGGCGACGAGTCGGCCACGACACCCGCGCCCGCGAAGAGCCGCAGCCGTCCGCTGCCGTCCTCGGTCTCATCGGACTCCGCGCAGCGGATCGTGACGACCCACTCGCCGTCGCCGCGTGCGTCGCTCCACCCCACCATGCCGGTGTAGTGGCCGCGGCCGAAGGGCTCCAGCTCGCCGATCACGTCACGGGCGTGTCCGGTCGGGGTGCCGCACACGGCCGGGGTCGGGTGCAGGGCGGTGGCCAACTCCAGTGCGGAGGTGGCTGGTTCGGCCAGCTCGCCGGTGACGGTCGTCGACAGGTGCCACATGGTGGCGGTGCGGACCAGCGTGGGGCGCTCCGGCACGTCGAGGTCGGTGCAGAAGGGTGCGAGTGCCTTGTGCACGGCGTCCACGACGACGGCGTGCTCGTGCAGGTCCTTCGCCGATTCGAGCAGCGCGGCCGCCCGGCGCACGTCTTCGGCCAGGTCCGCCGAGCGGGGCGTCGAACCGGCCAGCGGGTTGGCGGTCAGGCGGTTGCCGTGCCGGGAGACGAGCAGCTCCGGGCTCGCGCCGAGCAGGGTGCGGCCCGCGCCCGTGGGCACGGCGAAGGAGTAACCGCGCGGGTCGCGCCGTGCCAGGCGCTGAAGCATCGCGGGCAGGTCGAGCGGGCCGTCCGTGGACAGCTCCAGGGTGCGGGCGAGGACGACCTTGTCGAACTCACCGCTCTTCATGCGGGCCACGGCGGCCTCGACCGACGCGGCGTACTCCGCGCCCGACGGAACCTCGCGCACCCGCCAGCCGCCGGCCGTGGCGGGCGGCGGCGTGGGCAGCGCCACGAGCGGGTCGGTGCGCAGGGCGGGCGCCCAGCGTGCCGCCTCGGGCACCGTGAGCACGGCGGGCTCGGTGGGGTCGAAGGGGATGGAGCCCACCACGATCGGCGCCTGGTTGCCGGCGCGCAGCTGCGCGTCCAGGGTGGCGGCGACCCGCTCCGTCAACGGCCGCTCGTCGTGGGGGACTTCGGCGGCGGTGCCGTGGGCGAGGAGGGTTCGGGTGGGCGACGCGAAGAACCGGGTGTCGCCGGGTCGGTAGGCGTCGAGCAGCGCGGTCGCCGCGCCGACGGCCCCGGGGGTGGTGGGGGCGGCGACTGCGACCACGTCGTTGGGGGGTGTCACGGATGACTCCTCGTCAAGTAGGGTAGGGCGGCGCGGCTTTCAGGCGCGCAGGGTGGCGCCGCCGTCCACGTACAGGTCGTGCAGGGTGATGTGCCTGGCCCGGTCGGAGACCAGGAAGGCGACCGCTTCGGCGATGTCGGAGGGGTCGGCGATCCGGCCGAGCGGAATGCCGACCCGGTACGAGGCGGGATCACCGTCGATGACCCGGGCCTCGGCCTGCTCGTGGTCGCCGGTCCACAGCTGCCGCTGCATGTCGGTGTGGGTGGAGCCCGGCGACACGACGTTGCAGCGCACGCCGTCGCGGGCGACCTCAAGACCGAGGCATTTGGTGAACATCGTGGCGGCGGCCTTGGACGCGGCGTACGCGGCCATCTGGGTGCGGGGCACCCCGGCGGCGTTCGAACCGACCGTCACGATGGAGCCCTTGCCCCGCGCGGTCATGCGGCGGGCCGCCGCGCGCGAGGTGTGGAAGACGCCGTTCGTGTTGACGGCGAAGGTCTCCGCCCAGTCGGTGTCGGTGAGTTCGACGACCGGGGCGGGCCTGAGGATGCCCGCCACGTTCACGAGGATGTCCAACGGCCCCACGGTGCGCTCGACTTCCTCGAACGCGGCGTCCACGGCAGCCGCGTCGGTGACGTCGAGGACCATGCCGGTGACGCGGCCGCCGCCCGCCGGCCGCTCTTCGACGTCCTGTTCCTTGACGTCGGGCGACCGGTCGGCGGCGACGACCCGCGCGCCGCGCTCGGCGAGCGCGCGGGCCACTGCCTGACCGATGCCCCGGCCCGCGCCGGTGACCAGAGCCACCCGGCCCGCGAGCTCAGGGTCGGTTATGCCGGAAGTCACTTGCCCATCGCCTTCTCGACGTCCTCCAGGACGGAGACGGCGGCCTGCGCGCCACCGAGGCTGGTCCACTTCGAGCCGTCGATCTCGGTCGTGTGGTCCTTCTTGACCGCGTCGAGCTGCTTGTACGCGGCCTTGCCCTTCAGCTCCTTGAAGAGGTCGGCGTCAGGACCGGCGGAGGCGAGGGTGCCGATGAACAGCCAGTCGGCGTCGATCTGCTTGAGGTCCTCGTCGCTGAGCGGCGTCGAGTGGCCCTCGCCCTTCTTGTTCTGGATGCCGGGGCGCTTGAAGCCGAGGTCCTTCAGGACGTCGGAGATGAACACGCCCTGCTGCATGACGGCGGTGCCCTTGGCGGAGTAACGCGCCACGGAGACGCTCGCCCCCGCGTTGTCGCCGAGGTTCTTCTTCACGTCGGCGGCCTTGGTGTCGTAGTCCTTGAGGAACGTGCTCGCCTCGTTGGACTTGCCGAGCACCTTGCCGGTGATCTCCAGGGACTTCTTCCAGTCCTTGGTCCTGTCGATCGTGACGACCGTCGGGGCTATGTCCTTCAGCTGCTTGAGCACCTGCTGGTCGGCGAGCTGCCCGGCGAGGATGACGTCCGGCTTGGCCTGCAGGACCTTCTCGATGTCGGGTCCGGTGACCGCGCCGACGACCGGGATGCCCTTGGCCTGGTCGGCCAGGTACTCGGGGGCGCCCTTCTGGCCTCTGCCCGCGGAGAGGCCGACGGGCTTGACCTTCAGGGCGAGGGCGGAGTCCAGGTCCATCTCGCTCAGCGCGATGACCTTCTGGGGATTGGCCGGAACCTTTACCTCCGCACCGGAGGCGTCGGTGACGGTGACGGCCTTCGCGGCGTTTTTGGCGTTGCTGCTGGAGTCGGAGTCGTCGGACGAGTCCGAACCGCAGGCGGAAAGCGTGAGTGCGGAGGCCAGAGTGAGGGCCGCAACCGCGGTCAGCCGGGTACGCGGGGAGTGGTTCGAGGACATGTCCGTGATCTCCATGCTTCAGTTGCCCGGCGGTCAGTCCGGACATAAGGGTTATTCCTGGCCGTGTCGGGGCATGACGAATTACCCCTGAAAGAACAGGGAGTTCGCCGCCACCCCGACTCGGGGCTCCAGGTCAAGGTTAGGTTAGGCTAACTTCATGTTGGTTGCGCAAGGGGGCCGGGTCCCAACGTCCGGATCCAGACCTCCGATACCGGGCTTGGCGAAGATGCATCGCCCCACGCTGTGGGCGGCCGCCGCCCTCGTTGTCCTGCTCCTCCTCCTCGGCCTGCTCTCGCTCCTGATCGGGTCCGGGTCGACGCCGATGAGCCGGGCCTGGGACTTCCTCACCGGGGACCCCTCCGCGCGCGCCGACGCCCAGATACGGCTCGCCGTCATGGACGTACGCCTCCCGCGTACGCTCGCCGGCGTCCTGGTCGGCGTCGCCCTCGGCGCGGCCGGCTGCCTCCTGCAGGCCGTCACGCGCAACCCGCTCGCCGAGACGGGCCTCCTCGGGGTCAACTCGGGCGCCGCGCTCGGCGTCGTGATCGGTCTCACATACTTCGAAGTGACCTCGGCCTACGGCGTGTTGGTGTGGGCCCTGGTGGGCGGCATGGCCGCCAGCGCCGTGGTCCTGCTGCTCGCCGGGTCCGGCAGGGCCGCGGGTTCGCCGCTGCGGCTCGTCCTCGCCGGATCGGCGCTCGGCGCGACCTTCCACGGCATGACGTCGTACGTACTCCTCGGCGAACAGGCCACGTTCGACACCTACCGCTACTGGACCATCGGGTCCCTCGCCGGCATCAAGACGTCCGAGACCTACCCCCTGATCCCGCTGATCGCGGTCGGACTGCTCATCGCCTTCTCCTGCGTGCGCCCGCTCTCCGCCCTCGCACTCGGCGACGACAGCGCGCGCTCCCTGGGCCACCACCCGGGTCGCATCCGCCTGATCGTCGCGGCGGCGGTGACCCTCCTCGCGGGTTCCGCGGTCGCCCTCGCGGGCCCCATCGCGTTCCTCGGCCTCCTCGCCCCGTACGCCGCGCGCGCGGTCACCGGCCCCCGGATGGCGGGCCAGTTGGTGCTCTCCGCGCTGGTCGCGGCGAACGTGATGATCGCCGCCGACCTCCTCGCCAGGGTCGTGATCCGCCCCTGGGAGACCCCCGTCAGTGTGCTGCTCGCCTTCATCGGCGGCCCGTTGCTGATCTGGATCGCCCGGTCGCAGCGGATGTCGACGGCGGGGGTGGCCGCGTGAGTACGCAAGAGATACCGGAGGCCGGGACTCCGGAACCTGCGCGGGCGCAGCAGGCCGACGTCACCCCGCCCGACTCCACCGCCGTACGCGTCGGGACCTTCTCCTGGCTCTTCCCCTACCGCAGCGCCCTCGCCGCCGTCGGGCTCACGCTGGTGATCGCGGTGGTCGTCTCGTTCGCCACCTTCGCGAGCTCCACCGGGATGAGCTTCTCCGACAGCCTCTCCGGACTGCTCGGAACCGGCGACTCCGCCACCGTCATGCTGGTGCAGGACTTCCGGCTCCCGCGGATCGCCGTGGGGCTCATGGTCGGCGCGGCGCTCGGCATCGCCGGGTGCCTGACGCAGACGCTCGCCGGAAACCGCCTCGCCACCCCCGACATCATCGGCGTCAACGAAGGCGCCACCGCGGCCGTCGTCGCCTCCGTCGTCGGATCGTCCACCGGGATGATCGGGGACTGGTGGCTCGGGCCCCTCGGCGCCGCGGCCGCGGCCATGGTCGTCGTCGCCTGCGCGGGCGGCGCGGGCAGCGGGGGATACCGGATCCTCGTCGTCGGCATCGGCGTCTCCACCGTCATCGGCGCCGTCACCGACCTCGTCATGTCCCGCGAGAACGACAACACCGCGGGCGGCGTCTTCCTCTGGACCGTCGGCTCGCTCAGCGGCCGGGACTGGAGCGTCGGCACGCCACTGTCGGTCATCCTGCTCGTCCTCGTGCCGCTGTCCCTCGTCGCCGGCGGCCGCCTTCAACTCCTGCGCTTCGACGACGACATGGCGGCCACCCTCGGCGTGAACGTCCGCCGCGTCCGTGCCGTGACCCTCGCCCTCGCCGTCGCCCTGTCCGGTGTGGCCGTCGGCATCGGCGGGCCGATCGCGTTCGTCGCGCTCGCCGCACCCGTCGTGGCTGGCCGGCTCAGCGGACCCACCCGTGTCCCGGTCATCGGCTCGGCCCTGGTCGGCGCGGCGCTCGTGGGAGCCGCCGACGCGCTCGGCCGGGTCGTCGCCCCCGTGGAGATCCCCGTCGGCGTCATCACCAGCGTCCTTGGCGGACCCTTCCTCCTGTGGGTCCTCTTCGGCAAGAACTCCGAGCAGACCGGAAAGGCCTGACCCCGTGCAACTGACCGTCGAGGCGCTCACCTCCGGCTACCCCGGCCACACGGCCGCCGTGGACGGCGTCGACCTGACCATCCCCAGCGGACAGGTCGCCGCCATCGTCGGCCCCAATGGCTGCGGCAAGTCGACGCTGCTGCGTTCCATCTCCCGCCTGCACAAGCCGAGTTCGGGAACGGTCCGCGCCGGGGACGAGGACGTGTGGCGGCTGACCCAGCGCCGCGCGGCCCACCGCATCGCGCTGCTCGCGCAGTCCCCGCAGGCCCCCGAGGCGGTCACCGTCGCCGGACTCGTCCGCTACGGCCGCCACCCCCACCAGGGCCTGTTCCGCCAGTGGTCGCGCGAGGACGAGGACGCCGTGCGCGCGGCCCTGGAGGCCACCGGCACCACCGACCTCGCCACGCGCCGCCTGGACCACCTCTCCGGCGGTCAGCGCCAGCGCTGCTGGCTGGCGATGGTCCTCGCCCAGGAGACCCCGATCGTGCTCCTGGACGAGCCGACCAGCGCCCTGGACCTCGGGCACGCCGTCGAAGTCCTCTCCCTGGTACGGGAGGTGGCCGCCGCGGGCCGCACCGTCGTCATGGTCCTGCACGACCTCGCGAGCGCCGCCCGCTACGCCGACACCGTCATCGCCATGAACGCGGGCAAGGTCGTCGCGAGCGGTCCGGCCCGCGAGGTGGTGACCGCCGAGCTGGTCAAGGAGCTGTACGGGATCGACGCGGACATCCTCCGGGCGCCGGGGGACGGCTCCCCGGTGGTCGTACCGTCCGCGAGGACGACGACCATGGGGGCTCCCGGCAAGACGGTCAAGCAGTCCGGCTGACCGCGAAGTCCGCGGCCGTCCACGCGAGCCCCACGGCCCCGTCGATCAGAGCCTGTTCGGCGGTCGGCGTGGCGGCCGCTGCGGCGAACTCCGGCTGGTGCGGGCCGCAGCCGCCCCCGCTGATGTCGAGCACCGGGTGGATGGACGGGACGACATGCGAGACGTTGCCCATGTCCGTGGACGCGAAGGGCCCGCGGCGCTGCGGTTCGGGCCGCCCGAGTGCGCGTGCGTTGGTCTCCCACAGGGCGACGAGAGCGGCGTCGGACCGGAAGTCGAGATAGTCGGGAGCGGGCTGTTCCAGCTCCACCGCGCATCCGGCGGCGAGCGCCCCCGCCCGGAAACAGTCGGCCACGCGCTCCCGCAGCTCACGCAGCTCCTCGACGGAAGGCGTCCGCAACGCATAGGCGGCACTCGCCCGCTCGGGGATCGCGTTGAGCGCGGTCCCGGCCTCGGTGGTGATGCCGTGCACCTTCCACTCCCCGGGCAATTGCTGCCGGAGCAGTCCGATGGCCACCTGCGCCACGGTCAGCGCGTCGGCCGCGTTCCGGCCGTCCTGCGGGTTGAGCGCGGCGTGCGCGGACTTGCCGGTGTACGTCACCGAGAGCGCCCCCATCGCGTACGAGTGGAAGTCGGCCACCTCGAACGGGCACGGGTGCACCATCATCGCCGCGTCGACCCCCTCGAAGGCCCCGGCATCGAGCATCAGCGCCTTCCCGGCCCCGCTCTCCTCCGCGGGAGTCCCCAACACGCGCACGCTCAGCCCGAGTTGATCGGCCACCGGCGCGAGCCCGAGCGCGGCCCCCACGCCCGCCGCCGCGATCAGATTGTGCCCGCAGGCGTGCCCCATGCCGGGCAGCGCGTCGTACTCACAGGCAAGCGCGACGGTCACGGGCCCGGAACCGATGGTCGCCTCGAAGGCGGTCTCGAGCCCGTACGCGGGAGCGGTCACCGCGAACCCGTGCCCGCGCAGCACATCCGCACACGACCCGGCGGCCTGCCGCTCCTCGAACGCGATCTCCGGATGGGCGTGGATGCGCCGGCTGAGCCCCACAAGCTCCCCCCGCACCTCACCGATCCGAGCCCGGATCTGCTCCTTGAGCCCATCGAGCCCGTCGTCCGTCACGCGTCCTCCTCGCCACTGCCACCGAACATTCCGCCCGGCCAGCTTACGGTCGGCCGCGCTCCCGCTCAGACCGGCAACAACCGCCCGATCAGCGCGCTCAGCTGCCGTGCGTTGCGGCACTCGTGCATCTCCACCAGCTCGGCGTACGTGCCCGCCGCCGAGTCGCCCGTCCGCCACTGGGCGCGGCCCTCCGGGTTGAGCCAGTACACCCGGCGGGCGCGGGCGGCGATGGTGCGCAGGGCGGGGAGGTTCGGGTCGCTCATGTTCGTCCGGGCGTCGCCGAGCACGAAGACCGTGGAGCGCGAGGTGACCGCTTCG
This sequence comes from Streptomyces sp. NPDC054872, assembly GCF_053610705.1. Taxonomy (NCBI): domain Bacteria; kingdom Bacillati; phylum Actinomycetota; class Actinomycetes; order Kitasatosporales; family Streptomycetaceae; genus Streptomyces; species Streptomyces sp. NPDC054872. The sequence goes on along the minus strand of NZ_JBSGYY010000001.1, from coordinate 253,096 downwards.
GTGTAACGCTCGGCGAACTCGCCCAGAGCGGTGCCGTAGTCGCTGCTGCCGTGGTGGCCGGTCACCGCGGCTCCCGAGATGATGCGGCCGCTCAGGCCCTCGGGGTCCGCCGCGCCTCGCGCGATGAGGTCGGTGACCTCGTCGACGCGGTTGACGAAGGCGAACACCCGCACCTTGCTGAACTGGTCGTGCAGTGCCTGGACAAGGAGCATCGTGAAGTTGGCGAAGCCCGCCACCGAACCGGAGACGTCGCACAGGAGGACCAGTTCGGGGCGTGCGGGGCGGCGCCTTCGCAGGACCGGGCGCATCGGGATGCCGCCCGTGGACAGCGAGCCGCGCAGCGTCCTGCGCAGGTCGATGTGGCCGCGGGACGCACGGCGGCGGCGCGCGGCCAGACGCGTCGCCAGTTTGCGGGCCAGTGGCTGGACCGCCCTGCGGAGCTCGTCGAGCTGGGCGCGGCCCGCGATGAGGAAGTCGACCCGGTCGGCGGTCGGGGCGATGGCCCGGCGGGCGATCACGTCCGCGCCGCGCCGCTCGGCGACCCGGCGGCGGGCCTCGTCGCCCACGAGAGCGCGGAAGCCCTCGATGCGGCGGCGGATCTCGTCGGCGGTGAGCCGGTCGGCGAACTCGCCCTCGGCCGTTCCCTGGCGGACACCGGCCAGGACGCGGGCCAGCAGGGTCTCCGGACGGAGCCGGGAGAGCGTCTGGTGCGAGGACCATCCGTCCGAGCCACCTGTCCCTCCGGAACCCGGCCGCGTCCCGTATCCGCCCATGCCGTCGACCGCCTCGGCCGCCAACTGGGCAAGAAGGGCACGGTCGTTGGCGGCGAGCGCGGCTGCCAGGCGGTCGCGGAGGTCGTCCCTGTCGAAGCCCTGCCCGGAGCGGTCAGGCACCTTCGGCGCTCCGATCCCGCGCGGAAAGTACAGGTCGAAGACCGGATCGAAGACCGGCCGCTGCCTCTCGCCGTGCAGCAGCGCTGCGGCGAGCCCCTCCCGTACCCGCTCCCGGTCGGTGAGGCCGAGCGCCTCGATGGCCTGGGCGGCGTCCACCGTCTCGCCCGTGCCGATCCGGATGCCGTGCGCACGCAGCGCCCGCACGAGCGCGGTGAGGCGCTCCGGAACCCCGGTGGCCGGCCCGGTCACACGGTGTCCAGGTCCAGTTTGGCCGCAGCCTTCAGCACGTCGTCCTGGTGCTTGAGCACGACGCCGAGACTGTCACGTACGACGTCCTCGTCGAGGGAGTCGGCGCCGAGGGCGATGAGCGTACGCGCCCAGTCGATGGTCTCGGCGACCGACGGCACCTTGCGCAGGTCCATCGCGCGCAGCGCGCCCACCACGCGTACGACGGACCGCGCGAGGGACTCGTCGAGTCCGGGCACCTTCAGGCGCACGATGCGTCGCTCCAACTCCTCATCGGGGAAGCCGATGTGGAGGAAGAGGCAGCGGCGGCGCAGCGCCTCGGAGAGTTCGCGGCTCGCGTTGGAGGTGAGGACGGTGAAGGGGCGGCGGGTGGCGGTGATGGTGCCGAGCTCGGGGACCGTGACCTGGAAGTCGCTGAGGACTTCGAGGAGCAGCCCCTCGACCTCGACGTCCGCCTTGTCGGTCTCGTCGATCAGGAGCACCTTCGGCTCGTCCCCGCGGATGGCGGTGAGCAGCGGGCGCGGGAGCAGGAACTCCTCGCTGAAGATGTCCGTGCGCGTCTCGTCCCAGGACTCGTCGCGGCCCGCGGTGATGCGCAGGAGCTGCTTGGCGTGATTCCACTCGTAGAGCGCGCGGGACTCGTCCACGCCCTCGTAGCACTGGAGCCGGACCAGACGGGCGTCCGCGACCTCGGCGACGGCCTTGGCCAGCTCGGTCTTGCCGACGCCCGCGGGCCCCTCCACGAGCAGCGGCTTGCCCAGGCGGTCGGCCAGGAAGACGGTGGTGGCGACAGCCGTGGAGGCCAGATAGCCCGTCTCGGCGAGCCGCGTGGCGACATCGTCCACGGATGTGAAGAGCATCGGGGCCTCCGGCTTGTGCGGGTGAGCGGTCCGCGCGGTCTGGGCGCATGAGCGGGTCCGGCGGGTAAGCGTCTGCTTATGCCAGCTGATCAGTCCGCCGGGCCCCTCCACAACGCTGCCGCCGCGTTTGCGTCGAACGTCACGTGCGGCGCGACGCCAGGGCCCCGCACCGGCCGCGGCCTGCTGGGTCCGGTTCCGAGACCCACCGGGCTCCACGGCGTCCTCTCGTATCCTTGCGGCATGAGGCGGACCTCCTTTGCCGACTGGCCCTGCTCCATCGCCCGCACCATGGACCTGCTGGGCGACTGGTGGACGCCGCTCGTGCTGCGCGAGGCGTTCTACGGGATCAAGCGGTTCGACTCCTTCCAGCAGGAGCTCGGCATCGCGCGCAACACCCTGACCGACCGGCTGCGCCGCCTGGTCGACGAGGGGCTCATGGAGAAGCGCGCGTACCAGAGCGAGCCCGTGCGCTACGACTACGTGCTGACCGAGAAGGGCCGCGACTTCTTCGGTGTGCTCGCCGTGATGAACAGTTGGGGCAACCGCTGGCTGAGCGGTGACGAAGGGCCGCCGGTCGTCTTCGAGCACGACCGCTGCGGGCACGAGGCTGCGGCCGAGGTGGTCTGCGGTCACTGCAAGGAGCCCATGTCGGCCGCGGACACGCACCCACGCCTCGGCCCCGGCTACCCGGCACGGCTCGCCGAACGGCCGGACATCCGGGACCGCTTCAACCGCTGAACCCCTGTCGCGCTACCGGGCCGCTCACCCTTGACGAGTGAGTCTATCTACGCAACTCTCGTGGTCAGCGAGGCAGAGGTAGAGACAGAGATGACAGCAGAGAGGCGAGCCACGATGGAGTGGACAGGTGCGCGCTACGCGGACAAGCCGACGGTCGAGGTGCGCACACGGATAGCCGCGGCACCGGAACGCGTGTGGGAGCTCGTCTCCGACATCGCCCTGATGCCCGCCCTGAGCGCGGAACTGCGGTCGGTCGACTGGCTGGACGGAACGACACGGCCCGCGCTCGGCGCACGGTTCGTCGGCCGCAGCGAGCACGCGTCGTTCGGCGCCTGGGAGACCACGTCGTACGTCGTGGAGCACGAGGCCCCGCGCGTGTTCGCCTGGGCGGTCGAGGACCCCGAACGGCCCAGCGCCGTCTGGCGGTTCAGCCTGACGGCGGCGGACGACGGCGGCACCGAACTGACCCAGTGGATGCAGATGGGACCGGGCCGCTCAGGTCTGTCGTACGCGATCGAGCGGATGCCGGAGAAGGAGCAGAAGATCGTGTACGTGCGGATGCGGGAGTTCGAGCAGAACATGGCGGCCACGCTGGACGCGATCAAGAAGCTGGCCGAGGGCGCGGCTGCCGGGAAGGCGGACGCCTGATGCGTACGTCGACGACCATCGAGGCGTCCGGGGCGAACTGGCGGGAGACCGTCGACTTCGTCACCGAGGCCGAGAAGCTGGGGATGGACATCTGCTGGGTCGCGGAGGCGTGGGGCTCCGAAGCGCCGTCCCCGCTCGGCTACCTGGCCGCGCGCACGGAACGCATGCTGCTCGGGTCCGGCATCATCCAGCTCGCGACCCGGACCCCGGCGGCCATCGCCCGCGCGGCGATCACCCTCTCGAACATCTCCGAGGGGCGGTTCATCCTCGGGCTCGGTCCGTCGGGGCCGCAGGTGATCGAAGGCCTGCACGGGGTGCCGTTCGCCCGGCCGCTCACCCGCATGCGGGAGACCGTGGAGATCGTCCGCCTGGCGGCCTCGGGGGAGAAGATCTCGTACGCGGGACGGGAGTTCACCCTCCCGCTGCCCGACGGCGAGGCCAGGCCCATGCGTCTGTCCATGCGCGCCGAGCACGAACTGCCCGTCTACCTGGCCACGCTCTCGCCCAAGATGCTCCGCCTGACCGGCGAGATCGCCGACGGCTGGCTGGGCACCAGCTTCGTCCCCGAGGGTGCGAAGGAGGCCTACTTCGACCACCTCGACGCGGGCCTGGCCGCCTCCGGCCGCACCCGCGGTGCACTGAACGTCTGCCAGGGTGCCGAAGTGGCCTTCGCCGACGACGAGGACGCCCTGCGCGCGATGGTCGCGGGCCGCAAGAAGGAGCTCGCCTTCAGCCTGGGCGGCATGGGCTCCGCCACCACCAACTACTACAACAACGCCTACAGCAGGCAGGGTTGGGCCGACATCGCCGCCGAGGTGCACGAGCGCTGGCAGTCCGGAGACCGCGATGGCGCCGCCGCCCTGGTCACCGACGACATGGTCCTCGCCACCACCCTCATCGGCACGGAGGACATGGTCCGCGAGCGGCTGAGGGTGTGGCGCGACGCGGGCGTGGACACGGTCCGCTTCTACCCGGCGGGCGAGAGCCTGGAGGCACGGCTCGCGACTCTGGGGCGGGCGATGGATCTGGTGCGGGAAGTGGAGTTGGAGGCGCCGCGGTGAGGTGACCTCCGCCGCATGCGGGGGCCTGACCTGCGGCCCCCTAGATCGTCAACTACTGGTGTTCGAGGCCCTGTTGGCTCCGGCAACCCCTTGATCTAACCTGGGAGCCGCCTGAGGGGGTAGCCGCATGAGTGGAAGCGTCGAGCACACCCGGGACAGCAAACGCACGGCTCCGGCCGGCAAGGGGGAGCGGGTCGCCGACTGGGCGGACGGCCGCCTGGGCATCCATACCCTGGCCAAGAGCCAGATGCGGAAGATCTTCCCCGATCACTGGTCGTTCATGTTCGGGGAGATCTGCCTCTACAGCTTCCTGATCCTGATCCTCACCGGGGTCTGGCTGACGCTCTTCTTCGAGCCGAGCGGCTCCGAGGTGATCTACGACGGTGTCTACACCCCGCTCAAGGGCATCCAGGTGACCAAGGCCTTCGAGTCCACGGTCGACATCAGCATGGAGGTGCGCGGCGGCCTGCTGATCCGGCAGATCCACCACTGGGCCGCGCTCGTCTTCGTGGCCGCCATGCTCGTGCACATGATGCGGGTGTTCTTCACCGGCGCGTTCCGCAAGCCGCGCGAGGTCAACTGGCTGTTCGGCTGGACGCTGCTGTTCCTCGGGATCATCACCGGCCTCACCGGCTACTCGCTCCCGGACGACCTGCTCTCGGGCACCGGCATCCGCTTCGCGCAGGGTGCGATCCTGTCCATCCCCGTCGTGGGGACGTACATCTCCCTCTTCCTCTTCGGCGGGGAGTTCCCGGGCGACGCCATCATTCCGCGGCTCTTCAGCGTGCATGTGCTGCTGCTGCCGGGGATCATGCTGGGTCTTGTCGTCGCCCACCTGATCCTGGTCTTCTACCACAAGCACACCCAGTTCGCCGGGCCGGGAAAGACCGAGAAGAACGTGGTCGGGGCGCCCTTCATGCCCATCTACGTCGCCAAGGCGGGCGGCTTCTTCTTCCTCGTCTTCGGTGTCCTGGCGCTCATGGGCGCGATCGCCACCATCAACCCCGTGTGGGTGATCGGGCCCTACCGCCCCGACCTGGTCTCCACGGGCGCCCAACCCGACTGGTATCTGGGCTTCTCCGAGGGCCTGATCCGGGTGATGCCAACCTGGGAGATCAACGCCTGGGGGCACACGGCCGAACTGGGCGTCTTCATCCCGTTCATGCTCTTCCCGCTGATCCTGGCGGCGATTGCCGTCTATCCGTTCATCGAGGCCTGGGTCACCGGTGACAAACGCGAGCACCACATCGCGGACCGGCCGCGCAACGCCCCGGTGCGCACCGGGCTCGGCGTGGCGTGGCTGACGCTGTTCGGCGTCCTGATGGTCGGCGGCGGCAACGACATCTGGGCCACGCAGTTCCATCTGTCCATCAACGCGATCACCTGGTTCGTGCGGGTCGCTGTCTTCGTCGGGCCGGTGCTCGCCTTCTTCGTGACCCATCGATGGTGCATGGGGCTGCAGCTCCGTGACCGCGAGAAGGCGCTGCACGGCAGGGAGAGCGGCACGATCAAACGCCTGCCGCACGGCGAGTACGTGGAGGTCCATGTGCCGCTCAGCCAGGGCGAGTTGTACACCTTGACCGCGCACGAACAGCCCAAGCCGTACGAGATAGGCCCCGTGGTCGACGCGAACGGCGTGATCCGCAAGGTCACCAGGGGGGAACGGCTGCGGGCACGCCTGGGTCGGGCCATGTACGGTCCCACGGCCCAGGTGCCCAAGGCGACACCCGAGGAGTACCTGGAGATCCAGCAGGGCGGCGGGGACGGACACCATTGATCACGCCACACGGCGTCAGCCCTGCGGTTAGCCTCACGGAGTGACACAAGTACCCGAGAGGAAACCGAAGTTGTACGCCATCAGCGATCTGCATGTCGCGTACGACGACAACCGGAAATTCCTCGAGTCCCTGCGCCCGGAGACCGACGAGGACTGGCTGATCGTCGCGGGGGACACCGCCGAGCGCATGGCCGACGTCGAATGGGCGCTGCGTACCCTCACCGACCGTTTCGCCAAGGTGGTGTGGACACCGGGAAACCACGAACTGTGGACGCCACGCGACGACCCGAACCAGCTGCGCGGCGAGGCCCGTTACCGCCATCTCGTGGACCTGTGCCGCTCCCTGGGCGCCGTGACCCCCGAAGACCCCTACCCTGTGTGGCGCGGCGACGGCGGCCCCGTCACCGTGGCCCCGCTGTTCCTGCTCTACGACTACACGTTCCGTCCCGAAGGCACGCACGCGAAGCGGGACGCGCTGGAGGCGGCGCACGCGGCCGGCGTCGTCTGCACCGACGAGGTGCTCCTGCACCCCGACCCCTATCTGGGCCGCGACGACTGGTGCCGCGCCCGCGTGGCGTTCACCGAGGAGATGCTCGCCCGGCGGACGCCCGGCCTGCCCACGGTCCTGATCAACCACTGGCCGCTGGTGCGCGACCCCACCCGGATCCTGCACTACCCCGAGTTCGCCCTGTGGTGCGGCACCGAGCTGACCGCCGACTGGCACGTGAAGTACGAGGCGGCGGCGGTCGTCTACGGCCATCTGCACATCCCCCGCACCACCTGGCACGACGGCGTCCGCTTCCAGGAGGTCTCGGTCGGCTACCCCCGGGAATGGCGCCGCGACCATCACCCCGACCCGCGGCTGCGCCAGATCCTGCCGGAGCCGCGGGACGCCTGACCCTCCGCCGGTCCGGGGCCGGCCGCCTCAGCCCTGCCCCGGGCCCGCTGCCCCTTCCGTCTGCCGGTCGACGGCGAGCCCGAACTCCCGCAGCCAGTCCGGTCGTACGGCCGCCATGCCGAATCCCGACGGGCTGCGCAGCGGGCCGTGCGACAGGTGCTCCTCGCGGTAGCGGCGGCAGTCCCGGTGCCAGATGTAGATGCCGGCCATCCAGTTCTCCAGTTCGCGCACATAGCCGTCGAGGATGTCCCGTGTCGACTGCGGCAGGTCGAAGTCGTCGTAGAGGACGGGGAGTTCGTGCGTGGCGACGTGCTGGAACTGGCTCAGCCGCGACTTCATCAGGTCGTCGATGATGCCGAGCCCCGTCGGATAGTCGCAGCCGAAGAAGTTCTGGACGACGAGGACGGCGTTGTGGATCTCGCCCTCGTACTCGATCTCCTTCTGGTATGAGAAGACGTCGTTCATCAGGGCCGAGTAGTCGATCGCCGCGTTCTCCAGGTTCCGGATCGGGCCGCTCCGGTAGACCTCCGGCGGGACCTGCGGGCCGTTGCCCAGGCGGCACAGACTCAGGGTGAGCGGGGCGCCGAAGGTGAGGCGGCGCATCTCGATGTAGTCGACGGGGTCGGGGATACGGTTCTGCGCCTGGTTGTCCAGTTCCCAGAGCCAGCTGGCCGTCATGACCTCGACGGCGGTGCGCAGCGTGCGGCGCGCCTCGTCGTCCATCGGTCCTGCGGTGCGTACCCACAGGTCCGCGAGGCCACGTTCCATCGCGTTCGCCGCCGCCGGCATGTCGGCGAAGTCCTGCGGCATGAAGAGCGAGAGCCGGTCGTTGCAGAGTTTCGCGCCCGCCAGGTCGCGGGGCCTGCCGAAGACCACGGGGAAGTAGTCGTCCCCGTACGTCCCCCAGGTCAGCCACTGCGAGCCCAGGTCGAGGGCTTCGAGGTCGGCCTCCGGGTGGATGCCGGCCGCGCACAGCGGGAAGTCGTAGCCGTGCAGCTTGTGCGCGTCCCAGATGTCCGAGCTCGGCACGCCGGGCTGGGGCCGGAGCATGCCCATCCGGCTCGCCCACTCCACGGCGCGGGGGCGTGCCGCCTCCAGATGGGGCGAGAGGCGGGTCTCGAACGGCAGGTTGAAGTCGGGCAGCACGGAGGGACCCACCCGCTGGAAGGGGACGTGCGTGTAGCCGCGCAGCCGCTCCGCGCCCGTGGCGGCGATCAGCGCCTTGATCCCGGCGGCGGCCGTGCCGGGTCCGGTGGGCCCGTCCAGCGGCGTAGGCGTGGCGCCGCCCTTGTTCATGTAGCGGCTGGACACCATGTGCCACTCCTGGCCGCCGGACTGCCAGTCCTGGAGTCCCTTGGTGTACGCGAGGACGTCGGCGCACTCCTTCGGGGGCAGCCCCGTCTCCACGAAGAGCGGGGCGAGTTCGGTCAGCGCCGTGTTCTCGAACTGCTGCATCCGCGACGTCAGGAGGTCGTTGACGGCATCAGCCGCCTCTTGCGTGGAGCAGTCCAGGAACTTCTCGAGGACCAGGACGCCGTTGGAGAGTTCACCCTCGTCCTCGATCTCCCGCTGGTACGAGAAGAGGTCGTTGCGCAGGTGGACGGCGTCGGAGAACGTCTCCTTGAGGACGCGCAGCGGCCTGGACCCGGCGACGGCCGGGGGGACCTCCGCGCCTGTCGCGTACTCGATCAGCCCCGCCGACCAGGGTGCGCCTCCCACCTTGCGGCGCATCTCGATGTACTCGACGGGGTTGGCGATCCGGCCCTCGTTGATGTTCGAGAGCTCCCACAGGGATTCGTTGAGCAGATTCTCCGTGCTCTCGGCGAACCGCGCCCGCCAGTCACGGGACATGAACGGCACGGTCCGCGCCCAGAGGTCCGCGAGACCCGCCTCGACCGGATTGGTCGGTTCCGGCACGGGCGTGGACAGGTCCATCGGCATGAAGGCGGGCAACCGGTCCAGATAGGCTCTGCCGCCCTCACGGTCATGGGTCCGCTTGAACAGTTCGAGGAAGTGGTCGTCGAAGAAGAACACCCACACGTACCAGTCGGTGACCAGGGACAACGCGGGGCCGTCGCAGTCGGGGTGGGTGTACGCGCACAGCAGCGCGTAGTCATGGGCGTCCAGGTCACGCTGCTCCCAGACGCCCGACCCCTCCAGCATCCCCATGTCACGTGCCCACTTCCCGGAGTGCTCCCTCGCCTCTTCCGCATGGGGGTTGAGACGGGCGGGATGCACCATGTAGAAGCTGGGCAGTTCAAAGGGCTGCGACATACGGCGTTCTCCTCGCGACGGTCGCTTACGGGCAGCGGAGCACTACCCGAGCGGAGGTGACCGATGCGGTGACCGCCGGAGCGTCACACCATTGCGTGATGCTCGCGGTTCAAACTCGCTCGGCCGGCGGGGAGGATGAAGCAGAAACACCACCCGGTCAAGGCCCTTGACGTCACTGGAATTTGGCGTCCGACGCCCCCTTGTATACGGCATCTTTCTCGATCTAGCCTGCTGGCGCTCAAGCGCTTCAGCTCGGTGGCCGTCGACCGTCGGCAACCTTCCCCGCCCCGTAGACAACGTTGCCAACGTTGCCAACGTCGCCGGTGCCCCCAACGCTGCCGACGTCGCCGACCTGCCAACCCGACGCGCACGCACCACGAGGAGAACTGCCCATGACGCAACCGTGGTTCACGGACTCCAAGCTCGGGATCTTTCTCCACTGGGGCATCTACAGCGTGGACGGAGTGGCCGAGTCCTGGTCGTTCTTCGACGGACGGGTCCCTTACGACCGGTACATGGCGCAGCTCGACGGCTTCACCGCGTCCGCCTACGACCCCGAGGCGTGGGCCGATCTCTTCGTCCGCGCGGGGGCCCGCTACGCCGTCCTCACCGCCAAGCACCACGACGGTGTCGCCCTCTGGGACACGGCGGCGAACGACCTCTCCGTCGTCAAGCGCACCCCTGCGGGCCGCGACCTCATCACCCCGTACGTCGCCGCCCTGCGCGCCAGAGGCATCAAGGTCGGCCTCTACTACTCGCACCTGGACTGGTCCCACCCCGACTACGCCACCGTGCGCCCCGACGGCCAGGACGTCACCGAACGCGGCAACCGCTACTCCATGCCCGCCGTCGGCGAGGAGTCCGAGGAGAGGTGGGCGGACTTCCTCGCCTTCCACCGCGTACAGGTGCGGGAACTCCTCGAACGCTTCGCACCGGACCTGCTGTGGTTCGACGGCGAGTGGGAGCGCAGCCCCGAGCAGTGGCGGATGGCGGAACTCGCCGAGGAGATCCGGGCGCTGTCCCCGCACACCGTCGTCAACGGCCGCCTCACCGGGCACGGCGACTACGCCACCCCGGAGCAGGGCGTCCCGATCGAACCTCCGCGCCAGCCCTGGGAGTTGTGCCTTACGGTCAACGACTCCTGGGGGTATCAGCCGCAGGACACGCACCACAAGTCACCGCGTCAACTGGTCCGCATCTTCGTCGAGACCGTCGGAGGCGGCGGCAACCTGCTCCTAGACGTCGGCCCGAAGGAGGACGGCACGCTGCTCCCCGAGCAGATCGGGCGCCTCGAAGCGCTGGGGGAGTGGACGGGGCGGCACGCCGAAGCGGTCTACGGGACGGTACGCGGCCTTCCGCACGGCCACTTCTACGGTCCTTCGACGCTCGCCGCCGACCGTCGCACCCTGTATCTGTTCCTCTTCGACCGGCCCAACGAGTACGTGGTGCTGCGGGGCGTGTGCAACGGCGTGATGTCCGCCCGCGTGCTCGGGACGGACACCGCCGTCAGGCACGAGCGCGTCGGAGGCCTCGGCGACGTACCGGGCTGGGAGTACGTCCACCTCACCGACGACCACCTCGATCCGCTGTGCACGGTCATCGCCCTGGAACTCGACGGCGACCTCGACCTGTACCGCGCGCACACGCGCGACTGAACCGCCCCCCGAAGCCCCGTCGGCACCCCGCACCCCATCCGCACCCCACCCCGAAGCCCGGAGGTCCCATGCCCCGCACCTCTCGCACGCTCAGACCGCGAACAGCGCTCCTCGCGCTGGCCGTCCTGGCCGTTCCGCTGGCCTCCGCGGCCGCCGCGCCTTCCCCGGCCCAGGGAAAGGCCACGCAGGAGGAATCCGTGTCGCGCACGCTCCCCGTCGTCTCCCCGACCCCGCAGCACATGGCCCGGGCGGGTGGCGACGTGCCGCTCGCCCGGCGCGCCGAACTCGTCGTCGGCGATGCCACCGACAACACGGACGAGGCGGCTCGGGACCGCGTCACCGAGACGCTGCGCGCCCACGGGGTGCGTGACATCGACGTACGCGCGAAGGCGTCGGGCCGCGCGCCGCTGACCATCCTGCTCGGCTCCGCTTCCCGGCCGGACATCGCGAAGGCGCTCGGCGGGACGAAGGTGCCGGAGCAGGCGGAGGGCTACGCGCTGCTGGCGCGGCACCGCACCGTCGTGCTCGGCGGCAAGGACGCCACCGGGCAGTTCTACGCGGCGCAGACCCTCGGCCAGCTCATCACCAAGGGGCGCATAGCGGGGACCGAGGTCTCCGACTTCCCCTCCATGCCGCTGCGCGGCAGCATCGAGGGCTTCTACGGACCGCCCTGGACCGAGGCCGAACGGCTCGACCAGATGGATTTCCTCGGCGACACCAAGGCCAATACGTATGTGTACGCGCCGAAGGACGACCCCTACCACCGGGAGAAGTGGCGTGAGCCGTACCCGGCGGACAAGCTCACCGAACTCGGCAGGCTGATCGACCGCGCCACGGCCAACCATGTCCGCTTCACGTTCGCGGTCTCGCCGGGCGGCTCCATCTGCTACTCGGACCCGGCGGACGTCAAGGCACTGACGGCCAAGCTCCAGGCGATGTACGACCTCGGGGTGCGGTCCTTCTCCGTGCCGCTCGACGACATCAGCTACACCAAGTGGAACTGCGACGCCGACAAGGCGGCGTTCGGCGAGCCCGGCCGCGGGCCGGCGGCCAAGGCCCAGGTGGGGCTGCTCAACGCCATCCAGCGGGACTTCATCGCGCGGCACGAGGACGCCAACCCGCTGCAGATGGTGCCCACGGAGTACGGGGACCTCACGGACACCGCGTACAAGCAGACGATGCGCGCCGAGCTCGACGGCGCCGTCGAGGTGATGTGGACGGGCACGGACGTGGTTCCGCCGGAGATCACCAACTCCCAGGCGGAGAAGGCCGCCGAGCTCTTCGGGCGCAAGGTGTTCGTCTGGGACAACTACCCCGTCAACGACTTCGCGCGGACGGCGGGGCGGCTGCTGCTCGCGCCCTACGACAAGCGCGAGCCCGGTCTGTCCGGCCACCTCAGCGGGGTCGTGTCCAACCCGATGAACCAGGAGGGGGCGAGCAAGCTCGCCGTCTTCACCATGAACGACTTCTCGTGGAACGACCACGGGTACGAGCGGGCGAGGTCGGGCCGGCAGGCGGCGCTGTATCTCGCCGGGGGTGACGAGCGGGTCGCCGACGCGGTGCGGACGTTCGTGGACCTCAACCACGCGGCGCCCACCTTCGGCGAGACGAACTGGCAGCCGCAGTCCCCGGTTCTCGGGCCGAAGCTGGACGCGTTCTGGAAGCGGTACGAGAGTGACCCCGCCGGGGCGGTACGGGCGCTGCGGCCCACCGCCCGGGAGATCGAGAAGGTCCCCGCGGTACTGCGTTCCGGGGTGCCGGACGAACTGTTCATGCATGACGCGAAGCAGTGGCTGGACGCGACGGAGCTGTGGGGTGCCGCGCTGGGGCACGGCCTCGCGGCGCTGTCCTTCGCCCAGGAGGGGGACGATGCGGGGGCCGCGCGGGAACGGGCCGCGATGGAGTCCCTCGTGAAGCGGGCCCGCGCGATCACGGTGGATCCGGCCGAGCATCATCAGCTGGGGCCGGTGAAGATCGCCGATCCTTACCTGGACGAGTTCGTCTCCGGGGTGCAGGACCGGACCTGATCTGACCGCTCACCCACCCGTCTACCCCGCAACGCAGGGGGAGCGGGTGGGTGAGCGTGCTTCCGGCTGCTCGCTCTCATGCTCGCTCCTCTTGGGGAAGCGTGTGGTGACTGAGACGTCAGTCAGTATCGCAATTCCCGAGCCAGCCTGCAGAAACCTTGCCTACGGAGATTGCGATCACCGCAACGTCCGGGTAGCGTGACCGCCCATGCAGCAAGACCCCGAGGTAGCGGACAGGGTCCGCAAGGTCATCGCCGACGCCGGAGCGACCCAGCGCGAATTCGCCCGCCGCATCGTGATGGACCCCTCCAAGCTCTCCCGTTCCCTCGGCGGCACCCGCCGCTTCACCGCCGCCGAGCTCGCCCGCATCGCCGACACCGGCGGCGTGGACGCGGGCTGGCTCCTGGGCACCCAGCTTCCGGGCGCCCAGCTTCCGGGTGCTCAGAGCGCCGTAGTCCCCGCCCGCCGGGAACGCACCGCCGCGGCTCCGGACGGCGGGCGCCCGCTCCAGATCGTCCGCGAGACCGTACGGCTCATCGCCGAGCGCGGATTCCATGCCGTACGCGTGGCGGACATCGCCGAAGCCTGCGCCACCAGCACCGCCGCCATCCACTACCACTTCCCCGGCCGCGACGACCTCCTCGAGGCCGCCGTCCGCTGGTGCATGGACGAGGACACCGCCCGCCGGGCGGCCCGCGTCGCCGACGCGGGCGACGCCGCCGACGAACTGCGCCAGCTGATCGAGCTCCAGACGCCCCGCACCCCGCAACAGCGCTGGCAGTGGAGCGTCTGGCTGGACCTGTGGGCGGAGGCCGCCCGGTCGACCGCCGTGGGACGGCTGCACGCCGACTACTACCGGCAGTGGCGTTCGACGGTCGCCGACGTCATCCGGCGTGGCGTCGACGAGGGCGTGTTCCGCCTCGTCGACCCGCAGTCCGCCGCGCTCCGGCTCACCGCGCTGATCGACGGCCTCGCCACCCAGGTGCTCGCCTCGACCCCGGGAGACGACGGCACGACCCCCGACGACATGCACGAGGCACTGCTCGTCTACGTGGACGCGACACTCGCCGCGCCGAGACCCGCGTAAGCACCCCCGCTCCTTTCAGCAACTCAGCAGTTCCTTCGCACCTCCGTACCTCCAACACCCCACCCCTGAGGGAGAGTTCGCCATGCCCGTGAACCAAGACGTCATCATCACCGCCGCGCTCACCGGCGCGGGCGACACGGTACGCAAGAGCCCCCACGTCCCCGTCACCCCCGAGCAGATAGCCACCTCCGCCGTGGAGGCCGCCGAGGCCGGCGCCGCCGTCGTGCACATCCACGTACGCGACCCCGAGACCGGTGACCCCTCGCGCGACCCCCGTCTGTACCGCGAGGTCGTCGAGCGCATCAAGGAGACCGGCACCGACGTCGTCATCAACCTCACCGCGGGCATGGGCGGCGACCTGGTCATCGACCCGGTCGAGCCGCTGAAGGAGCTCGGCGAGCTGCCGGGCACCGACCTCGTCGGCGGCCTCGACCGCCTCCCGCACGTCGAGGACCTGCTCCCCGACATCTGCACCCTCGACTGCGGCTCCCTCAACTTCGGTGACAACCTCTACATCTCCACCCCCGACATGCTCCGCCAAGGCGCCAAGCGCATCCAGGAGCTGGGTGTACGGCCCGAGTTGGAGATCTTCGACACCGGGCAGCTCTGGTTCGCCAAGCAGCTGCTCGCGGAAGGGCTGCTCGACAACCCCACCGTCTTCCAGCTCTGCATGGGCATCCCGTGGGGCGCCCCGGCCGACCCCGGCGTGCTCCAGTCGATGGTCAACATGCTGCCCGACGGCGCCCAGTGGGCCAGCTTCGCCCTCGGCCGCATGCAGATGCCGTGGGTCGCCCAGTCGATCCTGCTCGGCGGTCAGGTCCGTGTGGGCCTCGAGGACAACCTCTACCTCGGCAAGGGCAACAAGGTCAGCAACGCTCAACTCGTGGAGCGGGCCGTGCAGATCACCGAGAACCTCGGCTCGCGCGTCGCCACGCCGGACGAGGCGCGCCAGAAGCTCGGCCTCAAGTCCCGCGCCTGAACTCCCCCCACATACAAGGACCTTCACCCTCATGACTGGCACCGTCACCACACCCCCCGCCCCCTGCGCCCCCGAAGACGTACGCCGTATCGCCTGTGTCGGCGCCGGAGTGATCGGCGGCGGCTGGGTCGCCCACTACCTCGCCCGCGGCTACGAGGTCACCGCCTGGGACCCCGCCCCCGACGCCGAGCAGAAACTGCGCCGCCTGGTCGACGCGGCCTGGCCCGCGCTGACGCAACTGGGCCTCGCGGAGGCCGCGTCACCGGACCGCCTCACCGTCACCTCCACGCTCGAAGAGGCGGTCGCCGACGCCCAGTTCGTGCAGGAGAGTGCCCCCGAGAAGCTGGAGCTGAAGCGCGATCTGCTGGCTCAGCTCGACGCGGCCGCGCCCGCCGGAGTCGTCATCGCCTCCTCCACCTCGGGCTACCCGATGACCGACATGCAGACCACGGCCGCGGACCCGGGCCGCCTCGTCGTCGGACACCCCTTCAACCCGCCCTACCTCATCCCGCTCGTCGAGGTGGTGGGCGGTGACAAGACAGCCGCACACGCGGTGACGTGGGCCTCCCGCTTCTACGAGGTCGCGGGCAAGTCCGTGATCACCATGGCGAGCGAGGTGCCCGGTTTCATAGCCAACCGCCTCCAGGAAGCGCTCTGGCGCGAGGCCCTGCACATGGTCGCCAACGGCGAGGCCACGGTGAAGGAGATCGACGACTCGATCACCGAAGGCCCCGGCCTGCGCTGGGCATTCATGGGCCCCATGCTCACCTTCGCGCTCGCGGGCGGCGAGGGCGGCATGGCCCACATGCTCGACCACTTCGGCCCGTCCCTGAAGTCGCCGTGGACGCGCCTGGAAGCACCCGAGCTGGACAAGAAGCTGTACGACGCCGTGGTGGCCGGCTGCGACGACGCGGCGGACGGCCGCACCATCGCCGACCTGGTCGCCGAGCGTGACCAGGGAGTAATCGACGTACTGCGGGCGACGGGACGCCTGCCGCAGCAGCGCACGAAGGAGGACACCAAGTGAGCGAGTCCACGCCCGTCGAGCCGCTGCCGCTGCTCCATCGGACCGTACGGCCCGAGTGGATCGACTACAACGGCCATATGAGCGAGGCGTTCTACGTCCTCGTCTTCGGCTACGCGACCGACGCCATGATGATCGAGACGGGCCTGCACGAGGGCTATCGTGAGTCCACGGGCTGCTCCCTCTACACGGTCGAGGCGCACATCCGCTACCTCGACGACGTGGCGGAGGGCGCCCACCTCGCCGTCCGCTCCCGCGTCCTGGGCGCGGACGCCAAGAAGGTCCGCTTCACCCACGAGCTGTACGTGGTGGAGGAGCCAGAAGCGGACATCACCCCGGACGCGACCCCCGTGGCGACCACCGAGCTCCTCGCCCTCCACGTCGACCAGAACGCGGGCAGGTCGGCCCCCTTCCCGGAGGCGATCCACACCCACCTGACGGCCCTTACGGAACCGGCCCCGGAGTGGGCGGGCCGCTCCATCGCCGAGGTGCCCCGCACGGCCTGACCGCACGGCCCCTCAGGTGTCGCAGCCGACCCCGTCACCGTCACGGTCGAGGTGAGGCCCGTAGCCGGGATCGCCACGGTGCACGGGAGCGGCTCCGGCGGCGCGGGCCTCGGTGCAGTTCCCGTAGGAGACGCTGCCGCCCCCGCCGGTGCCGGAGTCGCTGCCACCCGACCCGGGGTCGGCCGCCTCCGGCTGGGCGGTGACGGTGGCCTTCACCGTCTTCGTGGCCTTGACGGTCTTGGTGACCGTGGGGGCGGGCTTCGGCTTCGCCGTCTCGGTCGCCGTGGCCGTGGCCGTCGCCGTGACGGTGGAAGTCGGGCGTGCTTCTTTCGCGGCGGCCTTCGTGCCGGTGCCGCCGTCGTCACCGAGACCGGCCCCGAGGCCGATGATGAAGGTCAGCGCGAGGGCGGGGAGCACGAAGCGTTTGCGTGCCCACTTGGGCGTGGGCCTGGGTATCGGCGGTGGCGCGGGATACGGGTTGGTCATGGTGCCCCCCTTGATGCGGGAATGAGGCACGACGCTAGTCCTGCAAGGCCAGTTGTGAAGGTTGTTCGCGTGAGTGGTGATGGATCCGTGACTAGCGCTCCAGCTCCTTGTGGGCTGTTTCCGGGAGCTTGAGATACACCGCCGATGACGCGAGGCAGAGCACGGCCACGTACCAGGGGAAGAGGCCGGGACTTCCGATCTCCTTGAACAGGGTGCCCATGTACGGGGCCGTGCCGCCGAACAGGGCGACGGTGAGGGAGTACGGGAAGCCGATCCCCGCCGCGCGGACGTGCGCGGGGAACACCTCCGCGTTCACGGCCGCCGAGATGGACGTGAAACCGGTGAGCAGCACCATGCCCGCGCACTGCACCATCAGGAGCGAGCCGAACGAGCCGTTCAGGGACCGCAGCAGCGGCACGCTCAGGACGGCGAAGCCGATGCCGAAGAAGAGCAGGAGCGGCCTTCGGCCGAAACGGTCGGAGAGCAGCCCGCCGAGCGGCTGGAGCAAGGCGAAGAACGCCAGTGACAGCGTGCCGGACAGCAGCGCCTGGCTCTTGCTGATGTCGGTGTTCAGCTCGGCGTACGTCGGCAGGTACGACGTCCACGTGTAGTAGGCGATCGTGCCGCCGGCCGTGATGCCGCAGATCAGCAGCGACTGGCGCGGATAGTTCCGCAGCGCGTCGAACAGACCGGGGCGTTCGGACGCGTCCTGGGGTGCTTGATGGGTCTCCTGGGCGCCCTGCCTGATCCAGAAGCCGACCAGGCTGAGCAGCGCGCCGATCACGAACGGCAGCCGCCAGCCCCAGCCGTCCATCTGCCCCTCGGAGAGCATGCCGACGAGCAGCGCGGCGATGCCGGACGCGGCGAGCTGGCCCACGCTCGTCGACACGTACTGGAAGCTGGAGAAGAGCCCGCGCCTGCCGGGCCCGGCGGACTCCACGAGGAACGTCGTCGACGCCGCGAACTCACCGCCCACGGACAGGCCTTGCAGCAGTCGGGCCAGGACCAGGACGATCGGAGCGAGCACCCCGACGGACGCGTACGTCGGCGTCAGACCGACCAGCAGACTGCTCCCGCCCATCAGCAGGATCGTGACGGTCAGCGCGGCCCGCCTGCCGCGCCGGTCGGCGACCGCGCCCATGAGCAGACCACCGACCGGACGCATGAAGAAGCCCACGGCGAAGACGGCGAACGTGGAGAGCAGCGGTACGAGGGAGTTGCCCGAACCCTTGGGAAAGACCTGGTCGGCGATGTATGTGGCGAGGAACGTGTACGCGTACCAGTCGTACCACTCCACGGCGTTGCCCACCGACGCGGCGAGCAGCTGCCGTAGGGGGCGGCGGGGCTGGGCGGGGCGCGTTTCGGACACGGCTTCGTGCCGGTGTTGCTGTGTCATGATCGCGACCATCCCCCGCCCGGCCCCTCCGCACACGTCCGGCATGTCGAGGGTGTGTGCAGGTCAGCCGGTCGTCGGCTTGTACGAGTAGACCGACGTCGTCACCAGGCACGGCACCGGCGGCACGACCTGGGCGCGCAGCGTGCGACGCTCGGAGTCGTAGTCGACGCCCTCCGTCTCGAACGTGCCCTGGCACAGGCTCCGTTGCGGGACGGCGAACAGGCTCGTGACCTTGCCCGTCACGGGCTTCCCGTCGAGCGCACGCTCCAGGTCCACCTGGAGAACGGGCCGGTCCTCGGGCCACAGCTCCTTCGACGCGTCGTTGGACGCGCACACGAGGCGGGTGCCGGAGACGAAGTCGCAGCCCTGGATGTCACGCACCGGCTTGTCGAGCGAGATCTGACCGGCCTGGGGGAGCGCGCCGCCGGTGGGCGGGGTCGAGGAGTTGAGGAGCGGGGCGGGGAAGACCTGGAGACGGTTCTGGTCGCCCCACTCGCCCGACACCAGCCACTGGTTTCCGGGCGCGACGGCCGCGAAGGAGTTGTTCAGCTTCTCGCCCGCGTCGAGTTGGTGCTCGTAGAGGTAGCGCTTCCCGCCCGGCGTCGTGACCGCGAACATCTTCGACTTCGCGTCGTCGCCGCCCTGGTAGGCGTCGACGGTGTGGCCGGCGGCTATGTCCGGGTCACCGACGTGGCCCCAGCCCTTGGCCCGCAGGTCGAGCGGGATCGAGGCGAGGCCCCGGTAGAGGAGACTGCCGTCGGCGCGGCTGGCCAGGCCCTGGCTGCCGGTCAGGGAGTTCACGGACGAGACGCCGGTCTCCTGCCAGCCGCCGGGGGATCCGGGACCTGTGTCGGCCGATGCCGCGGAGCCGGTCGCCACTGTCAGCGCGAGGGCGCCGAGCAGGGCCGCGGATGCCTTCGCGGACGTCTTGAGGGGTGTCATCGGTGCGCTACCTCCGTGGGGGGTCGATCGCTGCCGGGCAATCGTACGTAACGTGACCTCTGTCGACGGGTGAGTTCTGACAGGTCGACAGATGTTCCGGTGGCGGCTGCGACGTCCCGGCGACGGCTGTTCCGACAGAAGGTGGTTGAGACGTGAAGCTGGTCATTCTCGGTGGCGGCGGATTCCGCGTTCCGCTCGTGTACGGCGCGCTCCTCGGCGACCACGCCGAAGGCCGGGTCACGGAGGTCGTCCTGCACGACCTGGACGCGGGACGGCTCTCCGCGGTCGCCCGTGTGCTGGCCGAGCAGGCTGCCGGGGTGCCGGACGCGCCCGCCGTGACGGCCACCACCGACCTCGACGAAGCCCTGCGGGGCGCGGACTTCGTCTTCTCGGCGATCCGGGTGGGCGGCCTGGAGGGACGAGCGGCCGACGAGCGGGTGGCACTCGCCGAGGGTGTCCTGGGCCAGGAGACGGTCGGCGCCGGCGGCATCGCGTACGGCCTGCGGACCGTGCCCGTCGCCGTGGACATCGCACGCCGCGTGCGGCAGCTCGCCCCCGACGCCTGGGTCATCAACTTCACCAACCCCGCGGGCCTGGTCACCGAGGCGATGTCCCGGCACATCGGCGACCGCGTCATCGGCATCTGCGACTCGCCGGTGGGCCTGGGGCGCCGCGTGGCACGCATGCTGGGCGGCAACCCCGACGAGGCGTTCATCGACTACGTGGGACTCAACCACCTCGGCTGGCTGCGCGGCCTGCGGATCGCGGGCCGCGACGAGCTGCCGCGACTGCTCGCCGACGCGCGGATGCTCGGGTCGTTCGAGGAGGGGCGGCTCTTCGGCGCGGAATGGCTCCAGTCACTGGGGGCCATCCCGAACGAGTACTTGCACTACTACTACTTCAACCGTGAGGCGGTCCGCGCCTACCAGGAGGCGGAGCGGACGAGGGGCGCGTTCCTGCGCGACCAGCAGGCGCGCTTCTACGAGCAGTTGGGCCGTGACGAGGAGGTGTCCTCGGCACTGAAGGCCTGGGACGCCACGCGGGCGGAGCGGGAGGCCACGTACATGGCCGAGAACCGGGAAGCCGCGGGCGTCGGCGAGCGAGCGGCCGAAGACCTCGAATCCGGTGGCTATGAGAAGGTCGCCCTCGCGCTGATGCGCGCGATCGCGCGGGACGAGCGGACGACGCTGATCCTCAACGTCCGCAACCGCACGACCCTTTCGGCGCTGGACGCCGACGCGGTGATCGAGGTCCCGTGCTCCGTCGACGCCAACGGCGCCCATCCCATGGCGGTGGACCCGCTGCCGGGTCACGCGACAGGACTCGTGTGCGCGGTGAAGGCGGTGGAGCGGGAGATCCTCGCGGCGGCGGAGAGCGGCTCACGCGCCACGGCGGTAAAGGCGTTCGCCCTGCACCCGCTGGTGGACTCCGTGACGGTGGCGCGCCGGTTGGTGGAGGGCTACGGGGCGGTGCACCCGGGGCTCGCGTACCTGGGGTGAGTCGAAGCGGCGGGCAGTGATGCTGCGGCGTGGGTCACACCAAACAGAACTCGTTGCCTTCAGGGTCGGCCATTTCCACGTGGTCGGGCTTTCCCTGCATCTCGTGCAGCCGGATCACCGTTGCCCCGGCCGCGGTCAGCCTCTCCATCGCGGCGATGACCCGCGGCCAGCGGACATCATGGGGCGTCTCGCGGCCGCCGCCCACCCGCACGTCCAGGTGCAGCCGGTTCTTGACCACCTTCGGCTCCGGGACCTTGAGGAAGGAGAAGGTGGGCCCATGGCCGTCCGGGTCCGACAGATAGGCACCGTCGTCCCACTCCTCCTCGGGGACGTCGTGGTGCGCGAACCAGGCTTCCCAGCTGTCGAAGCCGGCCGGCGGCGGCTTCTCCGCGTAACCGAGCGCCAGGGCCCAGAACTTGGCCAGCTCGCCCGGTTGCGCGCAGTCGATGGTGACGGTCCATTGGATGGCCATGAGCGCTCTCCCTCTCCTGCGTGCCTCTGCCGTGCCCCTGCTCGGGCGCGATGGATCGAGCGTGGCACAAGGGTCTGACAACAGGGCTGAGATGATCAATGGATGAGCCCCGTCATCTCCATCGGATCCGCCGCCGCCCGCCCCTGCACACTCGTCGTATGCCGGGGCTGCTGCTGCGGCAACGTACGCAAGCACCCCGGCACGGACCACGACTGGCAGCTGGCGCGGATGCGGGCCGCCGCCGCGGAGTCGGCGGGGCGGTTCGCGGTGCGGACGAGTGAGTGCCTCGGGCCCTGCGGTCAGGCGAACATCATCGTCGTACAGCCCTCACGAGAAGGGCGCCGCAGAGGCGGGCGAGCCGTCTGGATCGGCTTCGCCATGGACGACGAGTCCGTCGACGAGATAATCGCCTGGGCCGAGGCGGGCGGCCCCGGGATCGCAGCACCGTCGGCAGCGCTCACGCTGCAGGTGGTCGATCCCAGGCAGACCTGAGGGTCAGGCCGCCGACCTCGAGCCCTCGAGGACCTTGTCGAGGAAGCCGTGCAGGTTCGCCACGGTGCGCGCGTTCTGCTCCTCGAGCGTGAGGCTCTCCTCGAAGCGGCGGGCCAGGGCCGTGGTCTTCTTGCCTCGTACGTAGAGGGAGCAGGCGAGGTCCGCGCAGATGTAGATGCCGACCGAGTTGCCCTGCCGGCCCGCCGGGCCGGAGAGGGGCGCCACGAGCAGGGTGATGCCCGAGCCGGACTGCGGGGTCACGCAGACCGAGCAGATGCTGGACTTCAAGAGACTCTTGCGCGCGCCGGTCGAGGCACGCAACGCGATGCCCACGTACTCGCCGTCCCGCTCCGTCACGATGTAGCCGCGGTCCGGGGCCTTGGGGTCACGCCACCCGAGGAAGTCCAGGTCTGACCAGGGGGTCTCCGGAAAGCCCGCGGGGAGCGTGAGTCTGCGGGCCTCGCCCTTGGAGCAGTTGACGAAGGCCGCGCGAATCTCTTTCTCGCCGATGGGTTCCATGATCCGGAATTTACCAACGCCACCGCCCTTCCGTCCTCCCCTTTTCCACGGGCCGTGCCAGTACGTTCCACGGGCCTCGCAGCACACGCGGAGGGCCGCCGGAACCGCCCCTTCCGTCCCGGCGCGCCCCCACCCGGGCCAGTACCGCACCCCCGTCCCGGCCCCGCCCGCCCCCCACACCCTCAGCCCGGCACCCGAGCCGCCACGAACCGCGTCCTGCGGCGCAGCCGGAAGCCCAGTGACTCGTACAAGCGGATGGCCTCGGTGTTCCGCGCCGACGTATGCAGGAACGGCGTCTCCCCGCGGGAGCGGATCCCATCTGCCACCGCCAGGACCAGCCGCGACGCAAGCCCTTCTCCCCGGTGCCCCGGATCCGTGCAGACCGCGCTGATCTCCGTCCACCCCGGCGGACGCAACCGCTCCCCGGCCATCGCGACGAGAGCGCCCCCACGCCGTATGCCGAGATACGTGCCGAGCTCGACGGTGCGCGGCAGGAAGGGGCCGGGCTGCGTGCGCTCGACCAGATCCAGCATCTCCGGCACGTCATCCGCCCCGAGCCGCACGGCCTCCGGATCGGGCGCGGCAGCCACCCCGTCATCCACCAGCTGCACGCCCTCCATGTCGAACGTCAACTCCCATCCCGCGGGGAGCGCCACCCGCACACCCGGCAGCGGCACCTCGACGCCAGGGCCCGCGAGCGCGGCGAGATCCGCCCAGTCGTCAGGCTCGGGAGCGTCGGGCAGACCCAGCCACGGGGACACGTCCCGCTGATACCGCACCACGCGCCCCCGCCGCTCGGCGAACCGCGCGTGCGGCCCGTTCAGCGCCGCGTAGGCGGGGTTGTCCAAGGGATGCGGCCCTTGCGGGGGTGCGGCAGGCGAGACCGCGGAGGCAGGGATCACAGCAGGAGCAGGAGCAGGAGCAGGAGCAGGAGCAGGGGCCGCGGCGCGGCGGCCCGGCGCCGCGAGTCCGGGGTCCGTCACGCCGCTCACCCGCCCACCTCGATGACCACCTTGCCCCGCGCATGCCCGTCCTCCACCGCACGGAGCGCCTCACCGGCCCGCTCCAGCGGGTACGTGACGGTCACCTGCGGCCGTAGCACCCCATCGACGGCGAGCCGCGCCACCGCGTCCAGGACCTCGCTGGTCCGCGCCCGCGCGACCGCCTCCCCGCCCAACTCCCCGACCGTCTCCTTCGCCGCAGCCGTGATCAGCTTCCCCTCGCGGTCAGGGAGCGGCAGCAGGGATGCCACGGCCACGAGATCCTCGCCGCCCACCAGGTCGAAGATGGCGTCGACGCGCCCGCCCGGCGCCGCCGCCCGCACGCGCTCCGCCAGGTCGGGACCCGGCGGCACATGCACCGCACCCAGGGACTCGACGAAGTCCTTCTTGCCCGCGCTCGCCGTGCCCACGACCTGGATGCCGAGGTGCCTCGCCAACTGCGCCGCGGCCACGCCCACCCCGCCGCCGACCCCGGTGATCAGCAAGGTGGCCCCAGCAGGCAGATCCAGCTGGCGCACCCCGTCGTACGCCGTCGCCACGGCGACCGGCAGCGCGGCGGCCTCGGCGAACGTCAGGCCCTCCGGTTTGTGCGCGGCAAGGGAAGCGGGCAGGAGGGTGTACTCGGCAAAACCGCCCGTGTCCGGGTTGCCGAACACCGCATCGCCGACCGCGAAGCCTTCGACTTCCGAACCGACCGCCACGACGACGCCCGCGACCTCGCTCCCCAGCACCTCGGGGAACTCGGCGGTCGGCGACCCCGGCCTCCGCTTGCCCGCGCGCAGCTTCCAGTCGACCGGATTGACCCCCGCCGCCCGCACGGCGACCAGGAGTTGCCCAGGACCGGGCTCCGGTGGGTCCTGTTCGACAAAGGCCTCCACTTCAGGGCCGCCGAACCGCGTGAATACGTACGCCTTGGACATGTGCTCCCTCGCTTCGAACCGTGATCCGCATCCGCGTCACTCTGAACGACCGCCATGATCACCCCCCTATTCCCCGTGCGACACAGCGTTCACGAGGTCGCAATGACGCGCACCGACGCGCACCGCCATGGCCGCCCACCCCTGCTCCCCACCCATCACCACAAAACTGAACGACCCACAAAGTTTTGCTGGCACGAGCCTTGACCTTCACCGTTCAACCAATCAAGACTCAGGCCCCACAACACCGCACTGGCGCGGATGACGCATTCAGCTCTTGGCGTCGCCGACCCAGTTCGGCATGCCCAGAGCCGCGTTCGGAGGCCATCTCGCCATGTCTGCCACCACACGTCGTGAACTCATGAAGCAACTGGGCGGCACCGCAGCCGCCTTCGCGTTCGTGGCCGCCGCCGGCCCGCTCGTCACGGCGACGCCCGCCACCGCCGCCGGAGGAACACAAGCTCTCGCCTCCCCGGGCGCGGCCGCCGCCACGCGCCGCGTCCGGGGGCTCATCGCCCGCCTCACCCTCGACGAGAAGATCAGCCTCGTGCACGGCGCGACCGATCCGCGAAGACTGGGTCAGGCCGGATACCTGCCGGGCGTCAAGCGCCTCGGCATACCGGAGCTGCGCCTGAGCGACGGCCCCGCGGGCGTGAACGTCACGAAGTCCGCGACCGGCCTCCCGCCGGTCGCCACGCTCGGCTCCTCCTTCAACCTCGAACTCGCCCGCGAGTACGGCGAGGTCATGGGCCGCGAGGGCCGCACCCTCGACATGGACGTACTGCTCGCCCCGCAGATCGAGCTCTCCCGTACGCCCTTCTTCAGCCGCAACAAGGACCAGTCCGGTGAGGACCCCTACCTCAACGGCCTGATCGGCGCCGCCCAGGTCGAGGGCGTCCAGGCGCAGGGCATGCTCGCCCAGGCCAAGCACTTCCTCGCCAACAACCAGCGCCTGCACGAGTTCGACCGCGAGAAGCCGGAGAATTCGTACGACTTCATCGTCGATGACCGCACCCTTCACGAGCTGTACCTGCCCGCCTTCGAGGCCGTCGTCCGCGCCGGAGTCGCCTCGGTGATGTCGGCGTACAACCACCTCAACGGCGAGTGGAACTCCGAGCAGAGCACCACCCTCACCGACATCCTCCGCGGCGAACTCGGCTTCAAGGGCTTCGTCACCTCCGACTGGGGCGCCACCCACTCCACGGCCGCACTCGAAGCGGGCCAGGACATGCAGATGTGGGACGGCTCGTTCTACGGGGAGCCCCTGAAGAAGGCGATCAAGGACGGTTCCATCCCCGAGGCGGCCCTGGACACCGCCGTCTCCCGCATCCTCGGCCGCTACGACGCCTTCGGCATGCTCGACGGCAGCCGGGTCCCCGCCCGTAAGAAGATCGACGTCAAGGCCGGCGCCCGCGTCGCCCGCGAAGTGGCCACCCAGGGCGCGGTGTTGCTCGCCAACGACGGCGGACTCCCGCTGTCCCGCCCGGCGTTGCGCGACCTCGCGCTCATCGGCCCGACCGCCGGCCAGGTCGCCACATCAGTGTCGGGCGAGCGCGCGTACGGCTTCGAGGACCGCCTGGTCAGCCCCCTCGACGCGCTGCGCCGCAGCACCAAGGGGAAGATCTCCTACGAGGTCGGCGTGGACCTCACGGGCACCGCGGTCCCCGCCTCCGCGTTCCCCCAGGGCCTGACCCGCAAGGGCGGCGGAACGAACGACAAGAAGGACAGGACGGTCGACTTCGTCGGCGACCGGGCGCTCCCGGTCGGCACGACGGCCGAGTGGACCGGCACCTTCGTGCCGCCCACCACCGGCGAGTACGCGCTCAAGATCCAGGGCTGGGGCGCGGCCGTCTCGCTCAGCCTCGACGGCAAGGAGCTGACGACGGCAGGCGGCGCCCGCGACAGCTTCGCCCGCAAGTGGTCCTCCATCGTCCCGACCACCGACGGCCTCGACAACGGCCAGGCCGACCCCGTCGAGCTCACCGCCGGCACGTCCTACCAGGTCGTCGTCAAGGCCACCGGCTGGGCCGCCACCATCGCCGAACGCGGCCCGGTCCAGGTGCGGTTCGCCTGGGTGACACCGCAGCAGCGCACCGCCTCGATCGAGGCCGCAGCGCGGCTGGCCCGGCGCGTCCACACTCCGGTCGTCTTCGCCTTCAACGGCTCGGGGGGCTCGGTGGGCGGCAGCGGCGACTTCACCACGCTGACGCTCCCCGCCCACCAGGACGAACTGATCACGGCGGTGGCCAGGGCCAACCCGCGTACGGTCGTCGTCCTGACCACCGGCTGCCCGGCGACGATGCCCTGGCGCCGCGAGGTCGGCACGATCCTGCACACCGGTTACGTCGGACAAGAGGGCGGCTGGTCCACCGCCGACTTGCTCACCGGCCGCGCCAACCCCGGCGGCAAGGCCACGGTGACCTGGCCGAAGAAGGACACGGACCACCCCACCCTGGACCCGGCACACCCCGAGCGCTACTACGGCGTCGACGGCGTGGTCACGTACAGCGAGGGCATCTTCACCGGCTACCGCGGCTTCGACAAGGCGGACATCGAGCCCCTCTTCCCCTTCGGACACGGCCTGTCCTACACGGAGTTCGGCTACCGCGACCTGTCCGTGCGCCGGGCGGGCGAGGGGTACGAGGTGTCGTTCACGGTGACGAACCGGGGGCGGCGCTCCGGCGTGGAGGTCCCGCAGGTGTACGTGGGCGCGCCACGCGGTGCCCGTGTCGAGATGGCCGTCAGGACGCTGGCCGCCTTCGACCGCGTCGAGCTGCGCGCGGGGGAGTCGCGCCGGGTCAGGGTGCGGGTCGCCGAGCGGCAGCTGTCGTACTGGGACACGGACCGCGGCCACTGGGTGCGCCCGGAGGGGCGGCGCGCGGTGTACGTGGGGTCGTCGTCCCGCGACATCCGGCTGACGGGGGTGGCGCGCTAGGGGCCGGCGGGGGGAGCGGAGACGGACTGGGGGAGCCGCTCCGCCTCGGCCGGCTCCCCGAGTCCCTCGCCGTCCACGGCGAGGGCTCGGGTGAGCCGGTCCAGATGCGCCCGGTACAACCCGACGAAATCCAGGCGCCCTTCGGCGATGGCCCACTGCACCTGGAGCCCGTCGGACACGGCGAGGATCTCGCGCGCGACACCCTCCGGGTCCGTCTCCGGCCTCAACTGGCCCGCTGTGACCGCGCGTTGCAGCATCGAGGCGAGCGTGTGCGCGACGCGTTCGTACCGCTCGGCGAAGTAGGCGTGCGCAGGGTGCGAGGGGTCGCCCGCCTCCGCCGACAGTTTGGTGTAGAGCTGGATGAGCCCAGGCTGGGTGAGGTTGTACGCGGCCAGCGCGAGCACCGCGTGGAACAGCGCGCGCACGTCGTCACCGCCGGAGTTGGGGCCGAGCCGCCCGAACGTACGGACCGTGCGCTCCTCGCGTGCCTCGAGCACCGCCATCAGGAGGCGCTGCTTCGACCCGAAGTGGTGGGTGATGACGGTGGCGGAGGTACCCGCTTCCTCGGCGATCTTCGCCAGGGAGGAGTTCAGATAGCCCGCCTTGGCGAACAGCGCGAGCGCCGCGTCGATGATGGCCGCCCTGCGGGAATCGGCGGCGGCGTACTGCCCTGACGGGCGGTGGCGGGGGGTGCGCTGCTCCATGGGGGCAGATTACGTTCCCCCGACCCCCTCCCCTCACCCCCGATCCCTCACCCCCGATCCCTCACCCCCGATCCCTCACCCCGAGCCCTGCTTCAGCCCGCGGTACAGCGCCCCCACCAGATGCACGCTCCGCAGATCCTCCCCGGAGGTCCCGCCGCCCATCCGATTCATCACGTACGCGTACGAGACACGGTTCTCGGGATCGGCGAACGCGTAGGACCCGCCCGCACCCCCGTGCCCCAAGGCCCGCGGATTGGGCCCCGCCTGCCCGTACCGGTTCAGCATGTAGCCGAGCCCCCAGTCCCACTTCTCGCCCCACGCCGTGCCCGCCGCGAGCACCAGGTCCGGCTCGTCGGGCTCGCCCTGCCGTGTCCGGAGCCGTTCGAGCGCCGCGGAACTCAGCAATTCGCCGCCGCCGAGGGCCGCGTACACCGTCGCGAGCCCCCGGGCGGACGCGTGACCGTTGGCCGCGGGGATCTCGGCGGACCGGTAGGCCGCGCTGTTCACGTTGCCGACGGGCAGGTACTGCAGGGCGAGCGTGACGACGGCCATCGGGTGGGCGTCGATCGAGGCCACCGGCGGCGCGGGCGGCGGAGCGGAGCCGAGCGCGCTGCGCGGGCCGTCCGAAGCGAGCGGCCTCGCCATGTTCGCGCACCGGCCGTGCTCGCTCTCCGGAGTGCCCACGTACACATCCGCGCCCAGCGGCCCCGTGACCTCGCTCCGCAGGAACGTGCCGAGCGAGGCCCCGGTGATACGCCGGACCACCTCACCGACCAGATAGCCGAAGCTCAGCGCGTGGTACCCCTGCGCCGAACCCGGTTTCCACCACGGCGGTGTCGCGGCCAGCGCACCGCACACCTTCTCCCAGTCGTAGAGGTCATCCGGCGTCATGGGCTCGCGCGGCGCGATCACCCCGGAGCGGTGGCTCAGGAGCCAGCGCACCGGGATGTCGGCCTTGCCCTCCTGGGCGAACTCCGGCCAGTAGCGGGCGACGGGCGCGTCCAGGTCGAGCTCGCCCCGGTCGGCAAGCAGATGCGCGCACAGCGCGGTCATCCCCTTGGTGGTGGAGTACACGTTCACCAGCGAATCGCGCTCCCACGCGCGCGTGCCCGTCTTGTCCGCGTCCCCGCCCCACAGATCGACGACGAACTCACCGTCGACCGTCGCCGCGACGGAAGCCCCGAGATCGCCGCGCTCGGCGAAGTTGCGCTCGAACTCCTCGCGTACGCCCTCGAATCCCGGGGCTACGGTTCCGTGGATACGTGCGGTCATGACTCTCCTCGATCGCTGGAAGCGCCGGCCCGGCAGGAGGCAAAAAAAGAAGGCAAGGAGGTGTTCCCACTCCTTGCCACTCTTAATTTATAGCGCAGTGGGGGGCTTGCGGCAAGGCCCCCGTGATACCGCACAATCGCAGGCCTAAGCCCAGGACCTGCGAAAACGGGAGATTCTTTAAGTGCCTGCGTTGCTGTCCGCGTTCGACCTTCCTGCCCGCCTCGCCGCCAAGGCCGACCCGGCGCTGATCGCCCGGGACGAGGAGCACTTCGCGTCCGTCGCACAGACCCTTGAGGAGACCGTCGCCGAGGTCTCAGGGCGTCTGGATGCCCAGCGCAGGGCGCCCGGTGGCATCGGCCGTGAGGCGATGGACCGGGACCTGGAGATCCACCGCCTGTCCGGCCGCCTGCGCACGCTGAGCCGCTTCGGCCTCGACCTGTGCCTCGGACACATCGTGACCGCCGACGACCCCGAGCCCGTCTACATCGGCCGGCTCGGCCTCACCGACAGCGAGGGGCGCCGCCTGCTGCTCGACTGGCGCGCCCCCGCGGCCGAGCCGTTCTTCGCGGCGACCCACGCCGACCCGATGGGTCTGGCGAGCCGCCGCAGATACCGCTGGACCGACGGCCGGATCAGCGACTACTGGGACGAGGTGTTCACCGCCGACGGGCTCGACGGGCACGCGGCGCTGGACGACCAGTCCGCCTTCATCGCCAGCCTGGGCGGCAACCGCTCGTCGCGGATGCGCGACGTGCTCGCCACCATCCAGTCCGACCAGGACGCCATCATCCGGGCGGGCTCCCGCGGTGCTCTCGTCGTCGACGGCGGCCCGGGCACGGGCAAGACCGTCGTCGCCCTGCACCGTTCCGCCTATCTCCTCTACTCCGACCCGCGTCTCGGGCACAGCCGGGGAGGCGTGCTCTTCGTGGGCCCGCACCGGCCCTACCTGAACTACGTCGCCGACGTCCTGCCCAGCCTCGGCGAGGAGGGCGTACAGACCTGCATCCTGCAGGACCTGGTCACCGAGGGAGCCGCGGCGCAGGCCGAGAGCGACCCGGAGGTGGCCCGCCTGAAGTCGTCGGCCGACATGGTGAAGGCGATCGAGAAGGCCGTCGGGTTCTACGAGGAGCCGCCCACCACGGGGATGACGGTCTCGACCGACTGGGCGGACGTCCGGCTGAGCGCCGACGACTGGGCGGAGGCGTTCGACGCGGCGGGGCGCGGCACACCGCACAACGAGGCGCGTGAGCAGATCTGGGAGGAGCTCGTCGCGATCCTCCTCGACAAGATCGACGGCGACGTCCCCGGCGAGCTCTTCGAGCGCTCGCTGCGGCACGACGAGGAGCTCGTCACCACCCTGCACCGGGCGTGGCCGCTGCTCGAAGCGGCCGACCTCGTCGGAGACCTGTGGTCGAACTCCGCCTACCTGCGGATGTGCGCCCCCTGGCTCGACCGGGACGAGGTGCGCACACTGCTGCGCAAGGCGGCGCCCCAGGCCTGGACGCTCTCCGACCTGCCGCTCCTTGACGCGGCACGCCAGCGGCTCGGCGACCCGGAGGCGGCCCGGCAGAAGCGGCGGCACGAGGCGATCCTCGCCGCCCAGCGTGAACAGATGGCGCAGGTCGTCGACAACCTGATCGACGCGGCGTCCGCCTCCGGCGCCGACGGAGACGACGGCGAAGGCCTGGTGACGATGTTGCGTGGCCAGGACGCCCAGGTCAGCCTGGTCGACGAGTCCGAGCTGCCGCCCGCCGACCCGGACCGCCTCGCGGGGCCGTTCGCGCACGTCGTGGTGGACGAGGCCCAGGAACTGACGGACGCGGAGTGGCAGATGCTGCTGCTGCGCTGCCCGTCGCGGAGTTTCACCATCGTCGGCGACCGAGCGCAGGCCAGGCACGGCTTCACGGAGTCGTGGCAGGAGCGCCTCGAGCGGATCGGGCTCGACCGGATCGAGGTGTCCTCCCTGAGCGTCAACTACCGGACGCCGGAGGAGGTCATGACGGAGGCCGAGCCGGTCATCCGGGCCGCGCTCCCGGACGCCAACGTGCCGACCTCCGTCCGCAGCAGCGGCATCCCCGTGGTGCACGGGCCGGTGACGGACCTCGACAAGGTCCTCGACGGCTGGCTCGCCGCCCACGCCGACGGGGTCGCCTGTGTCATCGGCGATCCCGCCTTCCGGGAGACGTCCCGCGTCCGGTCGCTGACCCCGGAGCTCGCGAAGGGACTCGAGTTCGACCTGGTCGTCCTCGTCGACCCGGACCACTTCGGCGAGGGTGTCGAAGGCGCGGTCGACCGCTATGTCGCGATGACCCGCGCGACCCAGCAACTCGTCGTCCTCACGAGCTGATTCCTCACGAGCTGACCGGGCCGTAAACAAGGGGCTTTTGCCCCCATAAGGTCAGTCCTTGTGTCCCGCGCACCAAGGGTTGGACTTCTCTTCACATCCAGGTCACGGCCCCTTCCCTGATCATTGCTCCCCTTGACACACTTCACCCGCTCACGCCCCCCACACCCCACACCACGAGGTCGAATCCACTCATGCCAGAACTCAATCGGCGCCGGTTCATGCAACTCGCCGGAGGCACCGCGGCATTCGCGTCGCTCTCGCAGAGCATCGCGCGCGCCGCATCGCTGCCCGCACAGCGCCGCTCCGGCTCCATAGAGGACGTCGAGCACGTCATCGTCCTGATGCAGGAGAACCGTTCCTTCGACCACTACTTCGGCACGATGAAGGGCGTACGCGGCTTCGGCGACCCGCGCCCCGTGACCCTGCCCAGCGGTAAACCCGTCTGGAACCAGTCCGGCGGCGGCAAGGAAGTGCTGCCCTTCCACCCGGACGCCGAAGACCTCGGCATGCAGTTCATCGCGGGCCTCGACCACGACTGGGCCGGCGGCCACAGCGCCTTCGCCGGCGGCAAGTACGACAACTGGATCGCCGCCAAGTCCGAGCGGACGATGGCGTATCTGACGCGCGACGACATTCCGTTCCACTACGCCCTCGCCGACGCCTTCACCGTCTGCGACGACTACCACTGTTCGTTCATGGGGGCCACCGACCCCAACCGCTACTACATGCTGACGGGCCACGTCGGCAACGACGGCAAGGGCGGCGGCCCGGTACTCGGCAACCAGGAGGCCGGCTACGACTGGACGACGTACGCCGAGCGCCTGGAGCAGGCCGGGGTCTCCTGGAAGGTCTACCAGGACATCGGCGACGGCCTGGACAAGGACGGGCACTGGGGCTGGATAGACGACGCCTACCGCGGCAACTACGGCGACAACTCGCTGCTCTACTTCAACAAGTACCGCAACGCCAAGCCCGGCGACCCCCTCTACGACAAGGCGCGCACCGGCACGAACGTGAAGGCGGGCGACGGCTACTTCGACCTCCTGAAGGCCGACGTGAAGGCCGACAAGCTGCCGCAGGTCTCCTACATCGCCGCGCCCGAGGCCTTCACCGAACACCCCAACTGGCCGGTGAACTTCGGCGCCTGGTACATCGCGCAGGTCCTGGACGCGCTCACCTCCAACCCCGCCGTGTGGGCGAAGACGGCGCTCTTCATCACGTACGACGAGAACGACGGCTACTTCGACCACGTCGTCCCGCCGTACGTCCCCAAGGACGCCAACCAGGGCAAGTCCACCGTCGACACCGCGCTCGACTACTTCCCGGGCAACGCGCAGTACGCCGCCGGACACTACGGCCTCGGCCAGCGCGTCCCGATGGTCGTCGTCTCGCCGTGGAGCACCGGCGGTTTCGTGAACTCCGAGGTCTTTGACCACACGTCGATCATCCGGTTCATGGAGAAGCGGTTCGGCGTACGCGAGCCCAACATCTCGCCGTGGCGCCGCGCCATCTGCGGCGACCTGACCTCCGC
Source organism: Streptomyces sp. NPDC054872 (assembly GCF_053610705.1). NCBI lineage: Bacteria > Bacillati > Actinomycetota > Actinomycetes > Kitasatosporales > Streptomycetaceae > Streptomyces > Streptomyces sp. NPDC054872. Next base: position 219,910 of record NZ_JBSGYY010000001.1, on the reverse strand, counting down.
CTTCGACTTCGGCGGCAAGGACATGGACCCCGACGCGATGCCGGACACCTCCGCCTACGAGCCGCCGGACAAGGAGCGCCACCCCGACTACGTGCCCAAGGCCCCCGCGAAGGGGAGCCTGCCCAAGCAGGAGTCCGGCTCCCGGCCCGCGCGCCCGCTGCCGTACGCACCCCTGGTGGACGGAGCCGCAACGCCCGCCGACGGCAAGTTCACGCTCACCTTCAGCGGCGGTGACGCGGCCGGTGCCTGCTTCCACGTCCGCTCCGGCAACCGCACGGACGGGCCCTGGACGTACACCACGGAGGCCGGCAAGAAGATCTCCGACACCTGGAACTCGGCGTACTCGAAGGGTGCGTACGACCTGTCGGTGTTCGGGCCGAACGGCTTCCTGCGCGTCTTCAAGGGACCCGGCAAGACCGCGGGCCCCGAGGTCACCGCCCGCCACGACAAGACCACCGGCAACCTCAGGCTCACCCTGCGGAACGCGGGCACCGCCGACGTGAACCTCAGCGTCTCCAACGCCTACGGCGGCGCCGCCCAGACGTTCAAGGTGAAGGCGGGCGGCACCGTCGAGCACACCGTCGACCTGCGGGCGAGCAAGCGCTGGTACGACGTGACGGTGAAGTCCGACGCGGACGCCACCTTCCTGCGGCGCTTCTCCGGGCACGTGGAGAACGGCCAGGCAGGCGTCAGCGACCCGGCGATCATCTCCGCCTGACACCCGGCGGCCCCAGGAGCGTCAGCACCTGGGGCCGCCGCTCCTGCCGCGCCCGGTCGAGATGCCCGTCCGGCCTCGGGCCTCGCCACGTGATGACCGACGTCCTCGCAGGTGGGGGCGGCAGTCTTGTGATCGTTTGTTGGTTGCAAGGTATGAAGGCTGCGTCCGCCTCAGTGATCCTTTAGCGGGGCGGTGTGCTGCGGCACGTACGTGGCGGCGACACCGATTGACTGGGAGCACGTGGCGCGGCACGGGATGTCCGCGCTGTCTCTCAGCGTGGTTACGAGGAGTGCCGCATGTCGCAGATCACCGATTCGGTCCCGGGCGCCGTCTTTCCACGATTGGGCTGGGTCGACGACCTGCTTCGTCCGGCGCTGGAGGCGGCGGTGGCCGCTCTTCCCGGAGCCGAGCGGAGGGTGGCGGGCTACCACCGCGGCTGGTGCGATTCCGATGGCGTGCCCGTGCCGGTGGTCTCCGGCCGGGGCAAGGTCGTCCGGCCGGCGCTGACGTTGCTGTCCGCCGTGGCGGTCGGCGGCACCGCACGGTGCGCTCTGCCGGGCGCGGTGGCCGTGGAGCTGGTGCACGACTTCACCCTGCTGCACGACGACGTCATCGACGGCGATGCCCTGCGCCGCCACCGGCGGGCCGCGTGGTCGGTGTTCGGCACACCGTCGGCGGTGCTCACCGGCGACGCACTCCTCGTCGCGGCGATGCGAGTCGTGACCGACGCGCCGTCCCACGTGGCGACCACCGCGGTGCGGGAACTCGTGGGAACCCTGCTCGAACTGGTCGAGGGCCAGAGCCTCGACGTCGCCTTCGAGGAGGCGTCCACGGTGTCGGTCGCGCAGTATCTGGCCATGGCCGAGGGGAAGACCGGGTCACTGATGGGGTGTGCCTGTGCCCTGGGCGGGGTGCTCGCGGGCGCCGACGCCGAACGGGTGGGCGGTCTGCGCGAGTTCGGCCGCCGCCTCGGTGTCGCCTTCCAGTGCGCCGACGACCTGCTCGGCATCTGGGGACGCTCCCTGCGCAGCGGCAAGCCGGTGGGAGCGGATCTGGCGGCGCGCAAGAAGTCACTTCCCGTGGCGGCCGCCCTGGCGGGGACCGGCCCGGCCGCCGAGCAACTGCGAGCCCTGTATGGCTCGTCGCATCCGCTGGGGGAGCAGGACATCACCCTGATGCGTGAACTGGTCGAGAAGGCCGGCGGCCGTGAGGCGGCTGAGGAGGAGGCGCGCCGTCAGATGGCCGCCGCGCTGCGGGCGTTGTCGTGTGCCCGGCCGACGGCAGACGCCTACCGGCAGCTGCAGGAGATCGCCTGGGCGATGATCCGACGGGATTCTTGACCGGTGAACGCGTTCGAAAGAGGAGCGACCGCAGGCGTGACTTCGGTCCGGGTGGGCCGTTGTCCGTGCGATGGCCGTTGGTGCCCTTCCCGGCCGTGACCTGGGCACTCGAAACGGGAACGTGGTGAAGAGACGCGGGGAACTTGTGCGAAAGACCGAGCCCAGCCCAGACCTCCCGGGTGACCTTCCCGCGGTCTCCGCCTACGGGCTACAGGTGATCCGCGGCAGCTCCACGGTGCTGGCCAACGTCACGTTCACCATCCCCCGCGGCTGCATCGTCGGGGTACTGGGCCCCAGCGGCTGCGGGAAGACGACACTGCTGCGTTCGGTGGTGGGCGTACAGCAGGCAACGGCCGGCCACGTGCAGGTCCTTGGGCACGCGGCCGGCGCCCATCAGCTCAAGACCCGCGTCGGCTACGTCACGCAGGCCCCCTCGGTGTACGCCGATCTCACCGTCCTCGAGAACCTGCGCTACTTCGCCGCAGCCCTGGGCATGCGGGGCTGGCGCAGGGAGGACGCGGTGGTGCGGGTGGTCAAGGAAGTCGACCTGGCCGATTACGCGGACAAGCTCGTCGCCCGCCTGTCGGGCGGTCAGTACTCACGGGTCTCGCTCGCCGTGGCCCTGCTCAACGAGCCCGATCTGCTGGTGATGGACGAACCCACCGTCGGGCTCGACCCCATGGTGCGCAGGGAGTTGTGGTCGGTGTTCCAGCGCCTTGCCGAAGGGGGCACCACCTTGCTGGTCTCCAGTCATGTGATGGACGAGGCCGACCGCTGCCACCGGTTGCTCCTGATGCGCTCGGGCAAGCTGCTCGCCAGCGCCGACCGCGCCACGCTGCTGGACCACACCGGATGCGCGGATGTGGAAGCGGCGTTCATGCGCCTGGTGGAGGCCGCCACCGAGGCCGACGCGCGCGCCCGGCAACGTGCCGTGGCGCAGAGCCTGTCGCCCGTCCTTCCCGGTCTGATGGACCAGGCCGCGGCGCCCGAGGCGGAGCGGGCCTTCTTCGCCACGGACGCCGCGTCATGAACCAGACCCGCCTGGCCGACCGGCTGCCGTTCTCGCCCACCATCACCGGCGCGACCGCGGTGCGTGTCCTGCAGCAGATCTCCCGCGACAAGGGCAGCACCGCCCTGCTGCTCGGCATCCCCTGCATGCTCATGGTGCTGCTCAAGCTGATGTTCCACGACTCGGAGGACAGCTTCGAACGCGTGGGACCCCAGGTCTTCGGCATCTTCCCCGTCATCGTGATGTACCTGGTGGCGTCCGTCTCCACGCTGCGGGAACGCACCACGGGCACCGCGGAACGACTGCTCACCATGCCGGTACGGCGCCTGGACATCGTGCTCGGCTACAGCCTCGCCTTCACCTTCCTCGCACTGTTGCAGGCGGTGCTCTCCACGCTCCTGTCCGTCGGCCCGCTGGGCCTCGACATCAAGGGCCCCGCGTATCTGCTGATGGTCGTCGCCATGCTTGGTGCCCTGCTCGGCCTGGCACTCGGGCTGCTGGTGAGCGCCTTCGCCCGCAACGAGTTCCAGGCGGTGCAGTTCCTGCCGGCGGGCGTCCTGCCGCAGTTCCTGGTGTGCGGTCTTTTCGTGCCGCGCGACCAGATGCAGGGTGCGCTGTCCGGTGTGGCCCAGGTGATGCCCATGACCTACGCCGTGCAAGCCGCGGTCGAGGCCGCCGAACACTCCGGCATCACCGGCCTGTTCGTGCGGGACACCCTCCTGATCCTGGCCTGCGTGATCATGGTGCTCGTCGCGAGCGCCGCCACACTCAAGCGCTGACACCGGCACAGACACCGGCGCTGACACCGGCACAGACGAACGGCCTCCTCCCGGACATCCGGGAGGAGGCCGTCGCGTTCGGTCTCCGTCAGAGGCGCCTCAGTCCCTGAGGTCCCACGCGAAGCCGCTCGACACGGTGCCGCTGCGCGGGACGTCGAACGGACCGACGTGGATGGGGTGGTCGTGGCCGCGGCCGTGGCCGTCGTAGTCGTCGTCATCGTCGTCGGGGATCGGGTACGCCATGGCCTGGGGCGGCAGGGTCGAGGCGGTGGCTGTCGCCGCGGCGCCAGCGGTCAGGGCGAGAGCGGCAATCGATACGACGGCGATACGGCGAATGCGCAATGACATGAAAATCCTCCTACTGGTGGACATGGAAATGCACGAACGGTGCGTGAATCCAGCCTAGTTGTAGCGTGAGCGACGCCGGTCAAGGAAATGCCGAATTCCTTCGAGTGGCCGGAAAAAGGAAAAAGGAAAGGGTGAAGAACGATGACCGGAAAATGCAGGATGACGCTCCTCCATGCGGTGTGCCTGCTTTTCGTGGCCCTGCTGCCCGGCACCCCGACGGCCGCGGCGGCGCAGCCCGATCCGGCGTCGGCCGTCGCCGCCGAGATCAACCGGCTCCGATCCGACGAGGGGTGCCCGCCGATCCGGCTGCGGAACTCCCTCAACCGGGCGGCCCAGGAGCACAGCGCGGACATGGCCGACCGCGAACGGCTCACCCACACCGGGGCGGACGGGAGCAGTCCCGCCGACCGGATGCGGGCCGCCGGATTCAGTCCCGCCCGCAGCGGCGAGGTCATCGTCTCCGGTCCCGCCACGCCAGGTGCCGCCGTCGACGCCTGGCGGGACAGCCCCCCGCACCGTGCCGTGATCCTCAACTGCCGCTACACCGAGGCGGGTGCCGGTGTAGCGGCAGGCGGGAGCAGCCTCTGGTGGACCTTGGACCTGGCCACGGCGCACTGAGGTCAGCCGAGGTCCGGGTCCCACCACCAGGCGACGGAGGGTGCGCCCTCCACCGGGCCGGGCCGGCGGTCGCAGGGCTCGTCGGCCCACGTCAGCGACAGATCCTCCATCTCGTCCGGCCAGTGGCCGAGGCTCAGATAGCGGGGGACCCGCAGCCCCCACTCGTTGTTCCCGCGCACCCCGTACCGCAGACCCTGCAGGTACGTGGCCAGGTCCGTGCCCGCGGTCGGCCGGACACGGTCGTGCAGGTGGAGGAAGCGCCGCAGCATGCGGTCGCGCAGCGCGTTGGCCTCGTGGACGGCTTGCTGCAGCGGGATCCCGCGCTCAGCCATGAGCACGGTGTAGATGTTCTGATCCGTGTGGCCCCGGCTCAGCTCCTTGTGCAGCGAGTGCCGGTCGTTGTCGAGGGAGGCCACCATCATCGCCATCTCGGTCAGCGCCTGTACCGCCGGGCGATGCATCTCCCGGTCGGGCACCTCGGCGCCGGTGGCCAGCTCGAGGAGCGCGAGGGTGGGGTGGCCGCCCGCCGACAGCATCCGCATCACCAGGAACTCGTCGAGGCCCGGCATGCGGCCCGCCGCCTGGTTGCCGATCTGCCAGGACACGCCCGCCAGCCAGGCGCGGTGAGCCTGCACGAACCGGTGGACCTGCGTGGGCGGGGCGAAGGAGCGGAAGCGGCGCATGATGTCCTGCAGGGCACCGATGAACCGGTCGCCGGCCGGCGCCGAGTCGGTCTCGCAGGCCCGCTGCAACCGGCCGGCCAGGACGTTGAACTGGGCGGGGCGGCCGCTCAGCGGACCGTGGTCACAGCGCGCGTCGTCGAAGCCGAAGCCCCAGTACACCCACAGGACCGCGGCCAGGAGTCGCTCGTCGTCGGCCACCGGAGCGAACCGGGCGAAGAATTGACCGCTGTGCGTCGCGACGACCCACGCCTTTTCCCTTTCCGATGCGCACATGCCGCTGCTTTCCACCCATTCCACGGCTTGCTTCTGGATCGGCAGGACATGGGGGTGGACGGCGGATTCCAGCGGGCAGTAAAGCGGCGGCAGTTCCACTTCGGACAGTTCGGATCCCATGGCGGCACGCACCTTCCGATAAAAGGGTGGGGGGTAGGCCACGATCATCGGGGAGCGCGTGCAGTGGTGCGGCGGGACGTGCCCGGGCGGCGGTGGCGTCAGCCGAAGTGATGGCAGTGTGCACGCAATTGACTTCGCACCATCTGATCGCCCTTTTGATCACACTTACATCCGGTCTGTGACCAGGTGTGCGATCCGTCGTTGTGCCAGGCATGCGAACTCTTCGTGTCTACCAGCGTGCCGTTGTCGTCCTCCTTGTCCTGACCGCCCTGCAGGGTGGTGCGTCCGCGACGGCCGACGGGCAGAAGCCCGGAGGCAAGTCGGCTTCGGTCGATCCGCTCAAGCCGTTCTCGCAGGGCGCCTCGGCGCTCGCCGGGATGGCGGCGCCGTTCGTCAACGCGGCCAGCGACGTCATGTTCCCCAGGCGATAGCCGGGGTGAGTCAGGTGTCACAGGGGGCGCGAGGGGCTGGCGAAGCGCCCCCATTCGCGGGGTAGTGTGCCCGGGTGACGACGCAATCGAACACTCCTGCAGGCTGGTATCCGGACCCCCAGGGCGCGCCCCAGCTCCTGCGCTGGTGGGACGGTTCCCAGTGGACCCAGCACACCAACCCGGGCCAGCAGGCCGGAGGTCAGCAGGCGGCGCAGGCCCAGCCTCAGCAGGTCCCGCAGCAGGCTCACGCGGCCCAGCAGCAGCCGGCCCAGCAGCAGGCGCAGGCCGCGTACGGCCAGCCGCAGGCCCAGTTCGGCCAGCAGCAGGGGCAGTTCGGTCAGCAGGCCGTCCAGCAGCAGGCTCCGCAGCAGGCGCAGTACGGCCACCCCCAGCAGGGGGCCCCGCAGGCCGACCCGGCCAAGGTGCAGCGTCAGGTCCAGCAGCAGGCGGGCGTCACGCCCACGTCGCAGGGCGGCGGCTCGCTCTTCACCGAGCCGGTCCTGGTGGTGAACCAGAAGGCCAAGCTCATCGAGCTGACGAACGAGTACAGCGTGATGGACCAGGCGGGCAACACGCTCGGCTCGGTCGTGCAGGTCGGTCAGAGCACGCTGAAGAAGGTCGCGCGCTTCGTCTCCAGTGTCGACCAGTTCATGACGCACAAGCTCGAGATCCGTGACGCGTACGGCCAGCCCGTGCTCAACCTGACGCGCCCCCGCAAGTTCATGAAGTCGCGGGTCATCGTCGAGCGCGCCGACGGCCAGCCGATCGGTGAGATCGTCCAGCAGAACATGATCGGGAAGATCAACTTCGCGATCATGGTGAACGGTCAGCAGGCCGGCGCGATCAAGGCCGAGAACTGGCGCGCCTGGAACTTCTCGATCGTCGACCACGCGGACAACGAGGTCGCCCGGATCACGAAGACCTGGGAAGGCCTCGCCAAGACGATGTTCACGACGGCGGACAACTACGTCCTGCAGATCCACTACCAGCTGCCCGAGCCGCTCCTGAGCCTCGTCGTGGCGACGGCGTTGACGGTGGACACGGCCCTGAAGCAGGACTCACGCGGCCTCGGGTGAGGGTGGTCCTCACCCCACCCGAGCGGTACGAACGGCATCGGCGCCCTGGATCCAGGGCGCCGATGCCGTTTCCGTTCCCCGCGTCCCTTGCGGGGTCACCGCATGGGGAGCGCGGCTGGTTCCGTCTGGCTCGGGATGGACGGCAGGAAGTACTCCGGCGTCAGTTCCGAGGGTGCCGTCGCGTGCGGCTCGTCCCGTGGTGAGCGGGTCAGGACGACCACTCCGTACGCCGCGATCGCCGCGCCCCCGGCGGCCATGAACAGCCCGGCCACGCCTCCCTGCAGCCGCTCGCCGAGCAGGGTGAGACCGATGACGGCGGCGGCCACCGGGTTGGCCAGGGTGACGACGGCCAGCGGTGCTCCGAGGCCCCCGCGGTACGCGGTCTGGGACAGGAGGAGACCGCCCACGGCGAACGCGGCGACGAGCAGCGCCACGACGATCACCTGCGGGCCGAGCAGCGGACCCGAGCGGTCCGTCGCGGCGACCGTCACGGTCTGGGTGAGCGCGGAGGCGACGCCCGAAGCGAACCCGGAAGCGGTCGCGTGACGCAGCCCGGGCCGCGTACCGGGACGGGAGAGCACGCCGATCACGGCCATCGTGATGCCCGCGACGGCCAGCGCCTCCGTCAGCGTCAGCGTGTCGTCGGGTGCGGGCCCGGAAGCAGTGAGGAGCAGGGCTCCCAGGCCGATGAGCGTGAGCCCGGTGCCGCGCCACTCCGGCGGGGTCACGCGCCGACCCGCCAGGCGGGCGCCCAGCGGCACGGCGGCGACCAGGGTGAGCGCGCCGAGCGGCTGCACCAGGGTGAGAGGTCCGTACTTCAGGGCCGCCACGTGGAGCAGCGCCGCGGACGCGTTGAGTCCGACCGACGACCACCAGGGACCGCTGCCGAGCAGCCGCAGGAAGCCGTTGCCGGAGTCCGTGATGCGGGTGGCGAGGCGTTCCTGGGCCACGGCGGCGCAGGCGTACGCGGCGGCCGAGACGAGCGAGAGCGCGACGGCGAGGAGGGTGGCGTTCATCGGCGGACCCCGGGAGCGGCCAGCTCACGCGTGGGCGCGTACCGCCGTACGACTCGCGAGCGCGCGGGATCCGGCAGCTTGATCACGGCGAGCGCGATGCCGAGCAGCGCGGTCACCACGAGGGCGTCGAGCCAGTAGTGGTTGGCGGTCCCGACGACCACGAGCAGGGTGATCAGTGGGTGCAGCAGCCACAGCCAGCGCCACCGCGAGGAGGTCGCGACGATGAGACCGACGGCGACCATCAGCGCCCACCCGAAGTGCAGCGACGGCATCGCGGCGAACTGGTTCGCCATCGAGTCGGTCTGCGGGGTGGCGCCGTACACGGTCGGCCCGTACACCTGCCCGGTGTCCACGAGGCCGGTCGCGGCCAGCATCCGGGGCGGCGCCAGCGGGAACATCAGGTGCAGCACGAGGGCCGCCGCGGTCAGCGCGGCGAGCACCCGGCGGCTCCACACGTAGTGCCGGGGCCTGCGCAGGTAGAGCCAGACCAGGAACAGCGCGGTGGCCGGGAAGTGCACGGTCGCGTAGTAGGTGTTCGCGATGTGTACCAGGGTGTCGCCGCTGAGCAGCGCGTGCTGTACGGCGCCCTCGCCCGGCAGGTGCAGGGTGCGTTCGGCGTCCCACACGTGGTGGGCGTTGCGGAAGGCCTCACCGGTGTGGCCGTTGGCCAGCTGCCTGCCGAATTTGTAGACGAGGAAGAGTCCTACGACGAGGAGGAGCTCGCGGACGAGGGGCGGTCGGGCAGATGTGTCCGGCTCCCGGACGGCTATGTCCGGTTCCCTTTCGGCAGGCTCGGTTCGGGATTCCATCCCCCGGCCCCTTTACGTGACGACTGGGTGGTGCGGGTAGTGAGTGGGGAAGCGCCTCGCGCAGTCGTGGAGCGCCGCACTCATCGATACGCCAGTGTACCGATACGCCAGTGTACCGATACGCGGGCGTACCGGTACACTGGCGTATCGATAGGGTCGGTCGAAGCCGCCGCACCGAGGAGAAGAGTCATGACGTCGCCGGACCGGGCAGCAGAAGCAGGCACGACGGACCCCACGGGCTCCTCGCGCCGCTCCAAGATCACGCCCGAGCGCGAGCAGGAGTTCTACGAGGCCGTCCTCGACCAGCTCCGCGCCTGCGGGTACGACGCCGTGACCATGGAGGGCGTGGCCGCGACCACCCGGTGCAGCAAGTCCACGCTCTACCGCCAGTGGAAGACGAAGCCCCAGTTCGTGGCCGCGGCGCTGCGCGCCAACCGCTGCGTGCGGTTCGCCGGCATCGACACCGGCACGCTCGCCGGTGATCTGCGCGAGGCGGCACGGGCCGCGGGGGAGTGGTCGACCCGGGACAGCATGCTGGTCCAGGCGCTGAGCCACGCGGTGCTCCAGGACGAGGATCTGCGCAGCGCGCTGCGCGAAGCGCTGGTCGAGCCCGAGACCAGGGCGCTCGACGAACTGATCGAGCGCGGGGTGGCCCGGGGCGAGATCGCCGCCGACCACCCGGCCACGAAGTTCATCACGGCTCAGCTCATGGGCGTGGTCCGGGCCCGTCCCGTCCTGGAGGGCAAGCAAGCGGACGAGGAGTACCTGTCCGACTTCGTGGAGGCCTGCGTGCTGCCGGCGCTGGGCCTGACCAGAGCCACCTGATCGTGGACCGGGGCCCGCCGGATGACGGGCCCCGATCTGCCTGGCGCGCCGCACCGTGGGGACGGGGGTGGCGTGGCCGCTCTTGGCCGGGCGGGCGGAATCCTCGTGGTTCCGCCCGCCCGGCTCAGACGTTCCCGGGGCCCGTCAGACTTCCTGGCCGTTGCCGCCCCCGCCGCCCGACGCGGCCTTGATCCCCTTGGTGATCTCATCCATGACGGACAGCTTCGGGGACTTGTCGTTCACGTCGATGCCGAAGCGGACGATGACGAGCTTCGACTTCAGGGTGGGGGAGGGGAAGGCCAGCGACTGGACGTATCCGTCGTCGCTCTTCTCGGTGACGGCCTTCCAGCGCACGAGGTAGCCCTTCTGGCCGGCCACGGTGACCGCCTTGGACTCCAGCTCCTTGTGCGAGGTGATCTTGCCGTAGGTCTTGCCGCCGTACGACTCCTTGGCGTTGACGGAGATGTCGGCCTTGGCGGCAGCCTCCGCGGTCTTGGCGTCGATCTTGAAGCCCTCGGCGAGTCCGCCGTAGGCGCCGCCGCGGGTACAGGTCTTGGAGGTCTCCCTGGGGCAGGGATAGGGCCCCGTGGTCACCGATGCGCCGCCGCCCTGGCCGGCCGCCCCGGTCCAGCCGTCCGGCACCGGGAGGCTGATGCCGCTGAGGGGGTCGGTGGCGTACCCCTCCTCCGACGGCGGGGCCGAGCCGTCGCCCGGCGGCTGGGACTGCTCGGGGTCCTGCGGGCCCTGCGGGTCCTGGGGAGAGCCGGGCTTCGAAGGGGCGGAGGACGAGGGGTTCTTGGCGGTGTTGTCACCGTCCCCGTCGTCATCGGCGGTCAGGAAGTAGACGCCGCCGCCGATCCCGGCCAGGACCACCAGGGCCACGCCTATGGCTATGCCTGTGCGAAGGCCGCGCCGAGGGGCGGTGGGCCCGCCCGGATAGGCGGGATAGGCCGGGTACGCGCCCGCGGCGCCCGCCGGGGCGCCGGGCGGATAGGCCGGGGGAGCCGTCGGGGGAGTCGCCGGGGCGGAACCACCCCACCCGGCGGCGGATCCCACCGCGCGGACCTGGTCCGTCCATGTGTTCCCGTCCCACCAGCGTTCGGTACGGGGGCCGTCAGTCGTCTGGCCGGGGTCGGGGTACCAGCCGGGAGGGGTTACCTGGGTCATGGGCGTCAGGGTATGAGCATTCGGTGAAAGCGGCATGAGAGGGGGCCGCTACTGAGGTCACCGTTCGGCCGCTGTACTCGGCTGCACGCGGAGGCACGCAGCGCTCTGCCCGCCGCTGTACTCCCCGGAGGGAGGGGCGAGTTCACCGCGCCCGGTCGTCCACCACCAACCGCACCGGGCCGTCGCCCTCAGGAGCGGGCACCCGCACGCCGGCCCGGCCCGGAGTGATCGACCCGAGCACGCTCGCATGCCGCGCACCCGTACTCTCGGGCACCGTCCCCGGCAGCCCGTGCGCCGTCAGGAAACCGAGGACCGCGAACGCGTAGGCCTCCTTCGCCGCCGACGGCAGTCCGAGCTCGTCGGACGTGCGCACCGGAATCTTGCCGCCCAACTCGGCCCGCAGGAAAGCCATCAGAGTCGGGTTGCGGGTACCGCCGCCGGAGGCGATGACCTCGGAGGCGTCCACCGACCTGACGGCGTCGGCGACCGTGCGGGCGGTCAGGAGGGTGAGCGTGGCGATGACGTCCTGCGGGGCGAGCGCCTCGTACCCGGTGAGCGCCGCCCGTAGATAGGGCAGATGGAAGAGTTCCTTGCCGGTGGTCTTCGGGGCGGGGCGCGCGTAGTACGGCTCGCGGAGCAGGGCCGCGAGCAGTCCCTCGTCGACGGTGCCGCGTGCGGCCATCTCCCCGTCCATGTCGTACGTGAGCCGCTCCCGGGTCAGTTCGCGCACGGCGGCGTCGACGAGCGCGTTCGCGGGGCCCGTGTCGAAGGCGGTGCCGTCCGCGGCGGTGATGTTGGCGATGCCGCCGAGGTTCAGCGCGGCGGGGGCGCCGGGCCTGCCGCGCAGCCACATCCGGTCGACGATGCTGACCAAGGGCGCGCCCTGGCCGCCCGCCGCGATGTCGCGGGGGCGGAAATCTGCGACGACCGGGAGGCCCGTCGCCTCGGCGATCCACGCGGGCTGTCCGATCTGCAGCGTGCCGTGCACCTGGCCGTCCGCGACCCAGTGGTAGACCGTCTGGCCGTGCGACGCGACCAACTCGGCTCGTCCGTCGCACAGTTCGCGGTCCGCCTCGGCCGCCGCGGTGGCGAAGGCCTGGCCGATGCGGGTGTCGAGCCGGCACACATCCGCCAACGTGGTGGCGGCGGGCGGGAGCGCGGCGGCGAGCGCCGTGCGCACCTCCTCGTCGTACCCGCGGGTGATCAGACCCAGCGGGGAGAGCAGCAGGCGGTCGCCGTCGATCGTCAGGTCGGCCGCCGCCGCGTCGATCGCGTCGTACGAAGTCCCCGACATGAGCCCGATTACGCGCACGTGCTGCCCCTTTCGCTCTCCTCACCAGTGCGTTTGATCATTGCAGCGAAGAAGGGGCGAGCGCACTCGCACGTACGATCCAGTTCAGGCCATCGACGCGGAGGGAGGGCGACTTGTCCATGCCCGCCACGGGATCGCCCGGTCCGCGCCCGGGAGTGCGCCGCACGAACCTCACCCGAACCGACGGCGCCTGGAACGGCCTGCTCCTGGAAGCGCGCGATCTGCCCCGGCCCGGTTTGTGCCCTTGGACCGCCGGGAACCATCCGCTCCTTGCACAAGGGGCGACCGCGGATCCGCTGCTGCTGGCCGTGGTGGACCCGGCCCGCGACGGCTCAGCGCAGGGACAGGACGCAGAAATCGTTGCCTTCCGGGTCCGCGAGGCACGTCCACGGAGCGTCGCCCTGGCCCACGTCGGCGTCGGTGGCGCCCAGCGCGCGCAGCCGGGCCACCTCCGCCGCCTTGTCGTCCCCGGTGTACGGCGCCACGTCGAGGTGGGCGCGGCTCACCACGGTCTTCTCGCCGGAGGTGCGGAGGAACTCCAGATACGGGCCGACGCCCTTGGACGAACGCATCCGGGCATGATCGTCGGACACCTCGTGCAGGGTCCAGTCCATCGCCTCGTCCCAGAACCGGGCCATGGCCCGCGGATCGGCGCAGTCGACCACGATCGCCGCGACCGGCCCGGTGTCCCGGTAGAGCTCCCGAGGCTCCAGCACACAGAACACGTTGCCCTCCGGGTCGGCCAGGACCGTCCACGGGACGTCGCCCTGGCCCACGTCGGCGGGCGTGGCGCCGAGATCCTTCAGGCGCGCGACCAGTTCCGCCTGATGGGCCTCAGAGGTGGTGGCGAGATCCATGTGCACGCGGTACTTCACCGTCTCGGGGTCCGGGACGGTGACGACATCCACGCCGATGGCGGAGGGGTCCGGCCAGGCGACGCCCTCGGGTTCGACGTTCGTGACGCCGGGGGCCTCGCTGGAGATGCCCCAGCCGAGCGCCTCCGCCCAGAACCGGCCGAGCGCCGAGTCGTCCCGGGCCTTGAAATTGACGTTCACGAGTCGCAGCGGCATGCCCTTGATCATATGCACAGGCGGATGACGTGTGGTTAGAACTCACTTCCGCGGCCGACCGGCCTCCCGGCCCCCGGACAACACCAGCCGCCGGCACTCGCCGGGGCTGCCCCACGCGCCACGCAGCGCCCGCGCCTTCGTCAGCCACAGCGACAGGTCGTACTCCGCGGTGTAACCGATGGCGCCGTGAAGCTGGAGTGCCGCCCGCGCGGCGCCGTACGCGGCGTCGCTCGCCGCCGCCTTCGCCGCGGCCACGTCCGCCGTCTCCAGGGTCAACGCCGCCCCGAACACGAGGGGCCGGGCGAACTCAAGGCCTATCAGGGCATCCGCCAGCCGGTGCTTGACCGCCTGGAAGCCGCCGACCGGTGTGCCGAACTGGGTGCGCTGCTTGACGTACGCCACCGTCTTGTCGAGCAGCGCCAGCCCGACACCCAGGGCCTGCGCCGCTGTCGCGAGCGAGGCCCAGTCGGCCGCGTACCGGGAAGCCTCCGACACCGACGGGCCCGAGGTGAGCAGTTCCCCGGGCAGGAGCCGGGCGAGGCGCCGCGCCGGATCCAGCGACCGCTCCACGCGCGCGTGCCCGGTCGCCAGGCGCAACTCGCCGCCCACGGAGGCCAGTCGCAGTGTCGCCGAGTCGGCGTCCAGAGCGAACGGCCCTCCTTCGGGGAGCGCGAGCGTCGTGATGGCCTCCCCGGAGGCGACGGACGCGAGGAGCCGCTTGGCGGGGGCCGCGTCGCCCAGTCCGGCGAGGCGGGTGAGCAGCGCGCCCGCCGCCACCGTCTCGACCACCGGGCCCGGCACCGCGTGCCGACCCAACTCAAGCATGGAGACGGCCATTTCCACCGGGAGCGGCCCCACGCCTTCGTACTCCTCGGGGACGGCCAGGGCGAACACGCCCGCGTCCGCGAGGCGGCCCCACACGGCATGCCCCGGCGCGTGGTCCCCGGCGGCCCACGCCCGTGCGGCCGCCGGGGTGTCCGCCGCGGTCAGCATCGCGTCGAGCGAGCGCGCGAACTCGCGTTGCTCGTCGTCGAGGAGGAACCTCATCAGCGGCGTCCCTTCGGCAGTCCGAGCAGCCGCTCGGCGATGATGTCGCGCTGGATCTCGTTGGTGCCCGCGTAGATCGGGCCGGCGAGCGAGAAGACATACCCCTCGGCCCATTCGCCGCCGTCCGCCAACTCGCCCTCGGCGCCCAGGAGATCGAGTGCGGTCTCGTGCAGCGCGATGTCGTACTCGGACCAGAAGACCTTGTTCAGGCTCGACTCCGCCCCGATCGTCTCGCCCGCCGCGAAGCGCGACGCGTTGGCCCAGGTGAACAGCTGATAGGCACGGGCCCCGATCACGGCGTCGGCGACCCGGTCGCGCAGTGCGGTGTCCGAGGGGTCGCCGTGCGTGCGCCACTGCCCCACAAGACGGTCCGCCGCGGCGACGAAACGGCCGGGGGAGCGCAGGGTCAGGCCGCGTTCGTTGCCCGTCGTCGACATGGCGATCCGCCAGCCCTGGCCCGGCTCGCCGATCACGTCCTCGTCCGGCACGAAGACGTCGTCGAGGAAGAGCTCGGCGAACGCGGGCTTGCCGTCGAGGCGCCCGATGGGGCGGACGGTCACGCCGTCCGCGTCGAGCGGGAACATCAGGTAGGTCAGGCCGCGGTGCGGCTTGGTCGAGTCGGCCAGGGGGTCGCTGCGGAACAGGCCGAAGGCGCGGTCGGCGAACGCGGCCCGCGACGACCAGGTCTTCTGCCCGCTGATCAGCCAACCCCCGCCCGTGCGGCGGGCGGTGGAGCGCAGCGACGCCAGGTCCGAGCCCGACTCCGGCTCGGACCAGGCCTGCGCCCAGATCACCTCGCCGCTCGCCATCGGGGGCAGCACCCGGGCGCGCTGCTCCTCGGTGCCGAAGTCGAAGAGGGTCGGCGCGAGGAGGTTGATGCCGTTCTGCGAGACCCGGCCGGGGGCGCCCGCCGCGAAGTACTCCTCCTCGAACACCAGCCACTTGAAAATGTCGACGCCCTGCCCGCCGTACTCCTCTGGCCAGGAGACCACCGACCAGCGGTCGGCCGCGAGCAGGCTCTCCCAGTCTCGGTGGGCGGCGAAACCCTCGCGGGTCTCCAACGAGGGCAGCGGCTCGGCCGGCACGTGCCGGCCGAGCCAGTCACGTGCTCGCTGCCTGAACTCCTCTTCTCCGGCGGTGAAGTCGAGGTCCATCAGTGGCCCACCTCTTCGGTCGGTTCTCTCCCAGCGGTCCAGCGGTCCAGCGGTCTCTGTGTTCTCCGGCGGCCTTCCCTAACAAGTGTTTGGTAGATTACCCTGAGATCGAGTCAGTCGTCGAGAGCGAGTCGAGAGCCGAGGGAGGCTGAGCATGGACGCGCCCACCTACGTGCCGGGGCACGGTCTGCTCGCGGGCCGCACCGCCGTCATCACCGCCGCGGCCGGAGCTGGCATCGGCGGCGCCACCGCCCGCCGCTTCCTGGAGGAAGGCGCTCGCATCGTCATAGGCGACGCGCACCCGCGCCGCACCAAAGAGACGGTGGAGGCGCTGGCCGAGGAGTTCGGCGCAGGGCGAGTCGAGGGGGTGCCGTGCGACGTCACGGACGAAGCCCAGGTGCAGGGGCTCTATGACCTGGCCGAACGGTGCCACGGCGGTCTGGACGTCGTCGTGAACAACGCGGGACTCGGCGGCACGACCGAGCTCACCGAGATGACCGACGAGCAGTGGGACCGAGTCATCGACGTCACGCTGAACGGCACGTTCCGCTCCACCAGGGCCGCCCTGCGCCGCATGCGGGCCGCCGACCGCGGCGGAGTGATCGTGAACAACGCCTCGGTGCTCGGCTGGCGTGCCCAGGCCGGCCAGGCGCACTACGCGGCGGCGAAGGCGGGCGTCATGGCCCTCACCCGCTGCGCCGCCGTCGAGGCCGCGCCCCACGGCATACGGATCAACGCGGTCTCGCCCAGCCTCGCCATGCATCCGCACCTGGCCAAGGTCACCTCACCGGAGATGCTCGAAGAGCTCACCGCGCGCGAGGCGTTCGGGCGCCACGCCGAGCCATGGGAGATAGCCAACGTCATCGTCTTCCTGGCCAGTGAGTACTCCTCGTACATGACGGGGGAGACGGTCTCGGTCAGCAACCAGCACGCCTAGGCGGAGAATGACCGTGTGTCGAAACCGAAGCAGAGCAGCACCAGCACCAGTACGAGCACCAGCACGAGTACGAGTACCCGCACGAGCACGAGCGCGAGTGGCAAGAAGGCCCCGGCCAAGAAGGCTCCTGCCAAGAAGGCCGCGGTGAGTCCCTCGCCCGAGCGCCGCGGTGAACTTCTCGCCATCGCGGCCGACGTCTTCGCCGAGCAGGGGTACAACGCGACCACGGTCCGCAAGATCGCGGATGCGGCGGGCATGCTCGCCGGCAGCCTCTACTACCACTTCGACTCCAAGGAGTCGATGCTCGAAGAGATCCTCTCCACCTTCCTCACCGAGCTGTGGGACGGGTACGACACCGTGCTCCAGTCGCGGCTCGGCCCCCGCGAGACCCTCGAAGCGCTCGTCACCGAGTCCTTCCGGGAGATCGACCGGCACCGCTCAGCCGTCGCGATCTACCAGAAGGAGTCCAGGCACCTGGTCGCGCAGGCGCGCTTCCAGTACCTGACCGACTCGCAGCAGCGCTTCGAGAAGACATGGCTGACGACGCTGGAGCGCGGCGTCGCGGAGGGTGTCTTCCGCGACGACCTGGACATCCGGCTCGCCTACCGCTTCGTGCGCGACACCGTGTGGGTCGCCGCGTCCTGGTATCGCCCCGGCGGCGGCCACAGCCCCGAGGAGATCGCCCGCCAGTACCTCTCGATGGTCCTGGACGGCATCGCCGTACGCACCACGTAGAGCGCGCGTCGTCGACCGGCGACCGCACCGCCCGAGGAGCACGAGGAGGACGCAGTCATGGCTGAGGCCTACATCGTCGAAGCGGTCCGTACCCCCGTCGGCAGGCGCAAGGGCGGCCTCTCGGCCGTCCACCCCGCCGACCTGGGAGCCCATGTCCTCAAGGCACTCGTCGAGCGCACCGGTGTCGACCCCGCGGCCGTCGAGGACGTCGTCTTCGGCTGCCTGGACACGGTCGGCCCGCAGGCCGGGGACATCGCCCGCACCTCCTGGCTGGCGGCGGGGCTGCCCGAAGAGGTGCCCGGCGTGACGATCGACCGCCAGTGCGGGTCCTCGCAGCAGGCCGTGCACTTCGCGGCGCAGGGCGTCCTGTCCGGCACCCAGGACCTCGTCGTCGCGGGCGGCACGCAGAACATGTCGATGATCCCCATCGCCTTCGCCTCCCGGCAGGCCGCCGAGCCGCTCGGCCTCACCGAAGGTCCGTACGCGGGCAGCGAGGGCTGGCGCGCCCGCTACGGGGACCGGCCGGTCAACCAGTTCCACGGCGCCCAGCTGATCGCCGAGAAATGGGGCATCACCCGCCGGGACATGGAGGAGTTCGCCCTCCGCTCGCACCAGCGGGCCGTCCGCGCGATCGACGAGGGCCGCTTCGACCGCGAACTCACCGCCTACGGGGACGTGACCACCGACGAGGGCCCGCGCCGCGACACGACCCTGGAGAAGATGGCGGGTCTCAAGCCCGTCCTGGACGACGGCACCATCACCGCCGCCTGCTCCTCACAGGTGTCGGACGGCGCCGCCGCCATGCTAGTCGCCAGTGAAAGGGCCGTACGGGAACACGGGTTGACGCCCCGCGCCCGTATCCACCACCTCTCCGTGCGCGGCGAGGACCCGATCCGGATGCTGTCCGCGCCGATCCCCGCCACCGCGTACGCCCTCAAGAAGACCGGCATGAGCATCGGCGACATCGACCTCGTCGAGATCAACGAAGCCTTCGCGCCGGTCGTCCTCGCCTGGCTGAAGGAGACCGGCGCCGACCCGGAGAAGGTCAATGCCAACGGCGGCGCGATAGCCCTCGGCCATCCCCTCGGCGCGACAGGCGTCAAACTGATGACGACGCTCCTGCACGAACTGGAGCGCACCGGAGGCCGGTTCGGCCTGCAGACCATGTGCGAGGGCGGCGGCCAGGCGAACGTGACCATCATCGAGCGCCTCTGACGGCGTCCAGCTCGGGGCCTGACCTTCACCCCTTGCGGGAGTTGCTGCCCGGACCCCGCACCGCGAGGCCTTCCACCCGGCTAGTCTCGATGTCTGTACGTCGATTGAGCGACCTCGGGAGGTAGCGCGATGACGCAGGGACGGCCCGGAGGTGCCACCTGGGCCCCGCTGTGGGAGCGCGACGCGGAACTCGCCGCTGCCGCGAGGGCTGTTGACGAGCTGTGCTCCGACTCTACGGCGGCGGGCGGGCTGCTCGTCTTCCAGGGCGAGGCGGGCATCGGCAAGACGGCGCTGCTCGCCGAGGTGCGCCGTATCGCGGAGGGGCGGGCCGTGGTGTGGTCCGCGCGGGGCGGCGAGACCGTCACCTCCGTCCCCTTCAACGTCGTACGCCAGTTGCTGCAGCCGGCTCTCGTCGGCCTTTCGCCCGAAGAGGCGCGGGAGTATCTCGGCGACTGGTACGAGATCGCTGGCCCCGCCCTCGGCATAGCCGAGCCGACCGGGCTGCAGGCCGACCCGCAGGGCGTGTGTGACGGCCTGGTCGAGGCGGTCGCCCGTCTCTCGGGAGTGCACTGGCCGCTGGTCCTGCTCATCGACGACGCGCACTGGGCCGACCAGGAGACCTTGCACTGGCTGGCCGCGTTCGCCCAGCGTCTCGACGAACTGCCTGTGCTCGTGGTGGTCGCCCACCGGCCCGACGACGCCACCGGCGACAGCGCGCGTCACCTCGCGGCGGTCGGCGCGGCGGCCCGCCCGCTGCCCCAGCTGCGCGCGCTCACCCCGGACGCGGCTGCGGGCCTCACGCGCGCCACCCTCGGCGAGCACGCGGACGCCCCGTTCTGCCGCGAGGTCTGGGCGGTCACCGGCGGCAACCCGTACGAATCCGTGGAACTGCTCGCCAAGGTGCAGGACAGCGAACTGGACCCGGTGGAGGGCTCCGCCGCCGAACTGCGCGCCCTGAACCGCTCGGCGCGCGGCCGTGGGCTCGTCGCCCGTCTCGAAGGACTCGGCACGGACGTCACGCGGTTCGCGTGGGCGGCCGCGATCCTGGGCACCGCCATCCCGCTGGACCTCGCCGCCTCGCTCGCCGGGATGACCCGCGAGGCGGCCGAGCGGTGCGCGGAGCGGCTGCGTACCGCACGCATCCTGCTCGGCGCCGACGAGGGCCTGGAATTCGTCCATCCGCTGATCGCGAGCACCGTCTACCGCTCGATCCCGCCCGCCACGCGCACCGCGTTCCATGGCCAGGCGGCCTGGGCCGTCACGCTGTCGGGCCGTGGCGCCGCCGCCGCTTCCCGGCACCTCCTCGAGGTGCATCCGGACGACGACCCCGAACTGGTCAAGCAGTTGCGTGAGGCGGCGGCCGAGCACCTCGCGGTCGGCGCGCCGGACGCTGCCCGCCGTTGCCTCGAACGGGCCCTGCGGGAACCGCCGCTGCCCGAGACCCACGCGCGCGTGCTCTACGAGCTGGGCTGCGCCACACTCCTCACCTCGCCCGCCAAGACCATCGGTCACCTGCGCGAGGCCCTGCACACCCCGGGTCTCGACCGGAAGCTGCGGGTGGACGCGGTCTGCCGCCTCTCCCAAGCCCTCGTGCACAACGACCAGTTGGAGGAGGCCCTGCGCGTCGTGGACGCCGAGGCCGAGCGCCTCGCCCCCGGACCCGACCGGATGCGTCTGGAGGGGGTCCACTACATGTGGGAGCGCATCCACGCGCGTGAGAACGACGCGACGGGCCGTTCGCGCCGTCTCGCCGCGCTCGCCCGGCCGCTGCCGGGACGCGACAACTCCGAGCGTGCCCTGCTGATCCTGCGTGCCTTCGACGCCATGACCCGCGGGGAGAACGCGGAGGAGGTCGTCGAGCTCTGCGACCGGTCCCTCGTCAACGGCCGCCTGGCGCCCGGGCTCGGCTGGACCGACACGGAGTGGGGCTTCGAGCTCCTGACGATGCTGGGCGGCGCCTACATCTTCACCGACCGCCTCGACCGCGCCGAGAGTGTCTTCGCCGAAGGGGTCCGCGCCTATGAGGCGGCGGGCTGGAGCGGTGGTCATCTCGCTGTCGCCAAGGCCTGGTTGGGCCTGGTGTACCGCAGGCGCGGACGTCTCGCCGAGG
Source organism: Streptomyces sp. NPDC054872 (assembly GCF_053610705.1). Lineage (NCBI taxonomy): Bacteria > Bacillati > Actinomycetota > Actinomycetes > Kitasatosporales > Streptomycetaceae > Streptomyces > Streptomyces sp. NPDC054872. The sequence continues at coordinate 199,118 of NZ_JBSGYY010000001.1, read as the reverse complement.
CGGAGGCGTCGCTGCGGGAGAGCCTCCGGCTCACCGACCGTGTCGGCAGCGGGCTGCCGATGCACTGGGACGCCGCGTGCAAGCTCATCGACGTGCTGCTCTCCCGCGGCAAGATCGACGAGGCGCAGGAGGCCGCCAACCGGTACGGCATCGCGCCGCCCTACCCCTCCACGATCTTCCTGCCCGACATCCACTACGTGCGCGGTCGGCTGCTGATCGCCTCGGGGCAGCGGCCGGAGGGCGTCAACGAACTGGAAGTGGCGGCGAAGACGGCGAACGAGCGCGGCTGCTACAACACGGTCGTCAACCCCTGGGCGTACGAGCTGGCCCGGGCGGTCGCCGTCGAGGACCCGCGGCGGGCCGCCGACCTGGTCGCCGAGGCCCGGGTCCAGGCGGAACACTTCGGAACCGAAACGGCCATCGGCGAGGCGCTGCGGTGCGCGGCGTCCCTGGAGAGCGGCCAGCGGGCGGTCGAGCTGTACGCACGAGCGGTCGCCTGCCTGGAGGCATCGCCGTGCGCGTACGAACACGCGGTCGCCCGCGTCGAGTACGGAATCGCGGCGGGCTCAGCAGGCGAGCTGGCCCGCGGCCTTGCCCTGGCCGAATCATGCGGAGCATCCGGCTTGGTCGCCCGGGCACGGGCTTCGTTGGAGATGGCGAGGGTCTGAGCGGGGGCGACCAACGGCCAGGGCCCGCCAACCTCAGCCGAAGCCAGTCCTTAGGAGCGGCCGGAGTCTGGGGCCCTGACAGGGGGTCGGGCAAGAGTCGCCTCGGGTAACCGGCCAATGCCTGTCGAGCCCGCTGCAAGTCACTGTCGGTCCGCCCCAGGCAGGACGGCCTCAGCCGAAGCCAGCCCTCGGGGACAGCCGGAGCCTCGCGCCCCTACAGGGGGGGCAGAACCCGCCTCGGAACGCTACCCAGTGCCTGTCCAGCCCGCCGCGAGCCACTGCCGACCCACTCCAGGCCGGCCGACCTCAGCCGAAGCCAGTCCATAGGAGCAGCCGGAGTCTCGGGCCCTGGCAGAGGGGCGGGCAGGAGACTCGCCTTGGGTCGCCGGCCAATGCCTGTCGAGCTCGCCGCGAGTCACTGCCGACCCACTCCGGACGGGACGGCCTCAACCGAAGTCAACCCACAGGAGCACCCGGAGACTCAGGGTCGGGCAGGACCCGCCTCGGGGCGCTGTCCAGTGCCCTGTCCAGCCCGCCGCAGGACATCACCGGCCCGCCCCAGGCCACGGCTCAGCTCAGTCGCGCCACGACCGCCGCCGCCTCCGTCATTACCTCCGTGATCAGCTCCTCGCACGACGGCAGGTTCTCGATTACGCCCGCTACCTGGCCGGAGGCCATGATCCCGGACTCCGGGGAGCCGTCCACCATCGCTGACTTCAGCATCATCGGCGTGTTCGCGGCGAGCAGGGTCTGGCTCCACGTCAGTCCCTTTCCGTGCCGCATCGCGAGCCCGTCGCGGACCATCTCCCGCCACCCCAGGCCGGACACCTTCCGGAACGCCGCCGCGTGCCGCACGGCGCGTGCGAGGGACGCCGCCCGGCCCGACTTCTCCAGGGCCGCGACGAAGTCCGTCCGCAGCATCCGGTGGGGGAGACCGTCGACGCGCGTGGTCACCGTGATGTCCTTGACCGACGCGGCCAGATAACGTGCTTTGACCGCGTCCGGCACCGTCGAGTCCGACGTCAGCAGGAAGCGTGTGCCCATGGCGACACCCGCCGCGCCGTAGGCCAGCGCGGCGACGAGGCCCCGGCCGTCGAAGAAGCCGCCCGCCGCGATCACCGGTATGTCCACCGCGTCCACGACCTGCGGCAACAGCACGGTCGTGGCGACCTCACCCGTATGCCCGCCGCCCTCACCGCCCTGCACGACGACCGCGTCCGCTCCCCACGCCGCGACCTTCTCGGCATGCCGGCGTGCGCCGATGGACGGGATGACGACGACCCCTGCGTCCTTCAGCTCCGCGATCAGCTCCTTCGAGGGGGCGAGCGCGAAGGACGCGACCCGTACCCCCTCGTCGACGATGATCCGTACCCGCTCCCGCGCGTCGCCCGCGTCGGCGCGGAGGTTGACCCCGAAGGGCTGGTCCGTACGGGACTTGACCTCGCGGACGGCGAAACGCAACTGGTCGGCCGTCATCGTCGCGGAGGCCAGAATGCCGAGGGCGCCCGCGTTGGCCGTCGCGGAGACCAGGCGCGGGCCCGCCACCCAGCCCATGCCGGTCTGCACGATCGGACACCGGACGCCGACCAGCTTGGTCAGCGCCGTCTCCATGCTCGCTGGGGGTGGCGTCACGAGCGGACCTCGCGCTCGCGCAGACCCCGCGGGTCCACCACGTCCCGGATCAGCCGGAGCTCCTGCGCGGTGGGCTCGCGGGTGCGGGGCACGTCGTCCGCCGCCGCGAGCGTGAAACCGGTCGACTTCCGCACCTGCTCCACCGTCACGCCCGGATGCAGGGACACCAGGCGCATCGCGTGGTCCGTGGCCCCGAAGTCGAAGACGCCGAGATCCGACACGACCCGGCGCAGGTCGTGGAAGCGGGTCGCGGACGGCCCTGCTGCTGCCGCACTGTCGTATCCCACACCGCTGATCATGTCGACCTTCTCCACGAAGACACGGGTCGAATGGCGCGGGATCCAGTAACTGACTGGATTGTTGAGGGTGTTGACCGGCGCGCCTCGCACCCCGAGCAGCTGGCGCTCGGGCCGCTCCCAGTCGCCGATGCAGGAGATGTTCTGGTTTCCGAAGCGGTCGATCTGGCTCGCGCCCATCATCACGTGACGCCTGCCGCCCATGACCATCGTCAAGTGCTTCCTGTACGGCAACCAGCCCTCCGTCACCGCCGACGACGCACCCACGGCGGGCACATCCCCGATCAGCAGCGCCTCGCCGTCCGTGAGCAGCAGGTCCGGCGAGAACGTCAGCTTGGCCAGGCGGGCGGCGATCGAGGGGATCGTGCCCATCGGCGAAGCGAGGATCTCGCCGGCGTCCCGCCACGCCTCCGCGCAGGCGATCACGCAGTACTCGGCGCGGGTGACGGCGGTCGCCTCGGACGCACCGGCCGGGGCCGTCGGGTCGGTCCGCGTCATCGCTGCTCCTTGTGCCAGGTCCGGACGGCCGTCTGATAGTCCTGCTCGGTGCCGGAGAGGAACCGGTCCTCGAATTCCTTCCAGGTGTCCGGGTCGCCCGCGGCGGTCGCGTACGCCTTCTGGAAGGGCTCGTCGCGGCCGTAGTCCGGCACGCAGGAGGTGAAGTGCGCGCCGTTGGGCGTCTCGGTCACACCCTTCACCGCGTGCCGGGAGACCAGCATCGTCTGCGGCGCCGACTGCTCGGTGAGCTCGCTCGACTCGACGATCCGCTCGCACGACACGTACGCCGTGTCGGCGGCCTCGCAGAACAAGTCGTCGAAGTACGGGTCGGGACCCAGATACTGGGCGTTGCCCAGGCGGTCGGCGCGGTTCAGATGCACCAGGGCCGCGTCCATCCGCAGGGCCGGTACGGCGACCAGTATCTCCCTGTCCTCGTACGGCGAAGTGACCGTACGCAGATGGGGGTTGACCCGCAGGACGTCCGAGCCGAGACCCGCGCGGATCGGCAGGAACGGCAGCCGCTGGGCGCCGGCGGTCAGGCCCTGCATGAACATCGCCTCGTCCAGCTCGACCAGTTCGAAGGCGGCCCGCTCGCGTGCCGCACGGAAATGCGGCTCCAGGGGGATCGAGTCGAGGGTCGTGAACGCCGTGATCAGCTTGCGGATCTTCCCCGCCGCGGCGAGCAGACCGATGTCCGGGCCGCCGTACGAGACGATCGTGAGGTCCGTGATCCCGGACCGGAGCAGGGCCCGCACCAGTGCCATGGGCTTGCGGCGCGACCCCCAGCCGCCGATGCCGAGCGTCATGCCGCTGCGCAGCCGTCCCACGATCGCGTCGGGCGTCATGGTCTTGTCCGTCATGCCCTGCCCTCCTCCATCTTCTTCCTTTCCTTCTCGCCGGAGTCCGCGCCGGAGTCCGCGCCGAAGTCCTCGCGGATCCGGTCGGCCAGGCCGCTCAGGTTCGCCTCGAAGGTGAAGCCCTGCTCGAAGCGGTAGCTCCGGTGTACGTCCACGGGGTCGATGCCGTTGATCGCGGCCTTCGCGAACCGCAGCAGCGTCCCGTCCTTCAGCGCGATCTCACGCGCCAACTCCAGTGCCGCATCCCGCAGTTCCTCGCGCGGGACGACCCGCCACACGGAGCCGTGGGCGTGCAGCTCCGCCGCCGTCACCGTGCGCGAGGTGTAGTACAAGGCGCGCATCAGGTGCTGCGGCACCAGGCGGGCGAGGTGCGTGGCCGCGCCGAGCGCGCCCCGGTCGAGTTCGGGCAGGCCGAACGTGGCGTCCTCGCTCGCCACGATCGCGTCCGCGTTGCCCACCAGGCCGATGCCGCCGCCCAGACAGAAGCCGTTCACCGCCGCCACGACGGGCACCTCGCATTCGTACACCGCCGAGAACGCCTCGTAGCAGCCGCGGTTGGCGCCTATCAGGGCGCTGTGGCCGCTGTCGCGCTGCATCTCCTTGATGTCCACGCCCGCGTTGAAACCGCGGCCCTCCGCGGCGAGGACGACGCAACGCGTCCCGGAGTCGTGGCCCGCCGCGCGCACGGCTGCCGCCAGGTCGAACCACCCCTGTACGGGCAGGGCGTTGACGGGCGGGAAGTCGACGGTGACGACGGCCACGCCCTTGTCCGGGGCGGAGGTGGAGACAGACATCAGAGGATCCGCTACCTTTCAACCAGGCCCTTCAACCAAACATTTGTTAGTTGGAAAGGTAGCAGCGATGACTGACACCCGACAGGTGGTGGTCGTCACCGGCGGCACCCGAGGCGTCGGCGCCGGTATCGCCCGCAGTTTCCTCGCCGCCGGCGCGCGGGTCGTCGTCTGTGCCCGCAGACCGCCGGACCGCCCGGTCGAAGCGGCGGGAACAGCCGCCGAGTTCAGGCCGCTCGACCTGCGGGACGCGGCGGCGACGCACGCGTTCTTCGCCGGTGTGGCCGCCGATCACGGCCGGTTGGACGCCTTGGTGAACAACGCGGGCGGCACCCCCTTCGGACTGCTCGCCGAGTCGGCCCCGGCCCGCCACGCCAAGATCGTCGAACTCAATCTGCTGGCCCCGCTCCACGCGTCCTTGGCGGCGTACGAGGTGATGCGCGGTCAGGAGGACGGCGGGGGCAGCATCACCATGATCGGCAGCGTCAGTGGCTCCCGGCCCTCGCCCGGCTCCGGTGCCTACGGGGCGGCCAAGGCGGGCCTGGAGAACCTCGCGCGCACGATGGCCGTGGAGTGGGCCCCGAAGGTGCGCGTGAACACCGTCGTGCTCGGCCTGGCCCGCACCGAGAGCGCCCATCTGCACTACGGGGACGAGGCCGGCGTCGCGGCGGTCGCCCGCACCGTTCCGCTCGGCCGCCTCGCTGATCCGTCGGACGTCGGGGACGCGTGCGTGTTCCTCGCCTCCGACGGCGCCCGCTACATCAGCGGCGCCGCACTGCATCTGCACGGGGGCGGCGAACGCCCCGCGTTCCTGGACGCCGCGTCCGTCAACCACTGAACGTATCCGAGGAGTTCCGCATGACCTCAGCCAAGAAGCCGGGCACGGGAATCTGCGCGGGTCGCGTGGTGATCGTCACGGGAGCGGGCCGTGGCCTCGGCCGCGCGCACGCGCGCGCCTATGCCGCCGAGGGTGCCAAGGTCGTGGTGAACGACCTGGGTGTGGGGGCCGACGGATCCGGGGCGTCCGGCGGGCCCGCGCACGAGGTGGTCGAGGAGATCCGTGCGGCGGGAGGCGAGGCCGTCGCGCACGGCGGTGACATCGCCACGACCGAGGGCGCCGCGTCCCTGGTGCGGACCGCGCTCGACACGTACGGAAGCCTGGACACCCTCGTCAACAACGCGGGGTTCCTACGGGACCGGATGCTCGTCAACCTCGAGGAGGACGACTGGGACGCGGTGATGCGGGTGCATCTGAAGGGGCACTTCCTGCCGATGAAGCACGCGGCGGCGTACTGGCGCGGCGAGGCGAAGGCGGGGCGCCCGCGGCACGCGTGCGTGATCAACACCAGTTCCGGGGCGGGGCTGCTGGGGAGCGTGGGGCAGGGGAACTACAGCGCGGCCAAGGCCGGGATTCTCGGGCTCACCCTGGTCGCCTCCGCGGAATTCGCCTCCTACGGAGTGCGGGTCAACGCCATCGCGCCCGCCGCGCGCACACGGATGACGGAGAGCACCTTCGCGGAGACCATGGCCGCCCCCGAGGGCGGCGGCTTCGACGCGATGGCCCCGGAGAACGTGTCGCCGCTCGTGGTGTGGCTCGGTTCCGAGTCGTCCGCGGGGGTCACGGGACGTGTCTTCGAGGCCGAGGCGGGGCGCATCACCGTCATGGAGGGCTGGCGACCGGGGCCGACGGCAGACAAGGGCGCACGCTGGACCCCGGCGGAGGCGGGCGACTCGGCGCTCAAGCTGCTCGCCGGGGCCGAGGTGCCTCAACCGGTGTACGGGGCTCGGTGACCGGTGAACGGGGCTCGGTAGAGCCAAGTGCCGCCGGAGCCGGACGGGGGACGGCCACACCGCCGAGCCCGTCCGGCGCTCCTCCGAGCGAGCTTCAGCCCGTCCAGCGCTCCTCCGAACGAGCCTCAGCCCATCCGACCGCTCCGAGCGAGCCTCAGGCCGTCCGGCGCTCCTCCGAGCGAGCCTCAGGCCCCGGACGCCACCCGCACCGGATCCGTGCCCTCCGCGCTGTGCCGCTCCGCCCAGTGCTCCAGCGACGTATGGCAGGCGTGGTCCAGATGCCGGAGCCCCGTGAGGTCGAGTTCGACCGGGCGGTCCGGGGGCAGGGACTCCAGTGCGTCGAGGAGCTTGGGGAGCCGCAGGAACGTGGCGTTGCCCGACAGGTGCACGTGGATCGGACCCACGCCCTTGTCGACGACCTCCACGTGCACGTGCGACGTCTCCCAGGCGGACTTGACCACGGCGAGCGCGAGACCGACGAGGACTCCCTCGAACATGCCCACCGTGACGATCGCCGTGGCCGTCACGACCAGGACCACCGCCTCGCCGCGGTGCTCGCGCCACAGGTGCGCCAACTGCCGTACCGGGAGCAGCTTGCAGCCCGCGTGCACGAGGACGCCCGCAAGGGTCGCCACCGGGATGAGGCCGAGCGCCGCGGGCAGCAGGGCCGCGAAGAGGAGCAGCCAGACGCCGTGCAGGACGCGAGACGCCTTCGTGCGTGCGCCCGCCCGCACGTTGGCGGAGCTGCGGACGATCACCGCGGTCATCGGCAGCGCGCCGAGCAGCCCGCTCACGGTGTTGCCCGCGCCCTGCGCCATCAGCTCCTTGTCGTACGACGTGCGCGGGCCGTCGTGCATGCGGTCCACGGCGGCCGCGCTGAACAGGCTCTCCGCCGACGCGATCAGGGCGAACGCGAGGACGGTGCCGATGGCGCCGAAACTCATCAGCTCCCCGAAGGCGGCGGCGTCCGGCACCCGCACCGCCTCGACGAGTCCCCGCACCTCGACGGTGGCCACCGGCAGGGAGAAGAGCAGCGAGGCCCCCGTGGCAAGCACCACGGCGGCCAGCGGCGCGGGCACCACGCGGACCTTCGCGGGAAGCCTGTGCCAGCACACGAGGACGACGACGGTGCCCACGGCGAGCCCGAGGGCGGCCAGAGCGCGCTGCGAGCCGATCGCTCCGGTGAGCATCCCCGGCAGCCCGGCGATCTTGCCGAGGCCGCTCGCGGGGGCCTCGCTGTCCGTCATCGCGTACAACTGCCCGGCGATCAGGATGAGTCCGATCCCGGCGAGCATGCCCTCGACGACGGCCACGGAGATGGCGCGGAAGAAGCGGCCGAGGCGGAGGAAGCCCATGACCAGCTGGAGGAGCCCGGCGGCGAGCACGAGGGCGCCGAGCGCGGCGACACCGTACTGCTGCACGGCTTCGTACACGAGCACGGTGAGTCCCGCGGCGGGACCGCTGACCTGAAGGCTGCTGCCGGGCAGCAGGCCGGTGACGAGACCGCCGACGATGCCGGTGATCAGGCCGAGTTCGGCGGGAACCCCGGAGGCGACGGCCACGCCGGCGCAGAGCGGCAGGGCGACGAGGAAGACGACGACGGAGGCCGCGAAGTCGTGTCGCGGGCCGTCGGGTGCCGTGCACACCGAGCGGGCGCGGTCGAGCAGGGAGGCAGGGGAAGGCTGCATGTCGGTTGACTCCTGAGCGCCGTGGGGCGCATCGGTGTGACGTGGACCGGTTCGGGTCCGGCCGACGGCGCGTCAGGCGGGAGAGCCTGGCGGCATGGCCGTGCCGGAGGGCCCGATCAGCAGCGGAAGACCTGAAGGAGGGCCGGTAGTTCGCGGCCCGCGGGTTTCGTCCCGGGGTGGGCGACGGAAAGGGAGCGGCACGCGCGCGTGCCGTCGTCCGCCGCCGTGCGCGGATGGGCGTGCAGGTGCGGAGCCGTGTCGGGGGTGAGGTCACGGCAGTGCGGGCGTCCGCGTGCCGGGAATCGCTGGGACTCCTCGGGGTGCGTGTCCTCGCCGCACTGGGCGTAGGGCGCCGTGGCCGGTGGCGTACGGGACTCCACGGCGGACGCGTTCTCGTTGACCCCGTGCGCGAAGAACTGGACGATCACCAGGAGCACGGCGACCAGCGCCGCGGACAGCATCCGCCTGCGCACCCCGGCTCCCGTCACAGTGGCAAAGTCCTCACGTGGCCGCGTAACTCGCATGGTCACCAAGTAACTTAACCGCCGAAACGGTCACCTGAGTGATCGCGCGGTGACGTGGCGCGACAGCCACCCTTCGATCGGATGTGCGTGGCACGCCTGCGCGGGCGGGGTGTACAGGCGGGGTGTGCGGGCCCCGCCCGGCGCCTGGCGGACTCAGTGCACGTGCGGCCCGCCGGTCAGCCGCGGCTTCCCGCTCGGCACGAGGGCGAACGCGGCGGCCGCGCTGACCGCCGCGGCCACGGCGCACACCATGAACGCGTCCGCGAAACCGCCTCCCGTCCCGCCGTCGATCCCCGTGGCGGCGACGGTCGACACCACGGCCACGCCGATCGATCCGCCCACCTCGTGGCAGGTGTTGACCACGCCGGACGCGACGCCCGCCTCCTCGGGGGCGATGAACCCCAGCGCGGTGGTGGTGGCGGCCACGAACACCGCACCGAGCCCCAGGGCGGCGACGGACATCCCCGGGGCGACGCTCGCCCACGCGTTGCCGTCGGCCCCCGCACCGGTGAGCAGAGCCGTGCCGAGCCCCGCCAGCGCGAGCCCCGCGGCCGCCGTGGGCCGCGCTCCCCACTGGCCCACGAACCGCCCGCCGAGGTGCGCGCCGACCCCCGTGGCGACGGCCACCGGAAGGAACAACACCCCGGTACGCAGGGCGCTGTGGCCGCGTACCTCCTGCAGGAACACCGAACCCAGGAAGAACAGCGAGATCAGCAACGCCGTCGCGACCAGCATCAGATACGAGCCGGCGACGACCGGACGGCGCCGCAGGACGGCCGGATCGATCAGCGGCGAACGCTGCGCCCGCTCGACGGCGGCGAAGGCTCCGTAGGCCACGATCGCGGCGCCTACCGGCACCAGCGTCCGGGGGCCCGACCAGCCCGTGTCGCCCGCCGCCACCAAGCCGTAGATGAGCGAGCCCGTGCCGACGGTGACCAGCAGCGCGCCGGGTAGGTCGAGGCGGGCGGGCCGAGGCGCGCGTGCGGGGACGACGGCGGGCAGGGCGAGGAGCAGGGCCGTGCCGATGGGCACGTTGACGTAGAAGATCCACTCCCAGCCGGGGCCATCGGTCAGGACACCGCCGAGCAGGACACCGATCGCCGCGCCCGCACCGCCGATCGCCGACCACACCCCGAGCGCACGATGGCGGTCGCGCCCCCGGAAGGTCGTGGTGACGATGGCCAGGGCGGCGGGCGAGAGGAGCGCCGCTCCGACGCCCTGCGCGGTCCGGCCGGCGAGGAGGGTCGCCGGGCCCGACGCCAGGCCGGTCAGCAGCGAGGCGGCGGTGAACAGGGCGAGGCCGCAGAGGAGGGTGCGGCGCGCCCCGAGGAGGTCCGCGAGCCGTCCGCCGAGCAGCATCAGGCCGCCGAAGCAGAGCGTGTACGTCGTGATGACCCAGGTCAGCGCGGTGCGGTCGAGATCGAGGTCGGCGGCCATGCTCGGCAGCGCGACGTTCACGACCGTCACGTCGAGCACCAGCATGAACTGGGCGACGCACAACAGGGCGAGCGCCGCCCATGGGCGTGAGCCGGTGGGGGGTGGCGCGGCCGTGTGGGGCGCGGCGGCCGGGGTCGGGTGGGAAGGCGTCATGGCAGGTCCTTGGGCAGACGGGAGGGGCCGAGGAAGGGCTCGGGAAGAGCTGGGGCGGCGCGTGGCAGGCCACGCGGTCCGGCACATCTGAACTGTACTGACTAGTTCATGTGAACTCAACTGTTCAGTTCAGTTCGCTGCTAAAGTGCGGGTATGCGCACGGAAAAGAACGGCGAGGCAAGAAGTGGGGGTCCCACGGGCCCGCGCGCGGAGCGCAAGCGCGAGGCGATCGTCCGGGCGGCCCGCTCGCTGTTCCTGCGGGAGGGCTTCGATGTCGGCATGGACGCCATCGCGGCCGAGGCGGGCGTGTCCAAGGTGACCGTCTACAACCACTTCGGGAACAAGGAGACGCTGTTCGTCGCGGTGATCGCGGGGGCGCTCGACGAACCCCTCGACGCCTCGTCGTCCGTCGCCGCGCTCGACGGCCTCACCGACGCGGACGACCTGCGCGAAGCCTTCCTGAACGTGGCCCGCTCCTGGGTCGACGTCGTCCGCAACGACCAGGAGATGAACGCGCTGCGCCACCTCGTGGCCCGGGAGATCCACCGCTTCCCCTCGCTCGGCGAGGCATGGGGAGCGCGCGGCCCCGAGGGTCATCACCCCGCCATCGCGGGCGCGTTGCGCGAGCTCGCCGAGCGAGGGCGGCTCACCGTCCCCGACATGGAGACGGCGGTCCTCCAGCTCTACTCCCTGCTGGTCTTCCCGCACCTGGTCTTCGGCTCGTACGGAACCGACGTCAGCGAGGACCTGACGGAGCGTCTGATCGTCGCCGGTGTCGACATGTTCCTGGGTTTCTACGCCACCGCTTAGCGGCACAGGGTGAAGCGCCCGAATTGCGCCACCTGAAACTCCCGCGAAACCACCGCACCGCGCCACCCACCTACACTCCGGCCCATGGCGCGGATCCTGCCCTTCCAACCCAGGCGGCTTCCCACCGGCGACGAGAGCGGGCCCACCCTGCGGTTCCACACCGTGCACGGCTACCGGCGCGCGTACCGCCTCGCGGGTGAGGGACCGGCGATTCTGCTGATCCACGGCATCGGCGACTCGTCCGCGACGTGGGCCCCGCTGATCCCCCGGCTGGCCCGCACCCACACCGTCATCGCCCCCGACCTGCTCGGCCACGGCGCGTCCGAGAAGCCCCGGGCCGACTACTCGGTGGCCGCGTACGCCAACGGGGTCCGGGACCTGCTCGGTGTGCTCGGCATCGAGCGGGTCACCCTCGTCGGGCACTCGTTCGGCGGCGGGGTCGCGATGCAGTTCGCCTACCAGTTCCCCGAGCGCGTCGACCGGCTCGTCCTGGTGAGCACCGGAGGGGTCGGCCCGCAGGTGACCCCCGTGCTGCGCGGCGTCTCACTGCCCGGCGCCGCACTGCTGCTCTCCCTGCTCGGGCTGCCCGGCGCCGATCTGCCGGTGCGGGCGGCCGTCGCGCTGCTGCGGCTGCTCGACACCGGACTCGGGCAGGACGCACCGGAGCTGATGGGTCTGGTGGACGCGCTGCCCGACGTGTGGGCGCGGGCCGCGTTCATCCGCACGCTGCGGTCGGTCGTCGACTGGCGCGGCCAAGTGATCACGATGCTGGACCGCTGCTACCTCGCCCAGGGCATGCCCACGCTCATCGTCTGGGGCGACCGGGACGGTGTCCTCCCGGTCGACCACGCCTACACCGCACACGAGGCGATGCCCGGCAGCCGTCTCGAAATCTTTCCGGGGGCCGGGCACTTCCCCTTTCACACCGATCCGGTGCGCTTCCTCGGGCTCGTCGAGGAGTTCATCGGGGCGACGGAACCGGCCAGTTGGAGCATCGAGCAGTGGTGGCGACTGCTGCGGGCGGGGCGGCCGGGAGACGAGGCGTACGTCGACGCGATCGAGCGGCGGTATCGCGAGGCGAGCGAGCGGAGCGCCACCTAGTCAAGGCTTGCGGGCCGGAACCGTGCCCGGGTCCTTCCGCTCCGGCATCCGTCTCCTACGCCGCCGCCCGCCACACCGTCATGTCCGCGGTCAGGAAGCTGAACCCGTCGTTCGGGAGCGCGGTCGACTTCACCTGGACCACCAGCAGGGCGATGTCCCCTGCGGGGTTCTTCACGCAGATCTCGCTGCCGGCCGCCACCGCGGCCAGCGGGAGGTCGTGGCTGTCGGCGCCCTCGACGGCGAGGCGGCACGAGTCGAGGGTGGCCCCCGGCTTGCTGTACAGCAAGGAGATCACGCTCTTGTCGCTCTCCAGCGAACAACGGCCCTGCCCGCAGACGAAGCGCAGATCGCCCTTGCGGTCCTTGCGGCGGATGGGCTCCCGGAGGCTCACGGAGTTCTTCTCGTCGAACCATTCCTGGGGGTACGCGGCGGGGCGCGGCTCGGTGGGCGCGGTCGCGGACGACTTCGTGGAGGGGCGTGACGCGTCCGATGTCCCGTCACTCTTGTCACCGGCCTCGGCGTTCTCGCCGGTCGCCGATCTCTTGCCGTCCCCGGAACCCGACGTGGATCCGGACGCGGAGCCCGATGTGGACCCCGACGACCGGCCGGAGGCATCCGAACCGGTGGCGTCCGCACCGGACTTCGCGTGCGTGTCCCGGGCGCGCAGGCCCATCGCGTCCATGACCGTCCACGTCAGGCCGAGCACCAGCAGAGCGCACCCCGTCACGATGGCCGCGATGAGCGCGTTGCGTCTTCGGCGGGCCCGCCGCTCGTCCGTCCCCGTCGGCCGGGTCGTCGGCAACGGGTGAGGCGGGGCGAACAGCGGCAGCGGTTGCACCGGGGTGGGGTGGGGGACCGGCGCCGGGACCGTGACCTCGGGCCCCATGACATCCCGCCAGACGGCGAGGCCCGCACCCGCGTCGGTGTCCCGGCCAAGACGCCCGCGGCACCACTCGACGATCTCCGCCGGGGTGGCCCGGTCCGCCGGATCGGCGGCCAGGCACATGGCGAACAGCGGACGCAGTTGCGCGGGCAGAAGGGACAGGTCGGGCTCCGAGTGCACGATCCGGTACAGCACGCTGACCGAGGGGCCGTCCCCGTACAGCGGCACACCCAGTGCGGCGAAGGCGGCGGTCTGGCCCAGCGCGAAGACATCGGTGGCCGCCGTGACCTCCCCCACGGACGCCTGCTCGGGAGCCATGAACTGGGGCGTGCCGGCGGCGGAACCCGTGGCCGTGTAAGCGGAGGTGGCGCTGGAGGTCAGCGAGATGCCGAAGTCGATCACGCGCGGGCCGTCGGCGGCGAGGAGCACGTTCGACGGCTTCAGGTCACGGTGCACGATCCCGGCGCCGTGGATGGCCTGCAGCGCCTCGGCGATCCCCGCCATCAGCCACAGCAGCGCGGGTACCGGCAGCGGACCGCGCCGGGCGACGGCCTCCGTCAGCGAGGGACCGGGTACGTACAGGGTGGCGAGCCAGGGCGGTGCGCCGTCCGCGTCGGCGTCGATCAGTTCGGCCGTGTAGGCGCCCCGGACCCGCTGGGCCGCCTTGATCTCCCGGCCGAACCGCCGCCGGAAGGCCGGGTCGTCGGCCAGCTCGGGCCGTACCACCTTGATCGCGACCGGTCGGCCGCCCTGGGTGTGCGACAGATAGACCCGGCCCATGCCACCGGCGCCGAGCCTGGCCGCGAGTCGGTATCCGGCCACCACCGGCGGATCCTCCGCCTGCAGCGGCTGGAACACCTCGGTCGCGTCGTTCATCGCCTCTTGCCCCCCCGGTTCCCCTGATCCCCCTGATCAGCAGCAGCCTAAAGGGTTGGCCCGAAGCTGTTCACTCCTCTACTACCTCGCTACTCCTCCGCGAGGACCCGCTGTGCTACTGCGAACGCCGAATTGGCCGCGGGCACACCGCAGTAGACCGCCGTCTGGAGCAGCACCGCGCCGATCTCCTCGGGGGTGAGCCCGATGCGGCGGGCCGCCCGGATGTGCATGGCCAGCTCGTCGTGGTGCCCGTGCGCGACCAGGGCCGTCATGGTGATCATGCTGCGCTCGCGGCGCGCGAGGGTGGGGTCGGTCCAGATCTCGCCCCAGGCGTAGCGGGAGATGAAGTCCTGGAAGCGGGCCGTGAAGGGAGTGGTGTTGCCCTGCGCGCGGTCCACGTGCGCGTCGCCGAGCACGGCCCGCCGGACCGCCATGCCGCTCGCGGCCGCCCCCGTCAAGTGCGTGCGCAACGCCGCGACCACGGCCTCCGGGCGCTCCGCGGGCGCCAGATGGGAGGCGCCCGCCAGCTCCGTGAGGGAGGCGCCGGGCACCGCGTCGGCGATCTCGCGTGCGTGGGCGGGCGGCGTCGCCGGGTCCTCGCGGCCGGCGACGACGAGCGTGGGCGCGGTGACCGACTCCAGTGCGTCCCTGATGTCGTACGCCGCCAGCGCGTCGCAGCAGGCGGCGTACGCGTCGGGGTCGGTGGTCCGGTGGTCCTCCACCAGCCCGGGGACCGTGAAGCCGGGGGTGAACCAGCGTTCCGGCGCGCTCCGTGCCAGCGATTCGAGTCCTTCGCGGCGCACGAGCGCCGCGCGCTCCTCCCAGCGGGCGCTGCCGCCGAAGTGCGCCGACGAGCAGATCACGGCGAGGCTCCGCACGCGCTCCGGGTGGTGCGCGGCCAGGTGTAGGCCGACGGCGCCGCCGAGGGAGACGCCCGCGTACGCGAAGCGCTCGATGCCGAGGGAGTCGGCGAGCGCGAGGACGAGCCCCGCCAGGTCGGCGACGGTCGCCCCCGGGCCGATCAGATCGGCGGGGGACTTGCCGTGGCCGGGCAGGTCCCAGCGGATGACCCGGTGGGTGGTGGTGAGTTCGGGTGCCACGGCGTCCCACAGGGCGGTGGATGTGCCGACGGATGAGCCGAGGAGGAGGGGTGGCGCGGTCGGGGCGCCCTCGCTCGTGTGGTGCGGCAGCTTGCCGGTCATCGTCGCTCCAGGGCTCGGTCGGTGAGGGTTCCGGCGGAGCCGGTGTATCGGGCGGGATCGGTGAGTTCGGTGAGGTTCACGGAGGCAAGTCCGGGCTCCTCGGCGAGTACCTCCGCGAGGGTCGTGCCCTCGTCGCGGGTACGGCGGGCCGCCGAGGTGAGCAGTTCCTTCGCGCGGGCCCGGCCCAGGAGAGGGGTCAGCTCCGCGGTGAGGCGTTCGGAGACGATCAACCCGTGGGTGAGGCCGAGGTGTTCGCGCATCGCCTCCGGATGAACGCTGAGGTTCTCGGCGAGCTCCGCCGCGTGGTGGCTCGCGCCGCCCACCGTGCGCAGGAGGTCGCGCAGGGCTTCCCACTCCGCGTGCCAGGCCCCTGCCGGGCGCTCGTCCTCGGCGGCCATCGACGCGTGCAGCGTCGCGGCCAGGGCGGGAGCGCGACGGGCGGCGGCCGCGACGAGGGTGGAGCGCACGGGGTTCGCCTTGTGGGGCATGGCGGAGGAACCACCGCCCGCACCTTCGGAGAGCTCGGCGAACTCCGTGCGGCTGAGGGTGAGGACGTCCACGGCCGTCTTGCCCAGGGCGCCGGCGACGAAGGCGAGCACTCCGGCGAGGTCGGCCACCGGGGTACGGAGGGTGTGCCAGGGCAGAGCCGGTGCGGCCAACGGGAGTTCCCTGGCGTAGGCAGCGACGAGTTCCTCCCCGAGGCTGCTATCAGCGGGGGGAGCCCCTGCGGAGCCCACCCCCGCCGAACTGCCCCCGTCAGCACCGTCAGCACCGTCAGCACCGTCAGCCCCATAGGCGCCGTAAGCCCCGAAAGCCGCCAACGTGCCCGCAGCGCCGCCCAGTTGGGCCGGGAGGGTGTCACGCACCGACCGCACCCTGTCCCGCGCGTCCAGTGCGAGCGATCGCCAGCCCGCGGCCTTGAGGCCGAACGTCGTGGGGACCGCGTGCTGGGTCAGGGTGCGGCCCGGCATCACCGTGTCCCGGTGTTCCGCCGCGAGGCGGGCCAGTGCCGCCTCCGTGCGGGTCAGATCCGCCAGGATCAGGTCGAGCGTGCGCCGTGCGACCAGCATCATCGCGGTGTCCACGATGTCCTGGCTCGTCGCCCCCCGGTGCACGTACGGCGCGGCCTCCGCCGGCACCGCCGCCGTCAGGTCCGCCACCAGCGGGATCACCGGATTGCCGCCGGACCGCGCGCGAAGCGCGATGTCACGTACGTCGAAGCGGTCGGCGGAAGCCGCCGCGCCGACGGCCGTCGCCGCCTCCGCCGGGGCCAGGCCCACCCCTGCCTGCGCCCGCGTCAGCGCCGCCTCCGCGTCCAGCATCGCCTGCAGGAAGGCCGTGTCGCTCGTCATCGACTCGGCCGGGGAGCCCGCTCGCCCGGGGGCGAGCAGGCCGACGTCGGTACCGTCACCACTCACTGGAACTCCAGGAACACCGTTTCGCCCTCGCCCTGAAGGCGGATGTCGAAACGGTACGTGTGGCTCGCCTCCGGGCGGGCGATCAGCGTCGTACGCCGCGCCGGGTCGAGGGAGCCGAGGAGCGGGTCGCCCGGCTCGTCGACCAGGTAGGCGCGCGTGTACAGGTGATGGAGCAGGCCGCGCGCGAAGACCGCCACCGCGATGTACGAGGCGCCGCCCGGCGGGAGCGTACGGACCGTCCAGTGCCCGTCCGCGTCGGTGGGGACACGGCCGAACCCGGTGAACGCGACGCCGTCACGGCCGATGACCTCGCCGGTCACCGGGTCGTGCCGCAGCGATCCCGGCGCGCCCGTGCGGGAGCCGTCCGGTGCAGGCTGCCAGGTCTCGATGAGCGCGTCGGGGACGGGGTTTCCCGCGCCGTCGTACACGTGCCCGTGCAGGGTGATCGTGTCCGGGTGGCCGGTCGGCGCGACCTCGCCGCCGCGCGGGAAGGGCAGCGCGTAGCCGTAGAAGGGGCCCACCGTCTGAGAGGGAGTCGGAGCGTACGACATCAGTGGTTGTCGCCTTCCTCGAAGAGCGTCGCGGACGGGCCGTCGAGCACGATGTCCCAGCGGAAGCCGAGCGACCACTCGGGGGCGGAGAGATCGTGGTCGTAGGCGGAGACCAGGCGCGCCCGCGCCGACTCGTCGGTGACCGAGCGCAGGACCGGGTCGTAGGGGAACAGCGGGTCGCCCGGGAAGTACATCTGCGTCACCAGGCGCTGGGTGAACGCCGTGCCGAAGAGCGAGAAGTGGATGTGCGCGGGCCGCCACGCGTTGACGTGGTTGCGCCACGGGTACGCGCCCGGCTTGATCGTCGTGAAGCTGTACGTTCCTTCGTCGTCGGTCAGGCAGCGGCCGAAGCCCGTGAAGTTCGGGTCGAGCGGAGCCGGGTGCTGGTCCAGCTGGTGGGCGTAACGGCCGGAAGCGTTGGCCTGCCACAGCTCGACCAACTGGCCGCGTACGGGCCGCCCTTCGCGGTCCAGGACACGGCCGGACACGGTGATCCGCTCGCCGAGCGGCTCGCCCAGGTGCTGGCGCGTGAGGTCGCGGTCGAGCGCGGTGATGTCGGTGACGCCGAACGCGGGGCCGCTCAGCTCCACCGCCTCCGGGTCGCGCAGCGGGACCAGCGGCTGCTTGGGATGGCGGAAGTGGCTGCTGCGGTACGGCGGATAGTCACGCGGCGGGTGGTCGGAGGGCGCCGCGGCGGCCTGCGCCTTGGCGACCTCGGTGTCTATCTCCTGCTGGCTCAGCCCGTCGGGAAGGGGTTCGGTGAGGGTCATGTCTCTCGGCTCCGTGAGTACGGCGTGCTGGGGAAGGGGGGCTGCGGGTCAGCGTTCGAGGACCAGGGCCAGGCCCTGGCCGACACCGATGCAGAGTCCGGCGACGCCCGTGCCCGAGCCGCGCCGGGCGAGCTGGTGGGCGACGGTCCCGGCGAGTCGCGCGCCGGACGCGCCGAGCGGATGGCCGAGCGCGATCGCGCCGCCGAGCGGGTTGAGGACGGCCGGGTCGAGGTCGGGCCATTCGGCCGCGCACCCCAACACCTGGGCTGCGAAAGCCTCGTTCAGCTCGAGCGTGCTCAGGTCACCGAAGGTCCTGCCCGCCTTGGCGAGGGCGCGGTTGACGGCTTCGACCGGCGCGAGGCCGAAGTAATGCGGCTCGGTCGCGGAGACGGCGGACGCCGAAACGCGGGCCAGCGGCTCTCGGCCCGTCGCCCGCAGGCCTTCCTCGTCGACCAGGAGCAGCGCGGCCGCACCGTCGTTGAGCGGCGAGGCGTTGCCCGGTGTGACGGTCCCGTCCGTCGTGCGGAAGGACGGTTTGAGCCTGGCCATGGCCTCGAGCGAGGCGTCGGCGCGTACGCACTCGTCACGTGCGAAGAGGACGGGCTCGCCCTTGCGCTGCGGTAGGGAGACCGGAGAGATCTCCGCGTCGAACAGGCCCTCCCGCTGTGCTGCGGCGGCTTTCTGATGGCTGCTCAGGGCGTACGCGTCCTGCTGCTCGCGGGTGATCCCGTGCTTGTCCGCGATGAGTTCGGCGCTCTCGCCCAGCGGGACCGTCCACTGCGGCTCCATCCTCGGATTGACCATGCGCCAGCCCAGAGTGGTGGAGTACAGCTCGGTGTGCCCGGCGGGGAAGGGGCGGTCGCTCTTCGGCAGGACGTAGGGGGCGCGGGTCATCGACTCGACCCCGCCGGCCAGGGCGATGGAGACGTCGCCGAGCGCGATGGCCCGCGCCGCCTGGATGACCGCTTCGAGCCCGGAGGCGCAGAGCCGGTTGACGGTCACGCCCGGCACCGTCACGGGGAGACCGGCGAGCAGGGCGGCCATGCGGCCGACGTTGCGGTTCTCCTCGCCCGCGCCGTTCGCGTTGCCGAAGTAGACGTCGCCGATCCGGGAGGCGTCCAGGTCCGGCGTACGGGCGAGAAGCGAACGGATCGCGTGCGCGCCGAGATCGTCAGGCCGGACCCCCGCGAGTGCGCCGTTGTACTTGCCGACGGGGGTGCGTACGGCGTCGACGATGTAGACGTCGCGCAGGCTCATGACGGGGTTCCTTCGGAGAGGGCTTCGGGGACGCGGACCCTGGCCGCGGCCTTGGCGGCGATCTCCTCGGGTGTGACACCGGGCGCCGTCTCGACCAGTTCCAGGCCGGTTCCGGTGACGTCCAGGACGCCGAGATCGGTGATGATCCGGTTCACGCAGCCCTTGCCGGTCAGCGGCAGCGCGCACTCCTGGAGGATCTTGGGGGAGCCGTCCTTGGCGGTGTGCGTCATCGCCACGATCACCGTGCGGGCGCCGTGCACCAGGTCCATGGCGCCGCCGATCCCCGTGATCATCTTGCCGGGGATCGCCCAGTTGGCCAGGTCTCCGCGCGCGGAGACCTGCATGGCGCCGAGCACGGCGACATCGATGTGACCGCCGCGGATCATCCCGAAGGACAGGGCCGAGTCGAAGTAGGAGGCGCCGGGGCGGACGGTGACCGTCTCCTTGCCCGCGTTGATCAGGTCCGGGTCCACCTCGGCGTCGGTGGGGTAGCGGCCCACGCCGAGGATGCCGTTCTCCGACTCCAGGGTGACCTCGACGCCCTCGGGGAGGTAGTTGGGGATCAGCGTGGGCAGGCCGATGCCCAGGTTCACGTACTGCCCGTCGCGCAGCTCGCGTGCGGCGCGTGCGGCCATCTGCTCTCGCGTCCAGGCCATCAGTCGTCCACCGTTCCTCGTGCCGGCGGCGCGGAGACCGTACGCCGCTCGATCTGCTTGTCGGCGGCCTGCTCGGGGGTGAGCTCGACGACCCGCTGGACGTAGATCCCCGGGAGATGCACGGCGTCGGGGTCGATCTCGCCCGGCTCCACCAGCTCCTCCACCTCGGCGATGGTGACCCGTCCGGCCATCGCGGCCAGGGGGTTGAAGTTGCGGGTGGACTTGTTGAACACGAGGTTCCCGTGCCGGTCGCCCCTGGCGGCCCGCACCAGGGCGAAGTCGGTCCGGATGCCGTGCTCCAGGACGTACTCCCGCCCGTCGAACTCCCGCACCTCCTTGGCCGGCGAGGCGAGCGCCACCCCGCCCGAACCGTCGTAGCGCCACGGGAGCCCGCCGTCGGCGACCTGCGTGCCCACCCCGGCAGGGGTGTAGAACGCCGGAATGCCGCAGCCTCCCGCGCGCAGCCGCTCGGCGAGCGTGCCCTGCGGGATCATCTCCACCTCCAGCTCACCGCCCAGGTACTGACGGGCGAACTCCTTGTTGCCGCCGATGTACGACCCGGTCACCCGCGCGACCCGGCCCGCCGAGAGCAGGACGGCAAGGCCCGACTCCATCGCCCCGCAGTTGTTGGACACCACCCGCAGGCCCGACACACCGGCCTCGTACAGCGCCGCGATCAGCACGCCGGGCACACCGCTCAGCCCGAACCCGCCGACCGCCAGGGACGAGCCGTCCCCCACATCGGCCACCGCGTCGGCGGCCGAGGCCACCACCTTGTCCATCTGTCGAGCCCCATCTCTTCCAGGCCTTCGATGCCCCGCCCATTAATCAGGGCACTGACTATTTCCACGAAGTTCGGCTTACGCTGCCACTCGTTCACTAAGCCGTCAAGGGCAGGTACTGTTCAGTGCACCTACAGAAATCACGGGCTCGAACAGCTCGACCGGCAGGCTCAAGGCAGTGGAGGAACTCATGGCCGCGGTGGACCTGACCACCCACCCCGGGCACCTGGCCCGGCGGCTGCAGCAGGCGCACTACCTGCTGTGGAACACGATGGTCTCCGAGGAGATCACCTCGCCGCAGTTCGCCGTCCTGAACGCGCTCGTCGCCGAGCCGGGCCTCGATCAGCGCACCGTCGGCGAGCGGGTCGGCCTCGACCGGTCCACCATCGCGGAGGTCATCAGCCGCCTGATGCGCCGCGAACTGCTCGACAAGGTCCGCGACCCGCAGGACGGCCGCCGGTATCTGCTGCACCTCACCGACGAGGGCAGGCGCACGCACCGCAAGCTGACGGTGCGGACGGCCCGGATGAACCAGGTCTTCCTCGGACCGCTCTCCGCCGCCGAGCAAACGGTGTTCTTCGACCTCATCCAGCGGGTCTCGGACGCGGCGGAGGGCCTGCGCAACCCCATCGAGCCGGTCGCGGCCCCCCAGGGCTGAGTCACGCCTTCGCGTACACCACCCACACCTGCCCCTTCGCGAACGGCAGCGGTTCGCCGTCGTCCGCCGTCGTGAACTCCGTGCCGTCCTGCGGAGCGGACCGCTCCCAGCGCGCCTCGTAGGCACGGCCGTCCCGCGAAACCCGCGCCTTGCCGGAGCCGACCGTCTCGGTGAACGGCGTGTTGTTGCCCCCGCGGTCGTGGAACTGCGACGCGCGCACCTTCACGTACTGCACGACGACCGTCGACGCGCCGAGTGTCCTGCCGCCCGCCGTGCGGGCCCGTTCGCCGTCCATGGAGACCAGCCAGCGCTTCTGCTCGGCGGCCCAGGTGAAGGTGAACCGCGCCGCCGGGAAGCGGACGGTGCGCTCACGTTCCGGTGTGCCGCCCTTCGGGCGCGGGCCGAAGCTGAAGCCCGTGCTCTCCAGGCCCCCGTCGCCCGGATCGGCGTCCAGCGCCTTCGGGCGTACGAAGAGGTTGTGCGGGGCCGGCTTGTCGGCGCCGCGGAAATAGGCGTCGCCCGGCGCCTTGCCGGGCGACAGCTGACGCAGGGGAGCCGCCGAGATCAGCGGGAGGAGCTTCGACTGCGCCCCGGAGAACACGAGAGCCGCGTCGTCGAACTGCCGCAGCAGCTCCAGATCCGTCTCCCGCGCGCTGCGCACCGGGCCGATGACCGGCGGCAGCCGGCCCGCGTACACCGCCATCAGGCGGCTGAGCCCGGCCTCGACCTGCTCCGCGTACACGAGGTCCGCCGCGTCCAGGCCCGTCTGCGGGCGGGCCGGACCCACGTTGTCGATCTTCACGGCGAGCACGCGTCCTCCCTCGCCGGCGGAGGGCCCCTTCCCGTCCGTGTTGCTCAGCGTGCAGCCGGGTGCCAGCGCCAGGGCGGCGACGGCCGCCACCACCGCCACCGTCGTGCGTCGTGTCCGTGTCCGCGTTCCCATACGGGTGTCCTACCCCGTACGCACCTGCTTTCCCGCTCTCAGCCCAGATCGAGGGCGTTGCGCAGGCCGAGCCGGTAGCGGGTGCGGTCGTGGCGCTTGAGCAGCTCGATCGCCGGAGCGCGGTACAAGGAGGTCACCGTGCAGGGCTCGGCATCCGAACCGACCCTCTCCAGGACGGCGTTCACCGCTTGGCGCGCCGATGTGTTGGCGCCCTCCATGGTCGCGAGGTCGATCGGCACGGCCACGTAGTCGCCCGCCAGACAGAGGTTGGGGATCTTCGTCGCCGCCGACGGGCGGTTGTGCAGGGTGCCGACCGGGTGGATGAGCAGCTCGTCCTCGTTGGTCGGATCCGGCGTCCCGATGCCGTCGACGCCGGGGTCGAGGAACCACGAGTGCAGCTTGCCGTCGCTCAGGACCACCTTGCCGGTGTCGTTGAGGGCGGCCTTGAGCTGCGCCCACACCTCCTTGGCGACCTCGTCACGTGTGCACTGCTTGGCGGTCTTGCCGTAGAGGATCCCCGGCTTGTCCCACTCGGAGATGTCCACGGAGAGGCACTCGACCGCGACACCGTCGCCGTAGTCCGCCGCGAAGTCGCGGTCGGGCCAGTGGCCCGCCTGGGCGACACCCGTGAGCGACCAGGGCGAGTCGATGCAGTTGAAATGACCCTTGACGGTGGGCGGACGCTCCGTCAGATAGAACTGGATTCCTGTCATCCAGTCCGTCTCCAGCTTGTCGCAGCGCGCCAACTGCGGGTCGGCCGACCTCAGTTCCGCGCCCCAGGTCTCGCGCGCGTGCTCCACCGGCATGGCCTGGATGTAGTGGTCGGCGGTGATGTCGCGGCGTACGCCGTCGGGATCCTCGATGACGGCCTTGGAGATGCGACCGTCCGCGAAGCCCAATTGGCGCACGCTCCAGCCGATCCTGAACTCCACGCCGAGGGACTTCAGATGGGTCACCCAGGGGTCGATCCACGCCTCGTTCGTCGGCGCGTTCAGGAGCCGGTCCGGCGGTCCGTCCGCGCCCTGCCCGAGCGCGTTGAAGACGAAGGCCTCGCCGAGCGTGCCGACGGTGCGGGTGCTCGCCTCCTCGGCCTTGGTGGCGACGATGTTGCGGGTGACGCCGATCGCGAGAATGCGCTGGTAGTCCTTCGACATCTTCGCGGCGCGCGTGAACTCCCACCAGGGCATCGACTCCCAGGTGCGGTCGCGGCGTTCGTCGCAGCTCGTGAGGAAGACCAGGGCGCGGTTCACGAAGTACGCGACCTCGTGCGCGGGCAGGTTGAAGGCGGTGTCGAGGAGCGCGGTCAGGGCCCGCGCGATGTCGTCCAGGGTGAGCTTCTCCGGCTCGCTGCCCGGCCACGGGATCGGCATCCGGATGTCCTCGCGTCCGGTGCGCGCGAACGACATCTCGCGCGGCGCCGCGAGGTTGTCCCAGACGCCGTTCGCGTTCCCGGGGAAGGGGATGCGGCGCATCGTGTCCGGGAGGTTGTGGTAGATCCCCGGGATGAACCGGAACCCGTGCTCGCCCGGCAGCGGCTTCCGGTTGCCCTTCGCGCTGTCCGGTACGTCCATGCTGCGGGCCTTGCCGCCGAGCGCCCTGCGCTCGTAGACCGTGACGGCGAAGCCGCGCTCGGCCAGCTCGTGCGCGGCGGTCAGTCCGGCGACGCCGCCACCGAGCACGGCCACGGAGATCTTCGCCGGATCCGCCCGCGGGGCCCGGTCCGCGGCCGCCGCCGGAAGCGCCCCCGCGCCGAGCGCCGCCACGCCGCCCGCGGCGGCCGCCCCCGCGACGAACGTCCGCCTCGTGCTGCCCGCAGCTCCCGAGTACCCCATGCGTCGGCCCCCTTACCGTAAGTAACTCCCGTGTCAGGCGCAGGAGCTTACGGATGGCACTCACGGGGCGGAAGCGGCACGAGGTCACGGGCGCGAACATTGGCGCGATTGCGTTCCGTGCACGGTGGTGACGGGGCACCGCGGGGTGGTGTGACGTGCGTATGGCCGGAGTGCGAAGGCTGCGTTTCCGCAAAGCCGGTGCGGGCGCGATGGCTTGACCCTCTCTTGATGCCGTGGTTAGTTTCGACGCCATGCGAATATCCCGGCGGTTCAAGCAGCGGCGCGCTGTTGATCTGATGCGCGTGGCCGCCGCTCTGTGTAGCTGACCTCAGGAACGCAGGTTTCGCCGCGCACAGCGGCGCACCTGGCAGCGCGCGTTTCCTCGTGGGAAGCCGCAGGGAAATCTCCTGCCGGTCTTCCCCTGCCGTGTAGGTCCGCACTCCGGGAAAGAACTCATGCCCACACATATACGGGCGGCGCTCGGCGCTGCCCTCATCGTCCCCTTGCTCCTGGCCGGTTGCGCAGACAACGCCACGTCGACCACGACCGTCGACGCCAAGCAGGTCTCCGCCAAAATCCCGGCGAAGGTGGATCCGAACACCACCCTCACCATCGGGGCGCCGGAATCCCAGGTCGCCCTGAAACTCTCCGGACAGCTCGACAAGCTGCCCTTCAAGGTGAAATGGGCCAACATCAGCGGCGGCCCCCAGTGCTCAGAGGCATTCCGGGCGAATTCCCTCGACGTGTGCTCGGCGGCGGAAATCCCGTCCATTCACGCCCACTGGACGGGACTCGACACGAAATTGGTCGCCGCGAAATTCCGGAAGGACCCGCTGAAGCACCCCACGTACGAAATCGGCATCGCGCCCGGCGCGGACATCGACACCTTGAAGGACCTGCGCGGAAAGAAGATCGCCTACAGCCCGGGGCAGGCGCAGGGCGCCCTGGTCCTGCGCATCCTCGCCAAGGCCGGGCTCGCCAAGGACGACGTGGAGCTCGTCGAGCTGCCGAGCACCGGCGACGTCTACCCGTCCGCCCTCGGCAACGGCCAGGTCGACGCGGCGCCCCTCGGCGGGGTCAACATCAAGCGCTATCCCGCGAAGTACGGCAAGGACGGCGCGAAGACCATCCAGCACGGCCTGCGGGACGATCCCGGGCACCTGTGGGTGCCGACCGAGTCGGTGGAGGACCCGCAGAAGGCCGCGGCCATCAGGGAGTTCGTGAAGGCCTGGGCACGCGCCGCCGAGTGGGCCGACAAACATCCCGACGAGTGGATCGCCGGCTACTACGTCAAGGATCAGGGCCTGACCCGCGCGGACGGCGAGTACCTGGTCAAGGGAATCGGCCATCCGGACATCCCGGCCGACTGGACCGCCGCCATCGCGCGCCAGCAGGACACCGTCGACCTGCTCGCGAAGGAGACCGGCAAGGAGACCTTCGATGCGGAGGTCCTCTTCGA
Source organism: Streptomyces sp. NPDC054872 (assembly GCF_053610705.1). NCBI lineage: Bacteria > Bacillati > Actinomycetota > Actinomycetes > Kitasatosporales > Streptomycetaceae > Streptomyces > Streptomyces sp. NPDC054872. Next base: position 173,585 of record NZ_JBSGYY010000001.1, on the reverse strand, counting down.
CCGACGCTACGAATCGGTTGCCGCGGATGCCGTCAAATCCGGTGCGGGGGAGGGAACATGAGCGCCGAGGCCCCCGCTCTGACCAAGACCGCCCCACACGCCGAGCCCGTGGCCGGCGTCCGCCGCAAGCCGCGCCGCCGCAGGCTGGGCCCCGGCAGGCCCATCCCGTACGGCTGGGCCATCGGCCCCCTGCTGCTGCTCGCGCTCTGGTCGGCTGGATCGGCCGCCGGATTCATCGACGCCCGTAACCTCTCCGCGCCCTGGACCGTGGTGAGCACCGCCGGTGATCTGATCGCCGAGGGGCGGCTCCAGTCGAACCTCGCCACCTCCGCCCAACGCGCCGCCCTCGGGCTGCTGTTCGGCACCGCGGCCGGACTCGCGCTGGCGATCACCGCCGGACTCAGCAGGATCGGCGAGGGCATCATCGACGGACCCGTGCAGATCAAGCGGGCCATCCCCTCGCTCGCGCTGATCCCCCTGCTCATCCTCTGGTTCGGCATCGGCGAGTCGATGAAGGTCATCACCATCGCGCTCGGCGTGTTCGTGCCCGTCTACATCCACACCCACAACGGCCTGCGGACGATCGACGGCCGCTACGCCGAACTCGCCGAGACCGTCGGGCTCTCACGCTCCGGGTTCGTGCGCCACGTCGTCCTGCCGGGAGCGCTGCCGGGCTTCCTGCTCGGCATGCGGTTCGCGGTCACCGCGGCGTGGCTCTCGCTCGTCGTGGTCGAGCAGGTCAACGCGACGAGCGGCATCGGCTACATGATGGAGCTCGCCCGCACCTACGGGCAGACCGACATCATCATCGTCGGCCTCGTCGTGTACGGCCTCCTCGGTCTCGTCTCGGACGCACTCGTACGGCTCGTGGAGAGGAAGGCGCTGTCATGGCGACGCACATTGGCGGGCTGACGGTCCGCATCGAGAACCTCGTCCGCTCGTTCGGCGAGAGAAGAGTCCTGGACGGCCTCGAACTCAACATCGCAGCAGGGGAGTTCGTCGCCCTCCTGGGCCGAAGTGGCTCCGGGAAATCCACGCTCCTCCGGGCGCTCGCCGGACTCGATCACGAGGTCGAGGGGAGCGGCGACCTCGCGGCGCCCGGTGATGTCTCGGTGGTCTTCCAGGACGCACGGCTGCTGCCGTGGAAGCGGGTCCTGGACAACGTCGCCCTCGGCCTGACGGGCGCCGGGGCACGGGAGCGGGCGCATGCGGCCCTCGCCGAGGTGGGTCTGGCGGGCCGGGAGGACGCCTGGCCCGCGGACCTGTCCGGCGGCGAACAACAGCGGGTCTCGCTGGCCCGCTCCCTGGTCCGTGAGCCGCAACTCCTGCTCGCGGACGAGCCGTTCGGCGCCCTGGACGCGCTCACCCGCATCCGCATGCACGCCTTGCTGCGACGCCTCTGCGAGGCACACCGCCCCGCCGTGCTCCTGGTCACCCATGACGTCGACGAGGCGATCGCGCTCGCCGACCGGGTGGTCGTCCTGGACGCCGGACGCATCGCGGCCGACGTACGGGTGGAGCTTCCCGCGCCGCGCGCACAGGGGAGCCAGGAGTACGTGGCGCTGCGGGGGCGGCTGCTGCGGCAACTGGGGGTCGATCCGGCCGAGGGCGACCCCGCACGGACCGACCCCGCACGGATCGACGCCGGCGAGCACGCCCGCAAGGAAGAGGTGGCCGTCGCATGAGCCCTCGCGAGCTGCACCTCAACCTCTTCGTCTACCCCGGCGGGCACCACGAGGCCGCCTGGCGGCACCATGCGTCCGATCCCGCACGGATCCTGGACATCGACTTCTACCAGGACCTCGCACGGCGCGCGGAGGCCGCCACCTTCGACGGGGTCTTCTTCGCCGACGGCCCGGCGCTCGCCGACAACGTCCGCCACGCGAGCCGATTCCGCCTGGAGCCCTTCACTTGGCTCTCCGCGATCGCCGCCGTCACCTCAAGGATCGGCCTCATCGCGACGGCGTCCACCACCTACAGCGAGCCCTACAACCTGGCCCGCCTCTTCGCCTCGCTCGACCATCTCAGCCGGGGGCGCGCGGGCTGGAACATCGTCACCACCGGAGCCCCGCAGGCCGCCCTGAACTTCGGCCTCGACGCGCACCCCGTGCACGCCGAACGGTACGACAGGGCAAGGGAGTTCCTCGACGTCGTCACCAAGCTCTGGGACAGCTGGGAGGACGACGCGCTCGTCGTCGACCAGAAGACCGGGCTCTTCGCGGACACCGACCGCATCCACGCCATCGACCACGAGGGGCCGCGCCTCAAGGTGCGGGGCCCGCTCAACACGCCGCGCACACCGCAGGGCCGCCCCGTCTACGTACAGGCGGGCTCGTCGGAAGACGGCCGCGCCTTCGCCGCCCGGTACGCGGAGGCGGTGTTCACCGCGCACCAGACCCTCCGCAACGGACAGGACTTCTACGCCGACCTCAAGAAGCGGGCCGCGGGGCTCGGGCGCGACCCGGGCAAGGTGCTCGTCCTGCCCGGCATCAGCCCCTTCATCGGCTCCACGGAGGCCGAGGCGCGCGCCCTGCAGGACGAGTACAACGAACTCACCCAGCCCGAGTACTCCTTGCAGCTCCTGCACCGCATGCTGGGGCTGCGCCTGACCGCCGAGCAACTGGACGGTCCCGTGCCGCGTGAGCTCATCGAGACCGGCGGTGAACGCGGCAACGGCAGCCGCTTCCAGGTCATCCTCGACATCATCGACCGCGAACAGCCCACCGTACGGGCCCTGTTGCACCGCCTGGCCGGGGCCCGCGGGCACCGTGTCATCGCGGGCACGCCGGAGCAGGTGGCCGACCAGATCCAGGAGTGGTTCGAGCAGGGCGCCGCGGACGGGTTCAACGTGATGCCGCCGGGGCTGCCCGGCGACTTCGATCTCTTCGCCGACCACGTCGTGCCGATCCTGCGCGAGCGCGGTCTCTTCCGCACCGCGTACGCGGGCACGACGCTGCGCGACCACTACGGCCTCGCACGCCCGGAGAGCCAGTACGCCGGTTAGGGGGTGGCGTCAGCGCAGCACATCCGCCAGGTCGTACCGGACCGGCTCCTCCAGCTGGGCGAACGTACAGCTGTCGGGGGTGCGGTCCGGTCGCCAGGTGCGAAAGCGCGCGGTGTGCCGGAAGCGCTGCCCGTTCTCCATGTGGTCGTACGCCACCTCGCAGACGCGCTCGGGGCGCAGCGGCACCCAGGAGAGGTCCTTCTTGCCCGTCCAGCGGCTCGGCGCGCCCGGCATCCGGGACGTCTCGTGCGCGGACTCGTCCCCCCAGGCGGCCCAGGGGTGGTCCTCCGCCGACTCGAGACGCAGCGCTTCGAGCTCGTCGATCCGCTCCGCGCGCCGCCGCATGGAGAACGCGGCGCAGACGCCGACGTGCTGCAGGGTGCCCGCGTCGTCGTACAGGCCGAGGAGGATCGAGCCGACCACGGGGCCGCTCTTGTGGAAGCGGTAGCCGGCGACCACGCAGTCCGCCGTGCGCTCATGCTTGATCTTGAACATGAGGCGTTCGTTCTGCCGGTACCGCAGGTCGAGCGGCTTGGCGATGACACCGTCCAGGCCCGCCCCCTCGTACTGCTCGAACCACTCCTGGGCCAGCTCCGCGTCCAGGGTCGAAGGCGCGAGGTGGACGGGGGCGCTCACGCCTTCCAGGGCCTCGGCCAGCCGTGTGCGGCGCTCGGTGAGGGGCGTGTCCAGGAGGTTCTCGTCGCCGGCCGCCAGGAGGTCGAAGGCCACGAAGGACGCCGGGGTCCGCTCGGCGAGGGTGCGCACCCGGGACGCGGCCGGGTGAATGCGTTCCGTGAGGGCGTCGAAGTCCAGGTGGCCGTCCCGGGCGATCACGATCTCGCCGTCCAGGACGCAGCGGCCGGGCAGCCGGTCGCGCAGGGCCTCGGCCAGCTCCGGGAAGTAGCGGGTCAGCGGCTTGCCCGTACGGCTGCCGAGCTCCAGGTCGGCGCCGTCCCGGAAGACGATCGCGCGAAAGCCGTCCCACTTGGCCTCGTACTGCATGCCCGGCGGGATCCTCGCCACGGGTTTGGCGAGCATGGGCTTGACGGGGGGCATCACCGGCAGATCCATGCTCCGATTCTGGGCCCATACGACACTTTGCGCCCGGTATGCGACTTGCCTCAGTTACGCCTAGCGTGGCGGCATGGGTGGTAAAGCGGTGGAGCTCGACGCGGGCGGGCGTTCGGTGCGGCTCTCCAGTCCGGACAAGGTCGTCTTTCCGGAGCGGGGCTTCACCAAGCTGGACGTCGCCCGCTACTTCATCGCGGTCGGCGACGGGATCGTGCGCGCCCTGCGGGACCGCCCCACGACGCTCCAGCGCTTCCCGGACGGCGTCGCCGGCGAGTTCTTCTACCAAAAACGCGTCCCCAAGAGCCACCCCGACTGGATCCCCACGGCCACCATCGCCTTCCCCAGCGGCCGCACCGCCGAGGAGATGTGCCCCACGGAAGTCGGCGCGGTCGTCTGGGCCGCCCAGTTCAACACGCTGACCTTCCACCCCTGGCCGGTGCGGCGCGGCGACACCGACCACCCCGACGAACTCCGCATCGACCTCGACCCCCAGCCCGGCACGGACTACGCCGACGCGGTCCGCGCCGCGCACGAGCTGCGTGCCGTTCTCGACGAGTACGGCCTCCAGGGCTGGCCCAAGACGTCCGGCGGTCGCGGCCTGCACGTCTTCGTGCCGATCGAACCGCGGTGGGACTTCACCGGGGTGCGGCGTGCCGTGATCGCCTGTGGCCGCGAGCTGGAGCGCCGCATGCCGGACCAGGTCACCACCGCGTGGTGGAAGGAGGAGCGGGGCGAGCGGATCTTCGTCGACTACAACCAGGCCGCCCGCGACCGCACCATCGCCTCCGCCTACTCGGTGCGCCCCCGGCCGAACGCCCCCGTCTCGGCGCCGCTGAGCTGGGACGAGATCGACGACGCGGTGCCCGAGGACTTCGACATCGGCACGATGCCGGAGCGGTTCACCCGGCTCGGCGACGTGCACGCGGACATGGAGAAGCACGCCTTCACCCTGGACGCGCTCCTCGAACTCGCCGCCCGGGACGAACGGGACCACGGCAGCGGCGACCTGCCCTATCCGCCGGAGTACCCGAAGATGCCGGGCGAGCCCAAGCGGGTTCAGCCGAGCCGGGCCAGGCACGAGGACTGACGCCACGGGGAAAGCCGACGGCCCCCGCGCCCCAGGAATGCTGACGGGGTGCGGGGGCCGAAGCCGGTCCGGTCAGGGGAAGACCGGACCTGTCAGGAGGCGATCACAGCTCCTTGATCCTGATGTCCCGGTACGAGATCACATCCGTGACCCCGTGCACCTGGAGCCCGACATAGCCGGACGAGTAACGCCGTCCGTCCGTGCCCGGGTCGTCGCCACGCGGCGGCGTGAAGACCTGGCCGCCCGTGTTGTCGAACTCGTTGATCAGGACGCCGTTGCGGTAGATCGAGTAGTGCTGGTCCACCACCTTGATCTCGTAGTCGTTCCACGTGCCCTTCGGGGTGACCCCGGCGCCGCCGAGACCCACCCGGTCGAAGCCGTAGATCGACCCCGTCTTGTACATGTCGCCGTCAGGCCGGTCGAGCATCTGCACCTCGTGCCCGTACTTGATGGCGACCCACTCCGGACGTGACTCCTCCGGGTGGTCGTGGACCTGCGGGAAGCGCACGAAGGCGCCGCCGTTGGCGTTTCCGTTGCCCGGCGCGTCGTCCCGCCACTGCAGCTTCAGCGAGAAGTCGCCGTACTTGCGCTCGGGGAACCACAGCATGCCCATGCCCTCGACGGTGGTGCTGCTGGTGATCGAACCGTCGGGGTTCAGGCCGAACTTGCCGCCGCCGACCTGCTCCCACTTGTTCAGGGACTCCTGGGTGCCGTCGAAGATCTTGCGGTAACCCTCGGTCTGGCCGGGCTTGCCGATGCCGGACTGCTTGGCGGCCTTGTTGATCTTGTTGTACTCGCGCTGGTCGATCTCACCGGCCTTCAGGAGCTTGTCCGTGACGCTCTTGACGTGCTTCAGGAAGAGCGCGTGGGAGGTCCACTCCTTCTCGTCCTCGATCATCTCGTTGATGCGGCACCGGTTGTTGGTGACGCGGTTCGGGATGCCCGTGTCGACCGTGCCGACGATGACCGTGAGCCGCTCGTCGAACTCGGCGCAGTTGGGGGCCGGGACCCCGCCGCCCTCCGCGACGGTGAAGGAGACGTCCTTGGCCGCCGAGGTGTTGCCCGCCTTGTCGCTCGCGCGGTAGGCCACCGTGTGCCGGCCCACGCGGTCGACGACCACCGGGTCGGCGTACGCGAGATACGGGCCGCCGTCCAGGGAGTACTCGACCTTGTCGACACCGGAGTCGGCGTCGGTCGCGCTGACCGAGACCTTCGCCTTGCCGACGTACGCGCCGTCCGAGTTCTTGGTCCCGTCGACCTTCGCGGAGGTCTCCGGCGGCGTCTTGTCCTCGACCGGCGGCGTGACCACGGTGAACTCGACGGACTTCTCCGCAGCCTGGTTGCCCGCCTTGTCGGAGGCCCGGTAGCGGATCTTGTGCGCGCCCGCCGCGTGGACCATGACCGGCGCGGTGTACGCCGTCCACTCGCCGCCGTCGCCGACCGCGTACTCGATCTTGTTGACGCCGGATCCGGTGTCGGACGCCGTCACGGTGACGGTGGCCATCCCGAGGTACTCGCCCTTGTCGTTCTTCTCGCCGGTCACGGTGGCCGACGTCTCCGGTGGCGTCTTGTCGTCGGTCGACGGCGGGACCACCGTGAAGTCGACGGATTTCTCCGCCGCCACGTTGCCCGCCTTGTCGCTCGCGCGATAGCGGATCTTGTGGGTGCCGACCTGGTCGACGACCACGGGCGCCGTGTACGGCTGCCAGGCGCCGTCCGCGCCGACCGCGAACTCGGTCTTGTCGACGCCCGAACCCGCGTCGGTCGCCGTCACCGCGACGGTGGCGGAACCGACGTACGCGCCATCCGCGTTGGTCTGCCCCTCGACCTTGGCGGCCGTCTCGGGAGCGGTGGTGTCCTCGCCGCCGCCCTCGGTCACCACGAGGATGCCCTGCATCGAGCCGTGGCCGGGGATCGTGCAGTGGTAGCGGTACCGGCCGGGCGTCAGGGTGACCTCGGCCGTGTGCTTGCCGCCCTGGTCGTCGTTCGGGTTTGCCAGGATGTTCAGCGGTACGTCGTTGTTGTACTCGGGGTCCGAGACGTCGAACGTCAGCGTGTGCGGCATGCCGGTGTTGTTGCCGGTCGCCTCACTGTTCTCGAAGACGATCGTCGTCGCGCCCGCGACCGCCGTGGCGGGCGCGGAGGCGTACTTGTCGATCGCGTTGTCCGCGGTCCAGGTCAAGGTCTGGGCCGCGGCACGGCCCGGGTTGTCGGGCTGGCTCGCCGCCGTGGAGGTCAGGCCGAGCACCATCAGGAGCGACGCGAGAAGCGCCGTCCAGAGTCTTCGCTTGCGTACCGCCCGCATCATCCGGCCTTCCTTGCGAGGTCCTTGGCGGCCGGCGTGGCCGCTCCGCCCGAATAAGTGACGCGCCACAGCGCCGACTTGGAGTCCGAGGTGAAGAAACCACGGCCGTAGTCGAGTACGTACAGCGAGCCGTCGGGAGCGAACTTCCAGTCCATGAGGTTCTTGATGCCGTCGTTGCCGATCGGAATGATCTTCTTCAGGGACTCGGCGTGCGTGGGCAGGCCGCCGCTGCCGACCGTCTTCGGATCGGTCAGGACCGCGTGCCGGGGCTGGTCGGCGTCGTAGAAGTCACCGACGAACCACTTGCCGTCCCAGTACGAAGGCCACTTGTCCGCGCTGGTGTTGGACGCGTCGAAGCGGTAGACCGGGCCGTTCATCGTGGCCTGGCCGCCACCCTTGAGCCACGGCAGGAGAATCTTCTGCTCCTCCGTCTTGTAGCTCGGGACGCCCTTCGCGTCGCGCGGGTAGTCGACGCCGCCGCCCTGTGGCGAGTACCAGATGTTGTTGGGCTCGGCCGGCGGGATGTTGACCAGACCGTCGTTGTTGGGCGACTCGTTCTTGAGGTTCTTGCAGTCGTACCAGCCGAGCGGCTTCGTCGGGTCCGGCAGATTGCGGTCACGGTAGGGCTGGTTGTTGCCCATGCAGTACGGCCAGCCGCGGTTGGAGGCGTGGGTGATGGCGGCGAACGTGTCGTACTTCGCCGGGCCCCACGTGGTCGACGGCGCGCCCGCGTCCGGGCCGACCCAGCCCGCGTAGAGCGTGTCGGTCTTCTTGTCGATGGAGATGCGCGCGGGGTTCCTGACGCCCATCACATAGATCTCGCCACGCGTCTTGCCGCCGCCCTCGTCCGGCTCCTTGCCGGTGAAGAGGTTGCCAGAGGGAAGCGTGTACGTCCCGTCGTCCTCCGGGTGGATGCGCAGGATCTTGCCGTTGAGGTTGTTCGTGTTGCCCGCGGTGCGGCGCGCGTCGGCGAAGGAGACACCCTTGAAGTTGGGCTCCGGGTTGTTGCCCGAGTATCCGTTGCTGAAGCCCGACGAGTTGTTGTCACCGGTCGCGATGTAGAGGTTGTTCTTGGAGTCCCAGGCCATGCCGCCACCCGCGTGGCAGCAACTGTGGATCTGCACCGGCCACTTGAGCAGGACCTTCTCGCTGGCGAGGTCCAGCTTGTTCGTGGTCTGGTCGAGCGTGAAGCGTGAGACGTAGCGCTCGGCCATGTGCGTCTCGCGGTTGATCTTCGAGTGGGGTGTGTAGTGCAGGTACACCCAGCCGTTCTGCTCGAACTTCGGATCCAGCTCGATGCCGAGCAGGCCTTCTTCGACCTTGATCAGCTCATCGCCGCCGCCTTTGTTGCCGAAGATGGTGAGCGCTCCGGCGAGGGTCGTCTTCTTCGTCTTGGGGTCATAGACGTGGATCTCGCCCTTGCCCTTGCCGATGTCCGGGTTGTTCCAGTCGGTGACGACCGGCTGGGAGGAGTCGGCGCCGCCGCGGCCGATGTAGAAGACGCGGCCGTCGGGCGCGGTGACCAGGCCGTGCGGCTCGCCGATCTGGTCGTTCTGGCCCGGCTGGTTGGGCTGGGTCAGGCGCGAGGCCTTGTAGTTGGCGGTGATGGTCGACTTGCAGTCGGCGCGGGAGATGCGGGTCGTCCAGTTCAGGGCGCCGCGCAGGTGCTGGCGGAAGTCCGTCTCGTCGTACGAGGCCGCCGTACCGCCCATGCCGGTGTAGAAGGCGCGCCCGCCGTCGTAGTCACGGCACCAGGAGATCGGGTGGTCCGCGCCGTTCTTGCTCTCACCGGGCTGGTACGTGGACTCCCGGACGCGGGCCACGGTGTGGACCTCGCCGGTCGGGTTCTTGGTCCAGTTCAGCCACTGGTCGGGACGCTTCCACTCGAGGGGCAGGTCCTTGGTGGCCGGATTCTCCCGGTCGCCGACCTCGACGGTGGCGCGCTGTACGTTCGTCGGGCTCGAATCGGCCGGGCGGGCACCGATCAGGCCGGTGAACCAGGTCGAGTACGGCTCGGCGCGCGCCGCGTCGTGGATGCCGAGGAAGCCGCCGCCGGCCTCCATGTATGCCTCGAGGCCCGCCTCCTGCTCGGGGTCGAGGACGTCACCGCCGCCGGTCAGGAAGGCGATCGCGTTGAACTTGCCGAGCTTGGCCTCGTTCGTGAAGACCGCCGGGTCGTCCGTCGCCTCGATCTTGAACCGCTGGGCGGTCGGGCCGGACTGCCCGATCTTCTCGATGGCCTCGATGCCGGCGTTCACGACCGGCGACTCGTCGCCGTCCGCCGCCGACCCGTGGAAGACGAGGACACGCACGTTCGCCTGGCCGGGCGGCGACGGCAGGGACATCGTTGTCAACGGTGGCTCGGGATAGGGCCGCGCGGTGGCGGCCTGTGTGGAGAGCGCGCCGGTGACCATGACCCCGGAGATCAGGGCGGCGGCCCAGGCGCGGCGTGTGCGGCTCCGGTTCCGGTCGTTGCGGTTCGGTCTGCGTCTGGCTCTGCTCAACCCTCTTACAGCCAAGGGCTCTTGATGCGGTGTGAGCCGCATGAGTACACCCACCCCTCGTCGGTCACAGCAACAGGCGCGGACGAAGCTAGACCTCTTTTTGCCACGCGCCAATAGGTACGGACGGAATACCGCGAACTTTGTCCTGCGTGTGGATAAACGAAGATCCCCCCGATACCGTGTGGCCGTCTCGGGGCCCACCTGCGCCCCGTCAGTCTCCGTACCGCAGTGGGGAGTTCGGCATGGACCGACGCAGCTTCAACCGGCGGATGCTCGTGGGCGGCGTGGCCGCGACAGCCGGTGTGACATCGTTGTCGCTGGCCGCCGCGCCCGAGGCGAGCACGGCCGAAGGGCCGAAGACCGCCCCCGCGGGCGGCGAGGTGCGCCGCATCAAGATGTACGCCGAGAAGCTGCCGGACGGGCAGATGGGGTACGGCCTGGAGAAGGGCAAGGCGTCCATCCCCGGCCCGCTCATCGAGCTGAACGAGGGCGACACCCTGCACATCGAGTTCGAGAACACGATGGACGTCGACGCCAGCCTGCACGTGCACGGCATGGACTACGAGATCTCCAGCGACGGCACCAGACACACCAAGAGCCATGTCGAGCCGGGCGGCAAGCGCACCTACACCTGGCGCACCCACGCCCCGGGCCGCCGCAAGGACGGCACCTGGCGGCCGGGCACGGCGGGCTACTGGCACTACCACGACCACGTCGTCGGCACCGATCACGGGACGGGCGGCGTGCGCAAGGGGCTCTACGGCGCGCTGGTCGTGCGCCGCAAGGGCGATCTGCTGCCGGACAAGACGTTCACGATCGTCTTCAACGACATGACGATCAACAACAAGGCGGGCCACGACAGCCCCAACTTCGAGGCCACGGTGGGTGATCGGGTCGAGTTCATCTCGATCACGCACGGCGAGTACTACCACACGTTCCACGTCCACGGTCACCGCTGGGCGGACAACCGCACGGGCCTGCTGACCGGCCCCGACGACCCGAGCCAGGTCCTCGACGACAAGATCACTGGGCCGGGCGACTCCTTCGGCTTCCAGGTCATCGCGGGTGAGGGGGTGGGAGCGGGCGCCTGGATGTACCACTGCCATGTGCAGAGCCACTCCGACATGGGGATGGCGGGGTACTTCTTGGTGAAGAAGGCGGACGGCACCATCCCGGACTACGAGCCGCATCACCCTTCGGCAGCGAAGAAGTCCGGCGGGTCGGGCGACTCCGGCAAGTCGGGTGACTCCGGCGAGGCCAAGTCCGGCGCGTCCGGGCATGATCACGGCTAGAGGTCGCGCAGGGCCTTGATGAGGGAGTCGTGACCTGGGGGCCTTGGGACCGTGGCCCCGGCGCCTCCTGGTCCGCCCAGCCCGAGTCGCGCAGGGCTTCCAGGCGTTCGACGAGCGTCTTGCGGGTTGTACTGCATCCATCGCAGCGCGGTCGCGGCGTGACGGCGGACCACCATCTCCGGGTCATTCTCCAGAAGATCGACGAGCCCCTCCACGGCCCGGCCCTCCGCGCCAGAGCCCGGCGCGAACGGGTCGAGACCCTCGGCGGCGGCGGCCGGAGCGTCACACGCCGAGCGTGCCGATGTCGAGCACGGTCCACTCGGTGTACGGCTCCTCCTGCACGTAGATCCGCGGGCCACGGCTGACGGTCCTGCAGGGCCCGAGCGTGCCTCCGTCGGGTGCGACAAGGCGTCCGGAGCCGTACAGCCGGACCTCCTCGTGTCGCAGCTCGGCGTGCACGAGGCGGTCACGCTCGCCGTCGTACCCGCCGAAGAACGTCACCCGGCCGTGGTGCACGGCGAGCGCGGTGGCTCCCGCACGGTCGTTCGCGCGCTGCCGGACCGCGCTGCCGGGGCGGACCTCCAGGAGGGAGAAGTCGTCGTAGGCGCAGACCCAGACGGAGTCCTCGGCCACGTTGAGGGCGTAGCAGTCGTAGATCTGGCTCGCGCCCTCCGCCGCCTCGTACGCCCACACGGGCTCGCCCTCGGCACTCCAGCAGCGCAGGCCCGGATGGCTGAGCTCGTCGTCCCCGAAGACCCCTTCGTCGAAGTAGCCGACCCAGAGCCGCCCGGCCCGATCGGACAGGAGGGTCTCGATGCCGTCCCCGACGCGGAAGGCCCAGGACTCCCGGCCGAGCGCGTCGAAGATCTGCACGTGCTGCTCGGACCGGCGGCTGCGCGCGTCGGCCACGACGAAGCCGCCGTCGGGCAGCGCGTCGACCTGCGGGAAGCGTGCCCGCAGCGCGCTGAGTTCCGTCGCGTGGTCCCTGCCGTCGGTGTCGACGGTGACGACCACCGCGTCGTACGGCTTCATCGCGCCACGTCCGGGGCCCGGCGCCCGCGGGGTGAGCAGCCAGTGGGCCTGTCCGAAGGCGTCGACGGTGCTGTGCGCGATGTGGCGCTCGTGAAAGCGGCGGGGCAGTCGTGCGTACGGGGTGAGCGGCGTGTCCTGAGTACGGGGCAGAGAGCCGGTTCGAGCGCGCTCAGCGGTCGGCCGGGTGCTGGGTCCGGTGTCGCCCTTTCTGTTCGTCATGTGGAGATCGTGTAGGACCGGCCGATCCTCGCGCCATCCCTTTACCCAGAGGTCCACCTTGGGTGTACTCCTTGTACGCGTCATCCATGCGCAGCACCCGTACGTCCCCTGTGCGCATCCCCTCGTGAACTGCCATTCAAGGGAGTCGAGTTGAGCAAGGACAGCGTGTACGACTACGTCATCGTCGGTGCCGGTTCCGCGGGATGCGTCCTCGCCGCGCGGCTCTCCGAGGACCCCGCGGTGCGGGTGGCGCTCGTCGAGTCGGGGCCACGCGACCGGAAGCCCGAGATCCGCATCCCCGCGGCTTTCCCGAAGCTGTTCAAGACGCCCTACGACTGGGACTACTCCACCGTGAAGCAGCCCGCGCTGGACGGCCGCGAACTGTACTGGCCGCGCGGTCACACGCTGGGCGGCTCGTCCTCGATGAACGCCATGATGTGGGTGCGCGGCCACCGCGACGACTACGACGCCTGGGGCGAGGCGGCGGGGCCCGAGTGGTCCTACGACGCGTTGGAACCGTACTTCCGGCGAGCGGAGCGATGGACGGGCGGCTCCGGTGGGACGGGCGGCTCCCGCGGAACCGGCGGCTCCCGAGGAACAGGTGGCTCCCGCGGGGCGGGTCGCTCCGGCGTGGCGGGCGCCGGCAGCGTGTACGGCAGTGACGGGCCGCTCTGGATCTCACCGCCCCGCGCCGTCAATCCGACCACCGGCGCGTTCCTCGACGCCTGCCGCGACGCGGGCCTGCGCGAGCTGACGGAGCTGAACGAGCCGGACCACAGCGGCTTCGCGCTCACCCCGGTCAACCAGCGCCGCGGGCGCCGGTGGAGTGCCGCGGACGGCTACCTGAAACCGGCCAGGCGGCGCCGCAACCTGGACGTCCTGACCGAAGCGCGGGTCCGCAGGCTGGAGTTCGACGGGACGCGCGTGGCCGGGGTCATCGCCGACGGCGTCCCCGGGAAACTGATAGCCCGCCGCGAGGTGCTGCTGTGCGCGGGCGCGATCGGCTCCCCGCAGCTTCTCCAGGCCTCCGGCGTCGGCGACCCGGACGACCTCGCGAAGGCGGGCATCGAACCACGCATCGAGTCCCGTGGGGTGGGCCGCAACCTCCAGGACCATCTCGCCTACGCGGTCACCATGCGCTGCCCGGAGCCCGTCACGCTGACCGGCGCGGACTCCCTCGCCAATGTCGGCCGCTTCCTGCTCGGCGGGCACGGCCCGCTCACGTCGAACGTCGGCGAGGCCGTCGCCTTCATCAAGACGCGGCCGGAACTGACCGCCCCCGACATCGAGTTGGTCTACGCCCCCGTCCCCTTCGTCCAGCACGGCCTGACCCCGCCCACCGAACACGGCGTCACGATCGGTGTCGTGCTGCTCCAGCCGGAGAGCACGGGCCGGATCACGCCGAGGGGCCCGGGCGTCGGCAACGCGCCGCTCATCGACCCCGGATATCTGTCGGCCGAGGCCGACATCCGCACGCTCGTCGCCGGGGTGCGCCGCGCCGAGGAACTGCTCGCGGGACCCGCCCTCGGCCCGTACACGTCGGGGCCGCTGGCGCCGCATCCGGGCACGGTCGACGACGCGACGCTCGCCCGGACGATCCGCGGGGCCTCCGAGACCCTCTACCACCCGGTCGGCACCTGCCGGATGGGCCTCGACGACGCCTCCGTCACCGACCCGGCGCTACGGGTGCGGGGCACGTCGGCGCTGCGGGTCGTGGACGCCTCGGTCATGCCGCGGATCACGCGCGGGCACACGCACGCACCCACGGTGGCGCTCGCGGAGAAGGCGGCCGAGCTGATCAGGGCGGACGCGCGCGGGTGACGAGAGCGGGGGACATCTCCCCGCCCCGCCCGCCGGTCGTATCCTGACCGGCGCACCAGCCAGCCGCCCCCGAGGAGCCCCACGTGACCGAGCCGTCGAGCGCCGCCCCGCGCCCCACCCTGGAGGCCGTGGCCGCCCGAGCCGGAGTCTCGCGGGCCACGGTGTCCCGTGTCGTCAACGGCGACACGGGCGTACGTGAGGTGCTGGCCGAGAAGGTCAGGCAGGCGGTCGACGAACTCGGCTACGTCCCGAACCGCGCCGCCCGCAGTCTGGTGACCCGTCGGCATGACGCGGTCGCCGTGGTGATCGCCGAGCCGGAGACCCGGGTCTTCGCCGACCCCTTCTTCGCGCTGCAACTCCGGGGCATCAGCAAGGAGTTGACGTCGCGTGACGTCCAGTTGGTGCTGCTGCTCACGGAGGGGCGGGACGATCACGAGCGGGTCGGCCGCTACCTGGCCGGCGGCCATGTGGACGGCGCCCTCGTCTTCTCCCTGCACCTGGACGATCCGCTGCCCGGCATCATCCAGGGCGCGGGGGTTCCTACGGTCTTCGGCGGCCGACCCGGGTGGCCGGACGGGACGGTGACGACTCCGTACGTCGACTGCGACAACCGCGGCGGGGCGAGGGAGGCGGTCCGCCACCTCGTCTCGCTGGGACGCACCCGGATCGCGCACATCACCGGCGCGCTCGACCAGACATCGGCCGTGGACCGCCTCGACGGCTTCCGCGACGTGTTGCCGGAGGCGGGGGAGAGGCTCGTCGCGCACGGCGATTTCACCCCGGCGGGAGGTGAGCGGGCGATGCGTGAGCTCTTGGACCGGGTCCCCGACGTGGACGCGGTCTTCGCCGCAAACGACCTGACGGCGTCGGGAGCGCTGCGGGTGCTCCGGGAGCGGGGGAGGCGGGTGCCGGAGGACGTCGCGGTGGTGGGCTTCGACGACATGCTGGCGGTGGCCGAACAGATGGACCCACCGCTGACGACGGTGCGCCAGGACATCGAGGAGATGGGCCGCCTCATGGCCCGCATGCTGCTGACACGCGGCGACCTGCCCCCGGAAAGCGTGGTCCTGCCGACAAAGCTGATCCGAAGGACGTCGGCGTAGGCACGTCGCGGGGGCTCCGGGGGGGGCTTCACTCCGCTGGCCTCGCTGGCCGGCTGTCCCGCTGTCTCGCTGGTCCGCTGTCCGGCTGGCCCGCTGTCTCGCTGCCCCGTCGACCTGCTGCCCCGCTGTCCGGCTGGCCCGCTGTCTCGCTGCCCCGTCGACCTGCTGCCCCGCTGTCCGGCTGGCCCGTCCACTCGCTGGCCGGCTGGCCCGCCGACCCGCCGACCCGCCGACCCGCCGACCGGCTGGCCGGCTGGCTCGCTGACCGGTTGTCCCGTCGACCCGTTGACTGGCTGCCCCGCTGTCCCGTTGACCGGCTGTCCCGCCGACCCGCCGACCCGCCGCCCCGCTGACCGGCTGTCCCGCCGACCCGCCGACCCGCCGCCCCGCTGTCCCGTTGACCGGCTAGCCCGCTGACCGGCTGTGCCGCGACCCTCTGACCCGCCGACCCTCTGACCCGCCGACCCTCTGATCCGCTGGCCCTCTGCCCCCCTGATCCCCTGCCCCGCCGCCCCCGCGAGCCCACCCCCCCTCCCTGTAGCCCAGGCCCGCAAGCCCCTCCGTCCCACGAACGAGTGCCCTCGTTCCCCCGCACGGTCCACCCGCGTTTTTGTCGCGTCGTGGCCGGGTGAGGCTCGCTTCAGCACTTCCACTCATCCGGAGGTAACACCATGCGCAAGTGCGCGATCCTGGCAGCAGCGGCCTTCGCCGCGGTCACCGTCATCGGCGGTGCCGGTACGGCCGCCGCCGCCGACCCCGGCCCCGGCTCCGGCGCCTACGCCGAGGGCTCGGCCCATAACTCGCCGGGCGTCCTCAGCGGCAACGTCCTCCAGGTTCCCGTGGACGTTCCGGTCAACGCCTGCGGCAACTCGCTGAACGTCGTCGGTCTGCTCAACCCGGCCGCCGGCAACAACTGCAAGTAGGTCTCCGGACCGGCGGGCGATCCCTGCCGGACGGCACGCCGCCCCGTCGCGACCAGTGCGCGACGGGGCGGCGTATGCGTGGGGGGTGGGCCCGCCGGGGCGGCGGTGGGGGTGCAGATGTCAGGAGCCGACGCTCACCGTGAACCGGCGCGGGTTGCCGTCGTGCGCTGCCCCGGACACATCGGGCTCGCCGTCCGGACGGACGTCGTCGTAGGGGAACGCGTAGCCGATGGGCGAGTTCGCGTGGACCACACGGGCCCAGTGGTTGGTCACGTCCCCCTTGTAGTAGTCGCCCGCGCCGGCCCCGTTCGGCTGCTCCGGGTGCGACAGCATGATGCTGCGGTTGAAGCCCGCCGCGAGCCGGGCGAGCAGGCCCTTCTTGTCGTCGGAGTCCCCGGGGTTGTTGGTGAAGGGCCCGTGGTTGCAGGTGAAGATGTCCTTCGACGTCGGCTTCGGGAAGGTGTGCCCGCCGTTGAACGTCAGCGTGTCGCCGCTCACGCGGCCCGTGAACACGCCACGGCCGCCCTGGAGGTCGATCTTCAGGTCGGTGCTGCGGTACTTCTCCCACGCTTGGTCGATGTAGCTGTTCCACACGTCCCGGAACGGCATCTCGGCGGGGCGGTCGAAGAAGGGCGCCATGAGGTTCTGCGGCGAGATGACCCGGAGCACGTCCCCGCCGTCCCCGCGGATCACCAGATCACCCCAGGGCTGCCCGTCCTTCTCGCCCTGGGCCACGAGGTCGGCGGCTATCTTGTCGACGGCGCCGTCCGGCAGCGGAGCCACCGTGTGCGTGCCGTCGCCCTCCAGGGTCAGGCCGATGGGCAGGGCCGTGACGAGATCCACGTAGCTGATGTTGGCGTACAACTGCGAACTGTTGAAGGTGAATTCGCAGAACGACCAGGTGCGCCCGTAGTTGGCGTCCTCCTTGGTGGCGAAGGCGGGCTCGACCAGCGAAGGGCCCGGGTTCAGGAAGAAGTCCAGCTTGTCGTCGCGCACGAAGTAGACGCGCGCGCCGTACATCTGAGGCAGCGTCAGTACTTTCGGCGCCGAGCCCGCCGCGCCCAGCGGGATCGCGCAGTCGACCGGCAGCGGAGTCTGTGGGGCCGACGGCGAGTCGGCCCGGTAGACGCCCCCGTCCGGCTTGAGCAGGACCCAGCGGTCGGTGCCCTGCTCGTGTCCGGTGACGTAGGCGCGCACCTCACCGGGCAACGACTTGTTCTGGAGGGCGAGTTCACAGGTCGCCGGGGCTGCCTTGGCGCCGGGGCTGAGGGCGCTGCCCCAGACGGGATAGGTGAGGGCTCCGGCGGCACCGGCGGCAGTGGACAGGAACACTCGACGCGAAATCACGGAAGGTCTCCCGGGATGTGTGGGGGGATGGCATACGGCCGTGTGGGGGGTGGTGGCCGCGTGGTGCGACCACTGTCGCGGCGGCCCATTCGGTCGTCAAGAGTTGTGACTGAGAGCGCTCTCAGAATCTCGTTTCTTTCACAAGGTGGCAGAGCCCGCCCACTGTCAGTGCCGGGTGCCAGACTCAGGAGGACGGCAGAGAGATACGACAAAGGAGTCGATCATGCTCAATACCCGTTATGTCGTGGGCGCTCCCACGTGGGTGGACCTCGGCACCCCGGATCTTGAAGGCGCCCATGCCTTCTACCGCGCACTGTTCGGATGGGAGTTCCTGTCCGGCGGCCCGGAATTCGGTGGATATGGCATGTTCCAGACTGACGGCAAGACCGTGGCGGGCGCCATGACCGTTCCCGCCGACCAGGCGCCTCCGGCCTGGACGATCTATTTCAGGACGACGGACGCCGACGCGACGGTGAAGGCGGTCGAGCAGGCCGGCGGCAGCACGGTGTACGAGGCGATGGACGTAGGCGACCTGGGCCGCATGGCCGTCCTGAGCGACGCCCAGGGCGTCGGCTTCGCGGTGTGGCAGCCGGGCACGAACAAGGGCCTCGACCTGGTCGACGCCCCGAACAGCATGTGCTGGACCGAGCTCTACACCCCGGACGTCACGGCGGCC
This sequence comes from Streptomyces sp. NPDC054872, assembly GCF_053610705.1. Classification (NCBI taxonomy): domain Bacteria; kingdom Bacillati; phylum Actinomycetota; class Actinomycetes; order Kitasatosporales; family Streptomycetaceae; genus Streptomyces; species Streptomyces sp. NPDC054872. The sequence continues at coordinate 155,201 of NZ_JBSGYY010000001.1, read as the reverse complement.
CAGGAGTTCTACGCCGCCGTGTTCGGCTGGGGCGCCACCACCCAGGCCTTCGAGGGCGGTTCGTACACGATGGTGCACCCCGCGGGCGGCACCGCGGACGACATGTTCGCCGGCCTGTGGCCGCTGTCCGCCGCCCCGGACGAGGCCGAGGCGGGACCGTACTGGACCCCGTACTTCCAGGTGACCGACATCGACGCGGTGCTCGCCCAGGTCGAGCCTGCCGGGGGCACGGTGCGGACGCCGCGCATGGACCTCGCGGGCGTCGGCAGCTTCGCCAAGCTCGCCGATCCCTCGGGGGCGCGGTTCGCGCTGATGCAGCCGGAGGCGCCGGGCGCGGGTTGAGACCACGGGTTGAGACCACGGGTTGAGAACACGGGTCGAGAACAGCGGACGGGGGGCCGAGGCAGAGTGACGTCCGATCTTCGGCCCCAACTCCGGCACATGAACGCGGGCGTGCACGTTTCGCCACCATCCACGCGGGCAAGCAGAAGGCGCCTGAAACGGCACACGGCGCGGCGTTGATCGTTCGTTGATCTGCTGTTTCGCGCGCCCTGCCAGCATCGGCCGCATGCAGATCGACATGACAGCCGAGCCGGAACTCGCCTGGCAGGAGCAGGCCCTGTGCGCCCAGACCGGATCCGAGTTCTTCTTCCCTGAACCGGGCAGCTCGGTGCGCGAGGCCAAGTACATCTGCCGGCTCTGCGAGATGCGTCCCGCGTGTCTCGAATACGCCCTGGCCCACGACGAGCGGTTCGGCGTCTGGGGCGGCCTCTCGGAGAAGGAGCGGCTCAGCCTCAGACGCACCTGACCCCTCACGGGCAGACGGCCGCGCACGCGTCAGGCGTACGCGGCCGTGCGGACCTCAGGTAGGGCGGACCTCAGGCATAGGTGACCGTGAACCTCCTCGTGCCCGCCGGAATGTGCACGTCGTCCCCCGTCACCGTCAGGCCGCGGCCGTCCGCCGTGACCGCCCGCACCGGGCCGAACCGGCACGGATAGACGTACCGCACCCGCTTCGGCGCCCGCGTGATGTCCACGGTCACCTCCCGCCCGCCCGCGTCATGGGTGAGGCGGTAGCCGAATGGCGCGCCGAACAGGTTCGGGGCGTCGTCGACGGCCACCGTGGCGCCGTCCGGCACCCAGTGGGGGCGTATGCCCGGAGCGATGTAGAGATGCGGGTCGCGGTCCTCGTCGGCCTCGAAGAAGAGGATGTCGCGGATCAGGAGCAGATACTCCGCCGCCGCCCAGCCGTGCGGGATGTCCCCCATGTACCAGTGCCGGTCGGGGACTTCGCGGTAGTCGGAGGCGATGGGGAAGGCGTGCTGCTCGTTCCACGCGCCGAGCGCCACCGCTCGCTCCTCGGTCCGCGGCAGCGACGCGCCGACGATCCAGCCGAGCAGCGCGTCCATCCGCGCCGTGTCACCGGCCAGCAGACAGGCGTGCGCCAACTGGGTCGTCAGATAGGGGCCGTACGTGTTCCAGGCCGATTCGTGGCGATACCCGCCGGTCACGAAGTGCGCGTACATCGTGTCGAGCGTCCAGCGGGCCGCCCGGTCGATGTCCTCGCCCAGCTTGCTGCCCATGTGCAGCCGCAGCGGGTGGAAGAACGCCGCCGTGCCGATCATCGTCGAGTCGAGCCGCCCGACGTCGGCGGGCCCGGTCGGGATGTACGTCTCCCACGCGCCCTGCCTGCGCTGCTCCTCGAGAACCCAGCGGATCGAGGCGGCAGTGGCGCGCTTCAAGTCGTCGAAGGCACCCCAGAGTTCGGGTACGTCGGGAGACCCGAGGCGCTCCGCGAGCCGAGCTGCCTCGTAGAGTCCCGCCAGGCCCCACAAGTCGTCCCAGTAGTGCGGTTTGTGGCGCTCGCCGAGGTGCTCGGCACTCCAGCCGCTGTGCAGCAGGCCGTTCTGGTCGCGGTTGTCCCGCAGCCATCGGGCGCCGTCGATGACGTAGGGCGAGTAGAGCTTGGCGCCGAACGCGGTGGAGCGGCCATGAGTCCGGTCGAATCGGCCGATCGCCCACAGCGCCTGGCCGTTGCTGTCCCACTCGCGGTCGTCCTTCTCGTGCGGCCCGCCGTAGAAGCCGTACTCCGCGCACGGCCCGATGCGGCCCGAGCCGCGGTTGAACTTGAGCGGGTAGTGCGTGCCCAACTGGCGCTCTGCCAGCGACGCGTCGCCGACCAGCGAGCACGCGGTGGCCTCGACGGAGGAGTCACGGATCCAGAAGGAGTCGTACACCGTCGGCCCCGGGTGGATCTCGCCGTGGTCCGAGAGGATCAGGAGCTGCGAGCGGCACTGGCGGAACTGATCGGCCAAGTGCGACACCGGCTGGGGCAGTTGTGGCTGCACACCCTGGTCGATCAGCTTGCCCGTCCAGAACACCCGGTTGGCCTCCTCCAGGTCGGCGGCGGGCGTGGCCCTGATCTCCGCCAGATCGGCGGGCCCGCTGTAGAGGTCGACAGGAAGCCGCACGTCGAGTTCGAACAGCTCGTCGTCGGTGATCCGGTAGGGCCAGGCGAACGCCGCGCTGCACAGCCCGGCGATCTGGTCCTGCGCCTGCAGGGCGCCGTTCAGCTTGCCGCCCGTGACCAGGTCGTGGAACGGATTGCGGGTCAGATAGGAGCCCGGGTCGTACGTGAAGTCCGGGTTGCCGTACACGCCGTACTGCTCGGGGGGCGTGTCGAACACCGGGCCCCAGCCCGAGTTCGTCTCCACCCGGCCCTCCTCGGGCAGATGGCGCAGGAACGTCAGGCGCCGGTCGGTGATCTGGCGGCCGTTGCGGTCATGCCGCTGGAAGCCGCTCGGCCCCGCGGGCATGACGGCCGCGCACAGCCAGCCCTCGCGCGGCTGCCCGGTCGCGCTGCCCACGGTCAGGCGGGTCACGACGAGGTCCCGCTGCCGCGGGCCGATCACCGTCCCGAAGGTGCGCTGCACGAACTCGGTGCCGTCGGCGGTGCGGAACGTCGTCAGGACCACCGGCAGATGGGGTGCCTCCATGCGCTGGCCGAGGGCCCCGGCGTCCGTCAGCTGCGGGAGCCGGACGGCGCCGGTCGACGGCGAGTAGAAGAAGAAGGACAGGCAGTACTTGTCGTAGACCGGCTCGATCTCGCCCGCCTGTCCGATCAGGGACTCCTGCCGGTGGTCCTTGACGCCCACCATGTGCCAGTAGCGGTACAGGGCGTTGGAGGCGAAGGCGGCCTCCTTGGATTCGTACGTGCCCGAGTCGAAGTCGTCGCTCCAGCGCCGGAAGGCCGCCTGGGCCCACCACGGAACGGGGTAGGGCACCTGAGCCCGTCCCGTCCAGCCGCGCCACATGACCTCGTAGAACATCCATTCATGGGTCTGTGCCATGGGTTCCACCCCCTTGCCCACCGTTGCACCGGGGCGGGCGGTCGTAAATCGGTTCGGCACGGGGGTCTTGTGCGGTTACGATCCGGGAGCGCGGGCGGACCGAACACTCCTGGTCCGCGCGTGTGCGGGGTCCTGTAGAGCAGAGGCAGACTCACCGCCATGGCATGGCGGATACGCCGGTTCGAATCCGGTCGGGACCACGAGCGGACGGCACGGGCGGGGCGGGACGGATGAGTGGGAGCGGCGGGACCGGCGAGGTGATCAGCGAGGCCGACCTCGCGGTCTTCCACGACGTGGTCGGCAGGCTCCGCGCGCTGCCGGTCGACGACCCCGCGCGGCTGCGCGCCGAGCAGGTCGCCGCGTCCTTTGCCCGCGACGGGCGATTGCGCAGGCGCAAGGCGCGCGGAGCCGAACTGTCCGCTGCCGACGCGGCCGTGATGGCCGCCACCGCGACCGGGGCCGACGACCGCCGTGAGGACGCGCCGTTGGTCGCCGATGAGGCTGCGGGTGACGTGGGCGCTGCCGCAGGCGTCGCGGGTGTCTTCCGGCGGCCCCGGCCCTGTTATGTCTGCAAGGCGTCGTATCGACAGGTCGACTCCTTCTACCACCGGCTCTGCCCCGACTGCGCCGCCCACAATCGGGCCCGGCGCGGGCTCGCCACCGATCTGAGCGGGCGTCGTGCGCTGCTCACCGGTGGCCGTGTGAAGATCGGCTTCCAGTTGGCCCTGATGATGCTGCGCGACGGCGTGGAACTCCTGGTCACCAGCCGCTTCCCGCACGACACGCAGCGGCGCTTCCGTGCCGTGCCGGGCAGCGAGAAGTGGCTCGACCGACTCACCGTGCTCGCCGTCGACCTGCGTGATCCGCGTCAAGTGCTCGGCTTGTGCGATGAGTTGCGGCAGGAGGGCGAACCGCTGGACATCCTGGTCAACAACGCGGCGCAGACGGTGCGCAGGCCGCCCGAGTCATACGCGGCGCTCACCGCGGGGGAGTCGGCACGACTGCCCGCCGGGGCCCGTGGCGCGCCCGGATTCAGCCCGATGGCCCTCCAGGAGGGCTCCGCCGCGACGCGGGGCGCGCTCGCCCTCGTCCTGAGCGAGGCGGACGCCCTGAGTGAGTCCGGCGTCCTGAGCGGGGCGGACGCCCTGGGCGAGACCGGCCTCCCGATCGGGACCATCGCCCTGCGCGCGGCCGACGAGGCGGGCCTGCTGCGCGATCCCTCGCCGGAGAACTCCTGGTCGGCCCGGCTCGGTGACCTGGACCCGGCCGAGGTCCTGGAGACCCAGCTGGTCAACGCGCTGGCCCCCGCCCTGCTCTGCGACCGGTTGCTGCCCCTGCTGCTCGCCTCGCCGCGCCCCCTGACGTACATCGTCAACGTCACCGCGGTCGAGGGCCGCTTCGCGGTGCGCAACAAGACGGCCGGGCATCCGCACACGAACATGGCCAAGGCCGCCCTGAACATGCTCACACGCACGAGCGCCGCCGAACTCGCCGAACACGGCGTGCACATGTGCGCCGTCGACACCGGCTGGATCACCGACGAGAACCCGGCACCGAAGAAGGACCGCATCGCCGGCGCGGGCTTCCGCACGCCCCTCGACGTGGTGGACGGCGCGGCCCGTATCTACGACCCGATCGTGCGCGGCGAGGCGGGCGCGCCGGTCTCGGGAGTCTTCCTCAAGGACTACCGGGAGGCGGCGTGGTGAACGACCCCGGCGAGGCACCACGGTTCGCCGGAGTGCCCCGCGTCGAGCCCCGCCACATCGCCGAACTGGCGCCGCTCATCGCCTGGTTGCGAGAGGGCAGGACGGCGAGCGAGCGTCTCGACTTCGCGGCCGGTACGGCGCTTCCGGACGGGCGGCTCGACCTGTGCAAGCAGTCGATCGGAGCGAAGGGCGCCGCGCTGGTCGCCGAGGCGCTACGAGCCGATCGCTCCGAAAAGGGTTACCCCGTACGGCACTTGCTGCTCGGCACGGACGGCCTGGGCGACGACGGAGCGGCCGTCGCGGCGGCGGCCGCGACCGGTGAGGCGGGCCCCACCGGCGTCGAGACGCTCTACCTGGGCTGCAACGGCATCACCGCCGGTGGCGCCTGCCGCATCGCGGACCAGCTGCGGGCCTCGCCGCAGGTCGTGACCGGACTCTGGCTCAAACGCAATCCGCTGGGCCCGGGCGCGGGAACGGCCGCGACCGAACTGATTGAATCCGTACGCACGTTGCGCACCCTCGACCTCGTCCAGACCGGCCTGGACGCGGCCGGTACGGCGGTCCTCGCCGACGCCCTGCTCGCGGCGGCCGGTGCTGGGCGGGGTGTCGAGCGGGTCTTCCTGGGCGGCAACCCGCTCGGGCCGTCGGGAGCGGCCGCGCTGGCCGAGCTGATCACGCGGGGCGGAGTGCGTGAACTGTACGTATCGGCGGCGGGGTTGGGCGACGAGGGAGCGTTCCTGATCGCGGAGGCGCTGGAGCGCGCGGAGCCGCGAGGGCTCGACCGCCTGAGTCTCGCCGGCAACGGCATCGGCCCGCGGGCCGCCGCCCGCCTCGTCGCGGCCTCCGTGACCGCCGGGGTGCGGCTGCTCGACCTCGGCCGGGTGCGTGCCGCGGGGACGCTCGGGGCCGCGGACAACCACATCGACGACACGGCGGCCGGAGCCATCGCGGAAAGCCTCGCCGCGGTCGAACACCGCATGGCGCACCTGGTGCTCAGCCACACCGGCCTGCGCAGTCGCGAGGCCCACCGCCTGCTCGACACCGCGGCGCACGCGCACACGAACACCCGGTTCGTCCTCGGCCAGGGCATCGCGGCGAGCATCAAACGCCGTCTCGCCGCCCTCAGCGCACACATCCCGGCACCGGCGACTCCACAGGACGTGGCGGCGGTACGCAGCGTTCACCGTTGAGCCCGCGAGGCGGCCCCCCTCACAACCCCGATTCCCCATCCCCCGGACCGCACCGGGGATACGATTCACCTCAAGGCGGGGCGTAGCGCAGGGGCTGTCGCGCCGGTCTCCAAAACCGGAACACGCTGGTTCGATTCCAGCCGCCCCGCCCCCTTCGCCATTCGCTGTCCCCGAGCCGGTCCCGCCGGGCAGAATCCGCGCATGGCCCCGCACGAGAAGACCGCCGCCCAATATCTGCTCTCCGACCTCGACCCCCTGCCCCATCCGCGGCGGGTGCGGGAGATCGCCGACAGCGCCCGGGACTTCGCGGGGCGCGGGGCGCTGCGGTCCGTCATCGAGGAGCTCGAGCGCGGCGGCCCGTACGAACGCGGGGTGGCGGTCCTGCTGGCCTGTGCCGGTGGCGACGCCGAGTGGACCGGGGCGCGGATCGTCGACCCCGACCCCTTCGTCCGGGGGCACGCGCTGCGGGTCGCGGAGAGCCACGGGGTGCCGGACGCCGCTTTCGAGGCCGCGCTCGACGACGCCCCCGAAGTGGTACGGAGGCAGTTGCTGCGGGCGATCGTCGCCGGGCGCCGCACCGCGCTCGCCGATCGCGTCATCGGCCCGCTGCGCCGGCACTGGGGTGACGCCGAGGCGGCCGGACTGCTCCCCGGTTGCTCGGGCCCCGTGGTCGAACGGCTGCTGCCCGGGCTGTTCCACGCCGTACGGGGCTGGCGCTCGCTGGCCCGACGGCACGCGGGAGCCCTGCTCGACGTCGCGGGACGTGAACTGGACGCGCTGCCCGAAGCGCTGCGGGACGCGTGGTGGCAGCGGTACGCGGCGGCCGTCGCGGCCGTCACGGAGGCAGAACCGACCCGGGTGCTCGACCTGCTGGAACGGTACGCGCCCAGCGTGTTCCCCCGGCAACTCCGCCCGCGTCTGGGTGTGTTGGCCGACGCCGCGCCGGGTCGTGTCCTCGCGATCCTCTCCGGGCCCTGGGGGTGGACGCTGCGGCGCAGTGGTGCGCTCACCGCCCCCGTGCTGCGCAAGCTCGCCCGCTCCGGCGCGCCCGAACTCCACACCTACACCCGAACCGTCGCCGACGACTCCGCCGACCTCGCCCGGCTGATGCTCGCCCACCCGCCCGCCGAACGGGCCGCGGTCCACGCGCGCGCCGTCGAGGGGCGCGGCGCGGGGAGCGTCACCGTCGACGGGGCCATCCTCGGCGCCCTGCCCCGCAGCGCCGTGGCCGAGGAGGCGCGACGGATGGCGGCACGGGCCGAGCGGCACGGCGAACACTGGAGCGCGGTACTGCTCGCCGAGTCCTTCCTGCCCTGTGCCGAGGTGCGCGACCGGCTCGTGGCGGCCACCCGGCGACCCGCGGCCGACGACCGCGCGCAGGCCTGGCCGCTGCTCGTCCGCAATGCCGCCCGCTCCGGCGACACCGACCAAGTCACCGCCGCGCTCAGCGAGATGACCAGGCTCGCGAACGAACAGGACCCCGTCCGGGCCGCCGCCCTGACCGCGCTCGCCGAGACCCGCCCCGCCCTCTTCGGGGCCGACGCCGAACCGTTCCTCGACCGGATCTCGGCCGACGCCGTCGCCGCCCGCGACTCCTCGCACGCCACCCGCGGCAGCCTCAGCCGCCTGGCGGTCGCCGTCCTGCGGGAGCACGCGGCGGACGGGCGGCGGGAGTTGGTGAACTGGTCGCTGCGCACACTCGTCCGCATCTCCGGTAACACCGGCGGCGCCGACCTCGGACGCCTGGACCACACCCTGCGCCGCGGCCAGGAGCACGAGGTGTTCGAGGCGCTGCGGCCATGGATCGAGGCGGGCGCGGAGAAGGCCGACTACAGCCTCACCTTCGCGCTGGCCCGCGCGGTCGGCCGGCGTGCCGCGGGAATGCGGGAACTGCAGGAACTCCTCTGGCAGGCCATCCGCTTCGGCGGCAACGCCACGGTGTCGAGAGCGGTCGACCTGTGGTTGCGGCCGCCGGCGACCCGTGACGAACGCGTCGCCCGCGTCCTGGCGCACGAGCAGTCGACCGGTGTACTCACCCCGGTCCACACCGTGCTGTGCTCCCGCCGCACGGACCTGCTCGACCCACTCCTTTCCGCCACGCCGCCCTACGGGCGGTTCCTGACCAAGGGCGCGGCCTGGACCGTGCCGGCCGGCGCCCGGGAGATGCGCCGCTGGCTGCCGCGTCAACAAGAAGCGCTGGCACGGCAGTTGGAGCAAGCAGCCGGTGACACGGGGCTCCGGAAGTGGGACCGCGCGGCGGCGATCGCGTGCGGCGCCCGCATCCCCGGCGCGGGGGAGGAGCTCGTACACCGCTGGACCGGATCGTCCGACACCGTGCTCGCCGAGGCGGCCATCGGCGCCCTCGCCCACACCGCGCGGCCCGGGGGCGCGCTGCCCGACCTGCTCGCGTACGCGGGTGGCGAGCGGGCGCGGGTCGCGATGTACGCGGCGACGCGGGCGTCGCGGCACCTCGCGCCGTCCCGGCTCGCGGTGCTGTTGCGCGACGTGCTGTGCGGGCCCGGCAAAAAGGTCACGAGTCGCAAGGAGGCCGCGCGTCTCGCCGCCGTACGGCTGCCCGCGCCGGAGGCGGCGGCGCTGCTCGGTGACGCCTGGGAGAGGCCGGACGCCCATCGGTACGTACGCGCGGCGTGCGTCGCCTTCGCGGGCGGGCTGCTCGGCGAGGAGCGGGTGTGGGAGCTCCTGAGGGACGCGGCCGGAGGGGAGGCGGCGCTGCGAACGGCGGTGCTCCGGGTCCGGCCGCTCGACCTGGCGCAGGAGCATCGGGAGCGGTACGCGCGCCTGGTGCACGAGGCGGTCGGGGCCGATGACGACGAGGCGGCGGGCCGGGCGCTGGCCGCCCTGGCGCGGTGGGCCCCGTGGTCGCCGGACGCGGCCTCGGTCCTCGCGCACGCGACCGCGGACCTCGGCCGGCGGGTCACCTGGCAGGTGGCCGCGCGGGGGCTCGTGACGGCGGCGGCGACCGCGCCCCGAGGCACCGAGGCGTTGTGCGGCGCCCTCGCGGCGCTGGCGGGCCTTGATGTGCCCGAGTCACCGGACCGGGATCTGCCCGCGCGGCGGCGGATCGAATACGTGGCCCGGACGCTGGCCGACGAGGGTGAGGTGTACCGGACCGCGGCCCTGCGGGCGGCCGAGCTGCTCGCCGGGTACGGGGATTTCGTGCCGCAGGCCGCCGAGGTGCTCGCCGGCGCCGTGGCGCTGGACGCTGAGCCCGCGGAGGTGGCGGCCACGCTGTCGCGACTGGCCCGGCTGCACGAGGGGCGGCCCGCGCTCGCCGTGCGGACGGCGTCGACGCTGGGCGCGCGCCTCTCCGACACGGAGCTGTCGGGCGAGGTGGCTCCGCTCCTCGCGGTGGCCCGCGGCCTTGCCGGGGACGGCAGCCACGCGTCCGGCCTCTTCGCGGTGGCGGCGGTGGAATCCTGCGGGGAGCGGGACGGCTGGGCGGCCCCGTGGCGTGACCTGCTGGCGTCACTGCGGGCCCACGGGGTCCCGGACGTACGGGACGCCGCGCTGGCGGTGTGCACGTCGTACGAGTGACCGCGGGGCGATCAGGTGGGTGGGCGGGAAAAAACCCGCCCACCCGGCAGCCCGCGGGCCAGGGGGCCTACTTGCCCCGAGCCGCCATTCGCGCCTTGCGGGCGGCGAGCTTCTCGTCGAACTTGGAGGCCTCGGTGTCCAGGCCGTTCATGTACAGGCCGAGCTCTTCCTGCGCCTTGAGACCCTCGGGGCCGAGCCCGTCGATCTCCAGGACCTTCAGGTAGCGCAGGACGGGCTGGATCACGTCGTCGTGGTGGATGCGCATGTTGTAGATCTCGCCGATCGCCATCTGGGCGGCGGCGCGCTCGAAGCCGGGCATGCCGTGGCCGGGCATCCGGAAGTTGACCACGACGTCACGCACGGACTGCATCGTCAGGTCGGGGGCGAGCTCGAAGGCCGCGCCCAGGAGGTTGCGGTAGAAGACCATGTGGAGGTTCTCGTCGGTGGCGATGCGCGCCAGCATGCGGTCGCAGACCGGGTCGCCCGACTGGTGGCCGGTGTTGCGGTGCGAGACGCGGGTCGCGAGCTCCTGGAAGGCCACGTACGCGACCGAGTGCAGCATCGAGTGCCGGTTGTCGGACTCGAAGCCCTCGGCCATGTGCGCCATGCGGAACTGCTCGAGCTTGTCCGGGTCCACGGCGCGCGAGGCCAGGAGGTAGTCGCGCATCACGATGCCGTGGCGGCCCTCCTCGGCGGTCCAGCGGTGCACCCAGGTGCCCCAGGCGCCGTCGCGGCCGAAGAGGGAGGCGATCTCGTGGTGGTAGCTGGGCAGGTTGTCCTCGGTCAGGAGGTTGACGACGAGGGCGATCTTGCCGATGTCCGTCACCTTGGACTGCTCGGGCTCCCAGGCCTCGCCGTCCTCGAAGTAACCGGGGAAGTTCCGGGCGTCGGAGAACGGGACGTACTCGTGCGGCATCCAGTCCTTCGCCACCTTCAGGTGGCGGTTGAGCTCCTTCTCGACCACTTCTTCCAGGGCGAACAGCAACCGGGCATCGGTCCAGTCGTCCGTGCTGCCGAGATGAGGAGAGGTGATCGTCACGGGGGCTCCAGGGGGGACGGGAGATTTTTTACGGATTACGTGCGTAGGGGTTACGCGGTAGCACGAGCGGGTGCTACCTACCTACGGTCTCGTAGGTTACGTTGCCGTAGGTTAAGCCCTCCGTAAAGTGGCTGAGACAGAGGGGCCCAGGAGTCCCTCGTGCCCCGCCCGCCCCAGGACTGCTCAGGCGTACAGCTCCCTGAGGCGCACTGAGAGGCATGTCACACAGCCTTCAAGCTTCTCGAACTCGCTGATATCGACCACCACCGGTTCGAAACCGAGGTCCGCGAGCAGCTCCGCGCTCTTCGGCGCACTCGCCGCGAGCAGCAGTTTCGCGCCACCGAGCAGCACCACGTGGGCCCCGGACTCCTCCGGCACGGGCAGGAAGCGCGGGAAGAGCGAGGGGGAGTCCACAAGGGGCGGATGGCCGATGACCGTGCCGTCCGGCAGCGCCGTCACCGCCGACTTCAGATGCAGGACCTTGCTGACGGGTACGGCCACGACCCGCGCCCCGAGCGGCTCGAAGACCGCCCGCAGCTGCCGCACCCCTGCGGCGTTCGTGCGCCCGCCACGCCCCACGTAGATCGTGTCGCCGACCTTGAGGATGTCGCCGCCGTCCAGCGTGCCCGGCTCCCACACCCAGTTCACGGAGGCGCCGAGCCGGGCCACGGCCTCCTCCACGGCGGCCGTCTCCGCCCGCCGCGACTCGGCGCCGGGGCGGGCGATCAGCGCCACGTTGCGGAAGACGACGACCGTGTCCTCGACGAAGACCGCGTCCGGGCAGTCGTCGGCCGGTTCCACCTCGACCGTCTCCCAGCCGTGCGCCCGCAGCGCGTCGGCGTAGGCCTCCCACTGTTCGAGGGCGAGCCCCACATCGACCGGGGTCCGCTCGACATGGGTGACCAGGCCTTCGGCGAGGCGCGGTCCTGGCCGGCGGATCAGCGCTTTCCTGCTGGGCACGGGATGCTCTCCGTAGGGGTGGAACGGCGGGGGCGCCCCCGTCCGGTGAGCGCCGGGCCGGGGTCTTTCCGCACATCATGCAGCGTGCGAGGGGTCCAGGCCCAGGGCTCGTCGCAGATGATCGGCGGTGAACGATCCGGCCGCGTCGACGAGCTGTCCCGGCGTCCCCTCGAAGACGATCCGGCCGCCGTGCTTGCCGCCGTCGGGGCCGAGGTCGATCACCCAGTCCGCGTGCTTGACGACCTCCAGGTTGTGCTCGACGACCAGCACGGTGTTCCCCGCGTCCACGAGCCGGTCCAGGAGGGCGAGCAGACCGTCCACGTCCGCCATGTGCAGACCGGTCGTCGGCTCGTCGAGGACGTACGTCGTGCCGGTGCGGTGCAGCTGCGTGGCGAGCTTGATGCGCTGCCGCTCACCGCCCGACAGGGTGCTCAGCGGCTGCCCGAGCGTCAGGTAGGTGAGCCCCACGTCGTGCAGGGCCCGCAGCCTGCGCCGCATCGCCGTGTCGTCGACGGCGGCGAGGAAGTCGAGGGCGCGCTCGGCCGTCATGTCGAGGACGTCGGCGATGGAGCTGCCGCCGACGGTCAGCCGGAGCACCTCCTCCTTGAAGCGCCGCCCCTCGCACGCCTCGCAGGTCGTCGTCACCGGATCCATGAAGGCCAGGTCGCTGTAGATGATCCCGCGGCCCTGGCAACTCCCGCACGCGCCAGCCGAGTTGAAGCTGAAGAGCGCGGCCTCCCGGCCGGTCTCGCGCGCGAACAGCTTGCGCAGCGAGTCCATGATCCCGAGGTACGTCGCCGGGGTCGACCGGCCGGAGATGCCGATGCCCGACTGGTCGACGACCACGGCGTCCGGGTGCTCGGCGACGAACGCCCGCGACACCAGGGTGCTCTTGCCCGACCCCGCGACGCCCGTCACCGCCGTGAGCACCCCCGTCGGCACGCACACGCTGACGTCCTTGAGGTTGTGCAGATCGGCGCCCTTGACCCACCGTCCGCCGATCGCCTCGCGCGGGCTCGCCTTGACACCCGTCGAGCGCCGCAGGTGCCGGCCCGTGAGCGTGTCGGCGCGGCGCAGCTCCTGCGGTGTCCCCTCGAAGACGACCAGACCACCGCCCGTGCCCGCCGCGGGGCCCATGTCGACGACGTGGTCGGCGACGGCGATCACGTCCGGGTCGTGCTCGACGACCAGGACGGTGTTCCCCTTGTCGCGCAGGCGCAGCAGCAGGTCGTTGAGCCGCCCCACGTCACGCGGGTGCAGGCCGACGCTCGGCTCGTCGAAGATGTACGTCATGCCGGTCAGGCTGGAGCCGAGGTGCCGCACCGTCTTCAGGCGCTGTCCCTCGCCGCCGGAGAGCGTGGACGTCTCGCGGCCGAGGCTGAGGTAGCCGAGGCCGATCGCCTCGATCCGTTCGAGCGCCGCCACGGCCGCCGACGCGACGGGTCCCGCCACCGGGTCGTCGATGCGCGCGAGCGCGGGGATGAGGTCGGTGACCTCCATGCGCGAGCAGTCGGCGATGCTCAGGCCGTCGATACGGGTCGCGAGCGCCGCCGCGTTGAGCCGTGCCCCCGCGCAGAGGTCGCATTCACCCTCGACGAGGAAGCGCTGCACGAGGTCGCGCGTCTTCTGGGAGAGCGTCGACAGGTCGCGGTTGAGGTAGAGCCGCTCGAAGCGGTCCGCGAGCCCTTCGTAGTCGATGTCCCGCGCGCCGCCGGTGTTGTCGACGTTGACCTTGCGGCCCTGCTTGCCGCCGCGCATCAGGAACTCCCGCTCCCGCGCGCCGAATCGGCCCACCGGCTTGTGTGTGTCCAGGTCGGGGGTGTTGGTGTACGTCTGGCCCTGCCAGGTCCCCGCGGCGAACGGCGGGAAGAGGATCGCGCCGTCCGCCAGGGACTTGGCAGGGTCCAGGATGCGGTCGTAGTCGGGCCGCACGGTCTTGCCCAGGCCGTGGCACCGGGGGCACATGCCCGACGGGTCGTTGAACGAGTACGCGGTGGCCGGACCCGCACTCGGTGTGCCGTGCCGCGAGAACAGCACGCGCATCACCGAGTAGATGTCCGTCATCGTGCCCACGGTGGAGCGCGAGTGGCCGCCGATCGGCCGCTGGTCGACGACGATCGCGGGCGAGAGCTCCTCGATGGTCTCCGCGTGCGGCCGCTCGTACTTCGGCAGCCGGTTGCGGACGAACCACGTGAAGGTCTCGTTCAGCTGGCGCTGCGACTCGACCGCGATCGTGTCGAACACGACCGACGACTTCCCCGATCCCGACACGCCGGTGAACACCGTGAGCCGACCCTTCGGAATGCGCAGGTCCACCTCCTTGAGGTTGTTCTCCCGGGCTCCTGTGATGGTGATGAACTGGTGCATACACGCGAAGCTAGCCGGGATACCCGACAGCTTCTGTCGTGATTTCCTTCATTTCTCCGTCGAGAAGCAGCCACCGCGTGATGCCGATCGACTCCAGGAACGGCACGTCGTGACTGGCCACGATCAGCGCCCCCTCATACGACTCCAAGGCCGTGGCCAGCTGTTTCACGCTCGCCATGTCGAGGTTGTTCGTCGGCTCGTCGAGCATCAGGAGCTGCGGCGCGGGCTCCGCGAGCAGCAGTGCGGCCAGCGCCGCACGGAACCGCTCGCCGCCCGACAGGGTCGCCGCCCGCTGATCGGCCCGCGCCCCCTTGAACAGGAAGCGGGCCAGGCGGGCCCTGATCCTGTTGTTGGTGGCCCCGGGCGCGTGGCGTGCCACGTTCTCGGCGACGGTCAGCTCCTCGTCGAGGACGTCGAGGCGCTGGGGCAGGAAACGCAGCGGGACATGTGCGAGCGCCTCTCCTTCCACGGCCGGCAGTTCTCCGGCGATGGTCCGCAGGAGCGTGGTCTTGCCCGCGCCGTTGCGGCCGACCAGTGCGATCCGCTCGGGGCCGCGCAGCTCGAACTCGCCCCGCACACGGACTCCGTAGCGCAGGGTCAGCTCGCGCAGCGTGAGCACCGTGCGGCCCGGCGGGACCGCGGTGAACGGCAGGTCGACGCGGATCTCGTCGTCGTCGCGCACCGCCTCGACGGCGTCGTCCAGACGCTCCTTCGCCTCGGTGAGCTTCTCCTCGTGCATGATGCGGTGCTTGCCCGCGGACACCTGGGCCTGCCGCTTGCGCTCGCTCATGACGACCTTGGGCTCGCGCTTGGTGTCCCACATCTTCTGGCCGTACCGCTTGCGGCGAGCCAACTTGACGTGTGCGTCCGCCAGTTCACGCTTCTGCTTCTTCAGGTCGGACTCGGCGACGCGCACCATGCGCTCCGCCGCCTCCTGCTCGGCGGCCAGCGCTTCCTCGTACGCGGAGAGATTGCCTCCGTACCACTTGAGTTCTCCGTCCCGCAGATCGGCGATCTGGTCGACCAGGTCGAGGAGTTCACGGTCGTGGCTGACCACGACCAGGACTCCGGACCAGGCCTCGACGGCCGCGTACAGGCGCCGACGGGCGTACAGATCGAGGTTGTTGGTGGGTTCGTCGAGCAGGAGCACGTCAGGCCGGCCGAGCAGCAGCGCGGCCAGGCGCAGCAGCACGGACTCGCCGCCGGACACCTCGCCGGTGGTGCGGTCCAGGCCGATGTGGCCGAGGCCGAGTTGATCGAGGGCCGCGACGGCGCGCTCCTCCACGTCCCAGTCGTCACCGACCGCCGTGAAGTGCTCCTCGGCCACGTCACCCGACTCAATGGCGTGCAGAGCAGCGCGAGTTGACGCGATACCGAGCACCTCCTCGACGCGCAGCGTGGTGTCGAGGGTGACGTTCTGCGGCAGGTACCCGATGTCACCGGCGACGCGGACGGTGCCGTCGGTCGGCGTGAGCTCACCGGCGACGAGCTTCAACAGGGTGGACTTTCCCGACCCGTTGACGCCGATGAGGCCGGTCCTGCCGGTGCCGAAGGCCGTCTGGAAACCGTCGAAGACGCCGGTGCCGTCCGGCCAGGTGAAGTCGAGCGACGTGCACGTGATGGAGGTGGGGTGGGTAGACATGTGGTCCTCGCGGTTGCGTGAGATGAAGCGCGGTCAGGGGCAACGCGTTTCGGGACACCGCGAGGTGCGACAGGGGGACGGGAGCAGCGTCGTCAGGAGGCGAGGAGAAGGGCAGAAAAAAGGGCCCTGCGCCCAGGGACGGCTCGTACGCCGAGGTCGCACGCTACGTACACGGCCGAGCCGTGTGACGCGGTGACACCAGACCTCAGACGAGCAACGTCCTACTCCTATCGGCGACAACAGAACCGCTATACACCGTAGGAACCGGCCCGCGGGCTGTCAACGATTTTTTGTGAGCGCAGATGAGGAGGCCCCATGCCAGGACCGGCTCGACGCGCTCACCGACCGCGGCGGGGCCCGGCCCCGGACCTCCCGGAGCTGATGCGCGGGCTGCGCAAGGCCCTGGCGTCGTCGGTGTCGTCCGCGGAGGCGGCCAGGTCGAGCGGCGGAGGCGGCTGAGGGTCGGCCCGGCCCGTGGCAGGGTGCTAGCAGGCGTCCCGCATCAGGTCGGCGAGGTCCCGGTCCAGGTCGACGTACAGATGCTCGTCACCCATGGGCACCAGGGAGAGCGAGCGCTGCAGGAAGCCGCGCAGCTCGCCGGTGCGGATGTGGACGATCGCCATGCCCTCGGGGGCGTGGAACTCGACGACCGTGCGGTCGAAGCCATAGGGCCGCACGCGGACGTCGCCGTCGCCCACCGCCTGCTCCAAGCCCTGGGCGAGCAGCTCGCGGGCGAAGGTCCAGTAGACCTCGATGCCCTCCAGGGTCGCCGGGGCGGGGAAGCTCATCCGGACGGCGAACGGATCGTTCGGGTCGTAGTGCAGCGTCGCGGGGATGGTCGACATCCGCGGTGCGGCGGCGACGAGGCGGGCCTCTACGGCTTGTTCGATGCTGGTGGACAACGCCTGCTCCCTCAACTACAGCTGGACGACTCGGGTCGGCACTTTGATAGACGTCGGAATGACGGAATCCGTGCACGCGAACACGGAGTGACCTCGGTCACCGCGTCCTCTTCACTCTCTTCACGGAATCCCCGGAAGGAATCCTGCGTTCCGGTGGTAACTTCGCCCGCCATGAAGTCCTTGGGGAAGACGAGATGGGCGCGGTCCACGGGTCGTGCGGTGTCGGTGGGACTGTGCGGGGCTGCGCTCGCCGCGACGGCGCTCGCCGCGCCGGGCCCCGCCCAGGCGGCCGCCGGGAGCCAGTCGCAGCGGGGCGGCGGCTGGGACCTCAAGGCCGGCGGCACCGACGTGCGCTTCCGCGGTCTCGCCGCCGTCAGCAGGCACACCGCGTGGGTGGCCGGCGCCAAGGGCACCGTCCTGCGGACGTCGGACGGCGGCGAGAACTGGCGGAACGTCTCTCCGCCCGGGGCCGAGGGGCTGGAGTTCCGGGACATCGAGGCCTTCGACGGCCGCCGCGCGGTGGTGCTCGCCATCGGCGAGGGCGAGGCCTCACGGGTCTTTCGGACGTCGGACGGCGGAGCGACCTGGACGGAGTCCTTCCGCAACACCGACCCCAAGGCCTTCTACGACTGCATGACGTTCTTCGACCGGCACCACGGCCTGGCGATGAGCGACCCGGTGGACGGCAAGTACCGCATCCTGTCCACCGCCGACGGCGGCCGCTCCTGGAAGGTCCTGCCCAGCGACGGCATGCCCGCCGCCCAGGAGGGCGAGGCGGGCTTCGCGGCGAGCGGCCAGTGCCTGGTGAGCTCCGGTTCCCGCGACGTGTGGCTCGCCACCGGGGGAGGGGCACGCGCGCGTGTCCTGCACTCCGCCGACCGCGGCCGCACCTGGACGGCCACGGACACGCCGATCCCGGCGGGCGACCCGGCCCGCGGTGTCTTCGGCCTGGCCTTCCGCGACCGGGCGCACGGCATCGCGGTCGGCGGCGACTACAACGCGGGCCGGCCTTCACCCAGGGCCGCGGCCACCACCCGCGACGGCGGCCGCACCTGGACCACGGCCGACGGGCCCCCGCCCGCCTACCGCTCAGGGGTGGCCTGGCTGCCCGGGAGCCGCCGGGGCGCGCTCGCGGTCGGGCCGACCGGCACGGACGTCACGGCGGACGGCGGGCGCAGCTGGCGGACGGTCGACCCCGGGTCGTACGACACCGTCGACTGCACGCGGGACCGGGCCTGCTGGGCGTCCGGCGAGAAGGGCCGGATCGCGCGCTGGGAGCGGAACTAGGGCAGCTGCTGCCGGTAGGGGGCGAGTGCCGGGGCCGTCTTCGTGGCGATGAACTCGGTGATGCGGTACTCGCAGACCTCCGCGAGCACGAAGGGGTCGCCCGCCGCGATCTCCTCGATCGCGGCGCGGTCGTCGGCCACGGCGAGGATCACGCCGCCGTCGCGCGGGTTCTTGCGCCCGGAGGCGATGAAGACGCCCTGCGCGTACAGCTGGTCGAGCCAGGCGACATGGGCATCGAGCTCCTTGTCGACGGCGGACACGGGCGCGGTGTAGGTCAACTCGAGAACGAACATGATCGCGAGGCTACCGCCGCGCGCCGCCATACGTGGCGGTGGCCCGGGGCGGTCGCGGTCCCTCGCCCGACCGACTCTTATGCTGACGGCTCCACCTGCCGCTCCATGGGGCCATTTCGTGCCGCGCGGCTGCCCCATTTCTGCCGGGAGTTCACTTTGCTGTACAGAAAGACCACTTCGCGCGTGGTCGCGACGGTGGCCGTGCTCGCCCTCGCGCTGACCGCCTGCGGCGACGACGGCGGCAAGAAGGATGCCTCGGACCGGAAGCGGGTCGCGCGCGGCACCGGCGAGAGCGCCACCGGAGAGGCGAAGGAGGGCGACGTCTTCGTCACCTACGACCTCACCGCGCAGAAGGTCGAACTGGGCACGGAGGCCGAGACCGCGAAGATGGTCTCGGAACCCAAGCTGGCCAAGGGCCTGGTCCCGGCCATCGCCCACGTGAAGTACACGCACAGGTCCGGCCCGACCCTCACGCAGCGCCCGCGCGCCAGCCAGCCCACCACGATCTGGGCGGACGGCAGGCGCGGCACCCTGATCGTCGGCGCCGCCGACAACGCGCCGGGGTGCGAGGCCCCGTCGTCCATCAAGGGCTGGAAGCGGGGCGAGACGCACGTCCTGTGCGAGACCTATCTGGTCCCCAAGGGCGCGAAGGACCTGGAGGTCCACTGGTCCGAGCAGGGCGGCCGGACGTTCATCTGGAAGTTCCCGGCGGCCAAGTGAGCCGGACGGCCGCCTAGGCTTGCCCGCACGATGACGACGCACACGACTGCTCCCTGCCACGCGCCCGCGAACTGGCCCACCGACGAGCCGACCGCCCGAGCGGTCCAGGACCGGCTCCGCGCCCGGGTCGTGCTCGACGAGGCGGGCCCCGAGCCGGGCACCGGACACGTCACGGGCGTCGACGTCGCCTACGACGACGAGCGCGACATCGTCGCGGCCGCGGTCGTCGTCCTGGACGCCGCGACACTCGACGTCGTCGAGGAGGCCACCGCGGTGGGCCGCGTGACCTTCCCGTACGTGCCGGGACTGCTCGCCTTCCGTGAGATTCCCACCGTGCTGGCCGCCCTGGGGGAGCTCACGGCCGCGCCGGGCCTCGTCGTCTGCGACGGTTACGGCATCGCCCACCCCCGCAGGTTCGGCCTCGCGAGCCACCTCGGCGTCCTCACGGGACTGCCCACGATCGGCGTGGCCAAGAACCCCTTCACGTTCACGTACGAGGCTCCGGACGCGCCGCGGGCGAGCGCGGCCCCGCTCCTGGACGGCGCCGAGGAGATCGGCCGCGCCCTGCGCACCCGCGAGGGCGTCAAGCCGGTCTTCGTCTCCGTCGGCCACCGCGTGAGCCTGGACAACGCCTGTGCCCACACGCTGCGTCTGACACCGCGCTACCGCCTCCCGGAGTCCACGCGCCGCGCGGACGCCCTCTGCCGCGCGGCCCTGCGCGAGGCGACCGCTACCGTGTCGCCGCCACCCGGAAGCTGAGCCCCGCCGCCGTCAGTCGCGCCGTCAGCGCGTCGCCCATCGCCACGGCGGTGGTCAACTGCCCGGCCACGTCCGGCAGATCGTCGTCGACGGCCAGGCACAGGGCCGCCTCGCCCAGCATCTTCGCCGTCTCGTCGTACCCCGGATCGCCGCCCGAGACCTCCGTGTAGACCCGCTTGCCGCCGCCCTCGCCGACGAACCGCACAGAGAACCAACTGTCCGCGCGCCGCTGCTCGCTCGGCCCCTCGCCCGGCTTCAGACGTGACGACAACCACCGCCGCGCGGGCGGCAGTTGGGCCGCCGCCACCAGACCGCTGACGGCCACCGCGCCGCCCACCGCGAAGGGCAGGGTCTTCACCGCCGCGTAGTGGCGGTAGCGGAAGTCGGGCCCGTAGCGATCGAGTGCCCGGGCCGAGCGCTGCACCACCTGGGGGTCGATCGTCGGCAGGGGCAGGGCCCAGGCGCCGACCTCGCCCGCGTACCGGGGCGCGCTCGGCGGCGCGTACGCCTTGCGGCCCACCAGGCGCGCCTCGTGCCGCCGCCGGTCCCGTGCGGCGGCCAGCATCTGCGGGCCCCGCGCGAACTGGGCGAGCGCGGAGGCGAACGTGCCCCCCGAGAACGTCGCGTTGCTGCGCACGAAGCCGTCCACGCGCAGCGGCACGTCCTCCGGGAGCTGCTTCACCGTGAAGTAGGCGCCCAGGTCGTGCGGGACCGAGTCGAAGCCGCAGGAGTGCACGAGGCGTGCGCCCGTCTCCCGCGCGCGGGCGTCGTGCCGCACGTACATCAGGTCGACGAACTCCGGCTCACCGGTGAGGTCCACGTAGTCCGTGCCCGCCTCGGCGCACGCGGCGACGAGTTCCTGCCCGTACTCGAGATAGGGGCCGACGGTCGTGGCCACCACGCGCGCGTGCCCTGCCATCTCGCGCAGGGACGCCGGGTCCGCCACGTCGGCGCGGACGAGGGGGAGCTTCGCACAGGCCGGGTGGGCTTCGGCGAGCTTGTCCCGCAGCCGCTCCAGTTTCCCGGTGTCACGCCCCGCGATCGCCCAGCGCACCCCTTCGGGGGCGTGCGCCGCGAGGTACTCCGCGGTGAGCACGCCGACGAAACCGGTCGCCCCGAAGAGCACGATGTCGTACGTGCGGTCCGCCGCACGCTTCTTGCCGTTGCCGTTCTGACTGGTCATGGCACCTCTCTGCCGTGCGCCCCACGCCGATGTCGGCGGCCGAGGCTAGCGTGCGAAGGGAGTCGTGGCGCAAGGCCCGTCCCCCGATTTGTCTAAGCGCTTGCTTGCTAGGGTCTTGTGCGGAGTGGAACACGTTCTTAGCATCACTGGTGTTACATCAGTTGTGTCATAACGCTGGGGGCTCCATGGCAGTTCCGGACAAGGGCGTTCACGGACCGCTCGCAGGGGTGCGGGTGGTCGAGCTCGCGGGCATCGGCCCCGGCCCGTTCGCGGCCATGCTCCTCGCCGACCTGGGTGCCGACGTCGTACGCGTCGACCGGCCGGGCGGCGGCGGTCTCGCGATCAATCCCGAGTACGACGTCACCAACCGCAACAAACGCTCCGTGATCGTCGACCTCAAGGCGGCGGACGGCGCGGACCGCGTCCTCGACCTGGTCGACCGCGCGGACGTCCTCATCGAGGGTTACCGCCCCGGCGTGGCCGAGCGCCTCGGCGTCGGGCCGGACGCCTGCCACGCCCGCAACCCGAAGCTCGTCTACGGCCGGATGACCGGCTGGGGCCAGGAGGGGCCGCTCGCCCAGCGCGCCGGGCACGACATCGCGTACATCGCGATCACCGGCACCCTCGGCATGATCGGCAACCCCGGCGAGCCGCCCACCGTCCCCGCGAACCTCGTCGGCGACTACGCGGGCGGCTCGCTCTACCTCGTCGTCGGCATCCTCGCGGCCCTGCACCACGCGCGTGCGACCGGTGCGGGGCAGGTCGTGGATGCCGCGATCGTCGACGGCACCGCGCACCTCACGTCGATGATCCACGGCATGCTCGCGGCCGGCGGCTGGCAGGACCGGCGCGGCGCCAACCTCCTGGATGGCGGCTGCCCCTTCTACGGCAACTACGAGACCGCGGACGGCGGCCACATGGCCGTCGGCGCCCTTGAGCAGCAGTTCTACGACGAGTTCATCGCGCTCCTCGGCCTCACCGGCGAGGCGCCCGCGCGGGGGGACCTCGCCCGCTGGGGCGAGTTGCGCGACGCGGTCGCCGCCCGCTTCAAGTCACGCACGCGCGAGGAGTGGACGGCCGTCTTCGAGGGCTCCGACGCGTGCGTGGCGCCCGTGCTCTCGCTGCGCGAGGCCCCCGCACACCCCCACCTCGCCGCCCGCGGCACCTTCGTGGACCACGGCGGCATCACCCAGCCCGCACCCGCACCCCGCTTCTCCACGACGCCCACGGACATCAGGAGCGGCCCCGCCCAACCGGGCGCGGACACCGAGGCCGTGGCCCGCGACTGGGACGTACCGGCGCTCGTCCAGCATTCCGACACCACCACGAGGGAAGACAGCTGATGGAGATCTCCGCACCTCTCGCCTACGCGGGCGACCCGCGGCAGGCCGCCGACGACGTCGCGGCCCTGGAGTCCGCCGGTCTGGACGCCGTCTGGGTGGCGGAGGCGTACGGCTTCGACTCGCCCACCATCATGGGCTACCTGGCCGCGCGCACCGAGCGTATGAAGATCGGCGCCGCGATCCTCAACGTCTACTCGCGCACCCCCGCCCTCATCGCCCAGACCGCCGCCGGACTCGACGCGATCTCCGGCGGCCGGGCGATCATCGGGCTCGGCGCATCGGGCCCGCAGGTCGTCGAGGGCTGGCACGGGAAGCCGTACGACAAGCCCCTTGCCCGCACCCGCGAGGCCATCGAGCTGACCCGCCGCATCCTGCGCCGCGAGGTCATCGACCACCACGGTGTCACGGACATGCCGCTGCCCGCGGAGAAGGGCGGCAAGCTGGGGAAGCCGCTGAAGATCCTCACCAAGCCGGTCCGCTCCGAAGTGCCCCTCTACGTAGCGTCCCTGGGCCCGGCCAACGTCCGCATGACCGCCGAGATCGCCGATGGCTGGCTGCCCACCCTGTTCATCCCGGAGAAGGCCCACCAGGTGTGGGGCGCCCCGCTCGCCGAGGGCAAGGAGAAGCGCGATCCGGCGCTCGGCCCGTTGCAGACGGTCGCGGGCGGACTGCTCGCCATCGGTGACGACGCGGCCGCCGTACGGGATCTGGCCCGACCCCAGATCGCCCTCTACGTAGGCGGCATGGGTGCTCCGGGGAAGAACTTCTACAACGACCTCGCCGTCGCGTACGGCTACGAGAAGGAAGCGAAGCTCATCCAGGAGCTGTATCTCTCGGGCAAGAAGAAGGAAGCCGAGGCCGCCGTCCCGGACGAGTTCTGCGAACTCATGTCGCTGTGCGGACCCGAGAGCTACGTCCGCGAGCGTGTCGAGGCCTTCCGTGAGGCGGGCGTCACCATGCTCAACGTCATTCCCGTCGGCCCCGAGCCGGCCAAGTCGATCGAAACCGTCAAGGGCTGGCTCTAGGGCTCCAGGAGGCCGTACGTGAAGCGACAGATCTTTACCGCCGAACACGAGGCGTTCCGCGAGACCGTCCGCACCTTCCTCGCCAAGGAGGTGCTGCCCCACTACGAGGAGTGGGAGAAGGACGGCATCGTCAGCCGTGACGCGTGGCTCGCCGCGGGCAAGCAGGGGCTGCTCGGGCTCGCCGTGCCCGAGGAGTTCGGGGGCGGCGGGAACACCGACTTCCGCTACAGCGCCGTCCTCGCCGAGGAGTTCACCCGCGCGGGCGCGTCAGGGCTCGCGCTCGGCCTGCACAACGACATCATCGGCCCCTATCTGACCTCCCTCGCCACGGAGGACCAGAAGCGGCGCTGGCTGCCCGGCTTCTGCTCCGGCGAGATCATCACGGCCATCGCGATGACCGAGCCGGGCGCGGGCTCCGACCTCCAGGGCATCCGCACCACCGCCACCGACCAGGGCGACCACTGGCTGCTCAACGGCTCCAAGACGTTCATCTCGAACGGCATCCTCGCCGACCTGGTGATCGTCGTCGCCAAGACCTCCCCGGAGGGCGGCGCCAAGGGCCTGTCCCTCCTCGTCGTCGAGCGCGGCACGGACGGCTTCGAGCGCGGGCGCAACCTCGACAAGATCGGCCAGAAGTCCCAGGACACCGCCGAGCTGTTCTTCAACGACGTACGCGTCCCCAAGGAGAACCTCCTCGGCGAGCTCGACGGCGCCTTCATCCACCTGATGACGAACCTCGCGCAGGAGCGCATGGGCATCGCCGTCGCGGGGATCGCCGCCGCCGAGTACCTCCTGGAGATCACCACGACGTACGTCAAGGAGCGCGAGGCCTTCGGGCGCCCGCTCTCCAAGCTCCAGCACATCCGCTTCGAGATCGCCGAGATGGCCACCGAGTGCGCGGTCACCCGCACCTTCCTCGACCGCTGCATCGCCGATCACTCGAACGGCGAACTCGACGCCGTACACGCCTCGATGGCCAAGTGGTGGGCCACCGAGCTGCAAAAGCGCGTCGCCGACCGCTGCCTGCAACTGCACGGCGGGTACGGCTACATGACCGAGTACCGCGTCGCCAAGGCCTTCACCGACGGCCGCATCCAGACGATCTACGGAGGCACGACCGAGATCATGAAGGAGATCATCGGCCGCTCCCTGCTCGCCTGAGCCTTCCCCACCCTCACCTGCACAGTTCTTTGCGAAAGGCTGCTGTCTTGACCACCGAAGCGTACGTATACGACGCGATCCGCACCCCGCGCGGACGCGGCAAGGCCAATGGCGCCCTGCACGGCACCAAGCCGATCGACCTCGTCGTCGGCCTGATCCACGAGATCCGCGCGCGGTTCCCCGACCTGGACCCGGCCGCCGTCGACGACATCGTCCTCGGCGTCGTGGGCCCCGTCGGTGACCAGGGCTCCGACATCGCGCGCGTCGCGGCCATCGCCGCCGGGCTTCCGGACACCGTCGCGGGTGTCCAGGAGAACCGCTTCTGCGCCTCGGGTCTCGAAGCGGTCAACATGGCCGCGATGAAGGTGCGTTCGGGCTGGGAGGACCTGGTCCTCGCGGGCGGTGTCGAGTCGATGTCGCGCGTCCCGATGGGCTCGGACGGCGGCGCCTGGTTCGCCGATCCGATGACCAACTACGAGACGGGCTTCGTGCCGCAGGGCATCGGCGCCGACCTCATCGCCACGGTGGAGGGCTACTCCCGGCGCGACGTCGACGAGTACGCGGCCCTGTCCCAGGAGCGTGCCGCGGCCGCCTGGAAGGACAACCGCTTCGAGAAGTCCGTCGTGCCGGTGAAGGACCGCAGCGGTCTGGTCGTCCTGGACCACGACGAGTTCATGCGCCCCGGCACCACCGCCGACTCGCTCGCCAAGCTCAAGCCGTCCTTCAAGGACATCGGCGACCTCGGCGGCTTCGACGCCGTCGCGCTGCAGAAGTACCACTGGGTCGAGAAGATCGACCACGTCCACCACGCGGGCAACTCCTCCGGCATCGTGGACGGCGCCGCGCTCGTCGCCATCGGCAGCAAGGAGGTCGGCGAGCGGTACGGTCTCGCGCCGCGCGCCCGGATCGTCTCCGCGGCCGTCTCCGGCTCCGAGCCGACCATCATGCTCACCGGCCCCGCGCCCGCCGCCCGCAAGGCGCTCGCCAAGGCCGGTCTGACCATCGACGACATCGACCTCGTCGAGATCAACGAGGCCTTCGCGGCGGTGGTGCTCCGCTTCGTGAAGGACATGGGGTTGTCCCTGGACAAGGTCAATGTCAACGGCGGAGCGATTGCGTTGGGCCATCCCTTGGGCGCGACCGGGGCGATGATCCTGGGGACGCTGGTGGACGAGTTGGAGCGGCGGGACCTGCGGTACGGGCTCGCCACGTTGTGTGTCGGCGGAGGCATGGGGATCGCCACGATCGTGGAACGGGTGTAGCGCCGCCGGGGCTGCCCTATGACGCCGACTGCGGGTGCGTCGTGGCTGGTCGCGCAGTTCCCCGCGCCCCTGAAGGGCGCACTGCGTGCGCGCCTTCATGAGGCGCGGCGAAGCCGCTGCCTCAGGGGCGCGGGGAACTGCGCGACCAGCCCCCACCGGCGTTCAGTCGGCCACGTACCGCAGCCATCCTCCCCGGCCCCCCCCCCGCCCCCCCCCCGCCCACAACAGACTTCACGGAGAACGTCATGACGCAAGAAAGCACCACCATCCGCTGGGAAATGGACGCCACCGGCATCCTCACCCTCGTCCTCGACGACCCCAACCAGTCCGCGAACACCATGAACCAGGGGTTCAAGGACTCCATCGCGGCGATCGCCGAGCGCGCGGAGGCCGAGAAGGACTCCATCCGCGGCATCATCTACACCTCCGCCAAGAAGACCTTCTTCGCGGGCGGTGACCTCAAGGACATGATGCAGGCCGGTCCCGAGAACGCGCAGGACGCGTTCGAGGCGGGCGTCGCCATCAAGAGCTCCCTGCGCCGCATCGAGACCCTGGGCAAGCCCGTCGTCGCCGCCATCAACGGCGCGGCCCTCGGCGGCGGCTACGAGATCGCCCTGGCCAGCCACCACCGCGTCGCGCTCGACGCGCCCGGCTCCAAGATCGGCCTGCCCGAGGTCACCCTCGGCCTGCTCCCGGCGGGCGGCGGCGTGACCCGCACCGTACGCCTCATGGGCATCGCGGACGCGCTCCTGAAGGTGCTGCTCCAGGGCACCCAGTACAACCCGAAGCGCGCCCTGGAGAACGGGCTCATCCACGAAGTGGCCGCCACCCGCGAGGAGATGATCGAGAAGGCCCGCGCCTTCATCGACGCCAACCCCGAGTCGGCGCAGCCCTGGGACAAGCCGGGCTACCGGATCCCCGGCGGCACCCCGGCCAACCCGAAGTTCGCGGCGAACCTGCCCGCGTTCCCGGCCAACCTCAAGAAGCAGATCAACGGCGCCCCCTACCCGGCCCCGCGCAACATCCTCGCGGCCGCCGTCGAGGGCTCGCAGGTCGACTTCGAGACCGCGCTGACCATCGAGGCCCGGTACTTCACCGAGCTGGTCACGGGCCAGACCGCGAAGAACATGATCCAGGCGTTCTTCTTCGACCTCCAGGCCGTCAACTCCGGCGCCAACCGCCCCAAGGGCATCGAGCCGCGCCAGGTCCGCAAGGCCGCCGTCCTCGGCGCCGGGATGATGGGCGCGGGCATCGCCTACTCGTGCGCCCGCGCCGGCATCGAAGTCGTCCTGAAGGATGTCTCCGCCGAAGCCGCCGCCAAGGGCAAGGCCTACTCCGAGAAGCTGTGCGCCAAGGCGGTGCAGCGGGGGCGTACGACCCAGGAGAAGGCCGACGCGCTGCTCGCCCGCATCACGCCGACCGCGGACCCGCAGGACCTCGCGGGCTGCGACGCCGTGATCGAGGCCGTCTTCGAGGACACCTCGCTCAAGCACAAGGTGTTCCAGGAGATCCAGGACGTCATCGAGCCGGACGCGCTGCTGTGCTCCAACACCTCGACGCTGCCGATCACCCAGCTCGCCGAGGGCGTCACACGGCCCGTCGACTTCATCGGCCTGCACTTCTTCTCGCCCGTCGACAAGATGCCGCTCGTGGAGATCATCAAGGGCGAGCGCACCGGGGACGAGGCGCTCGCCCGCGCCTTCGACCTCGTACGCCAGATCAACAAGACGCCGATCGTCGTCAACGACTCGCGCGGCTTCTTCACCTCGCGCGTGATCGGGCACTTCATCAACGAAGGTGTCGCGATGGTCGGCGAGGGCATCGAGCCCGCGTCCATCGAGCAGGCCGCCGCCCAGGCGGGCTACCCGGCGAAGGTCCTGTCCCTGATGGACGAGCTGACCCTCACCCTGCCCCGCAAGATCCGCAACGAGACGAAGCGCGCCGTCGAGGAGGCCGGCGGGACCTGGGCCGGGCACCCCTCGGACTCCGTCATCGACCGCATGGTCGACGAGTTCGAGCGCCCCGGCAGGAGCGGGGGAGCGGGCTTCTACGAGTACGTGGACGGCAAGCGCGCCGGGCTCTGGCCGGGCCTGCGCGAGCACTTCACCAAGCCGGGCACCCAGATCCCGTTCAAGGACATGCAGGAGCGGATGCTCTTCTCGGAGTCGCTCGACACCGTGCGCCTGGTGGAGGAGGGCGTCCTGACCTCCGTCGCGGACGCCAACATCGGCTCCATCTTCGGCATCGGCTTCCCCGGCTGGACCGGTGGCGTGCTCCAGTACATCAACGGCTACGAAGGCGGCCTGCCCGGATTCGTGGCCCGCGCCCGTGAGCTGGCCGACCGCTACGGCGAGCGGTTCACGCCGCCCGCGCTGCTGGTCGAGAAGGCCGACCGGGGCGAGAAGTTCAGCGACGCCTGACAGCAGGAGGACGGGAGTGGCTCAGCCTTCCGCGAGCCACTCCCGCAGCTCCTCCTTGAGGGAGCGCTGGAACGCCGTCACCAGGGCCTGCACCACCATCGGCTGCATGTGGGCCGACAGGGAGCGCATCGCGGCCACGTGTTCGGGGTCCGACTCCCGGTCGCGGTAGGGGCTCCACACCTCGTCGCGGAAGAGCCGGGAGAGCTCGACGGCGGCCGAGCGGGTGTGCTCCATCAGGACCGTCCGCGCCGCCAGGATCGTCTCGTGCGCGATGGGTACGTCGAGCAGTTGGACCCCCAGGCGCAGCAGCCCCGGGTCGACGCGGTACGCCCCCGCGTCCTCCGCGGGCGCGACGACGCCCATCGCCGAGAGCCGGTCCAGATCCCCGTCCGTCAGCGCCCGGCCCGCCCTGCGTTCCAGCTCCGCGCGGTCGGTGTCCTCGGCCGAGTCGGGGGCCCAGGAAGCGACCACCGCGCGGTGGATGGCGAGGTCGTGGGCGCTCAGATCGGGCGGCAGCTGTTCCAGGTACCGCTCGATCGCGGCCAGCGTCATGCCCTGGTGCTGCAGCTCCTCGATGAGCCCGAGCCGGGACAGATGCTCCTGGCCGTAGTGCCCGACCCGGCGCGGGCCGATCACCGGTGGCGGCAGCAGGCCCTTGGTGCTGTAGAAGCGGATGGTGCGGACGGTGACGCCCGCGCGCGCGGCCAGTTCGTCGACCGTGAGCGTCGGCTCGTCCGTGTCCGAAGCCGTCGTCATCGTCATGGCAGCGCATCGCCTCCCCAGTCGTACATCCGTGGCCGGGCACCTGGTTGTGCACCGATCAGGTGCAACAGTATTGCTGTCTCACCACTGTTGTGAAAGCGTCCCGCACAGTCACTTGCTTCGTCGATGACGCCAGGAGGCGGTCATGACCACGATCCTGCGACTCCCCGGGGAACCCGCCGACATCACGCTCCCCGCGCTGCTGCTCCGCAACGCCGAGGACCACGGCGACCGCCCCGCACTCTCCTGGCGCGCCACCCCCGAAGGGGAGTGGACGACACTGACCTGGCGCGAGGCACGCCGCAAGGTCGCGGTCCTCGCCGCCGGATACACGGCACTCGGCGTACGGCGCGGCGAGCACGTCCTCATGATGATGGGCAACCGCCCCGAACACTGGCTGAGCGATCTTGCCCTCGTGCACATCGGCGCGGTCCCCATCACCGTGTACGGCACATCGGCCCCCGAGCAGATCGCGCACATCGCCCGGCACAGCCGAGCTCGCTTCGCGATCATCGAGGGGGCCCGCGAGCTGGAACGCTGGGAGCCGCTCCTGACCGACCCCGACGCGCCGATCGAGAGCCTGGTGGTGGTCGAGGCGGCGGAAGCGGGCCGGCACCGCACGTACGGCTCGCTGCACGCCACCGGAAGCCGGCTGTTCGACCCGGACGGCTTCGAGAAGGCCTGGCGCGAGTCCCGGGCCGACGATCCGCTGACCGTCGTCTACACGTCGGGCACCACGGGCGACCCCAAGGGCGTCCGCATCACGCACCGCAACGTCGTCCTGAACGGCGTGGCCCTGGACGCCGTCGTCGAGCTCCCCGACTTCGTGGAGCACATCAGCTACCTCCCCTTCGCCCATGTCGCGGAGCGCATGCTCGGCATCTACCTGCCCGTGTTCCGCGCCTCGCACGTGTATCTGTGCGCGGATCCGACCGCCGTCGCGGCGACCGCGCGCGAGCTGCGTCCCGCGCAGTTCTTCGGGGTCCCGCGCGTGTGGGAGAAGCTGGCCGCGTCCGTCAAGGCCGTGCTCGCCGGGCTGCCGCAGGAGCAGCGGGAGTCGATCGAGGCGGCGAACGAGACGACACGCGCGCGCGTGGACCGCGTCGAGCGCGGCGAGGAACCGCCGGCCGACCTGGAGAGGGCGTATCGCGAGGCCAAGGAGAAGGTCATCGGCCCGCTGCTCTCCCTGGCCGGGTTCGACCGCCTGGTGTGGACCGCGAGCGCGGCGGCGTCGATGCCCCTGGACGTCGTGCGCTTCTGGGCGGGCTTCGACATCGTGATCATGGACGCGTGGGGACTCACGGAGACGACCGGGGTCGTCACCATCAACACCCCGGACGCCTTCCGGCTCGGCTCCGTGGGCAAGCCCCTGGACGGCCTGGAGATCCGCACCACCGACGACGGCGAGATCCTGGTGCGCGGCGCGACGGTCTTCGACGGCTATCTCCTGCCCGACGGGGGTGTGGAGTCGGCCTGCGACGCGGACGGCTGGTTCGCCACCGGCGACGTGGGGCGCATCGACGAGGACGGCTTCCTCTGGCTCACCGACCGCAAGAAGGAACTGATCGTCACGTCGACGGGCAAGAACGTGTCGCCCGCGCTCGTCGAGAACACCCTCAAGGAGCACCCCCTCATCGGCCAGGCCCTCGTGCACGGCGACGGCCGCTCCTACCTGGTCGCGCTGCTCGTCCTGGACGCCGAGATGGCCCCCGTATGGGCCGCGGGGCACGGGATCACGGGCGACCTGATGGCCAGCGAGGCCGTACAGGACGAGGTCGCGCGGGCCGTCGAGGCGGCCAACGCGCGCCTCAACCGCACCGAGCAGATCAAGCGCTACCGGCTCCTGGAGCAGGAGTGGGGACCGGAGACCGGCGAGCTCACGCCGTCCCTGAAACTGCGCCGCAGGGTCATCCGGGAGAAGTACGCGGAGGCCATCGACGGGCTGTACTCCCAGTGATGCACGGCCTGTACACCTTGTGATCATGAGGTGTACACCCCCTGCCCACCATGTGAGAAGTGCCGCTATGTGACGTGCGCCACCGCATGTCGGGCGATCTCTGGGGGAAGGTGTCGCGTCGGTCCACGCACGTCAGGGGTGTCGTGGACCGGAGCACATCCGGACACCGGAGCTTTCCGGGCACCAGAGAGTAGACCCCCCACGTGAGCAAGGAAGCCGTAGACACGGCCGCTGCGGACGCATCCCGCACAGATGCGTCCCAGGCCCCCGCGGACGCGGGCGACGCCGGTTACAGCAAGGACCTCAAGGCCCGTCACGTCAACATGATCGCCATCGGTGGCGCGATCGGAACTGGACTCTTTCTCGGTGCGGGCGGCCGCCTGCACTCCGCGGGCCCCGCGCTCGCCGTCGCGTACCTCGTGTGCGGCATCTTCGCCTTCTTCGTCGTACGCGCCCTCGGCGAGATGGTCATCTACCGGCCGTCGTCGGGTTCGTTCGTCAGCTACGCGCGTGAGTTCCTCGGCGAGAAGGGCGCCTACGTCGCCGGCTGGATGTACTTCCTCAACTGGTCGACCACCGGCATCGCCGACATCACCGCGATCGCGCTCTACACGCACTACTGGAGCTTCTTCACCGACATCCCCCAGTGGGTGCTCGCGCTGATCGCCCTCGCCGTCGTCCTCGTGATCAACATGATCTCGGTGAAGTACTTCGGCGAGATGGAGTTCTGGTTCGCGATCGTCAAGGTCGCGGCCCTGGTCGCCTTCATGCTGATCGGTATCTTCCTGCTGGTCACCCAGCAGGACGTGGGCGGGCAGACGCCGGGCCTGAGCGTCATCACCGACAACGGCGGCTTCCTGCCGAACGGCATCATGCCGGTCGTGATCGTCATGCAGGGTGTCGTCTTCGCGTACGCCTCCCTCGAGCTGGTCGGCGTGGCGGCGGGCGAGACCGCCGAGCCGCAGAAGGTCGTCCCGCGCGCGGTGAACTCCATCATGTGGCGCGTGGGCCTCTTCTACGTCGGCTCGGTCGTCCTGCTCGCGCTGCTCCTGCCGGGATCGGTGTACTCGGCCGACCAGAGCCCGTTCGTGACGGTCCTCTCCAAGATCGGCGTCCCCGCGGCCGGTGACGTGATGAACCTGGTCGTCCTCACGGCGGCGCTGTCGTCACTGAACTCGGGCCTGTACTCCACGGGCCGCATCCTGCGCTCGATGGCGATGGCGGGATCGGCGCCGAAGTTCACCGCCAGGATGAACAAGAGCCAGGTCCCCTACGGCGGCATCCTGCTCACCTCCGCGGTGTGCGTGCTCGGCGTCGGCCTGAACTTCCTCATGCCGAGCCAGGCCTTCGAGATCGTCCTGAACGTGGCGTCCCTCGGCATCATCAGCACCTGGGTGATCATCATGATCTGTCACCTGGCGTTCGTCCGCCGCGCCAAGGAGGGCGTGATCACCCGGCCCGCCTTCCGGCTCCCCGGCAGCCCGGTCACCGAGATCGTCACGATCGTCTTCCTGCTCTCCGTGCTCGGCCTGATGTGGAAGGACCCGGAGATCGGCCGCAAGACGCTCTACCTCATCCCGATCATCGCCGCGGCGCTGGTCGCCGGCTGGTACGGGATCCGCCGCAGGGTGGACCGCGAGGCGGCGAGCCTCACCAAGTAGCCGCACGCAACAACAGGTCGATCGCCACTGTCAGTGGCAGCGCCTACGGTGGCGTCATGTCGGAGATCACTTACATCCGAGGTGACGCCACCGCGCCGTCCGGCAAGGGCGTCAAGCTGATCGGCCATGTCTGCAACGACCTCGGCGGCTGGGGCAAGGGTTTCGTCGTCGCGGTGTCGCGCCGCTGGCCCGAGCCGGAGGCCGCGTACCGCCGGTGGCACCGCGAGCGCGCGAAGAACGACTTCGGCCTGGGAGCCGTCCAGTTCGTCGAGGTCGGTCCCTACACCTGGGTGGCCAACATGATCGGCCAGCACGGCATGCGCACCGGCAGCAAGGGCGTCCCCGTGCGGTACGAGGCGATCGACACCGCCCTGGCCACGCTCGCCGACAAGGCGGCCGAACTCGGCGCCTCCGTGCACATGCCGCGCATCGGCTGCGGGCTCGCGGGCGGCAAGTGGTCCCGCGTCGAGCCGCTGATCACCCGGCGTCTGGTGGAGCGCGGCATCGCCGTGACGGTGTACGACTTCGGGGACTGAGCCGGTGACCGGTCGGCCGGGAAGTGGCGGGCGTCACTCAACTGGCGTGCGGATGCGCGTTGTTGGGCACACACGAGCGGGTAGATCAGCGGCATGCAGCTCATTCCCATGCCGCTAGGGCCGATCAACCCGGACGTCGAGAATCTTGCTGTCGGAGTCGTGCTGTTCGGCTCCCTCTACTTCTTCGTCAGGCGCATGATCCTCCGCGTCAACCGCGTACTCCAAGAGCGCGCCACGATCCTCGAGGGCGTCACCGGCGGACCGGCGGCGGACCTGCGCCGCGAGGCCGAGCGGATACGCGACGAGCGCGAGGACATGCTGGCCCAGGCCCGCCGCGAGGCCGCGCAGACGCGGCAGCAGGCCCGGGAGGAAGGCGCCGCCCTGATCGCCGCCGCCCGGGAGGACGGCTTGCGGGAACGCGACGAGATCTCCGCCGCGGGCCGGACCGCGATCGCGACGGAACGTGCGTCGACGGAGGCGCAACTGCGCGCGCAGGTCCCCGACCTTGCGACGGTCCTCGCGAGCAGGATCGTGGGAGAGCCGCTCCCGACGGCGACGGCTTCGGGCCGCTAGACCCCGCAGACAGGCCGAGTTCTGTCTGGCCACCGGGCCCGACCCACGGCACGCTCGCACCATGGAACTCATGGTGCCGGTCAAGGACGGCGAAGTGTGGGCGCAGGACTTCGGCGGTGACGGAATGCCGCTGGTCCTGCTGCATCCCGGCGTCGCCGACTCCCGCGTCTGGGACGGGATCCTGCCGCGCCTGACGGAGGGCCGCCGGGTCATCCGCTACGACGCGCGGGGTTACGGCAGGTCTCCCGAACCCACCGCGTCGTTCTCGCTCGTCGAGGACCTGAGCGCGCTCCTCGACCACTTCGACGTCGCACGGGCGTTCCTCGCGGGGTCCAGCATGGGCGGTGCCACCGCCATCGGCCTGGCGCTCGCCGACCCCGCCAGGGTGGCGGGGCTCGCGCTGCTGGTCCCCGGGATCACCGGCAACCCGGACTTCGTCATGGCGGAGTTCACCGCCGAGGTGGGCAGGCTCGCGGAGGCGGGCGACATGGACGGCATCGTGGCTCTGGTGAGGCGCACGTCGGCCGCCGCGGGGGCCGGGGACGACCCCGCGGCGGCGCTCGTCAGGGCGGTGATCCCGTCCTGGTTCACCGTCCACCCCCACCACGTGCCCGACCCGCCGGCCTTCGACCGCCTCGGTGAGCTGCACGTTCCGTGCGTGCTCGCCCTGGGGGAGCACGACGACCCCGAGGTGGTCCGCTGCAACGAGCAGATGGCGGCACGCATCCCGGGCTGCCGGCTCGTGCGGCTGCGGGACAGCGACCACTTCCCGACCCTGCGCGAGCCCGACGCGGTCACCGACCTCATCATCGAGGCGTACGCGGCCGCCGGCTGAGCGGGCCGGCGGGGGACCCGCTCACAGCCCGTAGCTCTTCCCGATGATGTCCCGCTGGATCTCGCTGGTGCCGCCGTACACCGTCGACACCACCGCGGCCCGCAGATGCCGTTCCATGTCGTACTCGGTCGCGTAGCCGTAACCGCCCATCATCTGCATGCCTTCGAGCGCCGCGCGCTTGGCCGTCTCGGTGGCCTTGAGCTTGGCCATCGATGCCTCGCGCGGGAAGAGGCGCTCCGGCTCGGCGTCACACCTCGCCGCCACGTCGAGGACGAGGAGCCGTACGCACTCGATCTCCGTCGCCAGGTCCGCGATCCGGTGCCGCAGCGCCTGGAAGGAGCCGACCGGCCGCCCGAACTGCTCGCGCCCGCGCACATAGGTGAGCGTGTCGTCGAGGATGCGCTCCGCGAGCCCCAGCATGTTCGCCGCCAGGAACAGCCGCTCCGCGTTGAGCCCCGCCATCAGCTGCGGCCACGCCCTGCCCTCGACACCCACCACCGCGTCCGCCGGCAGCCGGACATCCGTGAAATAGACGTCGTTGACCTCGCGGCCGCCCATCGTGGAGATGCCCCGGATCTCGATCCCCGGGGTGTCCGCGGGCACATGGAACATGGTCAGGCCCTCGTGCTTGGGCCCGCTCGCGTCCGTGCGGGCGACCAGCAGGATGTACGAGGCCAGGTGCGCGTTGGAGATCCATGTCTTGTGCCCGTTGATCAACCAGCCGCCGCCGCCCGAGTCGTCGGATCGTTCGGCCCGGCACCGCAGCGCCGCCACGTCCGACCCGGCGTCCGGCTCCGACATCGCGATCGAGAGGACCTGCCCGGCGACGGCCCCGCCCACCGCCGCCTTCTTCTGCGCCGCCGATCCGAACCTGTCGTACGCCTTCGCCGTGATGACGGAGGTGACGAAGCCGCCCGCGGGGACAAGGCCGCGCGCCGTCTCACGCAGGAAGAGGCAGGCGTCCGTCATGCCGCCGCCCGACCCGCCGTACTCCTCGGGGAGACACACGCCAAGCCACCCCAGTTCGGCCAGCTTCGCGTAGAGGGCGGCGGAGTGCGGGCCGCCGGTTTCCGCGGTCAGGGCGTCGCGCTGCTCCCGGGTGCCGCACTCGCGCTGTGCGAAGTCGCGGAGCGCGGCGGTGAAGTCGAGCTGCTCCGGGCTGAGCCGCTGCGTCATGGAACCCTCCTGGTCTGGGCATAGTTACAAAGAGATTGCGTTAGTGTCCATGTAGCCATGGGGAGTTGGCGCCGTGGCTGTGGTTGAGTGCGTGGGGACGACGGGGAGGGCTCATGGATTCGATGATGGAGCGCGCGCTGGACGCGGCGCCGCCGCCCGACGCCCTGACCGAGCAGATACTCGACGCGGCGCGCGAGCAGTTCATGACGTTCGGCCTGCGTCGCTCGACCGTCGACGACGTCGCCAAGCGCGCCAGGGTCTCGCGCGTCACCGTGTACCGCCGCATCGGCAACAAGGAAGCGCTCGTCTCCGCCTGCCTGCTGCGCGAGTACCGCCGGTTCGTGGGGGAGGTGGACGAGGTCGTCGCCCCGCTCCCGACGATGGAGGACCGCATCGTCGAGGGCTTCGTCGTGGTCCTGCGGCACATACGCGAGCACCCGCTCATCGGTGGCCTGATGCGCCTCGAACCGGAGACGATGCTGCCGTTCCTGACGCTGGAGAGTGGCCCCGCCTTCCTTGCCATGCGCGGGTACCTCACGGACCGGCTGCTCCGCGCGCAGCGGGCCGAGGGGAAGGAGGAAGGTGATCCGACGCCGGTGGCCGAGCTGATGGTGCGGATCACGGTCTCCTTCCTGCTCAACCCGGTGAGCTGCTTCGCACTCGAAGAGGACGATCACGTACGGGACTTCGCGCGCCGCTATCTGGTTCCGCTGCTCGGCAGGTGAGAAGCCCGTGCCGGTGCGGCGGGCGGCCTAGAGCCGTGCGTGCAGCCTGCGCCCCAGTTCCACCGCTCGTGCCGTCTTCTCCCGCGCCGTAGTGAACGACGTCAGGTCCGCGTACGGCGCGAACCGCTTCACCGTCACCGAGCGCGGCACCGCGAACGCCCGCAGCCCCTCGGCGCCATGTATCCGGCCGTACCCCGACTCGCCGGTACCGCCGAAGGGCAGCGCGGGCACGGCGGCGAAACCGAGCACCGAACCCACCGACACGGCACCGGAGTTCAGCTGTTCGGCCACCGCGAGCCCGGACCTCCGCGACCCGGTGAAGACCGCCGCGCCCAGGGCGTACGCCGACGCGTTGGTCCGCCGCACCGCTTCGTCCAGATCGCGTACGCGGTTCACCGCGACCACCGGGCCGAAGGTCTCCTCCGTCATCGCGGGCGAGTCCTCGGGCACGTCCACCAGGACGACCGGATGCACATAGGGCCCGCGCACGGCCTCGGGGCCGCCGAGCGGCGCCCGCGCCCCCGCGGCCAGCGCCTCCTTCATGTGGCGTTCCACGACGCCGAGTTGGGAGGGCAGCGTCATCGGGCCGTAGGTGTCCCCGGCGCTGAGCGAACGCGCCCTCTCGACGATCAGCGCGCAGAGCCTCTCGTGCACGGACTCGACCGCGTACACCCGCTCCACACCGGCGCAGGTCTGCCCGGCGTTGGCCATCGCGCCCCACACCACCGCGTCGGCCGCTGCCGTCAGATCGGCGTCCGCGCCCACGATCACCGCGTCCTTGCCCCCGCACTCGGCGAGGAGCGGCGTCAGCGACCGCGCGCACACCTGGGCCACCTTCCGTGCGGTCCCGGGTGATCCGGTGAACGCGATCTTGTCGACACCGGCCTCGGCCAGCGCCTGCCCGGTCGATCCGGGCCCGGTCACCGTCTGGAAGAGGCCCGCGCAGTCGGGCACGGCGTCGTCGAAGGTCGCTGCGAGCAACACCCCGGTGCCCGCCGTGAGTTCGGACGGCTTGTAGACGACGGCGTTGCCCGCCGCGAGTGCGTAGCCGATCGATCCCATGGGGGTGAAGACGGGGTAGTTCCACGGGCCGATCACCCCGATGACGCCCAGTGGCCGGTAGCCGAGCAGCGACCGCTGATGGACGGAGAGCAGCCCCGACGGAACCCGCCGCACCCGCAGCACGCCCTGGGCGTGCCGGGCCGCCCAGTCCAGGTGGACCAGGGAGAGCAGCACCTCGGCGCGCGCGTCGTGCTCCGGCTTGCCCGTCTCGGCGGCGACGACCCCCGCGAGTTCGTCCATCCGCACGGCGAGCGACCGCTTCCACTTGAGCAGCCGCGCACGCCGGCCCGACCAGCCGAGGCCCGCCCAGACGGCGGCGGCGCCCCGGCCGCGTGCGACAGCGTTCGCGATGTCGTCGGCGCCGTGCACCGGGTGCTCGCCGACCGGTTCGCCGGTGGCGGGGGAACGTACGGAGAAGGTGGTCATGATGCGGCACTCCAGGGGTGTGGCCGGGGTGTGGGCACTGCGGGCCGACTTGGCCTCAGTACGGTGTAGCGGACCCGGGCGGCATCCACGAGTACCTGACCGGCCGTCACTGGCCTCAACCTGCCCCCGTGCCAAGCCATTTGACGCCCTCTCCCTGTCTGGTGTGTCAAAGTTACAAGAACTATTGACTTGTTTCACCGGTCGCGTCAACACTCGTCGCATACTGGAACTGGAACACACACAAACCGGGCACCGACCGGCGGGCCCGCCGACCTCAGGGAGCCGTGTGATGCCAGACCGCCGCCAGACTCCCGAGCCGCCCCCGCCCGGCGGGATCCTGTGGGACATCGCGGGCGACGTCCGCGCCCTGCTCGCCCTGCCCGCCGCGCTCACGATGCAGGTCGCGCACCCCGCGGTGGGCGCCGGCGTCGACACGTACTCCGTCTTCCGGACCGACCCCTGGGGACGCGGCGAGCGGTCGCTGCGGTCGCTGCAGACCTGGGTGTACGGCGGCGAGAGCGCGGCCGAGGAAGGGCGCAGGCTGCGTGACCTGCACAAACACATACAAGGCACGGACGCGCACGGCCGTGGCTACCACGCGCTGACGCCCGCCTACTACGCGTGGGTCCACGCCACCGGGTTCCCCGTCTACCACCACGCGCAGAAGTACCTGGGCCGCCCCTTCACCGAGGAGCAGGCGCGGCAGCTGTACGCGGAGTGGCTCCAGGTGGGGCGCATACTCGGGATACACGAGCGGGACATGCCGCAGACGATCGAGGAGTTCTGGCCGTACTACGCCAAGATCCTCGCCGATGAGCTCGAGGAGACCGAGGTGGTCCGCGACCTCGTCGCCACGGACCGCCCGGTCCCGCCACCAGACCGCGGCCCCTATCTTCTGCGGGTGGCGCTGCGCGCCCTGTGGCCGCTGCTGCTCCCGCCGCTGGCCCGCTTCCGCCGCTTCATCACGATCGGCCTGATGCCCCCGGACGCGAGGGCGGCCATAGGCCTGCCGTGGACTGCCGCCCAGGAGCGGAGGCTGCGCCGCTTCGGCCGGGTGATACGCGTCCTGGTGCCACGCCTGCCGGAACGCCTGCGGTATCTCCCGATGGCTCGCAGGGCCCGGGCGCACCGGAGGAAAATCACCGGCTCCGCCGAGCTCGTCCTCAAACGCCGGACGGGCTGATTCCCCACTCATCCACCCCGATCCGACGCGCGCGGCCCACGCCCACCCGCCCTCCCCAGCTGGCTCGCTGCCGGGTAATCGGGCGGGTGGGCGGGAAACATCCGCCGCGAAGCGGCGGCTCGGTATCAGTGACCGTGGTCGTGCACGCCGTTGGTCGCAGCGATCGACTTCCAGGACTTCGGCTTGGCAGCCGAACCCGCAGAGGAGGACCGGGCGATCCCCGCCCCCTTCGCGGCCGGAGCGCCCGGCCGCGAAGGCTGGAACAACCAGGCGTCGAACAGCGACGCCAACGGCTTGCCGGACACCTTCTCCGCGTACTTCACGAAGTCACCCACCTTCGCGTTCCCGTACGCGTGCTCCTTCGGCCACCCCTTCAGAATCGCCGAGAAGGACTTCTCGCCGATCTCGTTGCGCAGCGCCTGCAGGGCCAGCGCCCCGCGGTCGTACACGGCGATGTCGAACTGGTTCTCCGGGCCCGGGTCACCCGGCTTGACCTTCCAGAAGGGGTCGTCGGCGGGGTGCTGGGCGTACACGTAGTCCGCCAGCTCCTGCGCCGTCCCCTCGCCCTCCTTCTCCGACCACAGCCACTGGCTGTAGCGCGCGAAGCCCTCGTTGATCCAGATGTCCTTCCAGCCGTCGACGGACACGCTGTCGCCGTACCACTGGTGGGCAAGCTCGTGGACCACGACCGACACGTTGGAGCCGTTCGCGAACTGCCTCGGGCTGTAGAACGGCCGGGTCTGCGTCTCCAGGGCGAAGCCGCTCGTCACGTTCGGGACGTACCCGCCAAGCGCGTTGAAGGGGTACTTGCCGAAGACCGTCTCCAGCCACTCCGCGACCTCGGTGGAGCGCTCGATGCTGGCCCGCGCGGCACCGGCGTTGTCGCCGAGGTCCTTGCTGTAGGCGTTCAGGACGGGCAGGCCGTCCGCGGTCTTGTCCGTCGTGATGTCGAACTTGCCGACGGCGAGCGTCGTCAGATAGCTGGCCTGCGGCTTGTTCGAGCGCCAGTTGAAGCGCGTCCAGCCGAGCTTCGAACTCTGCGACTGGAGAACGCCGTTGGAGATGGCCTGGGAGCCGTCGGGTACGGAGACCGAGACGTCGTAGGTCGCCTTGTCGAGCGGGTGGTCGTTGGACGGGTACCACCAGGCGGCCGACTCCGGCTCCTGCGCTGCCACACCGCCGTCCGGCGTACGCGCCCACGCGGTGAAGCCGTTGATCTTCACCTCGGACGGCTTGCCCGCGTAACGGACGACCACGGTGATCGGCGTGCCCTTGGGCAGGCCGGCCGCCGGAGTGATCTCCAGCTCCTGCTCGCCGGACTTCTTGAAGGCGGCCTTCTTGCCGTTGACGCGCACCTCGCTGACCTTCAGGCCGAGGTCGAGGTTGAAGCGGGAGAGGTTCTGCGTCGTGGTGGCGTTGATGGTCGCCGTGCCTTCGAGCAGGTCGGTCTTCGGCTGGTACTTCAGCCGCAGGTCGTAGTGCGAGACGTCGTATCCGCCGTTGCCGCTCGCCGGGTAATAGGGGTCGCCGATACCCGGCGCCCCAGGGGTGAAGTCGGCCGCCGATGCCGGGATCGCCAGCAGCAGAGAGGCCGCGAGCGCGCCCGGGGCGATGAGTCTGCGGTGCACAAGAGCTCCAAGTCGTACGCGTCGTAGGGGGTGGATCCGTAACTGCGTCCGACCATATTGAGCCCGTTGGCCACGCGTCATGTCCATGGTCGCTGCTGTCACACGATCGCCATTCGGCCGACATGTGCCAAAACGCCCCACGAACCTGTCATGCGTAGGTACTGCCCTCTGTCGCGCAGGAGTTGACCGGTGTACCTTCCGCGCCATGCCGATACGTGCGCGACGCACGCGCTTGATCTGGAGATCCCTGCCGGCGGCGGCCATCGCCGCCCTGCTGTCCACGCTCCTGACCCCGGGAGCCGCCCAAGGGGCGCCGAGCGCCCCGCGTGAGAGCAAGCCCGTCTACTCGTACGAGAGCGCGATCCGCGAGTCCGTCTGGGTCGACACGAAGATCGACGGCGACAGCGACGGGAAGACCGACCGGGTCGCCGTCGACATCGTCCGCCCCCGCGAACCGGCGCAGCACGGCCGGAAAATACCCGTGATCATGGACGCCAGCCCGTACTACTCCTGCTGCGGACGCGGCAACGAGAGCCAGAAGAAGACGTACGACGCGGACGGCAACCCCGTCCAGTTCCCGCTGTACTACGACAACTACTTCGTCCCCCGCGGCTATGGATTCGTCGCCGTCGACCTCGCGGGAACGAACCGCTCCGACGGCTGCGTGGACGTGGGCGGCCGCTCCGACGTCCAGTCCGCCAAGGCGGTCGTCGACTGGCTGAACGGCCGGGCCCGCGGCTACACCACCCGCACCGGCGGCAAGAGCGCCAAGGCGTCCTGGTCGAACGGCGCCACCGGCATGATCGGCAAGAGTTACGACGGGACCATCGCGCAGGGCGTGGCCGCCACTGGAGTGCGAGGTCTCAAGACCATCGTGCCGATCGGCGCGATCTCCTCCTGGTACGACTACTACTTCGCCAAGGGCGCCCCGCTCTACGACAGCGGCCCCGAGTGGCTCTCGGACTACGTGGAGAGCCCGGAGGCCCGGGCCCGCTGCGCCGCCGTACAGAAACGCCTCGTCGACGAGGCGCCCCGCACCGGCGACTGGACCCGGCTGTGGAGCGAACGCGACCACACCCCGGACGCCGACAAGGTGCGGGCCAGCGTCTTCGCCGTACACGGCATGCAGGACCTGAACGTCCGGATGAAGCACTTCGGCCAGTGGTGGGACGCGCTCGCCGACGAGGGCGTCGACCGCAAGGTGTGGCTCAGCCAGACCGGCCACGTCGACCCCTTCGACTTCCGCCGCGCCGACTGGGTGCGCACCCTGCACCGCTGGTTCGACCACGAACTCCTCGGCTACGACAACGGCATCGACCGCGAGCCGATGGCCGACATCGAGCGCGCACCCGGAAAGTGGACCACCGACCGCGTCTGGCCCCCGCGCGCCACCGACACCGTCAAGCTCCGCCCCGGCAAGGGGACTTCCCCCGGCGTCGGCACCCTCGGGACGCGTCCCGGCTCCGGCAGCGAGACCTTCACCGACGACCCGGATCTGGGCGAGACCGACTGGGCCGCGCAGATCGACACCTCCACCCCGTCGAAGGCCGGGTTCGTCAGCCGCCCCCTCGGCAGCGACCTGCGCCTCTCCGGCTCCTCCGAGGTCACCGTCACCGCGACCCCGACGACCCGCACCGCCCACCTCTCCGCGGTCCTCGTCGACCTCGGCCCCGCCACCATCCGTGACTACGCGAGCGCCGGCGAGGGCATCACCACGCTTCCCGAACGCACCTGCTGGGGCCCGAGCACCGGCGGCGACAGCTCCTGCTTCAAGGAGACGGCGGCGAAGACCGCCGACGTCGACCACACGATCTTCAGCCGTGGCTGGGCCGACCTCGGCAACTGGGCCGACGAGCACGAGGGCCGCCCCCTCACCCCGGGCAAGAAGCACACCATCACCCTCGACCTGGCCGCGAGCGACCACGTCGTACCCAAGGGCCACCGCCTCGCGCTGATCATCGCGGGCACGGACAAGGGCCTCATCGATCCCCCCGCCGACACCCCGACGCTCGCCATCGACCTGTCCCGCACGTCGGCGAAGGTCCCGCTGGTGGGCGGCGCCGACGCGTTCCGTGCCACTGGGACCGTCACCGACCGCGACTCCCGTCTCGACGGCGTGGCCCCGCCGCGTTCGTTCCGCCCCGTACCTGGAGGCAGCACCTCATGAGCCCCCGCACCGGCCGCACGCCCCGCGTCCGCACCCTGGCGCTCGCCTGCGCCACCGCCGCGCTCACCGCACCGCTCCTGACGGTGCCCGCGCAGGCGACGCCGACCCCGCCCCGCACCGGATTCGAGGAGACCGACGGCGCGCGCTGGACCAGTCAGCCCGAGGAGCAGAAGCTGCTCGCCACCGTCGACAAGGCGACCGACCGGGTCTCGGTGTCCCGCATCGGCACCACCAAGCAGGACCGGCCCGTCCAGCTGGTCCGCATCGGTGAACGTCCCACCAAGAGCACGGTGTTGCTGATCTGCAGCCAGCACGGCGACGAGCCGTCGGGCCGCGACGCCTGTCTCTCGACCATCCGCGATCTGGCGTACGCGAAGGACAAGAAGACCCAGAAGTTCCTCTCGCGCACCACACTCCTCGTCATCCCCACCGCCAATCCGGACGGCCGCGCCGCCAACACCCGCGGCAACTCCGACGGGGTCGACATCAACCGCGACCACATCTCCCTGCAGACCGCGGAGGCCCGCGCCATGGCCGCCGTCATCCGCGACAAAAAGCCCGACTCCATCTACGACCTCCACGAGTACGGCGCTACCCCCAAGTACTACGACAAAGACCTGTTCGACCTGTGGCCGCGCAACCTCAACACCGACGACGCGGTGCACAAGGAGGCGCAGACCCTGTCCAAGGCGTACGTCAGGCCCGCCGCGGGCAAGGCGGGGCATACGACGGGGACGTACGGAATCTGGACCGATCCGGTGACCGGTGAGCCCATCAAACAGACGGCGGGCGACGGTCAGGAACGCATCCTGCGCAACGTCTCCGGCATCAAGCACGCGGCGGGTCTGCTCATCGAGAGCCGCGTCGATCCGCTCACCGAGGCCGAGAAGAAGGACGAGGCGCTGAACAACCGGCGCCGCGTCGCATCTCAACGCGCGGCGCTCGGAGGCCTGTTCACCTATGCCGACGAGCGGCGCGGACAGTTGGAGGCGGCCACCGGCGCGGCCCGTCTCGAAGGCTTCCGTGACCGCGGGCCCGTCTACGTCGGCGGCGCCGACAACGACCCCGCCGAGCCGGCCGAAGTGATCCAGGACCCGCCGTGCGGCTATCGGCTCGACGCGGACCAGTTCGCCGACATCAAGGACGAACTCGCTCTGCACGGAGTAAAGGTCAGGAAGGACGGCAAGGGAGCCTACGTGCCGATGCGGCAGTCAGCGCGTTCTCTCGTACCGTTGCTTCTCGACGAGCGCGCTGCCTACCACCTCGTCACAGGTTCGCCCGACACCAATTGTTGAGTGGTTGTTAGGTGCGTCACATGTGGTACTGGGTAGCGGACCACAGAGTTTGTACGAATGCGAAACCGTGAGAGGTGTACTTGTGACGCAAGACCAACAGAAAGCGGACGGCGGGGGAGGGGACGGACATCTGATGCACGCCGCCCATGGCGGCAGCCATCCCCAGACCGACCGCATCGTGTTCGGCGTGACCGCCGTGCTCACCCTGGCCTTCGTGGTCTGGGGTGCCGTGGCGACGGACTCGCTCGAGAGTGCCTCCACGAAGATGCTCAACGGCCTCATCCACAACGGTGGCTGGGCCTTCATGCTGGCGGCCACCGGGTTCGTGGTCTTCGCGCTCTGGCTCGCCTGCAGCCGGTACGGAAAGATCACCCTCGGTGAGGAGGGTGAGGAGCCGGAGTTCCGCACCATCTCCTGGGTCGCGATGATGTTCAGCGCCGGC
Source organism: Streptomyces sp. NPDC054872 (assembly GCF_053610705.1). Taxonomy (NCBI): domain Bacteria; kingdom Bacillati; phylum Actinomycetota; class Actinomycetes; order Kitasatosporales; family Streptomycetaceae; genus Streptomyces; species Streptomyces sp. NPDC054872. The sequence goes on along the minus strand of NZ_JBSGYY010000001.1, from coordinate 110,609 downwards.
ATGGGCATCGGCCTGATGTTCTACGGCGTGAGCGAGCCGCTCGCCCACTTCACCACGCCCCCGCCGGGCACCGATCCCGCCGACTCGGCGGCGAAGATGGAAACGGCGATGTCCACCACCCTCTTCCACTGGACGCTCCACCCGTGGGCGATCTACGCGGTCGTGGGTCTGGCCATCGCGTACAGCACCTTCCGGCGCAAGCGCAGGCAGACCATCAGCGCCGTCTTCACGCCGCTCATCGGCGAGAAGCACGCGAACGGCGCCTGGGGCAGGGTCATCGACATCATCGCCATCTTCGCGACGCTCTTCGGCTCCGCCGCGTCGCTCGGCCTCGGCGCCCTGCAGATCGGCAGTGGCTTCGAGGTGCTCGACTGGATGGAGAACGCGGGCACCGGCCTGCTCGTCGCCATCATCGCCGTCCTCACGGTGGCCTTCGTGGCGTCCGCCATCTCCGGTGTGGAGAAGGGCGTGCAGTGGCTGTCGAACATCAACATGGTGCTCGCGCTGCTGCTCGTCGTGTTCGTCTTCATCGCCGGCCCGACCGTCATCGTCCTCGACCTGCTGCCGACCTCGATCGGCTCCTACCTCGGCGACCTGCCCCAGCTCATCGGGCGCACCGAGGCGTCGAGCGGCAAGGGCGTCTCGGACTGGCTGGGCAGCTGGACGGTCTTCTACTGGGCCTGGTGGATCTCCTGGACGCCCTTCGTGGGCATGTTCATCGCCAGGATCAGCCGCGGCCGCACGATCCGGCAGTTCGTCGGTGGCGTCATCCTGGTGCCGAGCACCGTCAGCCTCATCTGGTTCGCCGTCTTCGGCGGATCGGCGATGAAGGTCAAGGAAAGCGGCGGTCTCGGCGGCGAGTCGACCCCCGAGGGCCAGCTCTTCGGCCTGCTGCACGAGTACCCGATCGCCACGGTGACGAGCCTGCTCGTGATGATCCTCGTGGGCATCTTCTTCGTGTCGGGTGCCGACGCGGCGTCCATCGTGATGGGCACGCTCTCGCAGAAGGGCGCGCTCGAACCCGGCAAGCTCGTGGTGGTGTTCTGGGGCGTCGTGACGGGAGCCGTGGCGGCGATCATGCTGCTCATCGGCGACGGGTCCGACAACGCACTCACGGGCCTGCAGAACCTGACGATCCTGGTCGCCGCGCCCTTCACCCTGGTGATGATCGGGATGTGCGTGGCCCTGATGCGGGACCTGCGCCACGACCCGCTGATCGTCCGCGGTGAGCACGGCACGGAGGCCGTCGAGAAGGCCGTGATCGCGGGCCACGAGCAGTACGACGGCGATTTCGAGATCCGCATCGGCCCGACCGACAACGGAGACGAGGAGGAAAGTCCGGCCAAGCCGGTCTGACATAGCACCACGTTTCGCACCATCTTCCGGAGGCGGCCGCTTCGTTCGCGAGGCGCGCCGCCTCCTGTGCGTCCGCGCACCCCGGCACCGGCCGCGGAATGTCCAGTCGCGTCTCGCCGCGTACGCCATCGACCACGCGTACGGCTTGCCCGTGCCGCCCGGCTCACTGACCGGCGCCCCCTCCGTACCGGGAACGAGGCGGAATACGTCATGCCGTGCTCACATCACCGCCCAGATGGGGATACTCACACCATGTCTGCCGAGTACGCGACCTTCGGTCTGGCACCGGCCATCCGCGCCGGTGGGGTTCTCGCCAACGGTGACTTCCAAGTCCACCGGGATTTCGTCGACTTCATCGTGAACGGGCGCCCACTGCTGTTCCAGCTCTCCGACCTCGACGCCGTCTCCCCGCTCGCCTCCGACGTACCACCCGCGATCTTCACCCACCATGTGCGCGGACTCCTCCTGGAGACCCGGGCACCCCTGCTCGACGACCGGCACGTCATCTACGGCTGCCCCGAGTGCGAGGGCCTGGACTGCGGCGCGGTCACCGCGGTCATCGAGCGGGCAGCGGACGGCACCGACACCTACATATGGCGCGACTTCGCCTGGCAAACGGCCGACCGCCCCGACCTGGAGCTCAACGGCTACCACGGCATAGGGCCCTTCCGGTTCCAGGGCGCCGAATACCGGGAGGCACTGGGGCAGTTGCTGACCCGGGGCGAGCCGACACCGCGCCGCAGGGTGCTCCTGATCGGCGCCCGCGTCGCCGTACTGGCCAAGCTCGCGGCGGCGCTGCGCACGATCGGTGTCGGCGCCGAGATCGCGGCGGACGCGGCGGGCGTGCCGCCGGACGAGCTGCGGACCTACGGGGCGGTGGCCTTCGGCCGCTCCGTCCCGGCGGCGACACGCGACGGAGTGCGTGCGGCGTTCGAGGGGGCGGGACTCCGGGTCGCGTACGTCGACGGCCTGGCCCCGATCATCCCGCTCCTGGTCGCGCAGATAGAACACGCCCTGGACCGCAGCCCCCTGGAACTGCGGCGCCTTACGCGGCTCGCGGCGACCGACGGCTCGGCGGACGTGGAGATCACCTCGACGTGCCGGGTGCAGCTCGTCGCGTACCGCCTGGACCGGCTCTCCCGCACCCAGGTCCACGAGGTCTTCGACGGCGTCCTGGAGCCGGGCGAGCACCGCGTCCAGCTCGACGCCAAGGCGACGAAGGGGGAGTCCTTCGTGGTGGCACGGACGACGGACAGTGTTTTGACGGCGCCGATGGTGCGGTAGCGGCGGGCCGGGTACACCCCGCCGCCGTACGGGAGCACGGCGGCGGCCACACCGATACTGCCGCGCGGGCCGACCTGCGCCTCGCCTAAACTCGACCCCCTGATGACCGCAACCCTCGTCGCCAAGAATCTCGCCGCAGGCCACGGCGACCGCTCCCTCTTCTCCGCACTGGAGCTGGTCGTCGCGCCCGGCGACGTCATCGGCCTGGTCGGCGCCAACGGCGCCGGCAAGTCGACCCTCCTGCGTCTCCTCGCGGGCCTGGACACCCCGGAGACCGGCGAACTGCGCCTCGCCCCGGCCAGTGCGGCCGTGGGCCACCTGCCGCAGGAGCCCGACCGCCGCCCCGGCGAGACCATCCGCGCCTTCCTGGCCCGCCGCACCGGCGTCGACGAGGCCCAGCGGACCATGGACGAGGCCACCCAGGGCCTGGTCGACGGGACCCCGGGCGCCGACGACGCGTACGCGTCCAGCCTGGAGCGCTGGCTGGCGCTCGGCGGCGCGGACCTGGACGAGCGGGCGGAGGAGGTCGCCGCCTCCCTCGGCCTCGACGTCAGCCTCGACAAGGCCATGACCTCGCTCTCCGGCGGCCAGGCCGCCCGGGCAGGCCTCGCCTCGCTGCTCCTGTCCCGCTACGACGTCTTCCTCCTGGACGAGCCGACCAACGACCTCGACCTCGCGGGCCTCGAACGCCTGGAGAGCTTCGTCCGCGGACTGCGGGCCGGCACGGTGGTCGTCAGCCACGACCGCGAGTTCCTCACCCGCACCGTCACCAAAATCCTCGAACTCGACCTCGCCCAGCAGCAGGTCAACCTCTACGGCGGCGGCTACGAGGCGTACCTGGAGGAACGTGACGTCGCACGGCGGCACGCCCGCGACGAGTTCGACGAGTACGCCGACAAGAAGTCCGCCCTCGAGGGCCGCGCCCAGATGCAGCGGTCCTGGATGGACAAGGGCGTCAAGAACGCCCGGCGCAAGGCGGGGGACAACGACAAGATCGGCCGGAACTTCCGCAGCGACTCCAGCGAGAAGCAGGCCGCGAAGGCACGCCAGACGCAGCGCATGATCGAACGGCTCGACGTCGTCGAGGAGCCCCGCAAGGAGTGGGAGCTGCAGATGGAGATCGCGTCCGCGCCGCGCTCCGGCAGCGTCGTCGCCACCCTTCGCGACGCCGAGGTGCACCGCGGCGAGTTCACGCTCGGTCCCGTGACGCTGCAGATCGACTGGGCGGACCGGGTGGCGATCACCGGCGCGAACGGCTCGGGCAAGTCGACCCTGCTCGGCACCCTGCTCACCCGCATCCCCACGGACGCGGGCCACGCGGCACTCGGCTCCGGAGTGCTCGTCGGCGAGGTGGACCAGGCACGTGCGCTGTTCCACGGTCCGGAGTCGCTCCTGGACGCGTTCTGCGCGGCCGTGCCCGACACCGAACCGGCCGACGTCCGCACGCTGCTCGCCAAGTTCGGCCTGAAGGCCGCACACGTCCTGCGCCCCGCGGCCACCCTCTCCCCGGGCGAACGCACCCGGGCGGGCCTCGCGCTGCTCCAGGGCCGGGGAGTCAACCTCCTGGTCCTCGACGAGCCGACGAACCACCTCGACCTGCCGGCCATCGAGCAGCTGGAGTCCGCCCTCGAGGCGTACGAGGGCACGCTGCTCCTGGTCACGCACGACCGCAGGATGCTGGACGCCGTCCGCGTCACGCGCCGTCTGGAGGTGACGGAGGGCAAGGTGACCGAGCTGTCACCCTGACCTCCGCCGACTCTCCCCGGATCAGCGCTTCTTGGGGTCCAGGAGACCGGCCCGGCGCAGTGCGTCCGCCATCGCGTCATTGGCCGGGGGCGGGCCCTGCCGCTCCTTGCGCTGACCGCCACCGCCGCCGCCACCGCCCTGCCGCTGGGGGCGCTGGCCCCCCTGCTGCCGCTGCTGCGGCGGGCGTCCGCCGCGCTTGGGGCGCTCACCGGTGGGGTCGGCCGCGGCCTCGTCGTCCAGGCGCAGCGTCAGCGAGATCCGCTTGCGCGGGATGTCGACGTCCATCACCTTCACCTTGACGATGTCGCCCGGCTTCACCACGTCCCGCGGGTCCTTGACGAACGTCCTGGACATCGCGGAGACATGGACGAGTCCGTCCTGGTGGACGCCGATGTCCACGAAGGCACCGAACGCCGCCACGTTCGTGACGACCCCCTCGAGGACCATCCCGGAGGCGAGGTCGGAGATCTTCTCGACGCCGTCCTTGAAGGTCGCCGTCTTGAACGCCGGACGCGGGTCGCGTCCGGGCTTCTCCAGCTCCTTGAGGATGTCGGTCACCGTGGGAAGACCGAAGGACTCGTCCACGAACTCGTCCGCCCGGAGCGAGCGCAGCGTCGCCGTGTCGCCGATCAGCGAGGCGACCTCGCCGCCCGTCTTCTTCGCCATCTTGCGCACCACCGGATACGCCTCGGGGTGCACGCTGGAGGCGTCGAGCGGGTCGCCGCCGCGGATGCGCAGGAAGCCCGCGCACTGCTCGTACGCCTTGGGGCCGAGCCGTGCCACGTCCTTGAGGCCCTTGCGGGAGGAGAAGGGGCCGTTCGTGTCGCGGTGCGCCACGATGTTCTCGGCGAGGCCGGCGCCGATGCCGGAGACCCGGGAGAGCAGCGGGGCGGACGCGGTGTTCACGTCCACGCCGACGCCGTTCACACAGTCCTCGACGACCGCGTCGAGGGAGCGGGACAGCTTCACCTCGGAGAGGTCGTGCTGGTACTGACCGACGCCGATGGACTTCGGGTCGATCTTCACCAGCTCGGCGAGCGGGTCCTGCAGGCGCCGGGCGATGGACACGGCGCCGCGCAGCGACACGTCCATGTCGGGCAGCTCCTGCGAGGCGAAGGCCGACGCGGAGTACACCGAGGCGCCCGCCTCGGAGACCATCACCTTCGTGAGGTTCAACTCCGGGTGCTTCGTGATGAGTTCACCGGCGAGCTTGTCCGTCTCGCGGGACGCCGTGCCGTTCCCGATCGCGATCAGATCGACCGCGTGTTCCTTGGCGAGCTTCGCGAGCGTGGCCAGGGACTGGTCCCACTTGTTCGCCGGGACGTGCGGGTTGATGACGTCCGTCGCGACGACCTTGCCGGTCGCGTCGACCACGGCGACCTTCACGCCCGTACGAAAACCGGGGTCGAGCCCCAGCGTCGCGCGCGTGCCCGCCGGTGCGGCGAGCAGCAGGTCGCGCAGGTTCGACGCGAAGACCCGCACGGCCTCGTCCTCGGCGGCCGTGCGCAGCCGCAGGCGCAGGTCGATGCCCAGGTGCACCAGGATGCGGGTCCGCCAGGACCAACGCACGGTGTCCTGCAGCCACTTGTCGCCGGGGCGCCCGCGGTCCTGGACACCGAAACGGTGGGCGACCATTCCCTCGTACGAGGACGGGCCCTCCGTGGCCTCCTCCGGTTCGAGGACGAGGTCGAGCACGTCCTCCTTCTCGCCGCGCAGCATCGCGAGGACGCGGTGCGAGGGGAGCTCCTTGAAGGGTTCGGCGAAGTCGAAGTAGTCGGCGAACTTGGCGCCGGCCTCCTCCTTGCCGTCGCGGACCTTCGCGACGAGGCGGCCGCGCACCCACATGCGCTCACGCAGCTCGCCGATCAGGTCGGCGTCCTCGGAGAACCGCTCGGCGAGAATGGCGCGGGCCCCGTCCAGGGCGGCCTGCGGGTCCGCGACGCCCTTGTCGGCGTCCACGAAGGCCGTGGCCGCGGCGAGCGGGTCCACCGACGGGTCGCCGAGCAGGCCGTCGGCCAGCGGTTCGAGGCCTGCCTCGCGGGCGATCTGCGCCTTCGTGCGGCGCTTCGGCTTGAACGGGAGGTAGATGTCCTCGAGCCGGGCCTTGGTGTCCGCCGCGCGGATCCGCGCTTCAAGATCGTCCGTGAGCTTGCCCTGCTCGCGGACCGATTCGAGGATCGCGGCGCGCCGCTCCTCGAGCTCCCGCAGATAACGCAGCCGCTCCTCGAGCGTGCGCAGCTGCGCGTCGTCGAGCATCTCGGTCGCTTCCTTGCGGTAGCGAGCGATGAAGGGCACCGTCGAGCCGCCGTCGAGCAGGTCGACGGCGGCCTTCACCTGCCGCTCCCGTACGCCGAGTTCTTCGGCGATCCTGCCTTCGATCGATGCTGGAGTGGACGTCTGCAGAGGTGCCACGTTTCCCGCCTTCTCACTGGGGTTGCGGGGCAATTGTGGCAGGTGGCACCGACAGCGGGGGGATCAGACCCGGTGTGCCCGCCCGGGGCGGCGTCCCGACCGGCGCCCGCCTCGCCGCGTGGAGCTGGAGGCGCCGCCGAAGAGCCGGGCAACGGCGCGGAACGGCAGCGTCACCACGGTGGCGAGTGCCGCGCCGATCTGACGCAGGACATCTGCGATCGCTCGGAACACGGTTTTCCCCTTTCGTCGCCCGGTCCGGCGCCAGGCGCACCGGAGCGGAGACGAACGGGTACCTCGCACGGCGCCGCTCATGCCTGCGCCGTGGCGCCGACCGGACCGTGGGTGCCCCTACTCCTTGCCGAGCAGGTCCGCGGGGAACGCGCCCGCCTGGAGCGCCGCGCCCGCGAACACGGTCCCCAGCTGCGTCAGACGCTCGACGCCGGCCGCGCCCAGGTGCTCGTACGGGGCCCGGTCGAGCCGGTCCGTGGCCTCCTCGACGTCCTTGCGCAACGCGACGCCCGCCTCGGTCAACTCGGCCACCCCGTCGTGCAGTCCGCGGGCGCGGAGCCGCTCGACGGCCGCGTCCCAGTCCTCCTGGGTCCAGCCGCGCGTGTTGAAGTTCCACTTCGGGCGCATGCCCTTGCCGGTCGCCGTGTGGCTCACCAGAGCCTCGAGACCGTCGAGTTCGGCGTACTGGAGGGCCGTGAGGTGCCCGTCGCCCCGGTGCTCGCGCAGCAGCGTCGCGGCGTGCCAGAGCGCGAGGTGCGGCTGCTCGGGTACGGGCAGGTCCGCGTGGGCGGCGTAGAGCGGCCGGGCCGAGCGGGAGCAGGCCTCGGTGGCGCGCAGCGCGAGCTCGGCGGCCTCCGCCATCTCCGGCGATGCGAGGGCCTCCTCGCCGAGGAGCCGCCGCAGCGTCGAGTCGACGGCACGCGCGCGTGCCGCGAGGACGTCCTCGGGGGACGCGGTGCGCCAGATCCCGGGCACGTGCCGGGCGACGGTCTCGTGCTTGTAGTTGTAGAACGCCGCCGTGACCGCTCCGGCGCCGACCGGCCCCATCGCCGCGGTGCGCACGGCGAAATTGACGGCCCTGGGGTGGGTGATGCCGACCTCGGCGAGCTCGCGCCCCGTGTCGGGCGAGAAGTAGTGCGTCGAGTGCAGCGAATTGAGCACGGTGTGACACCGACGTCCCGCGCGCGGGTGCAGTGCCGCGGCCGGGGAGGGGGGCTTGAGAGAAGTCATGACCGCACGCTACCGACTGGTTGGTATGACGTGAAGCCCGGGGCGCCGGCAGACCGGGCCGCCCTCGCGTCGCCGCCGCCGATGGCAGGAAACGTGGGCCATTCGTCATTGCGGCCATCCGGCGCGAGCCCAAGAATCAGGGCATGGAGCAGCGAACTGTCCTGGTCGTCCTCTACGACGGCGTCCAGAGCCTCGACGTCACGGGACCGGTGGAGGTCTTCGCGGGCGCCGCCGCCTGCCACGGCGGTGACCGGCCCGCGTACCGCGTCCGCACCGCGTCCCTGGACGGCGGCCCCGTCCGCACGTCGAGCGGCCTCACGCTCGTACCGGACTCCTCCCTCGCCGACGCCCCCGCGCCGCACACCCTCCTCGCCCCGGGCGGCGTCGGCAGCCGCGAGGCCGACCCCCGCCTGATCGACTGGCTCCGGACGAACGCCCCCCGCGCACGGCGCCTGGTCTCGGTCTGCACCGGCGCCATCCTCTTCGCCGAGGCCGGGCTCCTGGACGGCCGCCGGGCGACGACCCACTGGGCGTACTGCGACAAGCTCGCGCGTGATCACCCCGCCATCGAGGTCGACCCGGACCCGATCTTCGTCCGTGACGGTCACGTCGCGACCTCCGCGGGCGTCACCGCGGGCATCGACCTGGCCCTGGCCCTGGTGGAGGAGGACCTGAGCCGGGACGAGGCGCTGATGGTCGCGCGCTACCTGGTCGTCTTCCTGCGGCGGCCGGGCAACCAGGCACAGTTCAGCGCACAGCTCGCCGCACAGACGGCACTGCGCGAGCCCTTGCGCGAGGTACAGCAGTGGATCACCGAGCACCCGGACGAGAACCTCTGCGTCGAGTCCCTCGCCGCCCGCGCCCGGCTCTCGCCCCGGCACTTCGCCCGCGCGTTCCAGACGGAGACGGGGACGACGCCGGGCAAGTACGTCGAGCGCGTGCGCGTCGAGCACGCGCGTCGCCTCCTGGAGGACACGTCGCACGGGATCGGGGAGGTCTCGCGCGCCTGCGGATACGGCACCCCGGAGGCGATGCGCCGGGCCTTCGTCAAGACCCTCGGCGCGGCGCCCGCCGAGTACCGGCGGCGCTTCCACGCCCCTCTCCCCCCTCAGCAGGCACCCGCCCTCGACGGATAGGCATTCCATGCAGATCGCCATCGCCCTCTTCGAACGCTTCACGGCCCTGGACGCGGTCGGTCCGTACGAGACGCTCAGCCGCATGCCCGGCGCCGAGACCGTCTTCGTGGCCGAGCGTCCCGGCCCCGTGCGCAACGACAGCGGCTCCCTCACGCTCGTCGCCGACCGCTCCTTCGCCGACGTACCCGAGCCGGACGTCCTGGTCGTCCCCGGCGGCCCGGGCCAGAGCGACCACATGGCGGACGAGGCGCTCCTGGGCTGGCTGCGGTCCGCGGACGCCACCAGCACCTGGACGACGTCCGTGTGCACCGGGTCCCTCCTGCTCGCGGCGGCGGGGCTGCTCAAGGGGCGCCGCGCCACCTCGCACTGGCTCGCCCTGGCGGAGCTGGCGAGGTTCGGCGTGGAGCCGACGGAGGAACGCGTGGTGTTCGACGGCAAGTACGTCACGGCGGCCGGGGTCTCCTCCGGCATCGACATGGGGCTCGCCCTGATCGGCCGTATCGCGGGAGAGGAGCGCGCCCAGACGGTGCAGCTCCTCACGGAGTACGACCCCCAGCCGCCGTACGACGCCGGTTCCCCGCGGAAGGCGCCCGCGCACCTCGTCGAGAAGTTCCGCGCGGGCAGCCGCTTCAGCCAGTAGCGCGGTCGCCCGTGCCGCCGGGAGTCCAGGTGAAGCGCGGCTCCCGGCGCTCCAGGAAGGCGGCGACGCCCTCGGCGGTGTCGCCGCCCGTACGCGCCTGCTCGCTCCAGTGGGCGTCGCGGTCGACAAGCCCGTCCGCGAACTCCTTGGCCGCTGCCTGCGTCAGCTGCGAGCGCGAGGCGAGGACGGCGGTGAACTCCGCGACCCGCTTGTCCAGTTCGCCCGCGGGCAGCACCTCGTCCACCAGGCCGGTGCGCAGCGCACGCCCCGCGTCGATCAACTCGCCCGAGAACAGGAGGTACTTGGCGGACGCGGGCCCCACGAGCGACACTAGGCGCCGCGTCGACGACGACGGATAGACGATCCCCAGCTTCGCGGGAGTGATCCCGAACAGGGCGCCCTGGTCCGCGAACCGCAGATCGCAGGCCGCCGCGAGCTGGCTCCCGCCGCCCACGCAGTAGCCGCGCACCGCGGCCAGCGTCGGCTTGGGGAAGACCGCGAGCGCTTGCTCGGCCCGCACCGCCAGGTCCTGCGCCTCACCCGGCGACTCCCGGAGCGAGGAGATGTCGGCCCCCGCGCAGAAGGTCCCGCCCTCACCGGTCAGCACGAGCGCCCGCACGGCCGGATCGGCGGCGAGCCCGGCGAGCAGCGGCGGCACCCGGCGCCACATGTCCGCCGTCATGGCGTTGCGTTTCGCCGGATGGTCGATGACGACGGTGGCGACGCCGTGGGTGACGGCCTGCCTCAGCTGCGGCTCCATGCGCAGGATGCTATCCGCCCTGCTCGAACGTACGATCAAGAAGGGGCGGCCCTGAGAACTCTGTGCAGCGGGGGAAGCAGGACGGAGACGCTGATGGTCCGATCCAAGAGCGCCGAGGCCGCCGCACCGCAGGCCCAGGGCGCCAAGCAGCTCAACCGCAGTCTCGGCTGGCTGGCCCTGCTGGGCGCGATCCTGGCGATCGCCGGGCTCGTGGGCCTCGTCTACACGGGCATCGCCACCCTCACCTCCATGCTCCTCTTCGGCTGGCTGCTCCTGATCGGCGGCTGCGTCGGTCTGCTGCACGCCGTGCAGTCGCGCGGCACGAACTTCTTCTGGCTGGGCGTGGTCGTGGCCGCCCTGAACCTCGCCGCCGGTGTCGTGATCATCCGCAGGCCGGATGTGGCGGCGGAGGCGCTGACGATGTTCGCCGCGCTTCTCTTCCTGACCGGTGGTGTCTTCCGGCTCGTCGGCAGCCTGGTGGTGCGGGGTCCGCAATTCGGCTGGACGCTCGTGCAGGGTGCCTTCGGTCTGCTTCTCGGCATCCTGGTGCTCGCCAACTGGCCCAGCAGCAGCCAGTACGTGATCGGCTGCTTCTTCTCGCTCGCGCTGCTCTTCGACGGTCTCGGCCTGCTCGCCACGGGTCTGGGCGGGCGCCGAATCGTGAGCATGGTCAGCGAGGGCCCGGAAACGGGAAAACACGAACAACCCGTACAAGCGGAAGAAAACTTCAAAGCGAAGCCGGAGGGACAGAAATAGTCACTCGGCCGACGCGCTCGGGCGACAGTGATCAAATGCCGTCGATAGTCGCTGACTTCTGTTCAGTCGCACGGTCCGGACCAACGTATTGCCAACACTCGACACGTGGTGACAATCGAGCGTGAGGGCGGCGACCGGACGATGGACGACGGCGGGAGGGGGCCCGGCCCACTCCCTCGGGAGCCCGCGAAAGTGCCGTACGAAGGCGTGTGGCGGTTCACCGCCGCCGCCGTGGACGCCTCGGTGCCCCAGGCGCGGCACGCGGTGCGTGACCTGCTCGCGCGGCAGGGCGTGCCCGTTTCGGACGACCTCGTGCAGGGCCTGCTCCTGATCGTCTCCGAACTGGTCACCAACGCCGTACGGCACGCGGCCCTGCTCTCACCGATGCTGGCGGTGGAGGTGGCGGTCGGCGCCGAGTGGGTGCGGGTCTCCGTGGAGGACGACCACCCCTACCGCCCGACCGCCCTGGTGGCCGACCACGGCCAGACCGGCGGCCGCGGCCTTCTCCTGGTCCGCGAGATCACCCAGGAGGCGGGCGGCGCCTGCGACGTCGAGCACACCGCGAGCGGGGGCAAGGTCATCTGGGCGGCCCTGCCCCTGAAGCCCAACGGATCCGACCCGCACGGGAGTTGATTCACCAGCCGGCGGAAGGCCCCGTCAGCTCCCGGATCGCGGGCCGCGCCGAGTCCAGGACGGTCATGAACCACGCGGAGAACGACCCCTCGGCGTGCCGCTCCGCCAGCTCGGCGGCCGTCACGAACGCGGTCTCGCCGACCTCGGACGCGTCGGGCCGCAGCGGCGACTGGACCATCCCGACGAAGAGGTGGTTGAACTCCTGCTCCACCAGACCCGAGTCGGGGTCCGGGTGGTTGTAGCGCACCGTGCCCGCCTCCGCGAGCAGCGAGGGCGAGACGCCCAGCTCCTCGTAGGTCCGGCGCGCGGCGGCCGCGAACGGCGCCTCGCCGGGGTACGGGTGGCCGCAGCAGGTGTTCGACCAGACGCCGGGGGAGTGGTACTTGCCCAGGGCGCGCTGCTGCAGCAACAGCCGCCCCTGCTCGTCGAAGAGGAAGACGGAGAACGCCCGGTGCAGCTGCCCTGGCGCCTGATGCGCGGAGAGTTTCTCCGCTGTGCCGATCGTCCTGCCGTCCTCGTCGACGAGTTCCAGCAAGATCGCTTCTCCGGTGCCGTTCGACGAGCTGTTCGCCGCGGTGGCAGGTGTGGTCGGCATACCCATCCTTCGCTTCGGTCTACGAGCCTCAAGTCTGCCGCACGGAACCGGTGCTGCTCGCAAGGAACCACCGGAAGCCACTCTCAGGGGGCGTCAGTGGCAGAGCTTCGCCTCGTGCTCCGCGTGGCCGACCGGCTCCAGCTGGAAGGTGCAGTGCTCGACGTCGAAGTGGTCGCCCAGGCAGCCCTGCAGCTCGTGCAGCATCTTCTCGTGGCCGATCGCGTTCAGCGTCTCGGTGCTGACGACCACGTGCGCGGAGAGGACCGGCATCCCCGAAGTGATGGTCCAGGCGTGCAGGTCGTGGACGTCCTCGACGCCCGGCAGGTCCAGTATGTGCGAGCGGACCTCGGCCATGTCGACGCCCTTCGGCGCGGACTCCAGGAGGACGTTCAGGGTCTCCCTGAGGAGCTTCACCGTACGCGGGACGATCATGAGACCGATGACGAGGGAGGCGATCGGGTCCGCCGCCTGCCAGCCGGTCGTCAGGATGAGCACCGCGGCGACGATCACGGCCAGGGAGCCCAGCGCGTCGGCCATGACCTCCAGGAAGGCGCCGCGCACGTTCAGGCTGTCCTTCTGGCCGCGCATCAGGAGCGAGAGGGAGATCATGTTCGCCACCAGGCCGATGACGCCGAAGACGATGGTCAGTCCGCCCTCGGTGTCGGCGGGCGTGATGAACCGCTGGATCGCCTCGAACAGGACGTAGCCGCCGACGCCGAGCAGCAGCAGACAGTTGGCGAGCGCGGCGAGGATCTCGGCGCGGGCATAGCCGAAGGTGCGGTTCTCCGTGGCCGGGCGGTTGGCGAACTGGATCGCGAGCAGCGCCATGCCCAGGCCGAGCGCGTCGGTCGCCATGTGCGTCGCGTCCGCGATGAGCGCGAGCGAATCCGCCATGATGCCGCCGACGATCTCGACCACCATGACGGTGAGCGTGATCGAGAGGGCGATGCGCAGCCGCCCCCGGTACGCCGCTGTCGCCGTCCCCCCGTGTGTGTGTCCGTGATCGTGCCCAGCCCCCATGGAAGCCGCCTCCGTGTGCTCGGTATCGGTCTTCTGTTCCCTGGTCGCGCGTCTGTCGCGATCACAGTGAACTACTGGTGGGGGGTATCCGGCAACACGGCACTGAACACCGTTGTCATATGCTCTGACCTGCGGAAATGACCGCAGGTCAGAGCGCTGACGTGATCAGGAGCGCTGCGCCTCGGGGTGGTGGAGGCACCAGCCCGCCCATGCGGATTCGACCATCTCGCGTACCGTCCGCCGCGCCTTCCAGCCCAGCTTCTCGGCGGCCAGGCGCGCGTCCGCCACGGCGCGCGGCGCGTCGCCCTCGCGGCGCGGCTCGACGAGCGCCGGGCGGGTGTCGCCGGAGATCTCCCCGATGAGCGTGACGAGTTCGCGTACGGAAACGCCCTCGCCGCGGCCGATGTTCACCGTCAGATCGCCCTCGGGGTGCGCCTCCACACGGCGGGCCGCCGCGAGGTGGGCGTCGGCCAGATCGGCGACGTGGATGTAGTCACGCACGCAGGTGCCGTCCGGGGTCGGGTGGTCGGCGCCGAAGATCCGCGGCGACTCGTCGCGGGTGAGCCGGTCGAAGACCATCGGGATCACGTTGTAGACCCCGGTGTCCGCGAGCTCGGGGGTCGCGGCGCCGGCCACGTTGAAGTAGCGCAAGCACACGGTCGCGATGCCGTGCGCCCGCCCGGCGGCCCGCACCAGCCACTCCCCGGCGAGCTTCGTCTCGCCGTAGGGGTTGATCGGCTCGCAAGGGGTGGCCTCCGTCACCAGGTCCACGTCGGGCGGGTTGCCGTACACCGCGGCCGACGAGGAGAAGACGAAGCGCTTGACGCCGGCCTCGGCCACCGCGTCGAGCAGGGTCACCAGGCCGCCCACGTTCTCCCGGTAGTAGCGCAGCGGCTGCTCCACGGACTCGCCGACCTGCTTGCGGGCCGCGAGATGCACCACACCCGTCACCTCGTGCTCGGCGAAGACCCGCCGCAGCAGCTCGCCGTCGAGCGATGAGCCCCTAATGAGAGGGATGTCCGCGGGGAGCCGCTCGGGCACCCCGGCCGAGACGTCGTCGAGGACGACGACCCGCTCCCCGGCGCCGGCCAGAGCCCGCACCACATGTGCCCCGATATATCCCGCTCCACCTGTGATCATCCATGTCATGGGCGTCGACTTTATGTCGTTTGTGCCCGTCGCATGAAGCGCGGTTTGTGGGTGCCGCCCTCGATCGACCATGATGATCGAGTTGGCGGAGGCCCCTGCAGGTCGTGCTTATGGGGCCGTAAACGGGCGGTGAACGCCCGCTTCCCATCATCCGATAGCCTCTGCCGACGTGCCGCCCGGCCGCTGCCGGCCAGGGGCGCCCCTCATCACGCACGTGCCCGGCGCGAGCCGCGCCGGCAATCAAGGAGTGAGTTCGTCTGTCGACCGCCATCCTGACCGGTCAGCCGGTCCCCGGGTCGCCGCTCGAAGGCGATCTGCGGTCCCTGGGGTTTGACGTCCGGGTCGCCTCCGACGCGGCGGACACCGAGACGCTGCTCGCCGCCGTCCCTGCCGGGCAGCGGGTCGCGATCGTCGACGCGCGCTTCGTGGGCCACGTCCACGCGCTCCGCCTCGGCCTGACGGACCCGCGCTTCGCCGCGTCGGCCGTCCCCGGCGCCGTCACCGCTCAGCCCGAGGCCCGGGCGGACCTGACCCGCGCCCTCGCCACCACCACCGGCTCCGGCAACGGCGGCGGCTCCGCCCTCGCGGTCGACGCGATCGCCGACCACGTGGCCGAGGCGATCGAGGCCGGCGGCCGCGCACTGCACCGCCCCGACCTCGGCACCCTCGTCGCCACCGTGCCCAGCGACCCGCAGACGCGGAACGAGGCGCGCCAGGCCGTCGCCGCCGTGGACGACGAGGCCGTACGCCTGCGCACGGCCGTCAAGTCGCGGGACGGCTTCTTCACGACGTACTGCATCTCTCCGTACTCGCGCCACATCGCCCGCTGGTGCGCGCGCCGCGGCCTGACCCCGAACCAGGTCACCACCGCATCGCTGCTCGTCGCGCTGATCGCGGCGGGCTGCGCGGCCACCGGCACCCGCGGCGGCTTCGTCGCGGCCGGCCTCCTGCTGCTCTTCTCCTTCGTCCTGGACTGCACGGACGGGCAGCTCGCCCGCTACTCCCTGCAGTACTCGACGCTGGGCGCCTGGCTCGACGCCACCTTCGACCGCGCGAAGGAGTACGCCTACTACGCGGGCCTCGCGCTCGGCGCGGCCCGAGGCGACGACGACGTATGGGCGCTCGCGCTCGGCGCGATGGTCCTGCAGACCGCCCGGCACGTCGTGGACTTCTCCTTCAACGAGGCGAACCACGACGCCACCGCCAACACCAGCCCCACCGCGGCCCTCTCCGACAAGCTCGACAGCGTCGGCTGGACCGTCTGGCTGCGCCGCATGATCGTGCTGCCGATCGGCGAGCGCTGGGCGCTGATCGCCGTGCTCACCGCGGTGACCACCCCGCGCATCACCCTGATCGTGCTGCTCATCGGCTGTGGCCTCGCCGCCTGCTACACCACGGCGGGCCGTGTCCTGCGCTCGCTCACCCGCAAGGCGACCCGCACCGACCGCGCCGCACAGGCACTCGCGGACCTCGCCGACACCGGGCCGCTCGCGTCGTCCTTCGCCGCACTCAGGCTCGGCGGCCTCTCGCTGCCCGCGCCGGTCCTCGCCTTCATCGGCGGCGCCGTGCTGGCCTGCGTGGCGGGGCTCACGTCGTACGGCAGCCCGTGGGTGATCGTCGCCGCGGTGATCTACGTCGTCACCTCGGGGCTCGCCGTCGCCCGCCCCCTCAAGGGCCCCCTTGACTGGCTGGTCCCGCCGTTCTTCCGCGCGGCCGAGTACGGCACGATCCTGCTGCTCGCCGCCAAGGCGGACGTGAACGGCGCCTTGCCCGCGGCTTTCGGACTGGTGTCCGCCGTCGCCTACCATCACTACGACACGGTGTACCGCATTCGCGGCGACGCAGGCGCGCCGCCGCACTGGCTGGTGCGGGCGATCGGCGGGCATGAGGGCAGGACGCTGGTGGTCGCTCTCGCCGCCGCCCTGCTCACCGACACAGATTTCACCGTCGCGCTCACGGCACTCGCCGTGGCCGTGGCACTCGTGGTGCTCGTCGAGAGCATCCGCTTCTGGGTGACCGCTCACAAACGTGGAGCACCCGCCGTACACGATGAAGGAGAACCCGCATGATCGGCCTCGTGCTGGCGGCCGGCGCCGGACGGCGTCTTCGCCCCTACACCGACACGCTTCCCAAGGCCTTGGTGCCGGTCGACGGTGACACCACCATCCTCGACCTGACCCTCGGCAACTTCGCGGAGATCGGTCTCACCGAGGTAGCGATCATCGTCGGCTACCGCAAGGAGGCGGTCTACGACCGCAAGGCGGCGCTCGAGGAGAAGTACGGCCTCAAGCTCACGCTGATCGACAACGACAAGGCCGAGGAGTGGAACAACGCCTACTCCCTCTGGTGCGGTCGTGACGCGATCAAGCACACGGTGATCCTCGCCAACGGCGACACCGTGCACCCCGTCTCCGTCGAGAAGACGCTGCTCGCCGCCCGCGGCGACGGCAAGAAGATCATCCTCGCCCTCGACACGGTGAAGAACCTCGCCGACGAGGAGATGAAGGTCATCGTGGACCCCGAGAAGGGCGTCCAGAAGATCACCAAGCTGATGGACCCGGCGACCGCCACCGGTGAGTACATCGGTGTCACGCTCATCGAGGGCGACGCCGCCGAGCAGTTGGCCGACGCCCTGAAGACCACCTTCGAGCGCGACCCCGACCTCTACTACGAGGACGGCTACCAGGAGCTCGTCAACCGCGGCTTCAAGGTCGACGTGGAGCCGATCGGCGACGTCAAGTGGGTCGAGATCGACAACCACGACGACCTCGCCAAGGGCCGGGAGATCGCGTGCCAGTACTGACGAGGCTCATCCCCTCGCCGGTCGTCGTGGACATCCGGCCGGGGGCGCTCAACGACCTGGCCGGTGTCCTGGCCGACCAGCGGATCTGCTCGTCAACCGGCAAGCTCGCCATCGCCATCAGCGGCGGCTCCGGCGCGGTGCTCCGCCGGCGGCTCGAACCGTCGCTGCCCACCGCCGAGTGGTTCGAGGTCGGCGGCGGCACGCTCGATGACGCCATCAAGCTCGCCGACGCCATCAAGAAGGGCCGCTACGACGCGGTCGTGGGCCTCGGCGGCGGCAAGATCATCGACTGTGCCAAGTTCGCCGCCGCGCGCGTCGGCGCGCCGCTGGTCGCCGTCGCGACGAACCTGTCGCACGACGGCCTGTGCTCGCCGGTCGCCACGCTCGACAACGACGCGGGCCGCGGCTCGTACGGAGTGCCGAACCCCATCGCGGTCGTCATCGACCTCGACGTGATCCGTGAGGCTCCCGTACGGTTCGTGCGCTCCGGCATCGGCGACGCCCTGTCCAACATCTCCGCGATCGCGGACTGGGAGCTCGCGGCGCGTGAGCGCGGCGAGGACATCGACGGCCTCGCGGCCGCGATGGCGCGCCAGGCGGGCGAAGCGGTCCTGCGGCACCCCGGTGGCGTCGGCGACGACGCCTTCCTGCAGGTCCTCGCCGAGGGGCTGGTCCTCACCGGCATCGCGATGTCCGTGTCGGGCGACTCCCGCCCGGCGTCCGGCGCCTGCCACGAGATCAACCACGCCTTCGACCTCCTCTTCCCCAAGCGCGCGGCCAGCCACGGCGAGC
This sequence comes from Streptomyces sp. NPDC054872, assembly GCF_053610705.1. NCBI lineage: Bacteria > Bacillati > Actinomycetota > Actinomycetes > Kitasatosporales > Streptomycetaceae > Streptomyces > Streptomyces sp. NPDC054872. The sequence continues at coordinate 92,288 of NZ_JBSGYY010000001.1, read as the reverse complement.
AGTGCGGCCTGGGCGCGGCCTTCGCGATGTTCCTGCGTGGAGCGCGCGAGGAGTCGCTGTACATGGTGGAGGTGCTGCGCAGGCACGGCCTCCCCGTGACGCCGGAGGAGATCGGCTTCACCGTGGACGAGTTCGTCCAGGTCGTGGAGTACGCCCCGCAGACGCGCCCCGGGCGCTACACGATCCTCGAGCACCTCAATCTGAATTCCGACCAGATCAAGGACGCATACGCCGACTATGCCAAGGCCATCGGTAGCTGAACTCCGCCCCGTCGTTCACCCCGCAGGGGTGAAGGACCGGCGCAGCGGTGAGCACTGGGCGGGACGCCTGTACATGCGAGAGATCTCGCTGCGCTGCGACCGCTACCTGGTGAACACCAGGATCACGCCCAACCAGCTCACGTATCTGATGACCGTGGCCGGCGCCCTGGCCGCCCCGGCACTTCTGGTGCCGGGGATCACGGGCGCCGTGCTCGGCGTGATCATGGTCCAGCTGTATCTCCTGCTCGACTGCGTCGACGGCGAGATCGCCCGCTGGCGCAAGCAGTACTCCATGGCCGGGGTCTACCTGGACCGGGTCGCCGCATATCTGTGCGACGCCGCGGTGCTCGTCGGCTTCGGTCTGCGGGCCGCGGACCTGTGGGGCTCGGGCCGCATCGACTGGCTGTGGGCCTTCCTCGGCACGCTCGCCGCGCTCGGCGCCATCCTGATCAAGGCGGAGACCGACCTCGTCGGTGTCGCCCGCCACCAGCAGGGCCTCGCGCCGGTCAAGGAGTCGGCCTCCGAGCCGCGCTCCTCCGGCATGGCCCTGGCGCGCAGGGCCGCGGGCGCGCTGAAGTTCCACCGGCTCGTGCTCGGCATCGAGGCGTCCCTGCTCATCCTGGTCCTCGCGATCGTGGACTCGGTCCGGGGCGACCTGCTCTTCTCGCGGATCGGTGTCGCCGTGCTCGCCGGTATCGCGATGCTGCAGACCCTGCTGCACCTCGTGTCCATCCTCGCTTCGAGCAGGCTCAAGTGAGTACGGCGGCAGGGAGCCGGCCCCTGAAGGTCGGCGCGGTCATCATCACCATGGGCAACCGGCCGCAGGAGCTGCGCGCCCTGCTCGACTCGGTCGCCAAGCAGGACGGCGACCCGGTCGAGGTGGTGATCGTCGGCAACGGCGCCCCCGTGCCCGACGTCCCCGAGGGCGTGCGCACCGTCGAGCTGCCCGAGAACCTCGGCATCCCGGGCGGCCGCAACGTCGGCATCGAGGCCTTCGGCCCCGGCGGCACCGACGTCGACGTCCTCCTCTTCCTCGACGACGACGGCCTCCTTGCCAACACGGACACGGCCCAGCTGTGCCGCGAGGCCTTCGACGCCGACCCGAAGCTCGGCATCATCAGCTTCCGCATCGCCGACCCGGACACGGGGGAGACCCAGCGCCGCCATGTGCCGCGCCTGCGTGCCTCCGACCCGATGCACTCCTCGCGCGTGACGACCTTCCTGGGCGGCGCCAACGCCGTCCGTACGCAGGTCATCGCCGAGGTCGGCGGGCTGCCCGACGAGTTCTTCTACGCCCACGAGGAGACCGACCTCGCCTGGCGTGCCCTGAACGCGGGCTGGATGATCGACTACCGCGCCGACATGGTGCTCCTCCACCCGACGACCGCCCCCTCGCGGCACGCGGTCTACCACCGGATGGTCGCGCGCAACCGTGTCTGGCTGGCCCGTCGCAATCTGCCCGCGCTCCTGGTCCCGGTCTACCTCGGCGTGTGGATGCTCCTGACCCTGGCCAGGAAGCCTTCGGGCCCCGCGCTCAAGGCCTGGTTCGGCGGCTTCAAGGAGGGCTGGACGACGCCCTGCGGACCTCGTAAGCCGATGAGGTGGCGTACGGTGTGGCGCCTGACCCGACTGGGCCGACCTCCTGTCATCTGAGAAGCTCGGGTCTGAGAACATCTGGGCCATACCCCGGTCCCTGGCCCACGCCTACGCCCGACCGGCTGCGCATCTGAAGACGAAAGTTTCCACTCGTGAGTGAGACAACGCATGACGGCGGAGTCGCGGTGACAGCATCCCCGTCGACTCCGTCGCCCGATGACGGGCTCTCCCGGGCCGATCTCGCCGCCAAGTACGGTCTGACCGTCAGCGGCGCACGGCCCGGACTTTTCGAGTACGTCAACCAGCTCTGGGGACGGCGTCACTTCATCCTCGCCTTCTCGCAGGCGAAGCTGACCGCCCAGTACAGCCAGGCCAAGCTCGGCCAGCTGTGGCAGGTGGCGACGCCGCTCCTGAACGCGCTCGTCTACTTCTTGATCTTCGGTCTCATCCTCGGTGCCGACCGCGGCATGCCCCGCGAGGTCTATGTCCCGTTCCTGGTCACGGGTGTCTTCGTCTTCACCTTCACGCAGTCCTCGGTGATGGCGGGTGTCCGGGCGATCGCGGGCAACCTCGGCCTGGTCCGCGCGCTGCACTTCCCGCGGGCCTCGCTGCCGATCTCGTTCTCGCTGCAGCAGCTCCAGCAGCTGCTCTTCTCGATGATCGTGCTGTTCATCATCATGATCGGCTTCGGCAGCTACCCCAAGCTGTCGTGGCTGCTGATCTTCCCGGTGCTGGCGCTGCAGTTCCTGTTCAACACCGGCCTCGCGATGATCATGGCGCGGCTGGGGAGCAAGACCCCCGACCTCGCGCAGCTGATGCCGTTCGTGATGCGTACGTGGATGTACGCGTCCGGCGTGATGTTCTCCATCCCGGTCATGCTCAAGGGCAGGCCGGAGTGGATCGCCGACATCCTGCAGTGGAACCCGGCGGCCATCTACATGGACCTGATGCGTTTCGCGCTGATCGACGGCTACGGCTCGGAGAACCTGCCGCCGCACGTCTGGGCGGTCGCGGCAGGCTGGGCCGTGCTGATCGCGGTCGGCGGCTTCGTGTACTTCTGGAAGGCTGAGGAGCGTTACGGCCGTGGCTGACGAGAACCCCCTCGACAAGATCGACAAGATCGACAAGGTCGACAGGACGCACATCCCCACCGTCATCGCCGACGAGCTGCACATCGTCTACCGCGTGAATGGCGCCAAGACGGGCAAGGGCAGCGCCACCTCCGCCCTGAGCCGCATCCTCAGGCGCGGCGAGGAGCGTGGCGTACGCAAGGTGCACGCCGTGCGCGGCGTCAGCTTCACCTCCTACCGCGGCGAGGCCATCGGCCTGATCGGCTCGAACGGCTCCGGCAAGTCGACCCTGCTCCGCGCCATCGCGGGCCTGCTGCCCGCCGAGAAGGGCAAGGTCTACACCGACGGCCAGCCCTCGCTGCTCGGCGTGAACGCGGCCCTGATGAACGACCTCACGGGCGAGCGCAACGTCATACTCGGTGGGCTTGCGATGGGCATGACACGCGAGCAGATCAAGGAGCGCTACCAGGAGATCGTCGACTTCTCGGGCATCAACGAGAAGGGCGACTTCATCACCCTGCCGATGCGTACGTACTCGTCGGGCATGGCGGCCCGCCTGCGGTTCTCCATCGCGGCCGCCAAGGACCACGACGTACTGATGATCGACGAGGCCCTCGCGACGGGCGACCGCAAGTTCCAGAAGCGCTCCGAGGCCCGCATCCGCGAGCTCCGCAAGGAGGCCGGCACGGTCTTCCTCGTCAGTCACAACAACAAGTCCATCCGCGACACCTGCGACCGCGTGCTGTGGCTGGAACGCGGTGAGCTGCGCATGGACGGGCCGACCGACGAGGTCATAAAGGAATACGAGAAGTTCACGGGCAAATAGCCCCAGCCGTACGCCCGAATGCACCAGGGCCCCGCCGGAGTCAACCCGGCGGGGCCCTGTCGCGTCCTGAGTCCCGACTGCCCCGGTGGTTACCTCAAGTCCCTTGCGTCCAGGGAAGCTTGACGGCAATCGGTGTGTTGTTGTGATGCGCGGAACACCCCGACGATGCAGGCTGCGTTGTACAACGTAAGCTGTACCGGTGCTGATTCGCGGCAAGTGGGGCGATATCGCGCGGCGCCCCGGCTCATGGCACGGTCCGCCTCGCGGAGGGCCGGGCGGCGTGTCCGAAATAGGATGTATTGGGTCGGCAGTGTAGAACGGGAGATGTGACGGCAATGGCTACGGATGATCTCCAGCTGCGCGACGCATCCGCCGTCCTCGCGAAGGCCGCGGACGAGAACTTCCCGGTGGCGCCCTTCTTCCTGCCCCGCGCCTGGCGCGACGACCTCATGGCCGTGTACGGATACGCCCGCCTCGTCGACGACATCGGCGACGGCGACCTGGCCCCCGGCGGCGCCGACGCCCGCCACCTCGGTGTGGACCCCGGGGCCGCCGACGACCGGCTCGCCCTCCTGGACGCCTTCGAGGCCGACCTGCACCGGGTCTTCGACTCGGCGTCCGGCCGGCCCCGGCATCCGCTGATGCGCGCCCTCCAGCCCACCGTGCGGCGCTGTCACCTCACCCCCGAACCCTTCCTCGGCCTGATCGAGGCCAACCGCCAGGACCAGCTCGTCACTCGCTACGAGACGTTCGACGACCTCCTCGCCTACTGCGAGCTGTCCGCGAATCCCGTGGGGCGGCTCGTGCTCGGCATCACCGGCACCACGACGCCGGAGCGGATTCGCCGCTCGGACGCGGTGTGCACCGGCCTCCAGATCGTCGAGCATCTGCAGGACGTGGCCGAGGACCTGGGACAAGGCCGCATCTACCTGCCTGCCGAGGACATGAGGCGATTCCATGTCCAGGAGCGGGATCTCGCCGCGCCGACAGCAGGCGCATCGGTGCGCGCACTGGTTGCATATGAAGCAGAACGCGCCCGCTGCCTCCTGAATGAAGGCACCCCCCTGGTGGGTAGCGTCCACGGCAGGCTGAAGGTGCTGCTTGCAGGTTTCGTGGCTGGGGGGAGGGCGGCGGTCTCCGCGATCGCCGCCGCCGGATACGACGTACTTCCTGGACCGCCGAAACCCACCAAAGCGCGATTGCTGCGCGAGGTGGGGGCGGTTCTGCGAGGAGAGGGGTGAGCCGGACCGTGGAGTCAGGCCCGAACGTGTCCGCGCCGGTACTCGCCGCATACAGCTACTGCGAGGCCGTCACAGGACAGCAGGCACGCAATTTCGCGTACGGCATCAGGCTGCTGCCGATGCCCAAGCGCCGCGCCATGTCGGCGCTCTACGCCCTCTCGCGGCGCGTGGACGACATCGGCGACGGCGCGCTCGCCCCTGACGTCAAGGCCGAGCGCCTCGACGAGACCCGGGCCCTCCTCGCCCGGATCCGCGCGGGGAACGTGGACGAGGACGACACCGACCCCGTGGCGGTGGCGCTCGCGCACGCCGCGAACCACTTCCCCATCCCGCTCGGCGGGCTCGACGAACTGATCGACGGCGTCCTGATGGACGTCCGCGGTGAGACGTACGAGACGTGGGAGGACCTCAAGGTCTACTGCCGCTGCGTGGCGGGAGCCATCGGCCGGCTCTCGCTGGGCGTGTTCGGCACCGAGCGGGGGGCGCTCAATGCCGAGCGCGCGCCGGAGTATGCCGACACGCTCGGCCTCGCGCTCCAATTGACCAACATCCTGCGTGACGTACGCGAGGACGCGGAGGGCGGCCGTACGTATCTGCCCGCCGACGACCTCGCCAAGTTCGGCTGCTCCGCCGGGTTCTCGGGTTCCGAGCCGCCCGCCGGTTCCGACTTCGCCGGGCTCGTGCACTTCGAGGTGCGCAGGGCGCGGGCGCTGTTCGCCGAGGGGTATCGGCTCCTTCCCATGCTCGACCGGCGCAGCGGGGCCTGCGTCGCCGCCATGGCGGGCATCTACCGGCGCCTCCTCGACCGTATCGAGCGGGAGCCCGAGGCGGTCCTGCGCGGCCGCGTCTCGCTGCCCGGCCGCGAAAAGGCGTACGTCGCCGTGCGCGGTCTCTCCGGTCTCGATGCGCGCACCATCTCCCGACAGACCGTCAGGAGGCGTACTTGATGGGCATCCGCGGCGAATGCGGCGAACGTAGGGCATCCCCCTGCAACCGGCGGGCAACCCTCCGCCGGGCCCTGGCGTCCCAGACTGCAACCGCCGAGGGAGAAAGCGCATGAGCGACGACGACACGCGGTCGGCCACGGAGGCCGACGGCAACGTGGGCCGCGGGGCCGCCGTGGTGGTCGGCGGCGGTCTCGCCGGCATCACCGCGGCGCTGTCCCTCGCCGACGCGGGCCTGCGTGTGACGCTGCTCGAAGGACGGCCGCGCCTCGGCGGGCTCGCCTTCTCCTTCAAGCGCGGCGACCTGACCGTCGACAACGGCCAGCACGTCTACCTGCGCTGCTGCACCGCCTACCGCTGGTTCCTCGACCGCGTCGACGGCGCGGACCTCGCGCCCCTGCAGGAACGTCTCGACGTGCCCGTACTCGACGCCGACCGGAACCGGCTCGGACGTCTGCGCCGCACCGCGCTGCCCGTGCCGCTGCACCTGGCGGCGAGCCTCGCCACGTACCCGCATCTGTCGCTCGCGGAGCGCGCCAACGTGGGGCGCGCCGCGCTCGCCCTCAAGGGACTCGACCCAACCGACCCCAAGCTGGACGGCAAGGACTTCGGCAGCTGGCTCGCCGAGCACGGCCAGTCGGCGCGCGCCATCGAGGCGCTGTGGGACCTGGTCGGCGTGGCCACGCTGAACGCCGTCGCGGGGGACTCCTCGCTGGGGCTCGCGGCGATGGTCTTCAAGACCGGGCTGCTCTCGCAGCCGGGCGCCGCCGACATCGGCTGGGCACATGTGCCCCTCGGTGATCTCCATGACACGCTCGCCCGCAAGGCGCTCGACTCCGCGGGCGTGCGAACCGAACTGAGGACACGAGTCACCTCCATCTCCCGTACGGATAACGGAGGTTGGCAGGTCGAAGTTCCCGGCGAGATGATCGCGGCGGAGACCGTCGTGCTCGCGGTGCCGCAGCACGAGGCCCACGATCTGCTCCCGGACGGCGCCCTCGACGAGCCCGACCGGCTGCTCGACATCGACACCGCGCCGATCCTCAACATCCACGTCGTGTACGACCGCAAGGTGCTCAAGCGGCCGTTCTTCGCGGCCATCGGCTCGCCCGTGCAGTGGGTCTTCGACCGGACCGACGCCTCCGGGCTCACCGAGGGCCAGTACGTCGCGCTGTCCCAGTCCGCCGCCCAGGACGAGATCGACGCACCCGTCGCCGCGCTGCGCGAGCGCTATCTGCCGGAGCTGGAGCGGCTGCTGCCCGCCGCGCACGGCGCGGAGGTACGGGACTTCTTCGTGACCCGGGAGCGCACGGCGACCTTCGCGCCGACTCCCGGTGTGGGCCGGCTGCGGCCCGGTGCGCGCACCAAGGCTCCCGGCCTGTATCTGGCCGGGGCGTGGACCGCCACGGGGTGGCCCGCGACCATGGAGAGCGCCGTGCGCAGCGGCATCAGTGCCGCCGGGGCCGCTCTCTCCGCTCTCGACCGCCCACGCGATCACCTCTTCGACGTCGAGGAGGCCGCGTGAAGCCAGCCCTTCTAGGGTCAGGTCCCCAGGAACCCAGCACCGGAACAAGAGGAGAGACTGTGCCGACTGTGCCCTCGGCCGAATCGGCTGCCGACACGGTGGACGTGACCTCACTGCTCGAGCGCGGAAGGACGCTGGCAACCCCGGTGCTGCGGTCCGCCGTGGACCGCCTCGCACCGCCCATGGACACCGTCGCCGCCTACCACTTCGGCTGGATCGACGCCGAGGGCAACCCGTCGGACGGCGACGGCGGCAAGGCCGTCCGCCCCGCGCTCGCCCTGCTCTCCGCGGAGGCGGCGGGCGCCGCACCGGAAGTCGGTGTACCCGGAGCTGTCGCCGTCGAACTGGTGCACAACTTCTCGCTGCTGCACGACGACCTGATGGACGGCGACGAGCAGCGCAGGCACCGCGACACGGTGTGGAAGGTGCACGGCCCGGCCCAGGCCATCCTCGTCGGCGACGCCCTCTTCGCGCTCGCCAACGAGATCCTCCTGGAGATCGGCACCGTCGAGGCGGGCCGCGCCACGCGCCGCCTGACCACCGCGACCCGTGCCCTGATCGACGGCCAGGCGCAGGACATCTCCTACGAGCACCGCGAGCGGGTCACCGTCGAGGAGTGCCTGGAGATGGAGGGCAACAAGACCGGCGCCCTGCTCGCCTGCGCGGTCTCCATCGGCGCGGTCCTCGGCGGCGCCGACGACCACACCGCCGACGTCCTGGAGAAGTACGGCTACCACCTCGGCCTCGCCTTCCAGGCCGTGGACGATCTGCTCGGCATCTGGGGCGACCCGGAGTCCACCGGCAAGCAGACCTGGAGCGACCTTCGTCAGCGCAAGAAGTCCCTGCCGGTCGTGGCCGCTCTCGCCGCGGGCGGTCCCGCGTCCGAGCAGCTCGGCGAGCTGCTCGCGGCCGACGCCAAGAGCAACGACTTCGACAGCTTCTCCGAGGAGGAGTTCGCCGCGCGTGCCGCCCTGATCGAGCAGGCGGGCGGGCGCGAGTGGACCGCCGAGGAGGCCCGGCGCCAGCACACCATCGCCATCGAGGCCCTGGACACCGTCCAGATGCCGGTCCGGGTACGGGCGCAGCTCGTCGCGCTCGCCGACTTCGTCGTCGTACGGAAGAGATGATCACTATCGAGCAGATATAGGACTCGCAGTCGCCGGCCGGCGCCCAGCGCGTCGGCCGACGGCGGACCCACAGCAGAGAAGACGACTGCACGAAGGGGAAGCCATGACAGCGACGACCGACGGAAGCACCGGAGCGGTGACGCCCCGCGCAACCTCGGCCAGCCAGCCACTTGACCAGGCCGTCGCGACGGCAGGGCCGCCACGCGACGCCGCCGCGCGTGCCATACGACGCTCCACCGAGTTCCTGCTCGGGCAGCAGGACGCCCAGGGCTGGTGGAAGGGCGACCTCGAGACCAACGTGACGATGGACGCCGAGGATCTGCTGCTCCGTCAGTTCCTGGGGATCCGGGACGAGAGGACCACCCGCGCCGCCGCGCTCTTCATCCGCGGGGAGCAGCGCGAGGACGGCACCTGGGCCACCTTCTTCGGCGGTCCCGGCGAACTCTCCACCACCATCGAGGCGTACGTCGCGCTGCGCCTTGCGGGCGACGCCCCTGACGACCCGCACATGGCGAAGGCCTCCGCCTGGATCCGCGACCAGGGCGGCATCGCCGAGAGCCGTGTCTTCACCCGCATCTGGCTCGCCCTTTTCGGCTGGTGGAAATGGGACGACCTGCCCGAACTCCCGCCGGAGCTCCTCTACTTCCCCAAGTGGCTGCCCCTCAACATCTACGACTTCGGGTGCTGGGCCCGGCAGACGATCGTGCCGCTCACCGTCGTCTCCGCCAAGCGTCCCGTCCGTCCCGCGCCCTTCCCGCTGGACGAGCTGCACAGCGACGTGCGTGTCCCGAATCCGGACAAGCCCCTTGCTCCCCTGGGGAGTTGGGACGGCATCTTCCAGCGCCTCGACAAGGCGCTGCACCTCTACCACAAGGTCGCCCCGCGCAAGGTGCGCAAGGCCGCGATGAACAGTGCCGCCCGCTGGATCATCGAACGCCAGGAGAACGACGGCTGCTGGGGCGGCATCCAGCCGCCCGCCGTCTACTCCGTGATCGCGCTGCATCTGCTCGGCTACGACCTGGAACACCCGGTCCTCAAGGCGGGACTTGCGTCCCTCGACCGGTTCGCGGTGTGGCGTGAGGACGGCGCCCGGATGATCGAGGCGTGTCAGTCGCCGGTCTGGGACACCTGCCTGGCGACCATCGCCCTCGCCGACGCGGGCGTGCCCGCCGACCATCCGCAGCTCGTCAAGGCCGCGGACTGGATGCTCGCCGAGGAGATCGCGCGGCCCGGCGACTGGGCCGTCCGCAGGCCCCAACTGGCCCCCGGCGGGTGGGCGTTCGAGTTCCACAACGACAACTACCCCGACATCGACGACACCGCCGAGGTCATCCTGGCCCTGCGCCGCGTCGACCACCCGGACCGCGCGCGCATGGAGAACGCGATCAGCCGCGGGGTGCGGTGGACCCTGGGCATGCAGTCCAAGAACAACGCCTGGGCCGCCTTCGACGCCGACAACACGAGCCCCTTCCCCAACCGGCTGCCGTTCTGTGACTTCGGGGAGGTCATCGACCCGCCGTCGGCCGACGTCACCGGGCACGTCGTCGAGATGCTCGCCATCGAGGGCAAGGCACACGACCCGCGCACCCGGCGCGGCATCGAGTGGCTGCTCGCCGAACAGGAACCGGACGGCTCCTGGCTCGGCCGGTGGGGCGTCAACTACGTATACGGGACAGGGTCCGTGGTGCCCGCGCTCGCCGCGGCGGGCCTGCCGGGCTCGCACCCCGCGCTGCGCCGCGCCGTCACGTGGGTGGAGTCGGTGCAGAACGACGACGGAGGCTGGGGCGAGGACCTGCGCTCCTACCGCTACGAGGAGTGGCGGGGCCACGGCGTCTCCACCGCCTCGCAGACCGCCTGGGCGCTGCTCGCGCTGCTCGCCGCCGGGGAGCGGGACTCCAAGGCCGTGGAGCGTGGCGTCTCCTGGCTCGCCGAGACACAGCGGGCTGACGGCTCCTGGGACGAGCCGTACTTCACCGGCACCGGCTTCCCCTGGGACTTCTCCATCAACTACCACCTCTACCGGCAGGTGTTCCCGCTCACCGCCCTCGGCCGGTACGTCAACGGGGAGCCGTTCGCCGGCCTCTCCGCCAAGGGGGGTTGATGGAGAGGACCCCGTCCGCGCCGAGCCCCGCACCGCTGCTGATCGCTTGCGCGCTCGGCATCGAGCGCCTCGCCCTGCGCACGGGCGACCGCGGGGGCGCGTACGGGCGGGTCACCGTGCTCCGTACGGGCATGGGCCCCAAGAACGCCGAGCGCGCCGTCACCGGCGCCCTCGGCAAGGAACCGCTGCGCCACGCCGCCGTCGTGGCCACCGGTTTCTGCGCCGGGCTCGCCCCCGGTATGCACCCCGGCGACCTGATCGTCGCCGACCAGACCCGCGGCGCACACGGCCACACGCCCTGCGTCGGCACCGATCTGCTGGTCAAGGAGCTGGAGCGGGCTGTTCCCGGCCGCACCGTGCACACCGGCCCGCTCACCGGATCCGACCACGTCGTCCGTGGACACGAACGTGCCGGCCTGCTCGCCACGGGAGCGATCGCGGTGGACATGGAGTCCGCCGCGACCCTGCACAGCGCGCTGCGGGCGGGAGACCGCCCTGTTGCCGCCGTCCGGGTGGTCGTGGACGCCCCGGAGCACGAACTCGTCCGCATCGGCACGGTACGCGGTGGAATATCGGCCTTCCGTGTTCTTCGTGCTGTGCTTCCCGCATTTTTCGAATGGCACCGTTCTTCTTTGCTCCCTCGGAGGTGAGCCAGATGGCCATGCCGCTGCGCCAGACCATCAAGGTCGCGACGTATCTCTTTGAACAGAAGCTCCGCAAGCGTGAGAAGTTTCCGCTGATCGTCGAGTTGGAGCCGCTCTTCGCGTGCAACCTCGCGTGCGAGGGATGCGGAAAGATCCAGCACCCGGCCGGAGTGCTCAAACAACGCATGCCGGTGGCCCAGGCCGTGGGCGCCGTCCTCGAATCCGGTGCGCCGATGGTGTCCATCGCCGGTGGCGAACCCCTGATGCACCCTCACATCGACGAGATCGTCCGCCAGTTGGTGGCGAAGAAGAAGTACGTCTTCCTCTGCACCAACGCCATGCTGCTGCGCAAGAAGCTGGAGAAGTTCACGCCTTCCCCGTACTTCGCGTTCGCCGTGCACATCGACGGAATGCGGGAGCGGCACGACGAATCCGTCGCGAAGGAGGGTGTGTTCGACGAGGCCGTGGAGGCCATCAAGGAAGCCAAGAGGCGCGGCTTCCGGGTCACCACCAACTCCACCTTCTTCAGCAACGACACACCGCAGAACATCATCGAGGTACTCAACTACCTCAACGACGAGCTGCAGGTCGACGAGATGATGCTGTCGCCCGCGTACGCCTACGAGAAGGCGCCGGATCAGGAGCACTTCCTGGGCGTCGAGCAGACCCGCGAACTCTTCAGGAAGGCGTTCGCGGGCGGCAACAGGCGGCGCTGGCGCCTGAACCACTCGCCGCTGTTCCTCGACTTCCTGGAGGGCAAGGCGGACTTCCCGTGCACCGCGTGGGCGATCCCCAACTACTCGCTCTTCGGCTGGCAGCGCCCCTGCTACCTGATGAGCGACGGGTACGTCCCGACGTACAAGGAGCTCATCGAGGAGACCGACTGGAGCAAGTACGGCCGCGGCAAGGACCCGCGGTGCGCCAACTGCATGGCGCACTGCGGCTACGAGCCGACCGCCGTCCTGGCCACCATGGGCTCCCTCAAGGAGTCCATCCGTGCCGCCCGCGAGACGGTCTCCGCAAACCGCGCGGGGTGACGTCATGACCCCTGGAACGCCTGTCGCACTGGGCCTTCCTGAGCTGCCGGTCCGGCCGGTCGCGGAGCGCCGCCTCTCGCGGCGCATCGAGGTCGGTCCGGTGGCCGTGGGGGGTGGCGCGCCGGTGTCGGTGCAGTCGATGACGACGACGCGTACGTCCGACATCGGTGCGACGCTGCAGCAGATCGCCGAACTCACCGCTTCCGGCTGCCAGATCGTGCGGGTGGCGTGTCCGACGCAGGACGACGCGGATGCCCTCGCGACGATCGCACGCAAGTCGCAGATCCCGGTGATCGCGGACATTCACTTCCAGCCGAAGTACGTGTTCGCGGCGATCGATGCCGGTTGCGCGGCGGTGCGGGTGAATCCGGGCAACATCAAGCAGTTCGACGACAAGGTGCGCGAGATCGCCCGAGCCGCGTCGGCCGCGGGCACGCCGATCCGGATCGGTGTGAACGCGGGTTCCCTGGATGTGCGTCTCCTCAAGAAGTACGGCAAGGCGACCCCGGAGGCGCTGGTCGAGTCGGCCCTGTGGGAGGCGTCGCTCTTCGAGGAGCACGGCTTCCGGGACATCAAGATCTCGGTCAAGCACAACGACCCGGTGGTCATGGTCAACGCCTACCGGCAGTTGGCCGCGGCCTGCGACTATCCGCTGCACCTCGGCGTGACCGAGGCCGGCCCCGCCTTCCAGGGCACGATCAAGTCGGCGGTCGCGTTCGGCGCGCTGCTCTCCGAGGGCATCGGCGACACCATCCGCGTCTCGCTCTCGGCTCCGCCGGTGGAGGAGATCAAGGTCGGCATCCAGATCCTGGAGTCGCTGAACCTGCGCCAACGCCGCCTGGAGATCGTCTCCTGCCCGTCCTGCGGGCGGGCCCAGGTCGACGTCTACAAGCTGGCCGAAGAGGTCACCGCGGGCCTGGACGGCATGGAAGTGCCGCTGCGTGTCGCCGTCATGGGGTGCGTCGTGAACGGGCCGGGGGAGGCCCGTGAGGCGGATCTGGGCGTCGCGTCCGGCAACGGCAAGGGGCAGATCTTCGTCAAGGGCGAGGTCGTCAAGACCGTCCCCGAGTCGAAGATCGTGGAGACCCTCATCGAAGAGGCGATGAAGATCGCCGAACAGATGCAGGACGACGGCGTCACCTCAGGGGTGCCGGACGTCACCGTGAGCTGAGTTCAACCAGAGAGGGGGCCGAGCATGACCATTCTGGAATCCATCCGGGGGCCGCGTGACCTGAAGGCGCTGACCGAGGAAGAGCTCGACGAACTGGCCGAGGAGATCCGGGAGTTCCTGGTGCACGCGGTCGCCAGAACCGGGGGTCACCTCGGCCCCAATCTGGGGGTGGTGGAACTCTCCATCGCCCTTCACCGGGTCTTCGAGTCGCCGGTCGACCGCATCGTGTGGGACACCGGTCACCAGAGCTACGTGCACAAACTCCTGACCGGCCGACAGGACTTCTCCAAGCTGCGCGGCAAAGGCGGCCTGTCCGGCTACCCCTCGCGGGCGGAGTCCGAGCACGACATCGTCGAGAACAGCCACGCGTCGACGGCGCTCGGCTGGGCCGACGGCCTGGCCAAGGCGCGCCAGGTCCTGGGGGAGCGGGGCCATGTCGTCGGCGTCATCGGCGACGGCGCGCTGACCGGCGGCATGGCATGGGAGGCGCTCAACAACATCGCGGCCGCGAAGGACCGGCCGTTGATCATCGTCGTCAACGACAACGAGCGTTCGTACGCCCCCACCATCGGCGGACTCGCCGACCACCTCGCCACGCTCCGCACGACCGACAGCTACGAACAGGTCCTGGCCTGGGGCAAGGACATACTCCAGCGCACACCCGTCGTCGGGCACACGCTGTACGAGTCGCTGCACGGCGCCAAGAAGGGGTTCAAGGACGCCTTCGCGCCGCAGGGCATGTTCGAGGACCTGGGCCTGAAGTACGTCGGGCCGATCGACGGGCACGACACCGGTGCCGTGGAGTCGGCACTGCGACGTGCGAAACGCTTCCACGGCCCCGTGATCGTCCACTGCCTCACCGAGAAGGGCCGCGGCTACGAACCCGCGCTCGCCGACGAGGCCGACCGCTTCCACACGGTCGGGGTGATGAACCCGCTGACCTGCGAGCCGCTCGCCCCCTCCAACGGCCCCTCCTGGACCTCGGTGTTCGGCGACGAGATCGTCCGCATCGGTGCCGAGCGGGAAGACGTGGTCGCGATCACCGCGGCCATGCTGGGCCCGGTCGGCCTGACGAAGTTCGCCCAGTCCTACCCCGACCGGGTGTGGGACGTCGGCATCGCGGAACAGCACGCCACCGTGTCGGCCGCCGGACTCGCGACAGGAGGCCTGCACCCCGTCGTCGCCGTCTACGCCACCTTCCTCAACCGGGCCTTCGACCAGCTTCTGATGGACGTCGCGCTGCACGAGTGCGGTGTCACCTTCGTCCTGGACCGGGCCGGCGTCACAGGTGTCGACGGGGCCTCGCACAACGGCATGTGGGACATGTCGATCCTCCAGGTCGTGCCGGGCCTGCGGATCGCAGCGCCGCGCGACGCCGACCAACTGCGCGCGCAGCTGCGAGAGGCGGTGGCAGTGGACGACGCGCCGACGCTGCTTCGCTTCCCCAAGGAGTCGGTGGGGCCCGCCATTCCCGCGGTGGACCGGATCGGCGGCATGGACGTACTGAGCCAGGACCCCCAAGGCAATCAAGGAAGCCAAGTCGCCGGCGCGGACGTGCTGTTGGTGGCGATCGGCGTGATGGCGCCCGTCTGCCTGCAGGCGGCGGAGCTGCTGCGCGAGCGGGGCCTGACCTGCACCGTGGTCGACCCGCGCTGGGTCAAGCCGGTCGACGCCGAGCTGCCCGCACTCGCCGCGCGGCACCGGGTCGTGGGGGTCGTGGAGGACAACAGCCGGGCATCCGGGGTCGGCGCGGCGATCGCCCTCGCCCTTGGCGATGCCGAAGTCGACGTCCCCATAAGGCGGTTCGGCATCCCCGAGCAGTTCCTCGCGCACGCGAAACGGGCCGAGGTACTCGCGGACATCGGGCTCACCCCCGTCGAGATCGCGGGGCGGATCAGTGCCACACTGGCAGCCAAGGAGCACGGAGCATGACCAAGGAGTTCGACCTCGGCAGACTCCTCGCCGAGCGGGGCGCCGAGCGCTACGAACTGCATGCGCGGCATCTGAACCATCAGCTGCCGCGCATGCTGCACACCATCGGCTTCGACAAGGTCTACGAACGGGCCGAGGGCGCGTACTTCTGGGACGCGGAAGGCAACGACTACCTCGACATGCTCGCGGGCTTCGGGGTGATGGGCCTGGGCCGCCACCACCCCGTCGTACGCAAGGCGCTGCACGACGTCCTGGACGCCTCGCTCGCCGACCTGACGCGCTTCGACTGCCAGCCGCTGCCCGGCCTGCTCGCCGAGAAGCTGCTCACCCACAGCCCGCACCTGGACCGGGTCTTCTTCGGCAACAGCGGCACGGAGGCCGTCGAGACGGCGCTGAAGTTCGCGCGGTACGCGACGGGCAGGCCGAGGGTGCTCTACTGCACGCACGCCTTCCACGGCCTGACCACCGGCTCGCTCTCGGTCAACGGCGAGTCGGGCTTCCGGGACGGGTTCGCGCCCCTGCTGCCCGACACCGCCGTCCCGCTCGGCGACCTGGACGCCCTGCGCGCGGAGCTGGCCAAGGGGGACGTGGCCGGGCTCATCGTGGAGCCCATCCAGGGCAAGGGCGTGCACGAGACGCCGCCCGGCTATCTGCTCGCCGCCCAGGAGCTGCTGCGCAGGCACAAGGCGCTGCTCATCGCCGACGAGGTGCAGACGGGCCTCGGCAGGACGGGTGACTTCTACGCCTACCAGCACGAGGAAGGCGTCGAGCCCGACCTGGTGTGCGTCGCGAAGGCGCTGTCCGGCGGCTATGTGCCGGTGGGCGCGACCCTGGGCAAGGACTGGATCTTCAAGAAGGTCTACTCGTCGATGGACCGGGTGCTCGTGCACTCGGCGAGCTTCGGGTCCAACGCGCAGGCCATGGCGGCGGGGCTCGCGGTCCTGGCCGTCATGGAGGACGAGAAGATCGTCGAGAACGCGCGCGTGACCGGTGAACTCCTGAAGACGCGGCTCGGCGCACTCGTCGACCGCTACGAGCTCCTGAGCGAGGTACGCGGCCGGGGCCTGATGGTCGGCATCGAGTTCGGGCGCCCCAAGTCACTGAAGCTGCGCGGCCGTTGGACCATGCTGCAGGCGGCGCGGAAGGGGCTCTTCGCGCAGATGGTCGTCGTGCCGCTGCTGCAGAAGCACCGCATCCTCACCCAGGTCTCCGGCGACCATCTGGAGGTCATCAAACTGATCCCGCCGTTGACCGTCGGGGAGCGTGAGGTCGACCGGTTCGTGGAGGCCTTCACCGCCGTGATGGACGAGGCGCACAGCGGGGGCGGGCTGATGTGGGACTTCGGCAGGACACTGGTGAAACAGGCGGTCGCGAACCGCTGAACCCGGGGCTCCAGGGCTTTGCCTCTGAGGCAAGAAAGTTGCCTCGGGGGCAAGAGCCTGGCTCAATCAAGGTATGAGCAATGCCGAGCCAGAACCGCTCGACCCGGAGGCCGCCGAGGCTCTGCCCGCCGTCGCCCCGCAACTGCGTGAGCTGCGACGCCGTGCCGCGCTGACGCTGGAGGCCGCGGCCCGCACCGCCGGGCTCTCGCCCGCCCATCTCTCCCGCCTGGAGACCGGGCAGCGCCAGCCGTCGCTGCCGATGCTGCTCGCCCTCGCCCGAACCTACGGTACGACGGTCTCGGAGCTCCTCGGCGAGAAGCCCGCCGACCGGGACGCGATCGTCCGCGCCTCGGACATGGAACCGACGCGGGCGGGCGGCTGGACCTACTGGCAGGCGGGCGCGCAGGCCCGGGGCATGCAGGCACTGCGGGTGCACGTGCCGCACGGGGCGCAGGGCGACATCGTGCGCGTCCACCCCGGCGAGGAGTGGCTGTACGTCCTTCAGGGGCGCCTTCGGCTGCGGCTCGGCGACACCACGTACACGCTCGAACCGGGGGACAGCGCGCACTTCGACTCGCTGACCCCGCACCGGATCGCCGCAGCCGACCACCTCGGCACTGACCTTCTCTTCGTCCACACCCTGCTGCAGAGCCCCGCCACCGCGCTGTGCCTCGGCGGGGCCCCGCACAGCCCCACCCCGGGAGACACGCGATGACGGAACCCGAAGAGCGGCAGCCCGAGCAGGCCGCCCCCGCCAAGAAGGCCATGTCCATGGAGGAGAAGTTCCCCCGCGGGCTCTGGATCCGGCTGATCGTCTACGTGGCCGTGGGCCACGTGTTCGCGGCCTTCATCTACCTGCTGTTCACGCTGGGCGCGCAGAACCAGTGACGGTGAGGCCGGCGGGGAGCGTCAGTCCAGGAGGTGTTCGCGCAGCCGCTCACGGGTCGCGGGGGCCAGCTCGAGCCCCTCGGCGAGGTAGGTCTCCGTGTCGCCCCAGGTCTGCTCGATCGTGTCGAAGGCCGCGGCCAGATATTCGGCACGGGCCTCGAAGAGCGGGCTGAGCAGCTGCATGACCTCGGGGGACATCGCGCCCGGGGAGCTGTCGCTGCGGCGCACCTTGTAGCGGCGGTGGGTGGCGTTCGACTCCAGGTAGTCCGCCTCGATGGCGTCGCGCTCGACGCCGACGGCAAGAAGCGTGACGGCTATCGAGAGGCCCGCGCGGTCCTTGCCCGCCGCGCAGTGCATCAGGGCGGGCACGCTGTCCGCGGCCATCTCGTGCAGCACCCGGCTGTGCTCGGCGGTGCGGTCCCTGATGATCTCGCGGTACGTGTCGGAGAGGCGCCCCGCGGCCTGCCCTTCGGAGAGCGCCGCGCGCAGCTGGTCCAGGTCGCCGTCGCGGACCATCGTCCAGAACTCGGCGCCGTGGGCCGGGTCGGTCAGCGGCAGGTTCACGTTGCGTACGCCGGGCAGCTCGACGTCAGGGCCTTCAAGCCGCTGGTCGGCCGCGTTGCGGAAGTCGTAGATCGTGTGCAGGCCCAGGGTGGAGAGGAAGGCGGCGTCGGACGCGGTGGCATGCGCGAGGTGACCGCTGCGGAAGAGCCGGCCGTGGCGGACCCGGCGGCCGTCCACGGTCGGAAGCCCGCCCACGTCACGGAAGTTGCGGACTCCGGCCAGCTCGGGCTCCGCCTGCTCGGTCGTCGTCAGCTCTGTCGGCGGGACCTGCTGCGTCACGGGGGCTCCTCCGGTCCGGGCGCCGGCGCGACTCGCCGGTCGGGGTGGGACTTCGACCATACGACACGGGTACCTGAGGCAATCACTGCCGGTGCGTGAGCGTTGCCTCACAGGTGAACGCCCTCATGACGGCGACGCGTTGTCCGTCTATTCCTGGCTTGGACGAAACTTGACCGGTGGCTTATCTCACCCCCCGTCAACCCCTCCCTACGGTGGCGTAGGTCACTTGGTGAGGTGAAAGATGTGACGACGTGAGAGCAGAGTCGACAACCTTCATTCCTGACACATTCACCTCCTACGCAGCGGTCGGCGACAGCTTCACCGAAGGCGTGGGGGACCCCGGTCCCGACGGCGCGTTCGTCGGCTGGGCCGACCGCCTTGCGGTGCTGCTCGACGACCGGCAGCCGGAGCACACCTTCCGGTACGCCAACCTCGCCGTGCGCGGCAAGCTGCTCGACCAGGTCGTCGCGGACCAGGTGCCCCTGGCCAAGGAGCTGGGCCCCGACTTCCTGACGTTCTGCGCGGGCGGCAACGACATCATCCGGCCCGGCACCGACCCGGACGAGGTCGCCGAGCGGTTCGAGCGGGCCGTCGTCGACCTCACGTCGTCGGTCGGCACGGTCATGGTGACCACCGGGTTCGACACCCGCGGGGTACCGGTCCTCAAGCACCTGCGCGGCAAGATCGCCACGTACAACGGCCATGTCCGCGCGATCGCCGACCGTTACGGCTGCCCGGTCCTCGACCTGTGGTCCCTCAAGACCATCCAGGACCGCCGTGCCTGGGACGGCGACCGCCTGCACCTCTCCGCCGAGGGCCACACCCGTGTGGCGCTGCGCGCGGCCCAGGTCCTGGGCCTCGAGGTCCCCGCGGATCCGGACCAGCCGTGGCCGCCGGAGCCGCCGCGCGGCACGCTGGAGGTGCGGCGCGACGACATCAACTGGGCGCGCGAGTACCTGGTTCCGTGGTTCGGGCGGCGGCTGCGCGGGGAGTCGTCGGGGGACCATGTGGAGGCCAAGGGGAGCGTGGACCCCTACACCGTCAGGATGCACATCAAGTCGGCGTCCTGAAGGGGGCGGCCGCGGAGGGCGACTCGGCCGGGGACAGGCCCAGTTCACGGACCAGGGCCTCGTCCACCCACGCCAGCATGCGGGCGCGGGGCAGCGCGCCCTCGTAGGCCGTCATCTGCACCGCGAGGCCGTCGAGCAGGGCCGTCAGGCGCAGGGCCGTGGCCCGGGGGTCCGCGCAGGTGAACTCGCCCGCTGCGACGCCCTCTCCGATGACCTCCGCGAGGGCGGCCTTCCACCGCTGGTCCAGGTCGCGCGTCACCGTGCGCAGGGCGGGCTCGCGCAGTGCGGCGGACCAGCCCTCGATCCAGAGGCGCCAGCCCTTGGCCCGGCTGGTGGGGGCGTACCACCGGACGGCGGCACGGAGGCGGCGCAGGGCCGTGGTGCGGCGGCCCAGGAGGGCGCGCAGATGCGCCAGATCGGCCTCCGCGGCGTGCGCGAAGGCCGCAGCCAGCAGCTTCTCCTTCGTGGAGAAGTGGTACAGGACCAGCGCGTTGCTCACCCCGAGCGCAGCGGCCACGTCCGCGATGCGTACGGCCGCCACACCGCGCACCTCGATCTGTTCGACGGTGGCGGCGAGCAGCTCCGCCCGCCGGTCCGCCACGCTCAACCGCACTCTCGCCACGCCGGGCAGCCTACCCACCTCCGGCTACGCGTTCGCGTACCAGCCGAAGCGCTCCCCGATCACCGGCAGCCGGTCGGCGACCAGCGCGTGGGCGGCCGCGCGCGGCGTCGTGCCGTCCGCTTCGGCGCGCCGCAGCATCACTTCGACGAGGGCCCGCATCGAGCGGCGCGTGTACGCGAAGGCCTCGTCGGCGTCGGGGCCGATGTCACCGAAGAGCGTCCACCACCACCAGGCGTTGGTACCGGAGTTGACGACGACGTCCGGCAGGACGGTGATGCCCCGCTGGGCGAGAAGACGCTCCGCCTCCGGCAGCACCGGCATGTTGGCCGCCTCGGCCACCCAACGGGCCGTGATCCGCGCCTGGTTGGTCCGGTCGATGGCGTACGACACCGCCGCGGGGACCAGGATCTCCGCCTCCGTGGACAGCCAGGCCTCGCCCGGGAGTTCGCGGTCGCCGGGCCGCAGGGCGGAGCGATCCACCGTGCCGTGCGCGTCCCTTGCGGCGAGCAGTGCCTCCACGTCGAGCCCCGCCGGGTTGGCGATCGTGCCCTTGATGTCGGCGACGGCCACGAGCGTCAGGCCCGCGCGCGTGAGGAACCGTGCGGTCGCGCCGCCCATGGTGCCGAGGCCCTGTACGGCCACGCGCGCGCCCGCGTGCGCGTGGCCCGCCCGGTCGAGGGCCGCGAGAACCGCTTCGGCGACGCCGTGGCCGCCGACCAGCTCGGCGAGGCCGATCCCGTCGACCTCCACGGCGAACGCGTCCGCCAGGCGCTCCCGGGCCGCCGTCTCGTCGTCCAGGAGGGGATAGACGGCCTGGACGGAAGAGATCAGGCCTGCTTCCGCCGCGGCCTCGTCGACCAGGTCCTGGGTCAGCCCCAGGTCCTCGCCCGTCGTCCAGGAGCTCTCGACGTACGGGCGCATCGCCCGCAGATAGCGGACCAGGACGCCGTACGCCTCCGGGGCGCGCGGATCGCAGTCGATGCCGCCCTTGGCTCCGCCGAGCGGGATGTAGCGGGCGCTGGGGTCGTAGTGCAGGGCCTCCTTCATCGTCATCCCGCGGGCAAGGCCCGTGACCTCGTCGAGCGTGCAGCCGGGGCGCATCCGCAGGCCGCCGCTGCAGACACCGCGTACGAGGCGGTCGATGACCAGGAAGCCCCGGTGGCCGGTGATGTGGTCGGTCCAGGTGAGGGAGAGGAGGGGCGTGCGGGGCGCGGAGGCGGTGGCGGGGACGGCGGGCGGCGCCGGAACTGGGGGCATGGAGCGTCCTCCTACTGAATGGTGGATCAGTAGGAGTACATCACGCGGCTGCCCGCACGTGGCCGATGCGGGCCCCTCCGGGCAGCCGCTGTCGGAGGCGGTGCACATAATGGAGATCTGACCTACCCCTTCCAGGAGGTGCTGTGTCCCGTTCGCTGAGCTCTGGGCTCCGCTCGCTCAGGACCGCCGCCTTCGGCGCGGATCCGGCCGGTGAGCGGCTCGCGAGGATCCACAGATCGCCGAACTTCGCCGACGGGTCCTTCCAGAACCCCGAGGGGGCGCGGACCCGGCCCACCGGTTCGACGCTCGAGTTCGCGAAGATCTACTTCCGCAAGGAGGAGCGGATCCGGCGCGGGCCCAAGGGCACCGTCCCCGTGCACGCCACCACCCTCGCCGATCTCGCCGTGCCCCCGGCCGGCGGATTGCGCATCACCTGGATGGGGCACTCCAGTGTGCTCGCCGAGATCGACGGGCAGCGGGTGCTCTTCGACCCGGTCTGGGGAGAGCGGTGCTCTCCCTTCTCCTGGGTCGGACCCAAGCGCCTGCACCCCGTGCCGGTGCCGCTCGCGGCGCTCGGCCCGGTGGACGTCGTGGTGATCTCGCACGATCACTACGACCACCTGGACATGCCCACCATCCGGGCCCTGGCGGGCACGGACACCGTCTTCGCGGTGCCGCTGGGCGTCGGCGCCCACCTGGAGCGCTGGGGCGTCCCCGCCGACCGGCTGCGCGAGCTCGACTGGAACGAGGCCACGAAGGTGGGCGGCCTGACGCTCACGGCGACGCCCGCGCGCCACTTCTGCGGCCGCGGCGTGCGCAACCAGCAGCACACGCTCTGGGCGTCCTGGGCCGTCGCGGGACCCGAGCACAGCGTCTTCCACAGCGGCGACACCGGCTACTTCGGCGGATTCCGGGAGATCGGCGCGGAGCACGGACCGTTCGACGTCACGATGATCCAGATCGGGGCGTACAGCGAGTTCTGGCCCGACATCCACATGACGCCCGGGGAGGGGGTGCGCGCGCACCTGGACCTCCAGGGCGGGCGTCCCGACGGCGTGATGCTGCCCATCCACTGGGGCACGTTCAACCTCGCGCCGCACCCGTGGTCCGCGCCGGGCGAGGGCACCCTCGCCGAGGCGGCCCGCGTGGGGGCGAGGATCGCGCTGCCCGTGCCGGGTGAGCCGTTCGAGCCCGCGTCGGACTCGACCCCGGCGGAGCCGTGGTGGCGCAGCGTCGCGATCGAGCCGGAGGGAGGCTGGTCGCTGCCGAACGTCGCCGCCGCGGCCGCGGAACTCTCCGCCCCCACGGAGCCCACGGAGGGCACCGGGGAGCCGGAGGCGGCGCGCGTCGGCTGACGGGAAGAAGCGGCGGGCCGGGAGGGGCGGTGCGTGTTCGCTCATCTTCCGGGGCGCCGGGGCGGCAGTGCACGTCGTGCCGCCGCGCAGCCGCTGGTCGCAGCCGACGTTGCCCCGCCGTGGCCGCCTAGCTCTCCGCCCCCACCGGGCCCAGGGAGGCCACCGGGGAGCCTGAGGCGGCGCGTGTCGGCTGACGGAAACCCGCAGCAGCCGGGAGGGACGGCGCGTGTTCGCTCATCTTCCGGGGCGCCGGGGCGGGGGCGCATGACGCGGCGCCCCGCAGCCGTTGGTCGCTGCCGACGTTGCCCCGCCGCGGCCGCCTAGCTCTCCGCGTTGACTGGAGGAAACCAGCAGCAGGCCGGGAGGGCGCGTGTTCGCCCATCTCCCGGGGAGCCGGGGCGGCAGCGCACGTCGCGCCGCCCCGCAGCCGTGTCAGCCGGGTGTGGGTGCCAGGGCCGCCGCAGGGGAAGCTCCCTGGCCGGCGGGGGCGACGAGCAGGGTGAACCAGACGGTCTTGCCGCTGGTGGTGGGCCGGGTGCCCAGGCGTCGGCGAGGGCCTCGACCAGGAGCAGTCCGCGGCCGTCCTCCTCGGTGGTCTCCGCGAGCCGGGCCCGCGGCCGGGGCGTGGTGTGGTCGGTGATCTCGACGCCCAGCTCGCGGACGCTGTGCCACACCCGGAGATTGATGGGCCCGCGCGCGTGGCGGTAGGCGTTGGTCAGCAGTTCGGAGGCCAGCAGGAGAGCGGTGTCGCTGTGTGCCGTGAGCCCCCAGTCCGCCAGCCTCGCCCCCAGGAACCGCCGCCCGGCAGGGATCGAGGCCGTCTCGTGCGCGAGGTCCGTCTCGGCGGTGTCCAGCGGTGCCGTGGGAAAGCTGACGAGCAGCAGGGTCACGTCGTCGGCGTACGCCTCGGTGTCCGGCAGCAGCGCGTGCAGCACACGGTCGGCGGCGCTCTCCAGGTCGGCGGCAGTGGCGAAGACGTCCTCCAGCATGCTGGTCACCAGCTTCAGCCGCAGGTCGATGTCGCTGCTCGACGTCTCCACCAGACCGTCGGTGTAGAGGGTCAGCGTGGTGCCGGCCCGCAACGGCAGCCGGACCTGCTGGTGCGGCACGCCACCCACTCCCAGGGGGATCCCGGTCGGCACCGGCAGCTCGCGCACGGTCGCGTCCGGCTCGATGAGGAGCACCGGCAGATGACCGGCCGAGCACACGGTCACCTCGCCCTGGGCCGGATCGGCCTCCAGATAGACGCAGGTGACGAACGGCTCGGGCAGATCACGCGCGAACGCGTCCAGCGTCCGCATCAGCTCGCACGGCGGGAGCCCCGCCAGGGCCAGGGCGCGGCCCGCGGAGCGCAACTGCCCCATGACCACGGCCGCGTCCAGGCCGCGTCCCATCACGTCGCCGACGAAGACCCCGACCCGGCCGGCGCCCAGGTCGATCAGGTCGAACCAGTCCCCGCCGACCCCCTGGCCCTGCGTCGAGGGCAGATAGCGGCTGGCCGCCAACGCGCCGGGAATCTGCTTGGCGTTGCCCATGAGGTTGAGGGCCAGCGCGACCTGGCGCTGCTGCGCGTGCAGCTCGGTCAGCTCCGCCTCGCCTCTCTTGCGGGCGGTGATGTCGCGCATGATCGAGCAGGCGGCCGTGATGGAACCGTCGTGGGCGCGGATCGGCCACAGGGTCACGTCGATGTCCAGGACTCGGCCGCCGACGGCCGTCCGGCGGGTCTCGTAGTGCTCGATCCGCACGCCCCGGGCGATCTGCGCGAGCAGACCCGCTTCCTCGTCCTTGAGGTCCGGGGGCACGATCATGCCGACATGCCTGCCGACGGCCTCTTCGGGTGTGTATCCGTACAGCCGTTGCGCTGCCGCGTTCCAGAAGGTGATCTCCCCGTCCAGGGTCTTCATGAGGATCGCGTCCTGTGAGGATTCGACCAACTCACGGAAGAACCCCGGCTGACTCCCGGCGTCCCGCAGCCTTTCGATGGACATCGCTGATGCCTCGCTTCACCTGACGCGCCCGCATCCGGGCGGAGAGAGGCATCTCTCCCACACCTGTGCACGTCCACGTCGCCCATCACTCTCGTGTTGACGGATATTGCAGTACGACAGGCGCGGCTCTCAGGGTTCTCCCTGTATTTCACCGATACGGATGCGGACTTGTCCTTTCTCTGCGAAGTCCGGGTGGGTCGGGTGCCACATTGGGACGTTCGTGAGGCGTCCGCCCCCGCCGCCGACGGCCGTCGAACACTTACTCGGCGGTTAATCGGACGGCCGTGCGACGTGTCATACCAGAGCGGGACGCAGGGTGCCGGACTTTGTCAACTGCCCCCCGCACATGAAGCGTTGATGACTACCGTGAGTGTCCGCCGGTCGACGCAGGGATCATGGCAGCGATCTCGCCTGTGCCCTCCCGACCGGTACGGCGATGCCGCGAACCCCCACGTCGCGCCCGCCGGAGCCCGTTCCCCGACCGAGGACGCTGATGTCTCACCTCCGTGCACCGGCCGCCCGCGCAGACCGCCGAGAGGGCGGGCGGCACGGCAGGCCCGGGAGCCGACCCGGCACGGCGCTGCCCGAGGCCCGGATACGGCCCCAGCTCCTGCGCATCGCCGTACTGCCCGCCGTCGCGGTGGTGCTCTGCGCCGCTGCCGCCGTGCTGTTCATCGTCCGCTCGTCCCCCGGCCCCCTCGAACCCGCGCTGCTCGTCATCCTCGCCGCCGCCGGTGCCATCAGCCTGGCCAGCGTCGTGATCGCCGCCGTCGCCGCCGACCGCACCGCCACCTCCGTACGCGACCGCGTCGGCACCCTGCGCCGCACCACCGCGCGCGGACAGGCCGAACTGCGCGAGGTCGTCGAGAGGCTGCGCCGCGGCGACGGCCCGCCCCCGCGCAAGGCTCCCGCCACACCCGCGCCGGACGGCGACGAATTCGGGCTGCTCGCCGCCGAGCTGTCCCGGGCCCAGGACGTCGCCGTCACCGCCGTGGTGCAGGCCTCCCAGCTCTCCAGCCACGCGGGCAGCGAACAGAAGGTCGAGGTCTTCGTCAATCTGGCCCGGCGGCTGCAGTCCCTCGTGCACCGCGAGATCTCGATCCTCGACGAACTGGAGAACGAGGTCGAGGACCCGGAGCTGCTCAAGGGCCTCTTCCACGTCGACCACCTGGCCACCCGCATCCGCCGGCACGCCGAGAACCTCGCCGTGCTCGGCGGCGCCATCTCGCGCCGACAGTGGAGCAACCCGGTCTCGATGACCGAGGTGCTCCGCTCGGCCATCGCGGAGGTCGAGCAGTACTCGCGGGTCAAGCTGGTGCCGCCGATCGCGGGCACCCTGCGCGGCCACGCCGTCGCCGACGTCATCCACCTCCTCGCCGAACTCGTCGAGAACGCCACCGTGTTCTCCGCCCCGCACACCCAGGTCCTGCTGCGCGCCAACCTGGTGACGGCCGGGCTCGCCGTCGAGGTCGAGGACCGCGGCCTGGGCATGCCGCTGACCGAGCAGAACAAGATGAACCACCTGCTCGCCGACCCGGACCAGGTCAACGTCGCGAGCCTCCTCCAGGACGGGCGGATCGGCCTCTACGTGGTCTCCGCGCTGGCCCGGCGCCACGGCATCGCGGTCCGCCTCCAGACCAACATCTACGGAGGCGTCCAGGCCGTACTGATCCTGCCGCAGGGCCTCCTCGGCACCGAGCCCCAGGCCGAGCCCGTCGCCGCCGGCCGCCCACAGCGAGCCCCGGAGACCGCGCCCCCGGCAGCCCCCGGCGCCGTACGCGAACCGGTGCAGGCACCCGCCGCCGCCCACCACCCGGAGCCGGTGGCCGTCCCGCAGCAGCCGCAGCGGGACGTGCCGCAGAGCCCGCCGACCGCGCCCCTCACGCACGGCTCCGGACCCGCCCCGCTGCCCGTGCGGGGCAGGGAGGGCAGGCCGACGCCGGCCGATGCCGTGCCGGGCATCCGGCCGGAGGACCGGCAGGCCGCCGCCGAGAACACCGGGACGCTGCCGACCCCGCTCAACGGCAGCGCCGTACGCGGCCGGGTGGGAAAGCCCCAACTGCCCAAGCGGCGCGCCCAGGAACACATCGCGCCCCAACTGCGGGACGCGCCCACGCCCCGCCCGGAGAGCGAGCACCACATCGGCCACGACCCGGGCCTGATGGCCGCCTTCCAGCGCGGCATCGGACTCGCCGCCGCCCAGGAGATGCGCGACCCGGTGCCCGGACCCGAGCTCAACGCCCCCCGCGACGGGGGCGACCAGGGTGGCTGAACCGCACCTCCCCACCAGCACCATGTCTGCCCCGGCAGACCTTCGTACCCCAAGGAGTCGATCCACCATGGCGAGCGATGCGCCGACCGGGCAGGTATCCGACCTCGACTGGCTGATGAGCGGGCTCGTGCAGCGCGTGCCGCACACCCACAGCGCGGTCCTGCTCTCCTCCGACGGACTCGTGAAGTCGGTCCACGGCCTCGACCCGGACAGTGCCGATCACATGGCGGCCCTCGCCTCCGGGCTCTACTCACTGGGGCGCAGCGCGGGCATCCGGTTCGGGGACGGCGGCGACGTGCGCCAGGTCGTCGTGGAACTCGACTCCACCCTCCTGTTCGTCTCCACGGCGGGCTCCGGCACCTGCCTCGCGGTGCTCGCCGGGCGCGACGCGGACGCGGCGGTCCTCGGCTACGAGATGACGATGCTGGTCAAGAGCGTGCGCCCCTACCTCCTCACCGCACCCCGGCAACCCGTCGGCGAACCCGCCCCGATGAGGCATTGAGCGTGGCGGCCCCGCACGACGGGCCCTGGCTCGACGAATCCGCCGGACGGCTCGTCCGGCCGTACACGGTCAGCGGCGGGCGGACCCGGCCGACCGCCCAACTGGACCTCCTGACCCAGGTGCTGGCCACCGGAGGCCTGGTCACCACCTACCTGGGGCCCGAACACACCCAGGCACTCGGGCTCTGCACGGCACCCACATCGGTCGCGGAGATCGCGGCGCAGCTGAAGCTGCCCGCGGTCGTCACCAAGGTGCTGCTCTCCGATCTCGTCGACTGCGGGGCGCTCACCCTGAGAGCCCCGGACTTCCACCACAACCCCACCGACCGGTCCCTGTTGGAGGCAGTGCTCGATGGACTACGACGACAGCTCTGACCCCTTCCCCACCGCACTGAAGATCCTTGTCGCGGGAGGTTTCGGGGTCGGCAAGACGACCTTCACGGGCGCGGTGAGCGAGATCGCGCCGCTCAGCACCGAGGAGCTCCTCACCACGGTCAGTGAAGGCACCGACGATCTCTCCGGCGTCGAGAACAAGACCACGACGACCGTGGCCATGGACTTCGGGCGCATCACCCTCGACCCGGAGCACGTGCTCTACCTCTTCGGCACGCCCGGCCAGGAACGCTTCTGGTTCATGTGGGACGAACTCTCCGAAGGCGCGCTCGGCGCCGTGGTCCTCGCCGACACCCGCCGCCTGGAGGACTGCTTCGCGGCGGTGGACTTCTTCGAACAGCGCGGCATGGGCTTCATCGTCGCGATCAACGAATTCGACGGCGCCCACCGCTACGAACCCGAAGAGGTGCGGTCCGCCATCGACCTCGATCCGCAGGTGCCCGTCGTGCGGTGCGACGCGCGGATCTCCAGCTCGGGCATCGCGACCCTCCTCACCCTCGTCAAACACCTCCTCGCCCACGCCCCGGCCGCCCCGAGCTACGGAGCCCACACCTGATGTACGACTCGACCGCGCCCCTGCTGCTCACTCCTGTCGACAAGGAGGCGCCCAGCCGGGTGCGGAGGCTGCGCAGACTCGGCATAGGCCTGCGTCCGGAGCTCGCCTTCGACGCCTTCGCGGACCGGCTCGCGGAGATCACGGGGGCGCCGTACTCCATGGTCAACTTCATCGACGAGAACCGGCAGTTCTTCGCGGGGCTGCACACTCCCGACGACACGGGGGACGGCTGCGAGCTGACGTCCACGGCGGCCGCGGACAACACGGCGTTCCGCTACATGGCGCGCGATCACGGGTACTGCCCGCATGTCATCGTGCGGCGCAAGGCCCTCGTCCTGGAGGACGTCTGCGACTATCCGCGGTTCGCGGGCAACCCGGTGGTCGACGAGATCGGCATCCGCTCGTATCTGGGCGCTCCGCTCATCGACCGCACGGGCATCGCGCTCGGCACCATCTGCGTCGTGGACGTCGAGCCCCGCCCCTGGGGGAGGGCGGGGCTGGAGACGATCAAGGCCATGGCGGCCGAGCTGATCGAGCAGATCCACCGCCGGGAGGACGGCGGGATCTGACGCTCACACACCTCACACGTCCACACCCCGCACGCTCACACCTCCAGGCTGGTGCCGTCGGGGAAGCGGAGTCGGACCAGGTCGTCCTCCACGGTGCATGCGATGGATTCCCGCAACGCCGCGGGCTGCACGGCATCTTGCGACAGGGCGACCAGCGTCACGTGGACCCCGGTGTCGTCGGCGTGCCCGGCGGAGGTCAGGTAGGGCGTCGCCGAGTGCGGGCCGTAGGCGTTGGCGGCCACCTCGCGGGCGATGCCCGCCTCCTCGTCCCACCCGTGGAGGGCGACGACGGCGCTGGTCAGCCCGGCTTCCGTGCGGGTGAGGGCCCAGCCGGGCCCCCGCTCGGCGTACGGCTGGACCGCGTCGGCCACCGCGTATCCGCCCTCGCGTACGCTCACGCCTGCCGGGGCCTGTACGCGGTGGACGCGGATCTCCCAGGGGCCGTGCAGCACGCTGGTCGTCTCGACGGGGAACTCGCCTTCGAAGCCCGGCAGTTGGGCGTCGTGGCGGGAGGCGGCCATGCGTCCCTCGCAGCGCACCGGGTGGATCCGGCGGCGGCGTGAGGGGGTGCCGTCCGGCGCGAGGAGCGCGAGGTGGTTGTCCACGGTGCGTTCCCACGCGCTCGGGGCGCTCTCGGGGGCGGTGGCCGTGGAGTAGCCGAACTTCGCGTAGTGCGGGTCGTCGACCGCGGGGCCTTCGAGGGGGTTGTGGTCGCTTCCATGGTTGATCAGGCGGACGATGCCGTCGTGGCGCGTGCCGTGCAGGAGCCAGCCCGGTTGGGGGAGCGCCGTGTACTGGTCGGACTCCTCGACGGGGAGCGGGAGTTCGCGTTCCGTCCACACCGGGTGGCCGGCGGGCAGGAGCAGGCCGAGGAACCCCTTGCTCGCCCAGTACGGGGACGCCGGGCCCGAGTAGGCCTGGGTGGACGGCAGGAACGTCCCGTACCAGCCGAGCGGAAGCAGCCCGCGCTCGTCAGGGACGCCGCGCTCCACGAAGTGCCGTGCCGTGCCGGACGCGAGCCGCCGGGTGAGGCCGGGGGCCAGAGGCGTGCAATCCGCGAGAGCGCCCATCCATACGGGGGCGGTCGCCGCGAAGCGGTACGTCAGGGAGCGGCCCTGGTGGACGGGGGCGCCGTCGGCGCCGAAGAAGTGCGGGTAGGTGCCGAGGAATTGGGCCAGCCGCTCCCGGTAGACCTCGGCGCGCCCACCGTCGTCCGGACCCGCCATGCGGGCCCAGAGCAGTGGGTACAGATGCATCGCCCAGCCGATGTAGTAGTCGAAGTTGCGGCCGTCCCCGTCGCTGTACCAGCCGTCCCCGCGGTACCAGTCCTCGATGCGGTCCAGCCCGCCGTCGATGTCCCCCTTGCTGTACGGGGCGCCGACGGACGCCAGGAACTGCTCGGACACCACCTGGAAGAGGCGCCAGTTGTTGTCCCACGTCCTGCCGCCGACGAAGCCGGAGAACCAGTCGACGACCCGCTCCTGGACCCGGGTGTCGAGCTTGTCCCAGATCCAGGGGCGGGTCTCGTACAGACCGATCGCGATCGACGCCGCCTCGACCATCTGCTGTGAGCAGTCGCTGAGTTCAGGCCAGGCCTCACCGCCCGCGGCGGCACGGTCCGTGCCCGTTGTCAGACCCTGCGCGTAGCGTTCGATCAGGTGAGGGTCCACCTCGCCGCCCGCTCCCGCGATCCGGAAGGAGGCCAGGAGGAACGACCGCGCGTACCCTTCGAGGCCGTCCGACACGACCCCCGACCAACTGCCCCTGCCTGGCAGTCGGTACTGCGCGAAGTGGGGCGTCGCGTACGGGACGAGCGCCTCCAACTGTCGGTCGGCGAGCGCCTCCCAGTGAGCGCGGGTCCAGCCGGTGAGCGGGGAGAGGACCCGGTCGGTGGGCGGCAGGGTCAGGTGCGGTGCGGGCATGGCGGGTCCGTGCTTCCTGGCGGTGGGGTCGACTGGGCGAGGGCGTGCCGGTCACCTCAGGTGTGCGGTGTGCGTGTGGCCTCGTGAACCGTCGACGCGGACGGTGACGACGGGGCGGCGCCCAGGGGTGACGGTGACCGTGTCATCGGCGCTGACCACCTTCCGTACGGGGAAGGGCAGTTCCAGGGTGACGGTCGTGCCGGTGCGGCCCGGGTCGGCAACGGCCAGCGACAGGCCGGCCGCGCCGCGTCGGACGATCACGGTGCAGGGGCCCGACGCCGAGATCCCGGCCGCGCTGCCAGGACCCCAGAAATGCGCGGCGAGCAGTCCGTGACGGCGGGCCTCGACGGCCTGGGCTGTGGCGTTGTTGGCGACGACGCGGACCGGCCGTGAGTGGGCCCAGACAGCGGTCGCGGCGGCGCTCGCGCCGGGGAGGAGGACGTAGGCGTACGAGGACGAGGTGGGGGAGACGCCGTGGTCGAGCCACAGGGTCAGATAGCGGCGGGTGAGCGGGGTGGTGCTGCCTCCGGTGTCCGCGCCGGTGTTGATCGCGCGCCAGGTGCCGGTCCGCTCCTCGCGCAGGGCGTTCAGGCGGGCGCCGCCCCGGCCGTGCGAAGGCTGTCCTGGGTCGTCGGGGAAGACATAGCCGCCGGTGCCGTCCAGGTGGGCCCAGCGGGCGTCGGGCAGGGGCGCCGACCAGCCGGTGCGCGAGGGCTGACGCCGGCCGTCGACCGTGAGCCGTGGCGCCCCGTCCTCGTACAGATTCCGGTTCTCGACGACCGTCTCGATGGCGCGGCCGTCGCTCGCGGTGATGTCCGCGCCCAGGGCGACGACCGCGTTGTCCAGGAAGAACCACGCCTTCCTGGCACGCAGCGTGCTGCCGTCGGCGAGGAGTTCCATGGCGGCGGCGCCGAATCTCGCGTCGAGCACCGCGCCGCCCGCGACGGCGTTCTTCGGCCGGTAGGTCCCGGTCCCCGCGCCCGAGCCGATGTCGGCGCGCTCGCGGGTGTCCACGGTGGTTCCCGGCAGGCGGTACGGATCGACCGTCGCCCAGAAGCCGTCCCCGAACTGCCCCAGGTCGCCGCCGTCGTACAGGTAGGTCATGCCGTCGCCCGTGTACCAGCCGTGCAGGTTCTCGCCGTTGCCCGCCTCGTACGCGGCGATGCGCTTCGAGGAGAGCGAGAGAGTGAGCGCCCAGCCGGGGCGCCGGTGCACCACCCGGTCCATGTCAGCCAACGCGAAGTGGCCGGTGAGCCGGTCGGCGGCCGGTATGGCGGCGTCGTCGAGGACGGCCTTGGCGCGGGCGATCGCGGGGACGCCGACCAGGCTCAGATAGGGGTGGGTCTTGTTGCGGCGTATCCACCCCTTGGCGAGCGCGCGCCAGCGTGCGGCGTACGCGGCCGGGGCGCCGTCCGCCAGTTGCAGGATATTGGTGAGGGCCGCCGCGCCGTCCTTGTGGTCCGGGGCCTTCTCGCGGGATGTAGCACGGCCGCGTACCGCGTCCATCATCAGCCCGTCGAAGACGACCGGCGAGAACGTCCGGTCCACGGCCTCGTACAGCACGGAGGTCTTCGGATCGGTGACGGCCCAGTCGGAGTCCGCGAGCAGCGCGATCAGCTGCCCCGCGCTGCCGAGCAGGACACTGCCGTACGTCCCCGTGTAGGCGACGGAGCCGTGCTGCACGAAGGACCCGTCCTCGTAGAAGCCGTCGCCCGAAGTGACGTACGTGAACAGGCTGTTCTTGCCCTTGTCCCGTACGTCGGACAGACCGTCGCGAGCCAGGGCGAGCGTGTCCGGATCGCGTGCGAGCAGCCCGCGCAGTGCCACGATGACGGCCTTGTCGGCGCGGTTGGCGCCCGTCTCGGACAGCGTCGGAATGTTCGTGCGGCGTTCCGGGTCCGGGACGAACTTGGCCACCGTGGAGACGTACGCCGTCAGGTCGGCCGCTGCGACCTTCTCCCGCAGCAGGACGCAGGTGTCCATCAGGGCGCGGGGCGCGCCGATCTCCCAGAACCACCAGTTGCCGGACTCGGGGCGAGTGGTGTTGTAGGCGTCGTCGTGCAGGAACCGCAGGGCTGCGAGCAGGGCGTCCGCCGCTTCGGCGCTGCCGCTGAGGGACGTGCCGGGCGTGGCCCAGGCCGTGGCGATCGTGCGCAGGCGGGTGTAGCTCTGGCCGAAGTTGCCCGCGTCCTTCGCGGGGGAGAGGTCGGCCCACAGGGCGGTGCGGCCCGCGGACCGGTCAAGGTCACGCCACCAGCCGGACGCCTGGGTGTCCAGGACCTTCAGCGCCGCCGCGAAGTCCGGGTCGGCGGCGTCGAACGCGCCGCCGGTGAGCTGCGCCGCGGCGCGTGCGAGCAGGGTCTCGTACGGATCGGCGTCCGGGGCGGCGGCCCACGCCGTGCCGCCGAGCGACGGTGCCACCAGGGCGGATGCGGCGCTCGCGGCGAGGAGCGTACGGCGGCTGGGACCGGTGGAGCCGGGGCTGGGCGTGCGCATGGGGAACTCCCGTGAGGCGTCGGGGGCATCGGAGTGCGGGGGAGTGAGAGATGGGGGAGCTGAGGGATGAGGGAGCTGGGGGATGGGGGAGCTGGGCGCGTGAGCGATTCCGCGACAGCATGTAAGCGGTTGCTATGGAAGGGCAAGAGGGCCCGGCATCTTTCTATGTTCTTTCTGTCCTGGCCCGGGTCTGCGTCCAACCCGCCCGGGGGTTAACCGGTTACTGCGCGCGCCGCCGCGCGACCGAGTCCCGCACCACGATGTGCGTGCCCAGCGTCAGGCCGCCCTCGGCCGACTGCTGCCACGCGTCGGCCCCGGCTTCGGCCTCCGTGTCCGGGACCGCGAGCCGCACCGCCTGCCGGCCCATCTCCTCCAGCGGCACGTGCACCGTGGTCAGGCGGGGCCGCAGCGCCTGGGCCATGGGTACGTCGTCGTAGCCGACCAGGGAGATGTCGTCGGGGACCCGCAGCCCGGCCTCCTCCAGGGCCTGCAGCGCCCCGATCGCCACCATGTCGTTGGCGGCGAACACCGCGCTGAACGTCAGCCCCGACGTGAGGAGTTCGGTCAGCCGCCGATGTCCGAACGCGGGGCTGAACGCACCGGTGTGGACCAGCTCCGGCGCGTACGGGACGCCGCGCAGCTCCAGGGCCCTGCGATGCCCCGCCAGGCGGTCGCGGGTGGTGGAGAGGTCGGGTGGCCCGCCCAGGTAGAGGATGCGGTCGTGGCCTTGGGCGATGAGATGGCCGGTGAGGGCGAAGGCGCCCCCTTCGTTGTCGTACTCCACCGAGAGGGTCGGCACGTCACGGCCCACCGAAGGCCTTCCGCACAGCACGAGGCGAGCCCCGCCCGCGTGCAGATCCCGTGCCCTGCGGGCGACTTCGCGGGCGTACGCGCGATCCGAGTGTGCCCCGCCCACCAGGATCACCGCGTCCGCCCGCTGTTCGTGCAGCAGGTCGACGAAGGCCAGCTCGCGCCGCGGATCGCCGTGCGTGCAGCAGACCATGCAGAGGCGTCCGGCCGCCGAGGCCGCACGTTCGACGCCCCGCGCTATATGGGCGAAGAACGGGTCGACGACGTCCTGCACGATGATGCCGACCGTCCGGCTCGACGTCCCGGCCAACGCCCGCGCGTGCGCGTTGACGACATAGCCGAGTTCTCGTACGGCCTGCTCGACGCGCTCGCGGGTGGCCCGCGCCACCGGGTAGTTGCCGTTCAGGACACGGGAGACGGTGGCCGACGAGACCTGGGCGCGTGCCGCGACGTCGATGACTGTCGCCCGTCGCCGCTCCGGGCCATGCGCTGCCGCTGCCGCCTCTGCCATGTGCTCGCCCCTCTTCTCGTGCCGGATCGTCGTGGTCTGTCGCGCGGTTCCCCACGCTCCTTCCACGGAGCCCGCCTCACCCGGCGTAGATGGTAAGCGTGTACTGAGATCAGCGCGTGGCGCCAGAGCGGACGGCGAAAAGTCCAAGAGTGAAGGGGCTCTGGAGTGTTGACGGCAACAGTAAGCGATTACTACGTTGCGGCCCCATGGCTGAGAACTGGACCCGAACCGTACGTGCTCGCAGTACCACCCGGACCCTCCGTGCCGCGACGGCGACCGCGGCAGCGGCCGCCACTCTCGCGCTCGCCCTCCCCGCACACGCGGCGCCCTTCGACCCGTCCCCGGGCGCGGACGGCGTCGGCGACCCGCTGTTCCCGACGCTCGGCAACGGCGGCTACGACGTCCGCCACTACGACCTCTCCTTCGACTTCACGCCGGTGACGTACGACTTCACCGGCACCATGAAGATCAGGGCGAGAGCCACCCAGGACCTGTCGTCCTTCAACCTCGACGTCGACTCCCTGTCCATCGACGCGGTCAAGGTCAACGGCAAGAAGGCCGGCTGGGCGATCGCGCCCGGCCAAAGCGGCCAGGAGCTCACCGTCACCCCGGTGAGCGCCCTGCGCGACCACCGGACCTTCGACGTCGAACTGACCTACCACGGCAACGGCAGGACCAAGCCGATCGGCCAGCCCGGCTGGCGGTACATGTCCGACGGCGGCTTCGCCTCCGCCGCCCAGGCCTCCCGCGCCGACACCTTCGCCCCGGTCAACGACCACCCGTCGGACAAGGCCACCTGGTCCTTCCACCTCACCGCCCCCGACGGCTGGACACCGGGCGCCAACGGCAACCTCACCGGAACCCGCGAAGCCGCCGGATCCAAGGCCTCCGGGTCCAGGAAGACCTGGGACTTTTCCCTCAAGTCACCCATGGCGCCCGAGCTGTTGGGGATCTCCGTCAACAAGCAGACCTACCTCTACGGCCGCGGTCCGCACGGCGTGAAGCTGCGCCACCTCGTCCCCGAGGACCAGCAGGCCAAGTACAAGCCCATCGCCGAGGAGACCGGCGGCCAACTGGCGTGGCTGGAGAAGACCCTCGGTGTGCGCTACCCGTTCGACACGTACGGCGTGCAGATCGTGCGGGACGGCTACAGCGACGCGTTGGAGAACCAGACCCTGTCGCTGTTCGGTCCTTCGTGGTTCGACCGGCCCACCTACTCGACGACCATGGTCCACGAACTGACCCACCAGTGGTTCGGCGACTCCGTCACCCCCGCGACCTGGCAGGACGCCTGGCTGAACGAAGGTCCCGCCGTCTACTACGCGGCGGTGTGGGCGGACCAGAAGGGCTTCCAGCCCATCGAGGAGAAGATGCGGGCCGCGTACGCCAAGCTCGACGCGGTCCGCAAGGCCGACGGCCCGCCCGGAAAGCCCACCGGACTCGGCGGCTTCAACATCTACGACGGCGCGGCGGTCACCCTCTACGCCCTCAACCAGCAGATAGGACAAGGCAAGTTCGATGCCGTCATGAAGGCGTGGCTGACCGAGCACCGGCACGGCAACGCCAGCACCCAGGACTTCGTCGGCCATGCCGTCGAGGTCACCGGCGACGACTCGGTCGGCACCTTCCTGAACCACTGGTTGTTCGACCTCGACAACCCGCCCATGCCGGGCCACCCGGACTGGGGAGTCGCGAAGTGAGGCGGCCGCACTTCACCGCGGCGGCTGTGGCCCTCGCCGCCCTCGGGGCCGTCATCGCCCCGCAGGGTGCGGCCCAGGCCGCCCCGGGTCCCAAGGTCATCCACGCGGCCCCGAACGGGTCGGGGGAGTCCTGTACCGCCACCCACCCCTGCACACCGCAGGCCGCCCGCGACGCGGCCCGAACCGTGAGCGGACGGGACAGGGATATACGGATCGAACTCGCCGACGGTACGTACGAGTTGAGCGAGCCGCTGAAGCTGGGCGCGGCCGACTCCGGACGCGACGGGCACACCGTCACCTGGACCGCCGCGCGCGGCGCCCACCCCGTCCTGTCCGGCAGCAAGGCGCTGACTGGGTGGGACAGGAGCGCCGACGGCACCTGGACGGCCGACGTCCCCGAAGAGGTCACCCCGCGCCAGCTCTTCGTGGACGGGAAGCGGGCCGTGCGCGCGCGGGGCGAGGCGTGTGCGGCGACCACCTGCGACGCGACGAAGACCGGCATGACGGGTGCCACCGCCACCGGCATCGACAAGTGGCGGCGTCCCACCGGGGCGGAGGCCGTCATCAAGGTCCGCTGGCGGGACTATCACTGCCGGATCGCCTCCGTGGACGGCGACCGCATGACCTTCGCGCAGCCCTGCTGGACCAACTCCGCGAGCGGCACGGACCGTACGGGACCGGCGTGGGACTCCACCACCGTCGACTCGGCGCGCTACTCCCAAGTCGCCTTCTTCGAGAACGCCCGCGAACTCCTGGACACACCGGGCGAGTTCGTTTGGGACGCCGACGACCGCACCGTCACCTACCTCCCGCGCAAAGGTGAGGACATGCGCCACGCGCGCGTGCTCACCCCAGTGACCGAGAACCTCATGACCGTCGACGGCGCCCACGATGTACGCATCGAGAGCATCGGCTTCGCCCACGCCGCGTACGGTCAGCCGTCCACCGACGAGGGCTATGCGGGCACCCAGGCCGGTCTCACCCTCACCGGAGCGAGCGGCCCTGTCGACCACGCGGGCCGTCACTACACCAAGCCGAGCGCGGCGCTGACGGTCCGCGGCGGGCGTCATGTGGCCGTCTCGGGGGCCGAGTTCACGCATCTGGGCGGGGCCGGAGTCATCCTCGAAGCGGGCACCAAGGACTCTTCGGTCACCCGCTCCCGCTTCACGGACCTGTCGTCCGGCGCCGTGTACGTCGGCGACACCGAGCCGAAGCCGGAGGCGGAACTCGCGGGCGAGCGGAACACCGTCGCGTACAACACGATCCGCCGCGCCGGAGTCGAGTACACCGACGCGGTCGGCATCTGGGCCGGGTACGAGGCCGAGCTGACCGTCGACCACAACACCCTCGACGACCTGCCCTACTCGGGGATCTCGGTCGGCTGGGGATGGAACCAGCCCGAGGCCCAGAGGTCCGTCCTGCGGGACAACAGGGTCACGGACAACCGCATCACGAACGTGATGCGCGTCGAGCACGCCCAGCACGACGGCGGCGCCATCTACACCCAGGGAGCCCAGCCCGGCACGATCGTCTCCGGCAACTACATCAACCGCTCCGCCTACGGGAACACCGAGCGCGACGGCAACGGCATCTACCTCGACGAGCAGTCCTCGTACATCCGCGTCGAAGACAACGTCATCACCCGCGTCGGCTACAAGTGGGTCTCCAACTGGGCCGAATACGGCATCCAGAACCACGCGACCGGCAACTGGACCGACACCGACGCACCCGCCCTCACCGGCACAGGATCGACGATGGAGGGCAACCACACCAAGCTCGACCGGCTGCCTTCGCGGGCACTCGCCGTGGCGGCCCGTTCGGGGGCGCACGGAGCGCCGGCCGAGCAGCTGCGCCCCGACCTCGCCCGCGCGGGCACCACGTCCCAGTCCTCCACGGACGGCGCGGCCCCGGCGGCGAACGCGACCGACGGGGACACCTCCACCGACACCCGCACGCTGTCCGAACCGGGCGCCTGGTGGCAGGTCGACCTCGGCGAGACACGGCACGTGGGACAGATCGAGGTCTGGAACAACGCGTCCATGACCACGGCCGGCTTCGAGGTGCGACTCGCCCGAACCGCGGACTTCTCCGACGCGACGACCCTGCGGGTCGGCGGACGGGCGCTCCGGCCCACACTCCTCGACACGGACGCGGAAGCCAGATACATAAGGATCAAGCTCACCGGCACGGGAAGCGTGGCGCTCGCCCACGTACTCGTGCACCCTGCACGTACATAGCAACACCCGCACTCGCACAGGCATTTGTGCACAGGTATTGGTACGGAAAGGCACACCATGACCGACCTCCGTCTCGGCGTCCTCGGCTACGGCCTGCGCGGTTCACTCGCCCGCACCGCACACCGGCCGGGCGCGGGCTCCCGCGTCGCCGCGCTCGCCGACCATGACGTCACCGCGCGGACGGAGGCGGCCGTGGCCTTCCCCGGCGCCCTGATATCCACCGACCACCGCAAGGTCGTCGAGGACCCGGACGTGGACGCCGTCGTC
This sequence comes from Streptomyces sp. NPDC054872, assembly GCF_053610705.1. Classification (NCBI taxonomy): domain Bacteria; kingdom Bacillati; phylum Actinomycetota; class Actinomycetes; order Kitasatosporales; family Streptomycetaceae; genus Streptomyces; species Streptomyces sp. NPDC054872. The sequence continues at coordinate 53,175 of NZ_JBSGYY010000001.1, read as the reverse complement.
ATCCTCACCCCCGACCACACGCACGCGGAGCTCGCCTGCGAGGCGTTGCGCGCCAGGAAGCCCGTCTTCGTGGAGAAGCCCCTCGACATCGGCATCGAAACCTGCGACGAGATCCTGCGGACCGCGTACGAAACGGGAACGCGCCTCTACGTGGGCCACAACATGCGCCACATGCCCGTGGTCAGGCTGATGCGCGACATCATCAGGCGTGGCGAGATCGGCCGGGTCAAGACGGTCTGGGTACGCCACTTCGTCGCCTACGGAGGCGACTGGTACTTCAAGGACTGGCACGCCGAACGGCAGCACACCACCAGCCTGTTGCTCCAGAAGGCCGCCCACGACATCGACGTCCTGCACTGGCTCGCCGACGGCTACACCCGACAGGTGCAGGCACTCGGCGACCTCATGGTCTACGGGGACAACCCGCGCCGCGAGCCGGGCGAGCCCAAGACGGACGACTGGTACACCAAGGACGGCCACTGGCCGCCGCGCACCCAGCGCGACCTCAACCCCGTCATCGACGTCGAAGACGTCTCCCTGGTCAACATGCGCCTCGACAACGGGGTGTTGGCCTCCTACCAGCAGTGCCACTTCACGCCCGACTACTGGCGCAACTACACCGTCATCGGAGACGCGGGCCGCCTGGAGAACTTCGGCGACGGCCCCGGCGGAGTCGTGAAGGTCTGGAACGCGGGCCGCTCGACCTACCGCCCCGAAGCCGACGCCGAGTACGCGGTGCCGGACGCCCAGGACGAGGGCGGGCACGGCGGCTCCGACCCGCTGCTCATCGAGGAGTTCGTACGTTTCGCGCGCGAGGGAGGACGCACCGACACCTCACCCGTCGCGGCCCGGATGGCGGTGGCGGCCGGTGTGCGCGCCACGCAGTCGCTGCGCGACGGGGGCACGCCGCGCGAGGTGCCGGACCTGGATCCCGAGCTCGTCGCGTACTTCGAGCGGGGTCAGACCCGCTGAGGGACAGGGCCCTGACGCGGGCCTGAAGGAAAGCTGCGGCGGCGCTTAAGAAATCCTCGATGGACCAGGGCGCCGCCGTAGGGAAGATTCCTGTGTCGTCGGGGGAAGAAGCGACGTACGACAGGAGCCGTTGCGTTGAAGGCGCTGGTCAAGGAGAAGGCGGAGCCGGGTCTGAGGCTGATGGACGTACCGGAGCCGGTCATCGGCCACGGGGACGTCCTGATCAAGGTGCTGCGCACCGGGATCTGCGGCACCGACCTGCACATCCGGGCCTGGGACGGCTGGGCGCAGCAGGCGATCGAGGCGCCGCTGGTCGTCGGCCACGAGTTCGTCGGCGAGGTCGTGGAGACCGGGCGCGACGTCGCCGACATCACGATCGGCGACCGGGTCAGCGGCGAGGGCCATCTGGTCTGCGGCAAGTGCCGTAACTGCCAGGCGGGCCGCCGGCACCTGTGCCGGGCGACCGTGGGGCTCGGTGTCGGCAGGGACGGGGCGTTCGCGGAGTACGTCGCGCTGCCCGCCGCCAACGTGTGGGTGCACCGCGTTCCCGTGGACCTCGACGTGGCCGCGATCTTCGACCCGTTCGGCAACGCGGTGCACACCGCGCTGTCCTTCCCGCTGGTCGGCGAGGACGTCCTGATCACCGGGGCGGGACCGATCGGCCTGATGGCCGCGGCCGTGGCCCGGCACGCGGGCGCCCGCAACGTCGTCGTCACCGACGTCAGCGAGGAGCGCCTGGAGCTCGCCCGCAAGGTCGGCGCGAGCCTCGCCCTGAACGTCGCCGAGACCTCGATCGCCGAGGGACAGCGCGAACTGGGTCTGCGCGAGGGCTTCGACGTCGGCCTGGAGATGTCCGGCAACCCCGTCGCGATGCGCGACATGCTCGCCAATATGACCCACGGCGGCAAGATCGCCATGCTCGGCCTGCCGGCCGAGGAATTCGCCGTCGACTGGTCCCGGATCGTCACCTCCATGATCACGATCAAGGGCATCTACGGCCGCGAGATGTTCGAGACCTGGTACGCGATGTCCGTGTTGCTCGAAGGAGGCCTCGACCTCGCCCCCGTGATCACCGGGCGCTACGGCCACCGTGACTTCGAGGCGGCCTTCGACGACGCGGCGAGCGGCCGCGGCGGCAAGGTCATCCTCGACTGGACCTCCTGAACCCTCTTGGCCGCACTGCTCAACTCCCAAAGGAATCAAGCATGTTCGACTCCGTACGCGACGACCTGCGCACCACCCTCGACGAGATCCGCGCCGCCGGACTGCACAAGCCCGAGCGCGTCATCGGCACCCCGCAATCCGCCACGGTCGCCGTCACTTCGGGGGGCCGCCCCGGCGAGGTGCTGAACTTCTGCGCGAACAACTACCTCGGCCTCGCCGACCACCCCGAGGTGGTCGCCGCCGCACACGAGGCCCTCGACCGCTGGGGCTACGGCATGGCGTCCGTGCGCTTCATCTGCGGCACGCAGGAGGTGCACAAGGAACTGGAAGGACGCCTGTCCGCGTTCCTCGGCCAGGAGGACACGATCCTCTACTCGTCCTGCTTCGACGCCAACGGCGGCGTCTTCGAGACGCTGCTCGGCGCCGAGGACGCGGTCATCTCCGACGCCCTCAACCACGCGTCGATCATCGACGGCATCCGGCTGAGCAAGGCCCGCCGCTTCCGGTACGCCAACCGCGACATGGCCGACCTGGAGCAGCAGCTGAAGGAGGCCGCCGAGGGCGGCGCACGCCGGAAGCTGATCGTCACCGACGGCGTCTTCTCCATGGACGGATACGTCGCCCCGCTGCGGGAGATCTGCGACCTCGCCGACCGCTACGACGCCATGGTGATGGTCGACGACTCGCACGCCGTCGGCTTCGTCGGCCCCGGCGGCCGCGGCACGCCCGAGCTGCACGGGGTCATGGACCGCGTCGACATCATCACGGGCACGCTGGGCAAGGCGCTCGGCGGGGCCTCCGGCGGCTATGTCGCCGCCCGCGCGGAGATCGTCGCGCTGCTCCGCCAGCGCTCGCGCCCGTACCTCTTCTCGAACACGCTCGCCCCGGTCATCGCCGCGGCCTCGCTCAAGGTCCTCGACCTCCTGGAGTCGGCGGGCGACCTGCGCGAACGGCTCGCCGCGAACACGGCACTCTTCCGCTCGCGGATGACCGAGGAGGGTTTCGACATCCTGCCGGGCGACCACGCGATCGCCCCAGTGATGATCGGCGACGCCTCGGTCGCGGGTCGCATGGCCGAGCTGCTCCTGGAGCGCGGCGTGTACGTGATCGGCTTCTCGTACCCGGTGGTGCCGCAGGGCGCGGCCCGTATCCGCGTCCAGCTGTCGGCCGCGCACTCCACGGATGACGTGAACCGTGCGGTGGACGCTTTCGTGGCGGCACGGGCGGAGCTGGACGCCGCGGGTGCCTGATTGCCCACGGGTGCCTGAGTGCCTCTGGGTGCCTGATTGTCCCCGGGCGCATGAGGGCCCCATGGGGCTTGGCCGGACCGCTGGTGTCGGCGAGGTCCGCGGTTTGGGACAATCGACCCCATGATCGAAGCGCGGCGGCTGCACATCCTCCGTGCGGTGGCCGACCACCGCACGGTCACTGCCGCTGCCGCCGCGCTCTATCTCACGCCGTCCGCGGTCTCCCAGCAGCTGACCGCCCTGGAGCAGGAGACGGGCCACCGCCTGGTCGAGCGGGGCGCCCGCGGGGTCCGGCTGACCCCGGCGGGCGAGATCCTGCTCTCCCACACCAACGCGGTCCTCGCCCAGCTGGAACGGGCCGAGGCGGAGCTCGCCGCGTACAGCTCGGGCGCGGCGGGGACGGTGACCGTGGCGTCCTTCGCCACGGGGATCGCCCTGGTCGTCGGTCCCGCCCTCGAGCGCCTTTCGACCCTCGCGCCCGGGATCAGGGTGCGGGTCCAGGACGCGGAGGGCGACGCGAGCCTGCCGATGGTGCTCGACCGGCAGGTGGATGTCGCCGTGGCGGTGGAGTACCGGGGCGCGCCGGGCGCGGACGACCCGCGGCTGACGCGCGTCCCGCTCTACGCGGAGCCGTTCGACGCGGTGCTCCCGGAGACGCATCGCTTGGCGGCGGCGGAGCGGGTGCCGCTCGCGGAGCTCGCCAAGGACGCGTGGATCGGGCCCTTCGCCGGAAACCCCTGCCATGACGTGGTGATACTCGCCTGCGAGGCGGCGGGCTTCCAGCCCCTGCTCGAACACTGGTCGGACGATTTCCGCGCGGTGGTGGCCCTGGCATCGGCGGGGGCGGGCGTGGCGCTCGTGCCCCGCTCCGCGCTGCGGGGGATGGACGTCTCGGGAGTGGTCATCCGCCCGGTGGAGGGCGTCGCTCCCACCCGCCGGGTCTTCGCGGCGGTGCGGTGCGGGGCGGAGGAGCATCCGCTGATCCGCCCGGTGCTCGACGCACTGGGGGAAGCGGCGGGGTAGCGGGTGGTTTGACGGGCCCGGGGAGGGCTTGGGGCCGCTGGGCCTTGAACAGCTTCGTTGGGTGTGCACTTGTTGCCCCCTCGGTCAAGGGGACTTGGTTCAAGGGGAGTTGGGGCGGTCAGGTGTGGGGGTGCCCCCAGGTGGCGTCAATGGTGCTCGTAGGTGTGCGGTGCGCTGGCGGCGATCCTCGGTTCGTAGGCGTGCGGTTTGTTGGGGGCCCCGGTTCGTGGGCGTGCCGTCCGGCGTCGGGGATCCTCAGCCCGTACGCCGTCCCGTGCTGGCCCGCAGTACCACCTCGCCCCTCACCCGCTCCACCCGTGACCTCGCGCCCCGTTCGCGGAGGGCGAGGGCCAGTACGTCCCGGCCCATTTGTGTCAGCGGCAGCGCCACCGTGGTCAGCGGGGGTGTGAGTTCGCCGATGAGGGGGATGTCGTCGAAGCCCGCGAGCGACACGTCGTCCGGCACCCGGAGCCCCCGCTCCCGCAGCGCGCCCAACGCCCCCACGGCCATCACGTCCGTCACCGCGAAGACGCACGTCGGCCGCTGCCCACGCCGCAGCAGTTCGACCGCCGCCGCATGGCCCCCGTCGCGGGTGAAGGCGCCCTCGACGATCCGCTCCGGGGGGAGGCCGACCCCCGCGTCGGCCAGCGCCGCGCGGAACCCGGCCAGGCGGTCCGCCACCGTGGTGAGCCGTTCGGGGCCGGTGAGGACGGCGAACTCCCGGTGCCCCAGAGCCAGTAGAGCCCGCGCCAGCGCACCCGCCCCCTCCCGGTTCTCCGGCTGCACCGTGTCCACGCGAAGGCTGCGGTGCCGACTGACCACGGCGACGCGGCCCCCGTCACGCATATAGGGCGTGAGTTCCGACTCCAACGCCCTTTCCCACGCGGGGTCCTGGAAGCCCGAACCGATCAGCAGGATCGCGCGCGCCCGCTGCGCCCGCAGCATCGAGACGTAAGCGATCTCCCGCGCCGGTGCGCGGAAGGTGCTGGCCAGCATGACCAGCACGTCCTGTTCGGCCGCCGCCGCCATCACCCCGCTCGCGATCGCCGCGAAGTAGGGGTCGCCGACGTCGTGACAGATGACGCCGACGGTGTTGTTCGAGGAACTGGCGAGCGCCTGCGCGTGAGCGTTGGGGATATATCCGAGGAGGTCCGCCGCCTCGAGCACCCTGCGTCGCAGATCCTCGCGTACACGCGTCGTGCCGTTCAGGGCCCGGGACGCGGTGGCCGGGGAGACCCCGGCGGTCCGGGCCACCGCATGGAGGGTGACATGGGGCCCGCGCTCGCGTCCCCGCCCGGGCGCGGCGGCTTGCGGATCCTGCCCTTGCGCCGGCCCCTGCCCCTGCCTTAGCGCCTGTTCCTGTCCCTGCCTTTGCCCCTGCGCCTGTCCCTGCCGTCGCCCAGCTCCAGACCCCTGCTCGCGCCCCAACGCCCGCACCGCGCCCCCCTCGTCTCGCGCCGCGAAACTTCGAGCCGACCTCTTGACCCTGCGGTCAGCCAGTCATTAGCGTGGCGGACACCCTATCAGAAAGCGCTTTCTGAAAGCGGTTTCCGCACCGACATTCCGCCGCACCACCGCTCCGCAACTGCCTCCGAAGTTTGCCGTTCGCTGTTCGCTGTTCGTCGTTCGCCAGGGGAGTTCACCGTGAGCCAGAGCGCACTGCAGGCAACTCCCGTGAAAACGGCAGGCGTTGTCGACCGCAGCCGCCCCACCCCGCGCCAACGCGTCGCTGAAGCGGCCGAGAAGAGCTGGCGTCCGCTCGTCCTGTTGCTCGTCTGCTTCGGCGTCTGGTGGCTGATCGCCGCCACCGAGATGGTCGAGGCGTATCTCGTGCCCTCGCCGGGCGCGACCTTCGACGTGATTCTCGACAAGCCCGACTACCTGTGGCAGCACACCTGGGTCACCACCTACGAGACCCTGCTCGGCTTCGTCATCGCCGTGGTCGTCGGCATCCTCGCCGCGGTCCTCATGGTCTATTCGACGACCGTGGAGAAGACGCTCTATCCGATCCTCCTCTTCGCCCAGGTCGTACCGAAGATCGCGATCGCCCCGCTGTTCGTCGTCTGGCTCGGCTTCGGCATCGCGCCGAAGATCCTCATCGCCGTGCTCATCGCCTTCTTTCCCGTCGTCATCTCGATGGTGACCGGGCTGAAGGCCGTCGACCCGGAGATGCTCCAGCTCTCCGCCACCATGGGCGCGCGGCCCTGGCAGACCTTCCTCAAGATCCGCTTCCCCGCGTCGCTGCCGCACCTCTTCTCCGGCCTCAAGGTGGCCGTCACGCTCGCCGTGACCGGCGCCGTCGTGGGCGAGTTCGTCGGCGCGAACGAAGGGCTCGGATACGTGATCCTCCAGGCCAACGGGAACCTCGACACCCCGATGCTCTTCGCGGGCCTGCTCGTCATGTCGCTGATCGGCGTCGTCCTCTTCGTGCTCGTCGAGATCGCCGAGAAGCTGCTGCTCCCGTGGCACGCGAGCCGCAGGGACGTGGCCGCCACCACGGCCTACTGAGACCCCCCACGGCTACTGAGACCCCCACGGCCTACCGAGACCCACCACGCGGTGCCGGCGCACCCACCCCGCCAAGTCCGATGTCCGACGTACGCGAGAAGGGCCGTCCCATGCACGCGCGCAGACTGCTCACCGGCCTCGTCCCCCTGGCCCTCGTCGCGGTGACCGCGACGGCCTGTGGCGGCGATGACGACAAGACGAGCACCAGTGACTCGGGCAAGAAGCTCGACAAGGTGACGCTGACGCTCAACTGGTATCCGTACGGCGAACACGCGCCGTTCTACTACGGCAAGCAGCAGAAGATCTTCGAGAAGCACGGCATCGACCTCGACATCAGGGCGGGCCAGGGGTCGCAGAAGACCGTGCAGGCCACCGGTGCCGGGCAGACCGACTTCGGCTGGGCGGACACCCCCGCGGTGCTCGCGGGCGTGGACCAGGGCGTGAAGGTGAAGAGCCTGGGTGTCTTCCTGCAGACGACGCCCGCTTCGGTGCAGTATTTCGAGGCCCAGGGCATCAAGTCGCCCGCCGACCTCAAGGGCAAGACGATCGCGGGTACGGCGGGCGACGCGCTCACCAAGACCTTCCCGATCTTCCTGGCGAAGAACGACATGGAGCTCTCCGACGTCAAGGTCCAGAACACCGACCCGGCGGGCAAGATCGCCGCGGTGATCTCCGGCAAGACGGACGCCCTCCTTGGATACGCGAGCGACCAGGGCCCCACCATGCAGAACAAGGCCAAGAAGGGCGTCTCGTATCTGCGCTTCTCGGAGAACGGCCTGAACTTCTACTCCAACGGCCTCATCGCCGGGCCCAAGACCCTCCAGGGCAGGGGCGATCTGGCCAAGCGCATGACCGCCGCGGTGAGCGAGTCATGGGCGGCCGCCGAGAAGAGCACGGAGCCCGCGGTCACCTCGATGGAGGGCGCGTCCGAGCAACTGCCGCCCAAGGACGTGCTGTCCGAGCAGTTCAAGACGACGCTGACCCTGCTGCACACCGACGCGACACAGGGCAAGGCGCCGGGCGCCAACACCGAGGCGGACTGGCAGCAGACCATCGACGTCTTCTCCGAGGCGGGCCTGGTCAAGGAGGCCAAGCCTGTCGCCGAGTACTGGGACGCGGCCAAGGGAATCAAGGGCTGAGGGGCGGCAGGCAATGGCGAAGGACGCGACTCTCAAGATGAGCGACGAGCCACGCGCGCCGTCACAGAAGGCGGCACCGTCCGCCGTACGCCTCGATGACGTGGCCGTCCGCTTCCGTACGAAGAAGAAGGATGTCACCGCGCTGGAGGCCGTCTCGCTGAACATCCGCCCGGGCGAATTCGTGGCGATCGTCGGGCCATCGGGCTGCGGCAAGTCCACCCTCCTGAAGCTGATCGCGGGGTTGCTCGCGCCCTCGTCGGGCGATGTGCTGCTCGGTGGCGAGCGGGTGCGCGGGCCGCGCCGCGACATCGGATACGTCTTCCAGCGCGCCGCCCTCCTGGACTGGCGCACGGCACGCCGCAACATCCTCCTCCAGGCGGAGATGCGCGGGATCCCGGGAGCCGAGGCACGCGCGCGTACCGACGAGTTGATCCGCATGACCGGGCTCGGCGGCTTCGATGACGCCTATCCGCACGAGCTGTCCGGCGGCATGCAGCAGCGTGTCGCGCTCTGCCGGGCGCTGCTTCACGAGCCTCCGGTGCTGCTCATGGATGAGCCCTTCGGGGCACTGGACGCGCTCACGCGTGAGCAGATGAACGTCGAGCTGAACCGGATCTGGCGCGAGACGGGGACCACGGTGCTCCTGGTGACCCACTCGATCCCGGAGGCCGTCTATCTGGCGGACCGCGTGGTCGTGATGAGTCCGCGCCCCGGCACGGTGGAGGAGATCATCGACGTCGGCCTCCCCGCCGAGCGTTCGTACGCCACCACGCTGGCGACAGCCGAGTTCCGCGAGGCCACCGGGCGTATCCGCGAGCTGCTGGGGGCGGTGTCGGCGCACGAGTAGAGACTGGTCGCAGTTGTCGTAACCGTCGAGGCGGTCGCGGCCGTCGAAGTCGTCGCGGCCGTAGCCGCGGAGGCGGGCGTTTGGCGTCCGTCCCATATTCGGGATAACATGCCGAATATGGAACACGATGGCGTCGACGACCGGCTCGCCGCCCGCCTCGCCGAACTGCGGGCGGAGCGCGGCTGGTCCCTGGGCGATCTGGCGGACCGCAGCGGCGTGAGCCGCTCCACCCTGTCGCGGGCCGAACGCGCGGAGATCAGCCCCACCGCGTCCCTTCTGAACCGCCTCTGTGCCGTCTATGAGCGCACCATGTCGCAGCTCCTGAGCGAGGTGGAGGCCGAGCCCGCGCAACTGGTGCGCGCCGCCGAGCAGAGCGTGTGGACCGACGGCGCGTCCGGCTTCGTGCGCCGGTCGGTGTCGCCGCCGCACGCCGGACTGCGCGGCGAACTCGTCGAGGGCCGGCTCGAACCGGGCGCCGACGTGGCGTACGACCGGCCTCCCGTACCCGGGCTCGAGCAGCACATCTGGGTGCTCGACGGCGGCCTTGAAGTGACCGTGCAGGGCGAGACACACGCTTTGGACGCCGGGGACTGTCTGCGCTTCCGTCTGTGGGGGCCGACGCGGTTCCGGTGCCTCGGGGAGCGAGCCGTGCGGTACGCCCTGGTGGTGGTCGCGCGATGAGCTCCCGGCGAGCCGCACAGGTGCCGACGCGCCTCTCCGCCGATCAACTCCGCGAAGCCGCCGACGATTTGGCGACGCTGCTCGCCGATGTCGTCGACGGCGGATCATCTCTCGGCTTCCTCGCGCCCCTGGACAGGACGGCCGCCGCCGACTGGTGGCGGAGCCTGGCCCCCGCGGTGGCCGACGGACGGCTCGCGATCTGGGTGGTGCGCGACGCCGGGCGGGTCACCGGGACCGTAACCGTCGGCTTCGTGGACAAGCCCAACGGCAGGCACCGCGCCGAGATCCTCAAGCTGATGGTCCATGGCTCCGCACGCGGCCGCGGCCTCGCCCGCACCCTCCTGGCCACGGCGGAACGAGCGGCGGCCGACGCGGGCGTGACCCTCCTGGTCCTGGACACGGAGACCGGCAGCCCCGCCGAGTCCCTGTACCGGAACGGTGGTTGGACGGCTGCCGGGGTCATTCCGGACTACGCGGCCGATCCGGCCGGGGCGCTCCACCCGACGACTCTCTTCTTTAAGAAGGTGGGTGGTTCGAGCCTTCCTTAAGAAGAGGTTCGTTCGGGCGCACCCCGGCCGGACGCGGCGCATCAGTACCGCAGCGCGGCCAGATACGCGTAGCTGTTGCGGGCCGTGGCGAACGGATCGGCGGGGCTGTCGTGCTCCACCAGCCACTGCTTGACGCCGCCCGCGTGCGCGTCGTCGAACATCGCGGCGAAGTCCAGCGTCCCCGAGCCGACGTCGGCGAAGCCGCCGTCCGGTGCCATGTCCTTCACATGGAGCGCGGGGAAGCGCCGCCGGTGCCGCACGAAGTACGTCGCCGGATCCGCGCCGCCCTTCGCCGCCCAGTACACGTCCAGTTCGAAGCCGACCAGATGCGGATCGGTCTCGGTGACGAGGATGTCGTACAGGCTCGTGCCGTCCACCACCACATGGTCCGAGCCGTGGTTGTGGAAGAGCACCGGACCGAGCCCCGCGTCGCGCGAGGCCTGCCCGATACGGTTGAACTGCCGTGCGGCCTCCCGGAATCCGTCCGGGGTATGCAGCGCGCCGGGCAGACTCGGCACCACCGGCCACTTCGCGCCGAGGGTGTGCAGATCCTCCAGCGCCTGCGGGAGACCGCTGCCCTTGAGGATGTCGTACGAGACGTGTTCGAGGACCGCGCGCAGGTTCACCGCGTCGAGCATTCGCCGGATGTCGGCCGCGCCGTTCCCGTGCCTGCCGCTCACGCCCACCGTCGCGTAACCGATGTCGGCGAGCTGCTCCAGCGTGCCCGCGAAGTCCCGTGCGAGGGCATCGCGCATCGTGTAGAGATGCATGCCGATCCCGCCGCGCGGAATGCGCCGCCGGCGCCCTGACGCTTCACCCGCGCGCGCGGGCAGTGCGGTACCGACCGCTGCCGCAAGCCCCAGCGACGTACCGAGGAAGGCGCGCCTGGTCCCGTCGAGACTGGATCCGGTGAGCCCGGACCCATCGCGGCTGGTCCCGTTCGGACCGGTTCTCTTCATGGTCATGGCCGTCCCCTCACTTCGCCGTGATCCGGACCGCGCCGGTCGTCGTGTCGCCCTTGTCGTCCGTGACGCTCAGATGTGCCGTGTACGAGCCCTTGCGCGCGTACGTGTGCTCGGCGGTCGCGCTCTCCGTGCCGGTCGGCTTGACGTTGTCGCCGAAGTCCCAGTGGTAGGAGGCCGCCGTGCGGCCCGCGGGGAGCTTCACCGTGCTCGTCAGCTTGACGGCGAGAGGCGCGGTGCCGTCGGCCGGAGCCGCCTTGACCGTCACCTTCGCACCGGCCTTCTTCTCGACTCCGGGGCCGTTGAAGTGCAGCCAGTCGAGCGTGAGGAGATCGGCTTTCTCGGACGACCACTCGGGGTTGGTGAAGACGGCGTACAGCTTCGTGGTGCCGTCGTGGTCGGCCAGTGGGGTGGTCGGTGAGATGAAGTTGCCCCAGCCGCCGGTGTTCGGCACGCTCACCTTGCCCAGCAGCGTGCCCGTGGGAGAGCCGGCGCGGAACTCGATGTCACCGCCGAGCCCGGCCGAAGCCGCGCCCACCGTCACGGAGTCGACGCCCTTGAGGTTCACCGGGTCGAAGGACACCCAGTCGCCGTCCTCGATCTCGATGAGGCGCTTGCCGCCGGACGCGTCCGCGCGGTCACCGATGTCCGCTCCGCCGTGCGCTCCGCCGGTGGCGGTACGGTGCTCGGCCTCCCGGAAGGAGGTCCGCAGCGTCAGCGAGGAGGACCCCGTCAGGGCCGGTACACCGGACGCGCCCTTGTCCTCGTACTGGGCCGTGATCCCGTAGTACAGATTCTGACCGGGACCATGGCTGTCGCCGGCGTCCGTCACGATCTCGCCCGCGCAGCCCGTGTAGTTGTCCAGCGGATGCAGATGGGTGTCGTGCCCGAGCTGGGACTGGACGACGACCCGCTTGCAGTCGATCTTCCCGTCCTCCTTGTCCGTCACCTTGATCTTGAACGGAATGGTGTCGCCGAAGCTGAACGTCCCGCCGTTGGGCGGCTGTTGGATGCTGACCGCGGGCCGGGTGTTCCCGACGGTGATCTCCTGCACGGCCAGGCTGCTGAGCTCGTCGGGCCCGGTGACCTTCAGGCGCGCGCTGAACTGCCCCTTCTCGGTGTACGTGTGGGTCGGGTTCGCCTCGGTCGAGTCGGTCGTGCCGTTGCCGTCGAAGTCCCATGCGTACGTGACGGGCTTGCCGCCGGGCAGCCCCGAACCCGCGCTGGAGAACTTCACCTCGAGAGGGGTGCTGCCGTTGTCCGGCGTGGCCGTGACGCGGGCGTCGGGCAGCCGTCCGTCCGCCACGTAGTCGATGCGGTAGATGCCCGCGCCTTCGTTGCCGCCGCCGCGGCCCGTGCCGCTGCCGAGCCCGAAGTCGATGACGTACATGGCACCGTCAGGACCGAAATCGGCATCGAAAGGCTGATTCCACTTCATGTCGCCGAAAATGGAGTTGATCGACTGGAGATCGCCCGCCTTGGCGGGCTCGAAACGCGGATCGGTGAACGCCTGGTCCTTCTCCTGCATCGAGAAGACCTTGAACCACTGCCGCGTCAGCTCGTAGTTGAACCACTTCCCCTCGAAGTACTCGGGGAACTTCGTCTTGTACGTGTTGGCGGCGTCGTAGTCATAGACGGGACCGCTCATCGGGCCGCCGCCGCCCGTGCCGAGCTCGGGGAACTTCTCCGAGGCGGAGTAGGCGTACCAGACATCCGCGGCCTTGGCCGGAGGCAGCTCCCGCAGGCCCGTGTTGTTCGGCGAATCGTTCACGATCTTCGCGCAGTCGAATGTCGCGCCCGACTTCTTCGTCGCGAAGTCGTAGTCGTTGAACGGGGTGTTGTCGCCGACGCAGTACGGCCAGCCGTAGTTACCCGCCTTGGTGATGCGGTTGAACTCGACGGTTCCCTCCGGGCCCCGGTCGGCGACGGCGTTCTTCGCGTCGGGCCCGTAGTCCGCCATCAGCAGGGCGCCGCTCAGCGGGTCCGTGGTGATGCGGAAGGGGTTGCGCATGCCCATCGCGTAGATCTCGGAGCGGGTCTTGTCCGTCCCCGGAGCGAAGAGATTTCCCTCGGGCACGGAATAGGTCCCGTCGTCCTTCGGCGTGACGCGCAGAACCTTGCCCCGCAGATCGTTCGTATTGCCGGAGGTGCCCTGGGCGTCCCAGGCGCGGCGGCCGTCGCGCTCGTCGATCGGGCTGAATCCGTCCGAGGCGAACGGATCGGTGTTGTCACCCGTCGCGATGTACAGGTCACCCTTCTTGTCGAAGGCGATGGAACCCGCCATGTGCGAGTTCGCCCGGCCCTCGCCACGCCAGGTGGGAATGGTCAGGAGCCGCTTCTCCGTCGCGGGATCGACCTTTCCTCCCGCTTCGGTGAAGCGGGAGAGATTGATGTGTTTCTCGGTCTTGTCGGAGTTCAGGAGATAGACCCAGTGGTTGTCATCGAACTTCGGGTCGAGCGCGAGACCGAGCAGCCCGTCCGACTGGCTCGTCATCTCGGGGGTGTAGTCGAAGTCGAGCGCCGTGGAGACCTTCAGCGTCTCCTGGTCGATGATCTTCAGCTTGCCGGTGCGCTGGATGAAGAACACCCGGCGGTCGGGCGCGACGGCCAGCTCGAAGGGGTCGGCCAGATCGTTCGTGGCGAGCGGGGTGCGCTGGAAGGCGCCGGTCTTGGTGGCGGTGCAGTCGCCCGGCTTGTTGCCCGCGGCCCACTCGATGCCACCGAGAATGTGCTGGAGGAAGCCCTCTTCCTGGTAGGCCGCCTTGTCGTGTCCGCCCGCGGTGTACCAGGAGCGGCCGCCGTCGTAGTTCTGGCACCAGGACCACGGCTGGTCCACACCCTCGTCGAGCCCGGTGACGCCGTCGCGCACCTTGACCTGGGCGAGGGTGTGCACCTTGCCGGTCGGATTGGCGCGCCAGTTGTACCACTCCTCCGTGCGCTCCCAGAGCTCGGGAAGGCCCTTCGTGGAGGGGTGCGCGTGATCGAGGACCTTGACGCGCCCGGTCTGCACCTCGGGGTGCTTGTCGAAGATCGCCCCGACCAAACCCTCGTACCAGGACCAGTCCCGCTCACTGGCCGACGCCGCGTGCAGACCGACCCAGCCGCCGCCCCCGCGAACGTACTTCTGGAAGGCCGCACGCTGGTCGGCGTCGAGCAGGTCGCCCTTCTCCGGCGTCGAGTTGGTGTTGTTGAAGACGATGGCCTGGAAGCGGGCGAGATTGGCGTCGGTGAAGGCCGCCGCGTCGTCGGTGGCCTCGACCTCGAAGCCGTTCTCGCTGCCGAGCTTCTTGATGGCCTCGACGCCCGCGGGGATCGAGTCGTGGGGGAAGTTCGTGACCTTGGAGAAGACGAGGACGCGGAAGGGGTCGTCCGCGGCTTCCGCTGCCGCTGCGGCCTTCGGCGGTGCTTCCGTTTTCGCCGCCGCGCGGGGCGGCGCGGTGAGCCCGAGGCCGATGACGAGGGCCAGCAGGGCGATGAGCGCGAGCCAGGGGCTCGGCGTGGTGGGGCCCGGTCTCGATGGGGTGGGGCCGCGTCCGGGCGCGGTGGGACTCGTGGAACTCATGGCGCTCCCTGGGCTGGGCGGGTGGACGGCTGCCGGTAGCCGGGTGTGCGGTGAGTGCGAGTTGCGTGAGTGTGAGTTGCGCGGGTGTGTGGTGCGCGGATGTGGGGGTGTGGGGCGCGCGGGTTAGAAAGCGCTTTCTCCCGCGCGTTGTTCAGCGTAGGTTCCGCTCTGACGGGGGGTCAATGGGTCGGAAGGGCCTGACGTCGACCGGAGTGAGAAGGGAGTCACCGCGCGGCGCTGGTATGAGGGCGCGTGTGCGGGGGAGGGTTTCAGGGCCAGGAATCGCAGCCGTGCAGGAGCCGTGCAAAGGAACCGAGACGCACGGCTGCCGTACGGAAGCCACAAAGAAGCCGCACCAGGGGAGTCCTCCGCAATGCCTGACCACGCCTCGACGCCCGCCCCCGCCGCGTACACCGCCGGACTCGTGAACGCGGCCGACGGTGTCCCCGTCGCCACGTACACCTGGCTGCCCGAGGGCGGCAGGCCGCGCGCCTTCGTGCAGATCGCGCACGGCGCGGGTGAACACGGCCTGCGCTACGACCGGTTCGCGCGCCATCTGACGGCGCACGGCTACGGGGTGATCGCCTCCGACCACCGGGGCCATGGCGCGACGGCGCAGGCGACCGGGGGGTACGGGGTGACGGGTTCGTCGTCCGACGGGCCGTCCGACGCGTCCGGGGAGTCCGCCGCGTTCGACAGCTGGCGCGCCATCGTCGACGACCTCAAGGCGATCGGCGACCAGGTACGCACCCTGTACCCGGGAACCCCGCACTTCCTGCTCGGCCACAGCATGGGCTCGCACCTGGCCAGGGACTACGCCCAGGAGTACCCGGACGACCTCGCCGGCCTGATCCTCTCCGGAACCTTCCGCTCCCTGCCCGGGGTCGGGATCGAGGAGTCGATCACCCGGCTGGAGCGCGAGATCGCCGAGGACGGCCGCGAGAAACTCTCCTCCTACCTCCCCGAACTCTTCGCCGCCTTCAACGACCCGTACCCCCACCGCACCGGCTTCGAATGGCTCTCCCGCGACGAGTCCGAGGTCGACGCGTACGTGGCCGACGAGCGCTGCGGCTTCCCCTTCTCCGCCGGGCTCTGCCTGGACTGGGTGCGTGCCGTGCGCAAGATGAACGACCCGCGGAACCTCGCCCGGGTCCCCGCCGACCTGCCCGTCCACATCGCCGTCGGTACCGAGGACCCGTGCAACCAGGGCATGACGCTGGTCCACGAACTCGTGGAGGACTACCGGTACGTGGGCCTCGACGACCTCACGTGGAGGGGCTACGAGGGGGCGCGCCACGAGATCCTCAACGAGACCAACAGGGACGAGGTGCAGGAGGACCTGCGGAACTGGCTGGACAAGCACGTGCTGTGAGGACGTGGCAGGGCCGGAGCCGTGCCACGGTCTGTACCCGCACCCGCACCCGCACCCCCGCACCCGCATCCAGCCATGCACAGGACCTGATCCGGCCTCAGTTGCGCCTGCTCGGAGTGAGCCGCTTCCCGTCAACGCCCCCTGTCCGTATGGTGATACGGATTCGACAGCGTGCCTGGGGGTGAGACGCATGGCCTTCACCGAGATTGCCGTAGCCGTGATTACGACCGGGCCTGCCTACATCGCGGTCTGGCTGACCGCACGCAAGGCCCACGGCGAGCCGGCGCAACCACAGGCTTGTGCGCAGCACGGCGTCTGTGATCAGTGCGAGGGTCGAACCTCGCCGGGCGGCATGCCGGGTGACCTCCCGGTTTGGGCTCTCGCGGCCTAACCCTCTTCTCTTCGCGGTATCGCAGCGCCCGCCACCTCAAAGGTGGTGGGCGCTGTCAGTGGTGTTGGCTACCGTTCGTGGCATGTCTCGACCTCATGCCAAAGCCCACGTCACGGGCGACGACGTACGCCGCATCGCACTGGCCCTGCCGGATACGGCGGAGAAGATCGCCTGGAGCATGCCCACCTTCCGGGTGGCCGGAAAGATGTTCGCCACGCTCCCCGAGGACGAGACGTCCATCGCCGTGCGGTGCCCGAAGGAGGAGCGCGACGAGTTGGTCCTCGCTGAGCCGGACAAGTTCTGGATCGCCGACCACGAGGCGATGTTCGCCTGGGTGCGCGCACGGCTCTCGGCGCTCGACAAGGGCGAACTGAGCGACATCCTCGCCGACTCCTGGCGCCAGGCGGCCCCCACCCGACTCCTGGACGCGTACCCGGAGTTGGGGCTTCCGCCGACGGACTAAAAGGGATCGGCCGCTGTCAGTGCCCCGTGGCATGATCCCGGCAGGAGTGGCGGACGGGGTTCGTGGGACGACGGACGGGGTGCCGCTGCCCGGGGAGGGGACTGCGGTGCCGTCAGGGGACGGGATGGGCGAGGGCGGGGCTGCCGAGGGCGGTACCGGCGACGGTGAGCGTGCGCGGTTCCCGGCAGGGAGGCGAGGCGGGCCGGACGGGCAGGGCGAGCAGGGCGAGCGCCCCACGCGCAAGCGCAAGGCCATGCGCAGCCCCAAGGCCACGATCGGCCGCAAACCCCGGCCCACGCGCACGGCCATGCCTCTGACCGAACAAGTGGCGCCCCCGGAGAAGAGCATCTGGTCGCGGGACTTCGGTTTCTTCTTCGGCGCGCGGACCGTCGCCAAGCTCGGCGACACGATGCTGCCCGTCGCCCTCGCCGCGGGGCTGCTCCAGCACGGGCACGGCGCGGGCGCCGTAGGTCTTGCCATGGCCGCCACGACGGTCTGCTTCGCGGGCCTGGTGATCTTCGGCGGGGTCTTCGCCGACCGGTTCAGCACCCGTCTGCTGATGATCGGCGCGGACGTGGCCCGGCTCGGCACGCAGACGGTCGCGGCGGCCCTCTTCTTCACCGGCCACGTCGTGCTCTGGCAGATCTGCGTGATCGGAGCGGTCAACGGCGCCGCGGGAGCCCTCTTCCAGCCCGGCGTCGCCAGCACGGTCCCCCGCCTGGCCACCGACGTCCAGAAGGCCAACGGCGCGATACGCGTGGCCGAGTCCGCCGCGGCCCTGGCGGGACCGGCCGTGGCCGGTGTCCTCGTCGCCTTCGCCTCGCCCGGCGCGGTCTTCGCCGCGCACGCGGGGACGTACGGACTGAGCGCCCTGTGCCTGGTCCTGCTCCGGCTGCCGCCCGCGCTGCCCGGCTCGCTGCCGCACAGCGACGGCTTCCGGGCCGACCTGGTGCAGGGCTGGCGGGAGTTCAGGTCCCGCACCTGGCTGTGGGGCGTCATCGCCATCTTCTGCGTCCTGATGATCACGACCACGGGCCCCCTGACCCCCCTCGTCGCCACGCTCGTCGTCCAGGAGCACGGCTCGGGGGCGTACGGCCTGGTGAACTCCGCCCTGGGTGCCGGCACTGTACTCGGCGGCCTGGTCGCCCTGCGTCTGCGCCCTCGCCGCATGCTCCGCGCCGGTTCCTTCGCCCTGATCGGCTACTGCGCGTTCCCGGCGTCCGTCGGCGCCCAGCTGGGTGTCCCGCTGATGGCGGCGGGCGCCGCGGTCGCGGGCGCGGGGGTCTCCTTCTGGGGAGTCATGTGGGCGACGAGCGTCCAGACGCAGGTGCCGCCCGACGTCCTCAACCGCATCCACGCCTACGACGTCGCGGGATCGATCGCCCTGCTGCCGGTCGGCCAGGCCCTCGCCGGACCCGCCGCGAGCGCGTTCGGCGCGGAACAGGTGCTGATCACGGGCGCCGTGACGACGGTCGTCGTCTGCCTGGCCCTGCTCTCCGTGCCCGCGATACGCGGGTTGGTGCGGGTGGACGGCAGAGCGCCGGTCCAGAGCGGGGGAGCGGCGGGGAGCGGCCGCCCCGGACAGACACTGCAGCCAGGCCCCGGCGCCCGGAGATGACGGAGAGCGGGCGGGCGGGACCGGCGCGTCCGGGAGCTACGCGAGAACCTGCGCGGACGCCCCCAGAAAGCCGCTGATCCGCTCCCGCAGCGAGCGGACGTCGAGCCCGTGCGCGGCCATGTGCTCGTCGACCTGCCCGTAGCGGCGCAGCTCGGCGCGGCCGACGCCGAGCCCGAGTACCCGGTGCGGAACATCGGCGAGCGCGTCGTTCGCGGCAGCGGTGGAGGTCCCGGCCAGATAGGGCTCGACCACCACGACGTCGGCGACGGTGCCCGCCCCCGTCGCGCGGCGCAGCGCCTCCATGTCGAAGGGCCGCACGGTGGACGCGTACAGCACGGTGAGATCGAGGCCTTCAGCGGCGGCGAGGACGTTGTCCAGCATGGCTCCGACAGCGACGACCACCCCACCGCGGCCCTCGCGCACGGTGTGGAAGCGGGCCCCGTCGACCGGCAGAGCCCGAGCGTTCGACTGCGCGGAGAGTCGTACGTACACCTTGTCGTCGCCCGCGGCGACCGCGTGCCGCAGCAGCGTCTCCGCCTCGTCCGGGTGCCCGGGCACGTGCACGGTCCAACCGTCGAGCGTGTCGAGCAACGCCACATCGCCGGGCGACATGTGCGTGTAGCCGCCGGCGGGCCAGTCGAAGGATGCGGCGGCGCTGACCAGGACGCCCCCGACGCCCTGATGCCCGAAGTCCAGCTTCACCTGCTCGAACGGCCGCTCCACGAGAAAGCTGGCGAAGGTGTGCATGACGGGCCGCATCCCGGCCAAGGCGAGCCCGGACCCTGCCCCGACGAGCAACTGCTCCCGGATCCCGACATCGATCACCCGGTCCGGGTGCTTGCGCCGAGCCTCCGCGAACCCGTCCGCGCCGATCACGGCGAGAACGACGGCGACGCGCGGATCCTCGTCGAGCAGGCGCGACAGGGTGGGCGCGAAGCGGTCACGCATGGTGTCCATGAGAAGTACCTCCGAGGGTGGGCGAAAAAGGCAGGCGAACGGATCGACGGGCCTGAGGCAGAGCAACCGGCCGTGTGGCCGAGCTCCTACGGACTACAGACGAACTACAGACGGACTACAGGCCCTTCGGCTCGACCCGGGCGACGACGACGCGTGGCTGCCCGGGGTGCGGCGCGGTGAAGGCCGCGTACAACGCGTCGTGATCGCGCCCGTCGACGGTCGCGGTGGACCACCCGGCGGCTTCGAAGCGAGCGGCGATCCCGCCGGGCCTGGCGTGCCGGGCGGAGGCGTTGTCGATCACGACGGTGTGCAGCCGTTCCAGTCCGGCGGGCCCGGCGAAGGCGATGGCCTCGTGATTGCTGCCCTCGTCCAGCTCCGCGTCCCCGACGAGCACCCACACCCGGGCGTCCACGATCTTCCGCGCGCTGAGCCCCAGCGCGGTCCCGACCGCGATCGGCAGCCCATGCCCGAGCGATCCGCTCCCGATCTCGACCCCCGGCACGAGCACCCGGTCCGGATGGTGCCCCAGTGGCGAGTCGTAGGACCCGAACCCCTCCAGCCAGTCGACGGGGATGAAGCCCTTGGCGGCGAGGACGGCGTAGTACGCCATGGGGCCGTGCCCCTTGGACAGCAGGAACCGGTCGCGCCCCGCCTCCTCCATCTGCTCGGGTGTGACCCTGAGCACCCGGTCATAGAGGACCCAGAGCGCGTCAAGGGTGGACGTCGCGGCGGGACCGTGCTTCTCGTCCCCCGTCACCCGCCCCATGAGGCGGGAGAGGTCTGCGTATCCGTATCCGTCCGCACGCCCGAGCGCGCGTTCCGTTGTCGTCGTCATGCCACAGAGAGTGCAACCTCAAGTTCGCTTGAGGTCAACCGCCCACGAAAGGCGTGAGCGATCACGGCTCCGAGTGCGGTATTGTTTCGGTGCACGTTCGGCCAGGGGAAACCCCAGGTCACACGGGCACCGGGACGTGGCGCAGCTTGGTAGCGCACTTGACTGGGGGTCAAGGGGTCGCAGGTTCAAATCCTGTCGTCCCGACGGAAACGTCGCAGGTAGGGGCCATCTTCGGATGGCCCCTACTTCGTTTTGGGAGCGAATCTGGGAGCGGGGGGCCGCTCGGTGGCGCTTCGAGCTTTCCGGCGATCTCTAGCCGCCGAAGCGGAGCTTGTACTGCGCCTTGCCCTTGGGGTAGTCGGCCAGTGTTCCGCCGCCCCAGTCGAAGTCGAAGTACGCCTGGTACGTCGAGTCCTTCACCAGGTCGGCCATGCGGTCGATGAAGTACGGGGAGTCGCCGCCGCCCATGTAGGAGTCGCCCCTCCCGTAGAGGCCCCATTCGGGATAGGACTTCGGCTTGCGGTGTGCGGCGGCGAACGCCTTGAAGTCGTTCACGCCCATGGGGGTGGTGAGGGTGTGGTCCCATCGCTGGGCGGGCGTCGCGTCCGGGTGCTCCCACCACACGTCATAGATGTTCAGACCCACGATGTCGACGTAGTCGTCGCCGGGATACAGCGTCTCGAACGATGTGACCTTGCCCGAGGTGCCGACAGCCATGTTGTAGTCGAAGCGGAAATGCGTCCCGGTTCGGGCACGCATGAGGGTCACCACCCGGCGGAACATCTCTCGATAAGCCGCCGGATCGTCAGTTCCCTGCCACGCGCCGATGGTCTTGTTATTGCCCTCGTATCCGAGGCGGATGACGGAATCGGCGAGGCCATTCCTGACCAGCAGGTCGGCGAGGTCCCGGAACTGGCTGTCGTACGTGCCGGCGAGCGCGTCCTTGAAGTTTCCGCCCTTGGGCAGCATCGGCAGCCCGAGCACGAACTGCCGGCCGTCCCCGGCCTTCTTCCAGTCGCCCCAGTACTTGGCCGCGTACTGATTCCACCCGTCGTTCTCGGACGGGTCCAGATAGTCCGTGGCGTCCATCTGCGACCGCCCGAGCCACGTCCGCGAATCGTTCACGGCATCGGTCTTGCCCGGCCCGGCGTAGACACCCAGGCGAGGGGGGACGGCGGCACCTTCGGAAGGCATGGCCATGGTCGTGAGGATAACCCCGGCCATGGCGATGATCGTTGCCAGCTTTCGCTTCAATTCGCGTCCTTTTCGACCCCGGCCCCCCAGTTCCAGGACATTCTCAGGAGGATTGTGTGTGCAGGCAATGAGAGGCCTTTACTAGGCGTCTTCGTAGGGTGAGTGATTCTTTAGTGATTCGTGGTGATTTTTGGTTGGTTCGCTCGCCCTGTATCCGGCACGGCGCACTGCTACCGAGCATCGTTGGTGTGGGGCGCGGCATGGCGCATCTCACGCCACTCAAGCCGGGTTCGCCCCGTCAGAGCCGCGGAACGGCGCCGGCCGAGCCGTGTGTGAAGATACGCGGATGACGGTCGGCCCTGGGGAGAGGCCGGGTGCGTGCGAAGGGGTGGGGACGCGGCGTGGGCAAGGATGGGTCCATATCGGACGAGGAGTGGGCGCGCTTCCTGCGGGATGCCGAGGCCGGCGCGGAGAGCGCTCCCGAGGAGCCGTCGGCGCGGGCCCGCAT
This sequence comes from Streptomyces sp. NPDC054872, assembly GCF_053610705.1. NCBI lineage: Bacteria > Bacillati > Actinomycetota > Actinomycetes > Kitasatosporales > Streptomycetaceae > Streptomyces > Streptomyces sp. NPDC054872. The sequence continues at coordinate 31,184 of NZ_JBSGYY010000001.1, read as the reverse complement.
GGTGGCGCGGCGGTTGCGGGAGGAGCCCGGCCGGCCGGAGGGGTGGCGGACCCATCAACCGGTCCGGCGGCGACGGGGCAAGGGCTGGTATGTGGTCGGTCTGGTCGCGGTCGCACTCGTCCTGGCGGTGGCGGTTGCGCCGGGAAGCCTGACGGGATGGTTCGGTGGTGGTGGCGGGGACGCCCCGCAGGCCGCCGCGGAGTCGGCGCGTCCGGAGCAGGCGCCGGCGACGGAGGCCGCGGCCCAACGGCCCACGGTGGACGAGCCGTTCAGAGGGTCGCCCGCGGCACGGTGGCGTGACGGAGCGGCGGGGATTCATCTGCCTGAAGCGCGGGCGACGGGCTGGATGAGCCGGGAGCAGGTCACACACACCCTCGAGAGGTCCCGGGATTTCCTTGTGGCGTCCAGTCTGGACCCCGGGGTGCTGCGCGGGGAGCGGCCCGGCAAGGCGATCGAACTCATCAATCCTCATCAGGCCGACGTCAAGGACTTCCTGTCCGCCGCGTTCAGCGCGCCCAGCCGCGAGAACGACCCCCTGCTGATGTTCAGCCGGTTCGAGAAGTCGAAGGTGCGACTCGTCGGGGACGTGGTCAAGACGCGGGGCCGGATCACCTTCGGCGAAGGCAAGCGCGGCGCCGTCGAGGTGACCGCCGATGTCACGTACGTCTATCCGGTCGTGAGCGCCGAAGCGGGCAGCGAGGACGTCGTACGTACCATCGTGCGCCGCGAGACCGTGATGAGCTGGGACGATCCGGCGAAGGTGGTCACCAAGAAGGGGACGTTCTCCTTTGTCTCGTACAAGGTCGACACCACCAACGGCGGCTGCGACACCTACACCGGCTACCTCACCCCCGAATTCGGTGCCGAGCGTGCCGCTCCGAACGCGCAGGACGGCCCCGAAGTCGACCCGTACGACCGCAGCGAGTCGATGGACGCGCGCATGCGTGAGTCCGACAGAGAGGGATGCGGCACTGCCTCACGCTCGTGACGGGTGTGCGATGCCGCCGGTGCACCACTGCGTGAGCTGAGCGGGCGGCCGGTGATTAGAATCTTCTCTCATGTCGAAGCCTGACGAACTGCTCGTTGACGTCGCCGCCCTGGTGGAGTCCGGGCACAGCAATCAGATGTCTCTGACCGTGGTCGCCTGTGGTGCTGTCATCACGGGCAGGCTGGCTCCCGAATCCGTCTGGAGGCAGCGGGTCTCGGAGGTTCTGGCCGACTCGGACCGCCTGAGCGATTTCTCCGCCATGTTCACCGCCGGGACGGACAAGGAGGGGCCGCCGAGGCATCTGCACTTCCATGTGGCGCGCATTCTGCAGGGCACGGTGGGGATCCCGGAGACCGGCGGAATGTACCGCGTGGCGATCGAGGACGTCAGCGCCTGGACCATCGGCGACTTCAGCTACTCCGATCACTGAATCCACTGCCGCTGATCTGCTCATCCGCCGACGCACTGACCTGAGAGCGTACTGACCTGAGAACGTACTGAGGGCCCGGGCGCCAGATGGCGCCCGGGCCCCGAGGGCTGCTCGGGTGCCCCGCTCAGCCGACTCGTTCAATAGCCCGCTCAGTCACCGACGCCGAGCCTGAAGTGGAAGATTCCCCAGGTCAGGTGGGCGTCGCGGCCGCCGTCGATCCAGTGGCCAAGACCCTTCTTCATCTGGGCGAGGTAGTCGTGGCTGATCCTTCTGGCCAGCCCCTCGGCCTCCTGCCGCTCGGTTTCCTCAAGGACCCGCGTGTAGTGGTTCACCAACTGCTCGCGGTGCTCCTGGAAGCCACCGTCGACAGCGGTGAAGCCGAGCCGGTCCAGCTCACGTGTGTAGAAGCCGGGCGAGCCCATGTCGTCCAGATGGATCCGGTCGAGGATCGGCTGCAGCACGTCCGTGCGGCCGCCGTCCGCCGCCATCGGGTCGGTGAAGATGAGATGGCCGCCCGGCCGCAGCACCCGCGCGATCTCCTCCAGGACCTGGACCCGGTTCCCGCTGTGCAGGAAGGCGTCCTGGGACCAGATGACGTCCACCTGGTCGTCCGCGTACGGGATGTCCTCGAAGGACCCGTCCACGACCTCGATCCTGTCGGTGAGCGAGCGGGCCGAGTTCAACTCCTTGTGGCGCTGGTTCTCCACCTCGCTGAGGTTGAGGGCGAGGACCCGGCAGCCGTACGTCTCCGCCAGATACCGCGCCGAGCCGCCGAACCCCGAACCGAGGTCGAGCACCACGGATTCCCGGGTCAGTTCCAGCTGCGACGCCATCCGCTCCACGGTCCGCCTGCTCGCGGCCGCGATGGGTTCGACGGGGCTTTCGTACAGGCCGATATGAATGTCCTCGCCGCCCCACACCGAGGCGTAGAAGGTGTCGGCGTCGGGCGAGTTGTAGTAACTGCGGGCGGTGCCGACCGCGCCCTTGTACTGTCCTTCGTCCTCTATCCGGTACTCCTTCTCCGCCACGTGCACGAAGAAGTCCGGCTGCTCGCCACGGTAGGTGTGCTGGAAGTCGCCGTAGGTCTCGATGTGCTGGAAACCCACCTCGGACATCAGCCGCCGGGTGTAGTCCTTTCGCAGCGGGAACATGTTGAGGTGGTAGATGGAGTCGTCCGGGAAGCTGTACCGCATGCGGCACAGGCCTTCGTCGACGTACTCCGGCTCCACGATGACGTCCTCACCGCAGTAGTAGTACCTGTGCTTGCTGGTGTACCCGTCGTCCAGGACCGCGTCGTAATTGCGCTGGTCCAGGACGAGAATTCCGTCGTGCTTGAGCATCGCGTAGAACTCGGCCAGTGCCTTGCGCCGGTCCCGCTCCGAGAAGAGATGCGTGAAGGAGTTGCCGAGGCAGACGATGGCGTCGTACTCCCCGTGGACGTCTCTGTTGAGCCATCGCCAGTCCGCCTGAACGACCCGCAGGATGTGCCCTCCCTGCTTCGTGCCGTTCTCGAACGCCCTCGCCAGCATTTCCGCGCTGCCGTCCGCGCTCACGGTCTCGAATCCGGCGGCCAGCAGCCGTACGGAATGGAATCCCGTGCCCGTCGCGACGTCGAGCACGCTCCTCACCCCCCACTTGCGCAGCAGGTCGATGAAGAAGTTCCCTTCGCTCTCCTCCCTTTTCTCCCAATCTATGAGGGAGTCCCATTTCTCTACGAAGCTGGGGACGTACTCCTCCGTGTAGTGCCCGGTTTCGCGTACTTCGACAGGGTTGTCGCCGAACTCTTGAGCCGGTTGCACGATGATGGGGACCCTTCAGCCTTGAGGAATCCTGCCCGGCACGGCAGCCCAGGCCGGCGCATGCCGCAGGCCTGGGGAGCCGCGTGGTGTGAGCGGATTGCTATCCAAGACTGGGGGGTCTGATTCCTCCAAAGTTCGTATACGGAGCTGAAGTTGGGCCGAATACCGGCCTTGGCCAGCGGCTTTTCCGCCTCAAGATTGTTTGCGCAGGCGGGGGCAGGGCGGCCGCTGTGCCTAGCATGTGCCGTCCGACACCTTGAGGCCGGTGTTCGCTCCCGCCGTCCTCGCCACGATGGCCGGTACGCAGGCGGCGCTGTCGAGCTTGTACGTGTAGGGGATGCTCACCGTGGTGTTGGACGTCGGGTTCGGGCCCGCCGGCTTGTACTCGTCGTCGGCGGGGGACCAGGTCACCTTGTCGAAGGTGTTGCCGCTGACCTGCCAGGAGCCGGCCGCGTCGGTGTAGAACGTGCCGAGGACGTCCTTGGAGTCCTTGAAGTAGTTGTTGTCCACCTTGGCCTTGGCTCCGGCGCGGGAGTTGATGCCGGACTCGTTCAGGCCCACGTAGTAGTTGTTGTAGATGTGGGCCGTGCCGCCGCGGAGCAGGGGCGTGCGCGAGTCGATGTTCTCGTACTTGTTGTGGTCGTACGTGACGAAGCCGTTCGAGACGTCGCTCTCGCTGGACCCGACGAGGCCGCCGCGCCCCGAGTTGCGCAGGACGCTGTACGACAAGGTCACGTACTGCGTGTTGTTCTTCATGTCGAACAGGCCGTCGTAGCCCTCCGACTCCCCGCCCGACGCCTCCAGGGTCGTGTGGTCGACCCAGACGTTGCGGACGTCGCTCTCCATGCCGATGGCGTCGCCGCCGTTCGACGTGGGGGAGCCGGACTTCTTGACGTTCTTGACGGTCACGTTCTGGATGATGATGTTGCTGGAATCCCTTATGTGGATGCCCAGTTGGTCGAAGACAGCACCATTTCCGACGCCGACGATCGTGACGTTGCTGATCTGCTTGAGTTCGATCACACCGGCGGCGGTGTTGCAGCTGTCGCCCGACACCTTCGTGGTGTTGCCGTGGTTGATCGTCCCCTCCACCTCGATGGTGATCGGAGTGTCGTCGGCGGCGCGGCCGCACAGTGCCGTGTGGATCGCGGTGCCCGTCGTGGCCCGCACCGTCTTCCCGCCCGCGCCGCCGGTGGTCCCGCCGTTCTGCGTCGCGTAGCCGGTGGCGCTGCCGACCGCGGCCGAGGCCCCCGCCCGCGCGGAGGCGTCAGGCTGCGCGTAGGCCTCCGGCAGCGTCAGCGCCGCACCGGTCGCGGCCGTGGCGACCAGCGTGGCCAGCGTGACGTGCAGTCTTCGTGAACGTGCTCGGCTCATGGTCGGCTCCCTGTTCGTCGTTGAATCCGGGGTGTCGCTGTCCCGCACGCCGTAGTGGTCACGGCGGTGCCCGAGGTTGCCGCCTCGCTGCCTCGTTCTTCGCGCCCTGGGGTGACCGTGGGGACGGACTCCGCTCCCGGGGCTCTTGTGGCAGGTGGGAGTATGGACGGCATGGATATTCGAGCCAGGAACAATGTGACGGTCATGGGGCCGGCCGAGGGGCCCGCCGTGGTCCTCGCGCACGGCTTCGGCTGTGACCAGAACATGTGGCGACTGGCTGTGCCGGCCCTGGCGGAGCGGTACCGCGTGGTGCTCTTCGACTACGTCGGCTCCGGTGGTTCGGATCTGTCGGCCTGGAGCCAGGAGCGGTACTCGTCACTCGATGGCTACGCCCAGGACGTCGTCGACGTCTGCGCGGAACTCGGCCTGGAGCAGGCGGCCTTCGTCGGGCATTCGGTCAGCGCCATGGTCGGGGTGCTCGCCGCGCGGATGGCACCGGAGCGCATCGGTTCGCTGGTCATGGTGGCGCCGTCCCCCCGCTACGTCGACGACGACGGCTACCGGGGCGGCTTCACCGCGGAGGACATCGACGAGCTGCTGGCCTCGCTCGACTCGAACTATCTGGGCTGGTCGTCCGCGATGGCGCCGGTGATCATGGGCAACCCGGAGCGGCCGGAGCTGGGTCAGGAACTGACCAACAGTTTCTGCGCCACCGACCCGGACATCGCCCGCGTCTTCGCCCGCACCACGTTCCTGTCCGACAGCCGCGAGGACCTGAAGAGCGTGACGGTGCCCACCCTGGTGCTCGAATGCTCCCAGGACATGATCGCGCCGCGCGAGGTCGGCGCGTACGTGCACGCCGCGATCCCCTCGTCACGCCTGGTCACCCTGGACGCCACCGGGCACTGCCCGCAGCTGAGCGCGCCGGAGGCCACCAACGAAGCCATTCTCGACTTCCTGGGGGCCCGGCGTTGATGAGCCGCGGAGGCGACGAGCCGGAACCGGCTGAGATCGGGGACGCCGCGGGAACGGACGCGGCGTTCACCGCACTGTTGGAGGACAGCGCCGAGGACCTGTACGAGGCGGCTCCCTGCGGCTACCTGTCGACGCTGATGGACGGAACCATCGCCAAGGTCAACACCACGCTGCTCGACTGGCTCGGCATGAAGCGCGAGGCCGTGGTGGGGCAGGTCCGTTTCGCCGATCTCCTCACCGTCGGCGGGAAGCTCTACCACGAGACGCACTTCGCACCATTGCTGCGCATGCAGGGCGAACTGCGGGGCGTCGCACTGGAGATGAAGGGCGCCGACGGGAGCCGGCTGCCGGTGCTGGTCTCCTCCGTGATCAAGCACGGTGGGGAGGGCGACCCGCTGCTGATCCGTACGACTCTCTTCGACGCCTCCGACCGGCGGGCCTACGAGCAGGAGCTCCTGCACCGCCGCCAGGAGGCGGAGCGGGCGCGTGCCGAGGCGGAGCGGGCGCGTGCGGAGGCGGAGGAGGCCCGTCGGCAGGCCGAGGCCGACCGGCAACGCCTCGCGGACTCGCTCGCGGTGCTGCAGCAGTCCCTCGTGCCCTCCTCGCTGCCCGCCGTGCCGGGGCTCGAGGCAGCCGTCTACTACCACACGGCCTCTCCGGACCGCCTCGGCGGCGACTTCTACGACCTGTTCGCCCTGGGCGACGGCCGGTGGGCCTTCTTCCTCGGGGACGTCTGCGGCAAGGGCCCCCAGGCGGCGTCACTCACCTCACTCACGCGGTACACCCTGCGGGCCGCGGCACTGCACGATCCCGAGCCCACCGCGGCCCTGAGCACGCTGAACGCCGTCCTCCAGGAGCGCTACGGAGCCAGTGGCGACCCCCGCTACTGCACGGTCATCTTCGGCGTCGTCCAGCCGGGCGCCGAGGACGGCGACATCACCGTGCGCCTCGCCTCCGGCGGGCACCCGCCGGCGCTGGTCCTGCGGGCCGACGGCACCGCCGACTACCTCCCCACCCCCGGAGGGCTGCTCGTCGGCGTGCTGCCCGAGGCCCGGTTCACCACCGCGGAGACCACCCTCGCCGCCGGTGACACGCTGTTGCTCTACACCGACGGGCTCACCGAGGCCCGTACCGGCTCCACTCGCCGGAGCCTCTTCGGCGACGAGGCGCTCCAGGACTTCGCCGCCGAACACGCCCCCACCACACCCCACGAGATGATCGCCGCGCTGACCGGGCTGCTGGAGAGCTTCGGTGACGGCCTGGACGACGACACCGCACTGCTCGCACTGGGCGTCCCCACCGCCCACCCGGCAACGGATCACGCACGATGAGCCCTCTGAACATCACCTACCGCAGCACTGTCACCGGACCCGTCCTGCACGTGGCCGGCGAACTCGACTACGAGCGGGCCACCGCCCTGCGCGAACAGGTCGACTGCCTGGCCCTGTCCCGGGGGCAGAACCTGACCATCGACCTGTCCCGCCTGGAGTTCTGCGACTCCACCGGCATCAGCGTCCTGCTCGCAGCCCGCCAGCGCGCCCAGGCCGCGGAGGCCGAGTTGATCCTGGTCGGCATCCCCGCCAACACGTTGCGCATCCTGCGGATCGTCGGCCTGGACCAGGTCTTCACCATCCACCCCGTGAGCGAAACAGCTTGAGCGGTACAGGTCAGGGCAGCGGTGAAGGTCAGGGCAGCCGTGCGGGACAGAGACGGTGGGGCTTCGGCTCGCCCTTGAGCCTGGCGTCCGCGCAGCCGCCCGGCAGCGACCCGTACGCCGTCGTGCCGAAGTTGGCCGTCACCGTCAGTTTGCCGTCGCCGAACTCCGAGCGCTGCACCGTCCCGTCAGCGGTGAGCCGCCGGTAGTCGGTCATCCGCTCGGTGCCCGCGGCCTGGTGGAGAGGTGCGAAAGAGCGTTGCAGCGCGGCCATTTCCCTGCCCGTGGACCTCAAGTTCTTCTCCCCGAGCGTGAAGTTGAGCGGGGTGTTGTAGAGCGCGGACATCAGCGCTCGGTCGGTCTTCTGCTCCGGGAGTTTGTTGTACGGCATTTCCCAGCGGTCGGTGTTGATGACGGAATCGTGCAGCGCGGTCTCGTACAGGGGGACGCGATAGCGCGGGTCGTACATCGCCTTTGCCAGAGCGGGCGGCAGTTCGGCCTCCTTGAAGAAGAACGCGGGCTCGCCCTGCGGCGCGTAACCGCCCCACTTCTCCTTGTTCTTCTCCAGCTTCCACAAGCCGTCGGCGACCGGTGTCTGGGCACCGTGGTTGAAGGCGAGCACGGGGGCGGCCCACGCGCCCGCCGACTCGGAGCCGAGGACGAACTTGTCGTCGGAGGCCAGTTTCCGCATGCGCTCCAGGCGATTGGCGCGATCCTGCTTCTTGTTCATGCGATGACCCTCGCTGCTGTCGGTGAACAGCTCGCCCGCCGCGTCGACATCCAGGAAATAGCTGTCGGCGCCATTGGCCGTCATCTTCTTCGCCCGGTCGGCCAGGTAGTGCTTGCCGGGCTCGGCCTGCTTGAAGGCCTGAGTGCTGACATAGCAGCCCCGGCCACCGAAGCCTTCCTTGATCTCACCCTTCCAGTCCCTCACGCAGAAGTCCGGGTAGACCGAGCCGGGCCATTTCGATGACGGGTTGTCGGCGGTTTCGGAGGGCTGGCCGTTGGCGTAGGAGTCGTACGGGGCGACCAGATAGCCGTTGCGCTTCGCCGCCCGCACGGCCTGCTCGTCCATCGGCCGGTCGTCCGCGTCGTAACCGAGCCAGAGCCGCGAGACACCGAGCTCACGCAGCTGGTGCACGCCCTTCGCGGTACGTGCGCTGCCCCAGGCGTAGGCGTGCACGGCCCCCAACAGGCGCTTCACTTCCGGGTTCTCGTGGATTTTCTGCTTCAGCGAGCGCAGCTCGCCGTGTTCGTCGAGATAGTCGCGGTAGTCGACGGCGGAGGAGACCGGGGACGAGTCGGTGAGGGAGAAGTGCACCGTGTAGTCGCGGGTCCGCTCGCGTTGCGAGAACGCGTGCCGTGCGGTGGAGCCGATCCGGCCGCCCTTCGAGACGAAGGCGAGCGACGTGCCGACCTCCTCCGGCACGATGTAGCCGACACCGTGCTCACCTTGGGTGTAGCCCCAGGCCGGAAGGGTGAGGCCGCCCGAGAGCTCGGCCTCCGAGTCCTTGAGACCGGCCTCGCCGGAGTTCCAGAAGGTGTCGCTCACCGGGACACGCAGGCCCTCGCCGCGGGGGATCTGCAGGGCCGCGTCGGCGCCCGGCGTCGTACTGGGCCAGGACAGATTCTGGTCGGTCGTGGAGTGCACCGTCATGCGCAGGCGGCCGCGCTCGCTCTTCGCCGTGACCGTGAGCTGCTTGTCGGGGTACGACCAGTGGGCCGTGCCGCCGTCCACGGTCACCTCGCCCGGCTTCCCGAGCCGCTGTCCCGCCGAGCCGGACACCGGGAGCGAGGTCCCGTCGCCGGTCTGACCCGTGACGCGCAGCGACCCCGTGTCCACCCGCGCGGTGCCGCCCCGCACGGCGAAGTCCACGGCGCTGCCGTGCACTTGAGGCGGCAGCGGCGACCCGCCACCGGACGGCGGCTCGGCCATGGCCAGATAGCCCGCCGACGCCGTACCCGCGGCCAGCGCCACGGCCGCGGCGATGCCGTACGTACGGACGCGACGCCGGCGCCGTGCCCCCGCGACGTCACTGTGCCGGGCTTTCCGGGGCTGACTGCTGTTGCTCTTCGCGTAGTTCACAGGGGAGAGCGTCGGGGCCGCGCTTAAGAAGTTTCTAAGAGGGCCCCTACGGATGCGGTGGGGCGCGGCGCGAGCCGCAGCGGTGACCCGTCGAGTAATGGCGGATCATCGGCATCTTCTGGCAGATTATCGGAAGTGCGACACGGGTCCCGGCGTCGACGATGACGGGGTGCGAAGGAATACGTCCATCACTCTCCTGTCCGCCGGGCACGCCTGCGTCGACGTGTATCAGGGCGCCGTGGCGTCCCTGGTGCCGTTCTTCGTCGCCGAGCGCGCCTACAGTTACGCCGCCGTCTCGGGCATCGTGCTCGCCGCCTCGCTCCTGTCGTCGGTGGCGCAACCGCTGTTCGGCATCCTCACGGACCGCCGGTCGATGCCGTGGCTGCTCCCCGTCAGCACGCTGCTGGGCGGTCTGGGCATCGCCTTGAGCGGGGTGAGCGGCTCGTACGGGCTGACCCTCGTCTTCGTGGCGGTGTCCGGGGTGGGCGTGGCCGCCTATCACCCCGAGTCCGCACGGGTCGCCCGGCTCGCGAGTCAGGGCAGTCACCGGGGCATGGGGTGGTTCTCGCTCGGCGGGAACCTCGGCTTCGCGCTCGCCCCGCTCCTGGTCACCGCCGTGGTCGCCGCGGGAGGCCTGCGGCTGACTCCGCTGCTCGTCCTCCCGGCGCTCGTCGGCGCCGTGTTGTGCCTGCCCGTGCTGCGTGCGCTGGAGCGGCAGCGAGAGGCCGACGGGGGTGGCGCCGGCACGGCGGCGGTAGCGGCGGAGGACGACAGGGCGTCGTTCGTGAAGCTGTCGCTGGCCGTGGTGTGCCGGTCGATCGTCTACATCGGCCTGAGCACCTTCATCTCCCTGCTCGCCAAGGAGCGCATGGGCGGAAGTACGGCCGCGGGCACAGCCGCGCTGTTCGTGCTCTACCTCGGTGGCGCGGTGGGCTCGGTGCTGGGCGGCGCGCTGGCCGAGCGCTGGGACCGGGTCACCGTGGCCCGCTGGTCGTACCTGCTCACGGCCGTCTGTGTCGCGGGTGTGGTGTTCGTGCCCGGCCCTGCGTTCTATCCGTGCGCGGCGCTGACCTCGGCCGGCCTGTACGTCCCCTTCTCGCTGCAGGTCACGCTCGGGCAGGACTACCTGCCTTCCCGCGTCGGCACCGCGAGCGGGATCACGCTCGGCCTGACCGTCAGCGTCGGTGGCTTGGTGAGCCCCTTGATCGGCGCCCTCGCCGACGCGACATCCCTGCGCGGCGCCCTGGCGCCCCTGATCCTGATGCCCGTACTGAGCTGGCTGCTGTTCCGCACCCTGCCCGAACCCGGATCCGGACCCGGACACCCCGTGCCGCAACGCACGGGGGCGGCCCGCTGAAGGGGGCCCCGGGGCCCCGGGACGCACCGGAGCCCCTCACCGTCCCCTTCAGTAGATGTTGGCCTCCACCTCCGGGCCGTCGCCCCGCGTGCTGTTGATCTGTGCCCGCAGCGAGATCTCGTCGTACACACGGAACTCCCGTACGATCCGGCCGTCCTGGACCAGGAACTGGGAGACGCCGAGCATGGTCACCGGCTTGTCGGTCAGCCGGCCGAAGTCCGGCGTGCCCCGGTAGGTGCCGTGCATGGTCCAGGTGACGGCCACCCGCAGGCCCGCGTACCGCGGCGAGTAGTTGGTCTGCACGTCCCGTACCTCGAACCGGGCGTCGGGGAAGGCGGCCACCATGGCCATCAGGTCGCTCTGGTAGCGCTCGGGGCGGATGACGGTCCGGTCGCCGATCGTGTGCAGGAAGAGGTCACGCGTCATGAAGTCGTTGACCTTCTGCAGCCTGCGCCGGGTCCACACCTCGTCGATGAACTCGAGGACCATCTCGCACTCGGGCCGGAACTCGTCGGGCCGCGGTCCGCTGACACCGGTGAGCAGCACGTCCTTCGGCGGCTCCTCGGTCATCGATCCGCTGTAGCCCTGGAACCGCAGGGCGCGGGCCGCCTCGTCGGGGTCGATGCCGCTCTGCAGACAGGTGGCCAGCTCATCGCGGACCACCCACTCCTCGACCATCCGGCCGCGGCGGTAGAGGCAGTTGGCGACCGTGCGCTTGCGTATGCGGATGTTCCGCCCGTCGACCAGGTGCTCGTCGTTGGAGAACACGAGGTGCGAGCTGAGGAAGGCGTCGTTCCCACGCGCCTCCCACACCACGTCCTCCGCCTGGCCGATGTGCCCGGGCGTGCTGCCCATGCGCATCGTCGTGCCCTCGATCACGCCGTCGCGGCCCACCACGGTGCCCAGGCTCGTGTGGACGATCGAGTCCGGCTCGTAGTTGTCGACGATGTAGGAGATGTCCCTGCCGACCCAGATGCGGTCGGTGACCTCACGGATGAAGTCGTCCGGGTCCGAGTAGGGGAGGTAGGCGACGGGGTCGAGCGACATGGTGGGTACCTTCTTTTCGATCTCTGGGTATCTGAATGTGTATGCGTATGCGGTGTATGCAGCAGGTGGTCGCTCGGGTGGCCCGGCTACGGGCCGTCCTTGCGACCGGCGGCCCGTAGCTCAGGCGGCAAACTTGTCCGCCCCGAGGTGGCTCCGGTACGTCTCCGTCATGAACGCGCTGACGACCACGAGGGCCAGGATCGCGGCGGCCGCGAGGTAGACCCACACGGCGTAGATCGTGTCGAAGCTGGTGACGAGCAGGGCGGCGACGAACGGCGTGATCCCCATGAAGATGGAGAACGAGCTGTTGTACGCGATGGCGCTGGCGCTGAACCGGGTGCGCGTCGCGAAGAGTTCGGCCGTGCACACCGTGACGATGCCGGTCAGGAAGAACTCGGGGATGATGTAGATCAGTTGGCTGGCGACGGCCGCGCCGAAGGTGCCGTACTCGCCGACCCGGAAGGCCAGCGGGACCAGGACGATGCACGCCACGGCACCGGAGATCAGCATCGGTTTGCGGCCGATCCGGTCCGAGATCATGCCGGCCAGCGGCAGCAGCGGGATGAGCACGGCGACGGAGATGGCGTTGGACGTCAGCGCCATCCAGCGCGGCAGGCCCAGGGTGCCGGTCAGGTACTCCGGATAGAACGTGACCCAGGTGTAGGACAGGATCGCGAGCATGACGGAGACGCCGCAGAACACGAGCATCGGGCGCCACTGCGTGCGCAGCGCCTCGCGGATCGGGGCCTTGACGACGTCGACGCCGCCTTCCGTGGCACGCACGAACTCGGGTGACTCGTCGATGCGCCGGCGCAGCCAGATCCCGACCGCGCTCAGCGGCAGCGCGAGCAGGAACGGGATGCGCCATCCCCACGAGTCCAGCGTCGGGCCCTCGAAGATCCAGCTGGTCAGGGCGGCGGTGCCGGCTCCCGCGAGGATGCCGGCGAAGCAGCTGTTGGAGGCGTACGAGGCGTAGTAGCCGCGCCGCTCGGGCTCCGCCCACTCCACGATGAAGGCCACCGCTCCGACGTACTCCCCGCCCGACACCATCCCCTGGACGACGCGCAGGAGCAGGAGGAGCAGCGGCGCGAAGATCCCGATCTGCTGGTACGTCGGCAGGGCGCCGATCATCGCGGTGGTCACGCCCATGAACACGATGGTGCACAGCAGCGTCTTCTTGCGGCCCACCCGGTCGCCCCAGCGGCCGACGAGCGTCCCGCCGAGCGGGCGGAACAGGCAGGCGATGGCGATGATCGCGTACGTGCTCAGCACGGCGACGGCCTGGTCGCTCTGCGGGAAGAACGCGGGCGCGAGGATCGGCGCCATGTAGCCGTAGAGGCCGTAGTCGAACTGTTCGACGAAGTTTCCGATGCTTCCCGCGCCGATGGCACGGCGTATCGCATTCCGCTTCTCCGCCTCGGTCCCTTGGGGGCCGACTGCGGTGGTGGGCGGCGCTACAGCGGACATGGCTTCTCCGTTCGCGCGGTTTCAGGGGTATGCATACGTATGAACTTCCGCCGAACACTAAGGAGCGTGACGGAGGCCGTCAAGAGTGTGGAGGAGGCGGTTCCGGTGGGGATTCCGGGCAGGGCCCGAGCGGCTGCTCCGGGCGCGGCCGGGCACAACTCCTCAAAGGAGATCCGGAGATCCGGAGATCCGAGGAGTCGTACCCGGCCGCGCGGCGTCATGCGCGCGGGCCCCGACCCTCGCCCGGTGCGGGCGTCGCGAGGGACCGGTAGGTGTCCATCAGGACCTGGGCCATGTTGTAGAGCACCAGCTGTGCCCCCGACCGCGCGGCGGCCCTCGCGCCCTCGACGTCCGGCACGATCGACATCACCGACCGGCCCGCCTCACGGGCATCCCGGTGGGCCCGCGTGACGAACGCGTCGACCATGTCCTGCCCCGGAAAACCGCAGTCCGCCGCCAGGTCGGCCGGGCCCACAAGGACCGCGTCCACCCCCGGGGTCGCGGCGATCTCCGGCGCGGCGGCGCAGGCCCGCTCCGTCTCGATCATCACCACCACCAGGGCCTCCCGCGACGCGGCCACGTGGTCGGCGGCGGAGACCGTGCCGAAGCGGCCCGCTCTGCTGTACGTCGCGAACCCCCGTCTCCCCAGGGGTGGGTAGTGGACCGAGGCCACCGCCCGCCGCGCGTCCTGCGCGTCGTCGACATGCGGATGGATGATCCCCGCCGCCCCCAGGTCCAGGCAGCGCAGGGCGAGGGCGGGCTCGGACGTACCCACCCGCACGAGGACGGCGATGCCCTGCGCGGCCGCGGCCGTCAGATGGTGCTGGAGGAGCGCCGTGTCGGCGGGACCGTGCTCGCAGTCGATGACCACGTAGTCCAGGCCCGCGACCCCGGCCATCTCCACCAAGGTCTCCGAGGGCAGCCGCAGCAGTGCGCCGTACAGCCGCTCGCCCGCCGCGAGCCGCTCTTTGAGGGACCGCCGCCCAACTCCGACGGCAACGGCCTCTCCGGCGGCCGCGGGTTCTCCGGCGTGTACGGCTTCGCCCGCCGTCACCGAGCCACCATCCCCGCCGAGAGGTCGATGTCGGCGCCGCACAGCCCCGGCATCCGGAGCATCGCGGTGACCGCCGCGCCGACCTCGTCCTCGGTGACCATCCGGCCGAGGGCCGACCGCGACACGAACGCCTCCTCGGCCTGCGCGTAGCTGCCGCCGGTACGTTCCGCCTCCAGGCGGAAGTTCCGCTCCATGCGCGGGCCCGAAACCGGCCCGGGGGAAAGGGAGTTGACGCTCACCCCGGAGGGCCCGACCTCGCCTGCCAGGGTGGTGGTCAGGCCGATGACCGCCATCTTCGAGGCGCAGTAGGGCGTACGCCGCAGCAGCGGCCGCTTGCCCGACACCGAGGCGATGTTCACGACGTCGCCCGCGCCCCGCGCCGTCATGGCGGGCAGGAAGGCCCGGCACATCAGGAACACCCCGCGGACGTTGACGTCGAACACCTCGTCCCAGTCCCGGGCCGAGATCTCGGTCAGGGGCGCAACCGGCCCCGCGATCCCGGCGTTGTTGACGAGGATCGAGATCTCCTCGTCCGCGAGACTCCCGGCGAGCGCCTCGACCTCCTCGGGCCTGGACACGTCGCAGACCCGGTGGACCACACCAGGGCCGAGCCGCTCGGCGGTCTCCTTCAGGGCCTGCTCGTTGCGGCCGGTGATCACCACCCGGGCCCCGTCCGCGAGCAGGGCGCGGGTGATGGCGGCGCCGAGTCCGCTGCCGCCCCCGCTGACCAGCGCGGTGCGCCCGGCCAGCGGTGCCGTGGCGCCGCTCATGCGCCGGCCTCGTCGTTCCACGGCAGCGTGCCGTCGCCGTACTTGGCCGCCCGTACGTCGCCGGAGCGGGCGTGTCCCTCGAACAGCTCGACACGCGCGGCGCGCCCGCACACCTCACCGAGCAGTGCCGACGACGCGGTGTCCGTGACCTCTTGGTAGGTGACGGTCTTGAGGTACTTCCCCACCCACAGGCCGCCGGTGTAGCGCGCGGCGCCCCGCGTCGGCAGGACGTGGTTGGTGCCGATGACCTTGTCCCCGTACGAGACGCAGGTCCCTTCCCCGAGGAACAGCGCGCCGTAGTCCCGCATCTTGTCCAGGGCCTGACGCGGGTTCTCCGTCAGGACCTCGACGTGTTCGCTGGCGTAGGAGTCCGCGATCTCGAAGGCCTCGTCGAGGGAGTCCGCCACGACGATCTCGCCGTGGTCGCGCCAGGCGGGCCCCGCGAAGTCCTTCGTCGGCATCCCGGGGAGGAGCCGTTCGATGTGGGCCTCCACCGCGCGGCCCAGCTGCTCGGACGTGGTGACGAGCACCGCGGGGGAGTCCGGGCCGTGCTCGGCCTGCGAGAGGAGGTCGACGGCCACCACGAACGGGTCGGCGTTCTCGTCGGCGATCACCAGGATCTCCGTCGGGCCCGCGAACAGGTCGATGCCCACCTCGCCGAACAACTGCCGCTTGGCCTCGGCGACGTACGCGTTCCCCGGTCCCGCGATCAGCGGCACCCGGCCGACCGTCTCGGTGCCGATGGCCAGGGCGGCCACGGCCTGGACGCCGCCGAGGAGGTGGATCTCGTCGGCCCCGGCCAGATGCATGGCGGCGACCGTCGCGGCGGGGATCTCGCCCCGGATCGGCGGGGTGCAGGCGGCGACGCGCTCCACTCCGGCCACCTTCGCCGTCACGATCGTCATGTGCGCGGACGCGGTCAGCGGGTAGCGCCCACCCGGCACGTAGGCGCCGGCGCCGGCCACGGGGACGTGGCGATGCCCGAGGCGGACACCGGGCAGGGTCTCGATCTCCACGTCGTGCAGCGAGTCGCGCTGGGCCTGGGCGAACGTACGTACCTGTTCCTGCACGAAGCGGATGTCATCGAGGACCGTCTCCGGAACATCGGCGACGATCTTCCTGATCTCGTCCGGGGACAGGCGGAAGGACTCCGGGCTCCAGTCGTCGAACTTCTCGGAGTACTGACGGACCGCTTCGTCACCCCGGTCGCGGATGTCGTCGAGGATGGCGCTGACACGGTCGGCGACATCCGCGCGGGCGGCGCTCACCGTGCCCGCGGGTACGGGGGACTTGAGGAAACGGGGCATGACGGCTCTCTTTCTCGGGCTTCGATAAGGGGGGAGGTTCGTTCATTCAGATGTGCGGCCGGGCGTGGTGGCCTACGGCCGGGTCTCCGGCACCCGCGCCAGCAGGTCCCGCAGCGCGGCGGAGACGGCGGCGGGCCGCTGCCACGGCAGGAGGTGTCCGGCGCCGGGTACTTCGCGCAGTTCGGCGTCCGGCAGGGCCCGCGCGATCGTCCGGTGGAAGTCCGGCGGGCACAGCGCGTCCCGGGCCCCCGACAGGACCACGGCCGGGCAACGGGCCCCGCGCAGTGCGTCGACCGCGTCCCGGCGCGTCGCCTGGGAGGCCAGCTGGGCGCGCGCGGCCTCGGGTCCCACGGCGTGTGCCATGCGCCGGTAGCGCTCGGCCGGCCCGCTCGGCGGCCGGGGGACGGGGAACATGCCGGGCAGTGTCTGCTCGACGACGTCCGCGAACCTGCCGTCGGCGATCAGGCCGTCCATCGCACGCCAGGCCGCGTACTGCTCGGGGCGCGGTGCTCCCGCGTTCGTCGACATGACACAGAGCCCGGCGATCCGGTCCGGGGACCGCCGCAGCGCCTCGAACGCGACGATGGCGCCCAGGCTGAGCCCGACCACGACGAACGGGCCGGCGGACACCGAGGACAGCAGGTCGTCGGCCAGGGCCCCGATGTCCGGCTTGCCCAGTTCGACGTGGTGCACCGGGTGGCCTTCGGGGAAGTCCACCTCCGACCACAGGCTCGGGTCGCACAGCATGCCGGGGACCACCACCAGCGGCAGCGGTTCGGACGTCGGCTCGACGCGGGGCACGGCGGTCACCAGCGGCGCGCGGAGCGGGGGAGGAGTGCGTACGGCGCGACGTATCCGTTGTGGTCGATGCCGAGGCCCGCGTCGGCGGCGCACTTGGAGACCTCGTCGTCCCAGTCGAGGCGGACGCGGCCGTCGCCGGAGTTGACGACCATGAGGTCGCCGCGCCCGTCGCCGACGTTGCGCAGGGTGCGCCAGGCGTCCTGCGGCACGGAGAGCATGTCCCGCGGGCCCAGGCGTACGGAGACGGGGTCGGCGCGGTTGAGGGTGATCTCCCACTCCCCGTCCTTGACGATCAGCGTCTGCGTCTCGTGCTGGCGGTGCAGGGACACGCCCTGGCCCGGTTCGGCGCGCAGCCAGGCGACGTTGTGGCCGTGCGGGTTGAAGATGCGGGGTTCCTGGTGCAGGTCCTCGGTCATGCCGTATCCGATGACGCAGCTCAGCTGTACCCCGCCGCCCGGCAGGGTGCTGTCGAGGAAGGGCCGCTCGGACCAGACCAGTTCGTCCGCCGCAGCGACTCGGCGCTTCATCTCCTCGACGCCGTAGTGGCGCAGCCGGTCGATGTACTCCTGGGTCATCGGCTCGGTCAGCTCGGTGCCGGGCGGGATCTCGTCGCCGGCGACCGTGTCGATCAGCTTGTTGTCGGCGGTCAGGTAGAGGCCGTGGCCCTCGGCCTCGCGCAGGACCGACGGGCCCCAGATGATGCCGCCGGTGTGGTCCATGCCGAGGACGGTGAACATCCAGCCGTCGTCGGGCCCGGTGTTGGTGAAGCCGCGGAAGATCCAGGTGGGGATGGAGGCGATGTCCCCCGCCTTGAGCAGGAGTTCGCCCTCGGTGCCGTCGGCGCCCCAGCGCAGCAGGTACTCGCCCTCGGTGCAGACGAAGACCTCGGCGGTGTAGTGGAGGTGGAGATTGTTGGTGATGCCGTGGGGCATGGCGGCCGCACCGATGTTGTAGCCGTGCGGAAGGCGGAGATTGACGTGCTGGCCCGCGGCCTGCGAGACGCCGGGCCCGATCATCGCGTAGTTCTCCTTCCGGTCCGAGCCCGGTGTGCGGCAGTCGATGAAAGCCTGGTTGCAGGAGACGAAGTCGCTGCGGCGAACCGTGCGACGCCCCAGCTCGGCGGTGGACACGACGACATCGTTCATGGCTGCTCCTTGGAATGGAATACGTATGCATTCCATGACAGGTTCCGGGCCGTCCAATGTCAAGGGGTATGGCATACGTATAGTGAGAAGCAGGCCGTCGGAGGGGCGCGCCGGGCGACGAGGAGAGGGCCGATGGCGATCACGAGTCACGACGTGGCGAGGCTGGCCGGCGTCTCGCAGCCGACCGTCTCCCGGGCCCTGCGGGACGACAGCCGAGTGTCCGCGGCGACCCGCGAGAAGGTCCGCAAGGCGGCGCAGGCCCTGAACTACGTGCCCAGCGAGGCGGGCCGCACGCTGTCCACCCGGTCCACCCGGCGTATCGGGGTGATCGTGACCGACCTGACGAACCCGTTCTACCCGCACGTCATCGCACCGCTGCACGACGAGCTCCAACTCCTCGGCTACCGGATGATGCTGCTCACCGAGCGCTCCGACGAGGCGGTGGCCGAGGAGAAACTCCTCGACCAGTCCCTGGACGGCGTGGTGCTCGCGACGGCCACCACGGACTCCGGTCTTCCGGCGCAGCTCGACCGGCGCGGCATGCCCTACGTCTTCCTCAACCGCGACACGGGCGGCCGCGGCGACTACGCCTCGGTCGTCGACAACGAGGGTGGTGGACGTCTGGTCGCCCACACGCTCGCCGACCTCGGCCACCGGCGCATCGCGGGCATCTTCGGCGCGGCCAACACGACCACCGGACGCGAACGCGAGCTGGGCTTCCGCCTCGCCCTGGCCGACGCGGGCATCGGGCTTCCCGAGGACCGGGTGGCGCGCGGCGCCTTCGAGTACGAGACGGGATATCAGGCGCTGCCCCGGCTGCTCGACGCGGCACAGACGCCCACCGCGGTGTTCTGCGGCAACGACGTGGTCGCCATCGGTGTCCTGAACGCGGCGCTCGCGGCCGGTCTCCGGGTCCCCGACGACCTGACCGTGATCGGCTTCGACGACCTCCCCATGGCGGCCTGGGAGGTGTTCCGGCTGACCACGGTCCGGCACGACCTGCGGGAGCTGTCGCGGCAGGCGGCGCGGCTGCTGGTGCGGCGCATCGACGGCGACGCCGACCCCAAGGGTGAACGCCTCGTCCTGCCGACCGAGTTCGTGCCCCGGGCGACGCACGCCAGGCTCCCCTGACCTCTTACCGCTGTGCTGTCATGGCGTCGGTGCCGGCACCGGTATCGCCGGGATCACCGGCGTGTCGGTCGCCGTGCCGCCGCTGACGCAGGACTCCCACGGTGACCAGGACCGCCGCAAGGGCGAGGGACAGCCAGAGTTCGAGGCGGTGGCCGGGGAGGACCGCCATGAGGACCAGCACTCCGGCGATGAAGGCGATCGTGGCGAGGGTCAGATAGGGGAAGGCCCACATCCGCACCTCGGTCGGCCGCGGTTCCTTGCGCCGGGTGGCGTACTGGGTGATGGCGATGACCATGTACATCATCAGGGCGATCGCACCGCTGGACGCGATGAGATACGTGAAGACGCTCGGCAGAAGGTAGTTGGCGATCACCGCGGCGACGCCGATGACGGTCGAGGCGAGCACCGCGTTACGGGGCACACCGGACGCCGATGTGGCGGCGAGCGCCGCGGGGGCGTCCTGGCGGCGGGCCAGCGAGAAGGCCATGCGCGATGCGGTGTAGATCGCCGAGTTGAGGCAGCTGCTCACGGCCACGACGAGGACCACGTCCATGATCCGCCCGGCGCCCGGGATGTTCATCCGGTCCAGGACCGCCTGATAGGAACCGTCGGCGAGGGCGTCGGAGTTCCACGGGACCAGGCTCACCACGACGAAGATCGAGCCGACGTAGAAGAGCCCCAGGCGCCACACGACGGCACGGACGGCCTTCTTGATGTTCTTCTTCGGTTCCTCGGATTCGGCGGCGGCGATCGTGACGATCTCGCTGCCCTGGAAACTGAACATCGCCGTGAGCAGTCCGGCGAGCACGGCCACCCCGCCCTTGGGCGCGAAGCCTCCCTCGCTCCACAGGTGCGAGACGCCGTGGGCGTCCGATCCGGGCAGGACCCCGAAGATCGCGAGTGCGCCGAGCACGAGGAAGGCGACGATCGCGATGACCTTCAGGAGCGCGAACCAGTACTCGAACTCACCGTAGTTGCGGACGGCGAGGAGGTTGCTGCCCGCGAGCAGGGCGATCATGGCGAGCGCCGGGATCCAGCTCGGGATGGCGGTGAGCCCGGCGATGACCTCGCCCGCGGCGATGGCCTCGATGGGAATGACGAGGATGTAGAACCACCAGTAGAGCCACCCGATGGAGAAGCCCGCCCACCGGCCGAGGGCGCGGTCCGCGTACGTGGAGAACGAACCGGTGTCGGGGTGGGCGACGGCCATCTCCCCGAGCATCTGCATGACGAGCACCACCAGGGCGGCGGCCAGCAGGAACGAGATCAGTACGGCGGGTCCTGCGGCCGCGACGGCGGTGGACGAGCCGACGAAGAGGCCGGCCCCGATCACACCGCCGATGGAGATCATGGTGATCTGGCGGCCCTTGAGCCCTTGTTGCAGAGCGGGGCCCGTGCCCGTGGGGGCTGGGTCCGGGGAGGGGTGGTGCATGCGGAGATCCTCGGGGAGTGGGAGCGCGGGTGCCCTTGGTACGGGACGGTACTCACTCGTCCCGGGCAGGTGACGCCGGCGGCGGCCCGGGGACCGGACGCGCCCGGAGCATGACGCTCCGGGCTCCGGACCCCCTCGCCCCCGGCCGCGAGGGGCGCGGAGGCGAGGCGCGGGACTGGATCAGAGCTGCTCGCGCAGCGCTTCGGGGACCGCGTCGAAGGCACCGGAGGCGCGGCCGATCCGGTCGATCCGGATCGTGGCGGTGGCGCCGTGGGCGGCGAGGCCCTCGAAGGCGGAGATGCGTTCGACGGCGGGCGCCAGGGAAGCGGTGCCCTCCTTGACGGCCCGCTGGTACGTGAGGGGCTTGAGGAAGCGCGAGACGGAGAGCCCCGCGTTGTAGCGGGAGGTCTTGCCGGTCGGCAGCACGTGGTTCGTGCCGGCGATGCCCTTGTCGGAGTAGGCGACGGTGGACCAGGGGCCCAGGAAGACCGAGCCGTAGTTGGTGAGGTTCTGGAGGTAGAAGTCGTCGTCCTCCGTCTGGATCTCCAGGTGCTCCGGGCCGAGGATGTCCGACACGGCGACGGCCTGGTCCCGGTCGCGCACGACGATGACGGAACCGAAGTCCCGCCACGCGGGCCCGGCGATGTCACGGGTGGCGAGGGTCTCCAGCTGGCGGTCCATCTCGGCGACGACCGCCCGGCCCAGCTTCTCCGAGGTGGTGATCAGGGCGGCGGGGGAGTTCGGGCCGTGCTCGGCCTGGCCGAGCAGGTCCGCGGCGACCCAGACCGGGTCGGCGGTGTCGTCGGCGAGGACGGCCACCTCGGAGGGGCCTGCGAGGAGGTCGATCCCGACCTGCCCGAAGAGCTGCCGCTTGGCCTCCGTGACGAAGGCGTTCCCGGCGCCGACCAGCATGTCGACGGGGGCCTCACCGAGGAGGCCGAAGGCCATCGCGCCGAGAGCCTGGACGCCGCCCACGGCGAAGACCCGGTCGGCCCTGGACAGGTAGGCGCCGTAGAGCACGGCCGGGTGGGCGCCGTGCTCACCCGACGGCGGGGTGCACGCCACCACGGTGGGGACACCGGCCGTCTTGGCGACGCCCACGGTCATGAAGGCGCTGGCAAGCAGCGGGAACCGGCCCGCCGGGAGGTAGGCGCCGACCCGGGACACCGGGACGTAGCGCTGTCCGCCCGCCACGCCGGGGGCGAGCTCGATCTCGAAGTCGGTCAGGTGCTCGCGCTGCGCGGAGGCGAAGCGGTGGGTGCGCTCGTAGCCCATCTCCAGGGCGGTACGGACGTCGGCGGGCAGGGCGTCACCCGACTTCTTGAGCTCGGTGGCGCTGATCTCCAGGTCGCCGGACCAGCCGTCGAGCTCCTTCCCGTAGGCACGGACCGCGTCCATGCCCTTGCCCTCGATCTCCTTCAGCATCTGGGAGACGCGCTCGACCACCTTGGGGTCGCGCTGGGCGGGGGGACCGTCGACCTCCGGCTTCTTGAGCCACTGGAAGGGAGCGAGGGTCTTCTGTTCGTCGTGCGTGATCTGCATACCCGGGACCGTAGATGCGCCCGGGTCACAGGACTAGAGGGGCGATTCCTGCGCCTCCCACAGGGTTTCCCTGTGGGTCCTCTGACTCGTCGAGAGGCGCGTTCGCCCTGGTCAGGACAGCAGACCGGTCCCGATCTCGCGGATGGTGTCCTCGGCCAGGCGGGCGAGCTCCCGGGTGGCGCGGGACAGGGGGCGACCCCGACGTCTGACGAGCGCGATGGTGTCGTAGAGGGGTTCGGCGAAGGGAGCGGTGTGCAGTCCGGCGGGGAACCTGGGACTGTCGATCACCGCCCGGCTCGCGATCGTGTCGCCGACGCCCGTCGCCGCCAACTTCAGTGCCGCTTCCACGTGTTCGAGCTCGATGAGGGGATCGATACGGGCTCCGGCGAGCTGGGCGCGCTCGGCGAGCTGACGTCGGGTCGGGTCCTTCCAGCCGTAGTGCGCGTCGTACAGCACGAGCGGCGCCCGGCAGAACGCCTCGATGCTCACGGGCGCGCCGGTGCGCTCGGCGCTCGCGCTGACGTAACGCACCTCGTCCCGCATGAGGGGAGTGATGGCGAGCCCCTCGTCGTCGATGGGCAGGATGACGAGACCCGCCTCGATCCGCCCCTCCGCGACGGCCGCCGCGGTCTCGGCGGAGTTCTGGCCCACGAGCCGTACGCGGACCGCCGGGTACCGGGCGTGGAACATCTGCACGAGGTTGGAGAGCAGGTAGTAGTCGGCGTTGCGCAGCACTCCGAAGGTGGCGGTGCCTCCGCCGAGCGACCCGAGGGAGTGGACGGCCCGGGTCCCGCTGTCCGCCGCGGCGAGCGACTCCTGCGCGTACGGCAGGAGTTCGCGCCCGGCGGCGGTCAGGGTCAGGGTGCGGCTGCCGCGCAGGAACAGCTCGGCGTCCAGCTCCGCCTCGAGGCGCCTTACCAGCTCGGATGCGGATGCCTGGGCGATGTCCATGGCCTGCGCGGCGGCGGTGAAGGACCCGAGCCGTTCGGCCTCGACGAACGCCCGCAGCTGGTTGAGGGTCACGCGGCGCCTCCCTCGCGGGCGGATGCCGGGAGGCGGCCGGCGCGGGGCCGTGGAGCGGCGGGGCGGGTGGTGGTTCTGTGCATACCCGCACCCTAGGAAATGGCGGGACGGAGGCGAAGCCGACGGGCGCCGCGCCCTCACCAGCCCGTGAACAGCAGGTGATTCACCAGCAGCGCCAGTACGGCCTGCGCGGTGAGCCAGAGGCGCTGATCGCCCTTCGGCACAGACGCGGTCGCCGCGAGCAGGAACGTGGCGAACGGCAGCCAGATGCGTTCCGTCTCCGCCTTGCTCATGCCCGAGAGGTCGGCGGCAAGCAGTGCGAGCAGGGTGGCCAGGACGAGGACGGTCAGACGGTCGGCCGGTGTGGTGCGACCGGTCCACAGACGGATGAGCGCGCCGGGCGCCGACATCATCGTCCTGCGCAGGCCGGCGACGGTCGCGAGGCCGACCACGAGCACCGTGCAGGCCAGATTGGCCCAGACGAAGTAGGCGTACGGCCTGATGCCGCCCGCCCCCTGGTGATAGCGCTCGCCGAGCAGGCGGTACGCCTCCCACCAGTCGAAGCCCGCCAGAGTGAAGACGAGCGGAGCCACCGCCGCCCCCGCGAGGAAGAGCGGGAGGGGGCGCAGGGTGCGGGTGATCAGCAGGACGGCCGCGGCGACGAGCGCGAAGAGCGTCAGGCCGTACGAGAGGTAGCAGATGAGGCCGAACAGGAGACCGGAGCCGAGTGCCGCGGCGACGGGGGAACGGGCTTCGCGCGTCGCCGCCAGCGCGAGCAGGGCGATCATCCAGGCGGTGACGGCGGCGAAGTAGCCGTCCGCCGAGGCGCCGACCCAGATCGCGGCCGGGGCCAGGACGAGGAAGGGCGCCGCACGGCGGGCCGTCGCCTCGTCGGCCAGCGCGCGCAGGGTGATCAGGACGGCCGCCACGGCGGTGCCGCCCACCGTGATGCAGAAGGCTCCGGCCCAGGCGCCGCCCCCGAGGCCGACGCGGTCGAGGAGGACGAAGGTGAGCGTGGCGCCGGGCGGATGGCCCGCGGTGTGGGCGGGCCAGTGGCCGGGGGAGTCGATGAGGATGTGCCGGGTGAAGTCCCGCAGCGTTCCGGGGATGTCCTCGAAGCGGTCGATGACCTGGAGGTATTCGTACTTGGTGGTGAGCCGCCGGGCTACGCCCCGGTGCCAGCCGTCGATCAGCGCGAGCGACCAGATCCAGGCCGTCGAGGCGGTCCACGCGGTCAGGAGCAGCGCCCGCCAGGAGAGCCGGGCGGCGAGAACGGGGGCGTACGCGATCACCGCGACGGCGACGGCGAGCGCGGCGGGTGTGCCGGGCCCGATGTGCGGATCCCATCGGGCGTACAGGGGCGGCCAATTGAGGTGCAGGGTGCCGTCCGCGTGCTCGATCGACGTGCCGATGACGACGGCCGCTGCGACGAGCAGCGCCGCGATCCCGGCAGCGGCCAGGTCACGGCGGCGGCCGGTGCGTTCTGTGGTGCTCACGTCTGCACCGTAGGCGCAGGAGGCGGGAGTGAACGGGCCCCGCGGCACGACGTCAGCGTTTCGTCATGAGTCGCGGGCCGGTTCGAGCACACGGTCCGGCATACGGTCGCTCCATGCCCACAGGACAACGCGTCCCCTCTCCCGCCGACCCCGGTTTCTGGCGCAGCCCGCTGCGCGGGCCCTGGCTCACCTCGGTGCTCGGCGTCGTCCTGCTTGCCGGTGTCACCGTGCTGTTCGTGACCGGCCTGCTGTCGTACGCGGCTTACAACCCGAACCTGTCGCCCGTCAACGACAAGACACCCGACAAGGGTCTCCTCGGCTTCTACCTCTTCGACTGGCCGACTGACCCGCACTGGCTCTACCGCCTCAATCAGGGCCTGCACGTCACGGTCGGCATCACGCTCATCCCGGTGCTGCTCGCGAAACTGTGGTCGGTGATCCCGAAGCTCTTCGCGCTGCCCCCGGCGCGATCCGTGGGGCACGCCCTTGAGCGGGTCTCGCTGCTCCTGCTGGTCGGCGGCGCGCTGTTCGAGTTCGTCACGGGCGTACTCAACGTCCAGCTGGAGTACCTCTTCCCCGGGTCGTTCTACCCCCTCCACTTCTACGGCGCCTGGGTGTTCTTCGGCGCGTTCGTGGCCCATGTCGTGCTGCGCCTGCCCCAGGTCGTACGGGTGCTGCGGGAGCGGGGGTGGCGCGAGCAGCTGCGGGACCCGCGCCCCGAGCCCGCCGACGCGGAGGGACTCGTCGCGCCAGCGCCCGCCGAACCCACCGTGACGCGGCGGGGAGCGCTCGGCATGGTCGGCGCGGGTTCCGCCCTGCTGTTCGTGACGACGGCGGGGCAGAACGTGGACGGGCCCCTGCGCCACACCGCCCTGTTCGCCCCGCACGGCGGCGGTGATCCGGGGAGCGGGCCGAACGGCTTCCAGATCAACAAGACCGCCGCGAAGGTGGGGGTGGGGCAGCGGGACACGGGTGAGCTGTGGCGTCTGGTCGTCGGCGGACCACGGGGTGAGGTCAGACTTTCTCGCGACGATCTGCTCCAACTGCCGCTGCACAGTGCCGCCTTGCCCATCGCCTGCGTGGAGGGCTGGTCGACGTCGGACCAGTGGTGGCGTGGGGTGCGGCTGCGCGACCTCGCGGCCCTTGCCGGGTTCGAGGAGGACCCTCCGGGCGTGTTCGTGGAGTCCCTGCAGCGGCACGGGGCCTTTCGCAAGGCCGCGTTGCGCGACAACCAGGTCCGCGACCCGCGCTCCCTCCTCGCGCTCCGGGTGAACGGCGAGGATCTGTCGCCGGACCACGGCTATCCGGCGCGGATCATCGTTCCGGCCGCGCCCGGCGTGCTCAACACCAAATGGGTGTCCCGTCTGACCTTCGGGGAGCTGTGATGACCGCTCTGACGCATCGGCTCCGGCGGTGGTACGGCGAGGGGCCTCTCCAACTCCTCGTGCTCCTTGCCTCGTTCGCGCTCGCGGGGTACGCGGGGGTGCGGCTCCTGGACGGCGACTGGCTGCTGGTCGCCGTCTGGTTCGTCGGCGCGGCCCTGGTGCACGATCTGCTGTTCGTGCCCGCGTACACGCTCGCCGACCGTGCCCTGCGGGCCGCCGTGGGGCGGCGGGGGTGCAGGGAGTGGATCACCTTCGTACGCGTTCCGGCGTTCCTGTCCGGGCTGCTTCTGCTCGTCTGGTTTCCGCTCGTCGCCGGGCAGGTGGAGCGCTACGAGTCCTCCACCGGGCTCCCCGCCGGTGTCTTCCTGACGCGGTGGCTGATCGTCACGGCCGCGCTGTTCACGGGATCGGCTCTGTGCCGGGTGCTTCAGGTGCGGCGAGCGCGGCGCAGCGCCAGGAAGGAACGGCCCTCGGTGGTCCACTGAGCGGCCGGGCTCCAGCCGAGTGGACGGGCGTGGCGCAGCAGGGCGGGGGTGCCGAGACGGGCCCAGGGGAAGGAGTCGCCCGGGGTGCCGCGCCCGTCGTCGACGTGCACCTCCACCCGCTCGTCGACGTCCACCGGCGCGGTCTCGGCGATCAACAGGCCGCCGGGGATGAGGAGTTGGTCTACTCGCGCGAGCAGTGCGTCAGGGTTTCCGCCGATCCCCACATTGCCGTCCATGAGCAGGGCGGTACCCCAGCGGCCTTCGCCGGGGAGCGCGTCGAAGACGGAGCGGAGCAGTGCGGTGCCGCCGAGCCGGAGCGTGTGGTCGACGGCCGCCTGGCTGACGTCGACGCCCAGGACACGGTGGCCCAGGGCCGCGGCCCCGGCCACCAGGCGGCCGGGGCCGCAGCCGATGTCCAGGACGCTGCCCTCGCAGCGGCGCAACGCGGAGAGGTCCGCCGCGTCGGCACTCGCGCACCAGCGTTCGACGTCGAGGGGCAGCAACCAGCCGTCGCTGCGGCGCAGGAACAGCGGGCCGTGGCCGTTGCGCAGGGCATTGGTGTACGGATCCGCGCGCCAGGGCGCGGCCGCGGGCGGGGGCGCCGTGTCGCGAAGGCCGGTGGCCGGTGGCGCTGTGCTCATCGGCCACCGCCCGGGCCCGGGTGCCCGGCGGCCGCGGCCAGGCGGGCGAGCGTGGCGGCGAACCGGCTGCCGGGCGCGGCCGCGGCGACCTTCCCGGCGTCGTCGGCCGTGTCGACGTCGCGCAGCGGGGGCAGGTCGCGCACCCTCAGTCCGGCGCCGGTGAGCCGGGCCCGTTGCAGGGTGCCGGTGTCGGGCCTCGACATGGGGACGCCGCGCAGCAGCCGTGGGTCGGGATCGGCCAGGCCGAGCGCCCAGAATCCACCGTCGACCGCGGGGCCGAACCAGGCGTCGCAGTCGTGCCAGGCGTCGGGGCCGAGGGCGGGGGCGAGCAGGCCCGGCGTGACCTGGGGGGTGTCCATGCCGATCAGGAGGGCGGGCCCGACGCACCCCGCGAACGCCGCGGCGAGTCGTTCGTCCAGTCCCCCCGCGCACTGCGGGACCACCTCGATCCCGGCGGGAACCCAGGGCCCCGGCCGCCCGGCAAGCACCAGGACACGCCGGTGTGCGGGC
This sequence comes from Streptomyces sp. NPDC054872, assembly GCF_053610705.1. Lineage (NCBI taxonomy): Bacteria > Bacillati > Actinomycetota > Actinomycetes > Kitasatosporales > Streptomycetaceae > Streptomyces > Streptomyces sp. NPDC054872. The sequence goes on along the minus strand of NZ_JBSGYY010000001.1, from coordinate 3,285 downwards.
GCCGCGAGCACGACACCAAGAGTGTCGGCAAGCGAGGCCGCGGCCAGCTGGGCGGCTTCATCGGGGCTGTAGGGCGGGGTGAGCCGGGTCTTCACGCGTCCGGGGAGCGGTTCTTTGGCGATGACGAGGAGGGTGGTGCCGTGCGTGGTCATTTGGCACCGCCTGGCGTGCATCGGCCGTTTCCGGTGGGGGTCGGTCGTGGTGGTTCCGCGAGTACCGCTCGCATGTCGTGTACCGCGTGCCACGTCCCGCGCCATGTCCCGGTGACCTTCGACTTGCCCTCGCGCGGCAGGTACGGGACGTCCCGTTCCTCGATCCGCCAGCCTGCGTCGGCCGCGCGCACGACCATCTGCAGCGGGTATCCGCTGCGGCGGTCGGTCAGGCCCAGCCCGAGCAGTTCCTCGCGCCGCGCCGCCCGCATCGGGCCCAGGTCGTGCAGCCGTACGCCGGTACGCCGCCGCAGCATCCGGGCGAGCGCCAGGTTGCCCGCGCGCGCGTGCGGCGGCCAGACGCCGCGGCCCTGGGGGCGCCGCCGTCCCACGACCAGGTCGGCCGTCCCGTCCGTCACCCTGCGTACGAAGGGCCTCAGCAGCCCCGGATCCAGGGAGGCGTCGCAGTCGCAGAAACACACCACGTCCGCGTCGGACGCCATGAGGCCCGCGTGGCAGGCGGCCCCGAAGCCGCGCTGCGGCTCCCGTACGACCGTGGCGCCCAGGGAGCGGGCGACGTCCGCCGAACCGTCGGTGGAGCCGTTGTCTACGACGATGGCCCGCCAGCCCGCGGGAACGCGTTCCAGGACCCAGGGCAACGCCGCGGCCTCGTCGAGACAGGGCAGGACGACGTCCACCCGAGGGGAGTGGGGGCCGGGCGGGCCGGAGGGGCCGGGTACGTCGGGTACATCGGGTTCCGCGGAGGGGGAGGGGGTCATGTGACTCACCCTATGAATCCGAACCGGACAAATGGGACTTGAGGTTCTTACGAAACGGGGACGTCGGCAACCGGAAGCAGCTCTGACCGGCCGGTCCACGCGCTGCGAGTGCGAGGCTTGCGGCATGCAGCCACCACCACCGCAGGACCACCCGCCCGCCGGGAACGCCGTGGGCGCCGGGGCCGCGACTCCCGGCCCGCTTCGAGTGCTCGTCGTGGACGACGACCCGACCGTCGCCGAGGTCGTCGCGGGCTATCTGGAGCGCGGCGGCTACACGGTCGACCGCGCCGAGGACGGCCCCGGCGCGCTGGAACGCGCCGGAATCGTCCGGCCCGACCTCGTCGTGCTCGACCTGATGCTGCCCGGCATGGACGGTCTGGAGGTGTGCCGCCGCCTGCGCGACAAGGGACCGGTGCCGGTCATCATGCTCACCGCCCGGGGCGACGAGGACGACCGGATCCTGGGCCTGGAGGTGGGGGCCGACGACTACGTCACCAAGCCGTTCAGTCCGCGCGAACTGGTCCTGCGGGTGGAGTCGGTGCTGCGCCGCAGCCGCGCCGCCGCGCGCGCTCCCGAGGGTGTCGCCACGCTGGGCGCGGCAGGCCTCCGGGTGGACCCGGCGGCACGTCGAGCGACCAAGGGTGGCGTCGAACTTCCCCTCACCATAAGGGAGTTCGACCTCCTGTCCTTCCTGCTGCGCCATCCAGGGCAGGCGTTCGGGCGGGAAGAGCTGATGCGGGAAGTGTGGGGCTGGGAGTTCGGTGACCTGTCCACCGTCACGGTCCACGTACGCAGGCTGCGGGGCAAGGTCGAGGACGACCCGGCCAGGCCGCGGCTGATCCAGACGGTGTGGGGCCTGGGGTACCGCCTCGACGTACCCGACGGCGAAACTCCGCACGGTGCCGGTGCCGGTGCCGGTGCCGGTGATCCGGCGGTCCGGAACCCGCCCCCGGCCCACGCCCCCCGGCGAGACCCCGTACCGCCCCGAGCCGAAGGCTGACCCGCATGCGCGACATCCTCCTCATCGCCCTCTTCGCCTTCCTGGGGGCCGCGAGCGCCGGACTTCTGGGCGCCCTGACGCTGCGCCTGCTGCGGCACCGTTCCCTCGTGGTGGCGATGACCGTCGTGGCGGCCGTCGCCGTGCTCGCGATGCTGGCCGGGACGCTCGCGGTGGCCTGGGAGATGTTCCTGTCGCCGCACGACCTGACCGTGGTCACCATCGTCGTGGCGATGGCCGCCGTGGTCTCGCTCGCCACCGCGCTGCTCCTCGGCCGCTGGATCGTCGCCCGCAGCAAGGCCCTGACCCTGGCGGCCCGTTCCTTCGGCGACGGCGGGAGCTTCGCGGCCCCGCCGGAACCCGGCAGTGCCGAACTGTCCGCGCTGACAAGGGAATTGGAGGCGACCAGCGCCAAGCTCGCCGAATCGCGGGAGCGCGAGCGTGCGTTGGAGCGTTCCCGGCGCGAACTGGTCGCCTGGATCTCGCACGACCTGCGCACCCCGCTGGCCGGCCTGCGGGCCATGTCCGAGGCTCTGGAGGACGGCGTCGCCGCAGAGCCTGACCGCTACCTGCGCCAGATCCGCACCGAGGTCGAACGCCTCAACTCCATGGTCGGAGACCTCTTCGAGCTCTCTCGCATCCACGCGGGCGCGCTGGCCCTCTCGACATCGCGCATCTCGGTCTACGACCTGGTGGGCGACGCGCTCGCGGGCGTCGACCCGCTGGCGCGCGAGCACCGGGTGCGGCTCGTCGGCGACAGCGTCGAGGCCGTCCCGGTGGAGGTCGACAGCAAGGAGATGAGCCGCGTCCTGGGCAACCTCCTGATCAACGCGATCCGCCGCACTCCGGCCGACGGGACCGTCGCGGTGGCCGCTGAGCGCTCCCCGGACGGCGTGGTCCTGTCCGTGACGGACGGCTGCGGCGGCATCCCCGAGGAGGACCTGTCGCGTGTCTTCGACACCGGCTGGCGCGGCAGCCAGTCCCGCACACCCCCGGCAGGCGCGGGCCTCGGCCTCGCGATCGTCCGCGGCATCGTGGAGGCCCACCAGGGCAGGGCGGCCGTACGCAATGTCGCGGGCGGCTGCCGCTTCGAGGTGACGCTGCCGGCACCGGAGGGGTGAACCGGCCGGCGCGGCCCGCTCGGCACGTACCGCGGACCACTTACTGCGGACCACGTACCGTGCTCACTCCCCGCGCAGCCCCGCCCGCGCGAACTCCCGCATCCCCGCCGCGAAACCGACCCGTGGCCGCCACCCCAGTTCGGCCCGCAGCCGCGAGGAGTCGGCGGTGATGTGGCGGACGTCGCCGAGACCACGGTGGCCGGCTTGGACGTCACCGAGGCTACCGCGCGGGTCCAGGT